>AP017991.1:0-600000 GCA_003609755.1 Planktothrix agardhii NIES-204
ATCGGGGAAACCGCTAATAATCCCCATATCCGCTAACCTTTCAATAAAAGTTCTCGCCCAATATCCGCCAATATCGTTGAATTTCGCCCCTCCAGGAACCGGAGTTGGAGTCGGTGTGGGACTAGAGCCGCCGGGGGTCGGTGTGGGACTAGGGCCAGGAGTTGGGGTTTGATTGGCTGTAAACTCAATACTTCCCAAAGTTCGGGTCGGGTTAATTTGATTTCCCACAGAAACTAAGGTAAATTTACTGGCATTTTGAACATCATATTTGCCATTATCAACAAATACATTCCCGCCATTATCTTGAGGGCTACCAATATCCGGGGCAGAATCAGCAATTACCGTTAAACCATCTTGAAGATTTTTCTTAATTTGATTTTTTCGTAATACGGGTTTAGACTGTCCTGATAACACAATCCCAGACCGATTTTCCAGAATTTCGTTTTCAATAATTAAGGGAGAAGCTTGGGCTTGGACAGAAATAGCATATCCGGTATTTTGGAATTTATTCCCCCGAATTTCCCCCTTAGCATTTCCCCCCAAAGCAATTCCATTGCCCACATTTTCGATAAAATCACTATTCGTCACCGCAGCAATGGCCGTTCCCGTGGCAAAAACCCCTTCCCGTTTGGATTTCGTCAGGGTACAACTGCCGATATTACAGTAAACCGATTCTACCCAAATTCCAGTCCCTCGCGTTTGGTCATTGGTAATGCTCAACCCCTTAACCGTTGAGTTATTTTCCATCAAAATCGTCACATTTTGAGCCGCCGAACTGGGACTACTGAAGCGACCACTCCCCACAATTACGACATCTTTGCCCTTGGTCGTCTCATTCCCAACAATAGTTACTCCCGACCGCACAATTAACGGAAACGCTTCCCCCGTAGTGGCGTTATAGGTTCCTGGAGCGACTTGAATCAGGGTTCCCGACTGGGCTTGACTAATAGCCTTAGCAATGGTTTTTAAGGGGGTAGATTGACCGCCTGTGGCCGAATCATTCCCGGTAGCCGAATTAACAAATAAGGTTGCAGATGCGGCGGTTGGTACGCTTTGAGTCACGACTTGTATATTTCCTTTAACGCGAGTAGAACTAAGAATATTTCCAAAGGATGTTAGGCTGGCAGTTCCGGCATTTTGGACATCAAAACCGCCATTATTCCGAATAGTATTTCCCCCTGGGGTTTGGGCGGTTCCTAAATCCGGTGTAGCTTGATTCATAATTACCACGCCATCCCCGCTATTGCGTTCAATTAGGTTTTGGCGCAGAATCGGTTGGGAGTCCCCAGCAATTAATATCCCGGAACGGTTTTCGACAATCGCATTATCCCGAATTAAGGGAGCGGCTTGATTTTTCAGGGAAATCCCGTATCCAGTGTTTTCAAAGGTATTTCCTCCGATTTCTCCTTTGATATCCCCTTCGATGGAGACTCCATAGCCTTCATTTTGGACAAAAATACTATTGAGAATCTGAGGATTTCCCGAACCTACGGCATAAATCCCTTCTCGTTTGCATCGGGTAAAGGTAGAATTAGCAATTATCGGAGATTGAGATTCAATCCAAACTCCCGTTCCTCTAGTTTGAATATTGGTAACGGTGACGCCTCGCAATTGGGCGTTATTTTCCATCAAAATTGTGATATTTTGACTCCCAGCACTGCTACTGCTATGGAGTCCATTCCCTTCGATTAAAATGCCACTGCCTTTTCCCGACTCATTCCCGATGACTATGACACCATCTGCGAGGATAAGGGGAAAGACTTCACCACTTGAACTACTATAAGTTCCTGGTTCTAGGTAAATTGTGGTTCCCGACTGAGCTTGGGAAAGGGCTTTTTTTAGGGTTTTAAAGGGTTTATTCGACTCCCCGGAACTAAAATCATTTCCAGTGGCGGGGTTGACGTAAAGAGTTACCATAGTTTTGTTTTTGTTGAAACTATCTGCGCTTTATTGTAAACTTTAGTTACACCCTTCGTGTTAGGGATTCGGTCAAAAAACCGGAAAAATTCAATTTATTTTAATATTATTGTTTTGTTAGTTACACCCTTAGAGGGTTTGAGCCATTAAGGGTGTTTGTTGTAATTTTAACCGTTGAATGTGCGATTTCGCCATTTGGATAGTTGAGATTCTCCAAAGGAAGCTAACCCATGCAGTTCTAAAACCCGTTTTTCCAAAACATTAATTAAATCATCTTGTTCTTGCAGATAGTTTTTTAGGGCATCATAACTAGCAGTTCCTTGATGTTGGGTTTTAGTGGAAATTAAACTCGCTAATTTTTGTTCCAAAGTTGCCATTTGTGTTTTTTGAGTCGCACAGAGATATTCTAAATTATGATAATTATCTTCTGAAATACTATGATCTAACTTTGCTTCTAATTCCGCAATTCTCCCTTGTTTAACTTGCAGTTCAGCTAGAGAACTATTGCTTTTTTCCACTTCTTTTTCCAGGGTTTCAAGGCGCTGGTTGAGTTGCAATATAGTATTTTGTTCCTGTTCTAACTGGTTTTGCAAGGCTTGGTGAGTTTCTGCGGTCATCGTTTCTGTACCCTGATGTTGGAGTTGTTGTTGTAAATCAGCTAGGGTTTGTTTTTGTTGTTCTGCTTCTTGTTTTAAGGTTTGATATGTTTGGACAGAAACGGTTTGAGCGAGTTGCTGTTTTAACTCTTGAATCGTATTAGCTTGGGCTTCAATCTCCTGTTTTAAAGCAGTATCATCAGTCGCAGGCGCAGGAGATTCTACGTTAACGGTGGCTGTGGTTTCTTCCCCTGGGGTAGCTTGGTTTAAATGTTCTTTAGTCAAACGTTCAAATAATTCTGATTTTGATACCCCTAATTCCTTAGCAAGCACCTCCACCTGTTGAGCAGCATCAGCCGTTAAAGAAACCGTAACTTTTACTTTGTCACTAATGGCAGAAGTGTTACGGGTAGCAGGAGTCGTGCGTTTTTTTCTATTGGTGGACATGAGAATATATTCCTTAAAAATTTCACTGAGGATGCAAAGATTTAGGACTTGGGATGTTCTTTGAACTTAACCCGAAATTTAAAATCGTTTTTGATCCCAAATTGTTAATTTGATGGCGGTAGACTTTCAATTGTGAGGTTATAGGGCTCACTTTTGGGCAGGATAAACGTTGACGCTTTGAATTCCGGTTCAACATTATCCCGCAATCGCCTACATTTAGCAGTATAGGTTGGTGCAAACACAAAAAACTGTAAATTTTGTAAAGAATGAAGAAGGCGGTCTGTGGAGCGGGTATCGTCGCTCGCTAAGGGTTTAGGGAAGATTATAGCAATCCGTGTATGAAAAAAACAATGTAGGGTAGGGGTTGGGAGACAAAACCCCGACGAGAAAATATTACTACCTCGGCGGGGATTGCTATATAATTATTAGTCTAGGCTTCTTGTGGGGACTCACCAGAATTATCAACTTATTAATTAGTGAAAAAATCATGCTAAAAACTTTCAATGCTATTTTAAAAAACAATTCTATTCAATGGCTGGATCAAACTCCAGATATCAACTTAGATAATTCAGTTGAAGTTAAAATTACTTTTTTAGAAGAAGAAATATCAACGAATGCAACTAAATCTAATGGTCAAAAAATGTCTGAAGCCTTAAATAAATTAGCAAAAAACAATGTCTATTCTAAAATCAATCCTCAAAAATGGCAACAAGAAATTAGTCAAGATCGTTCCCTTCCTAATCGAGATTAAAGTTTTTTACATATTTCCCAAAAATAGAAGACAATTTAAACATAATTTTATCCTGTTTTATTTTAGTAACTAAATACCGTTGTTGTAAAGATTGTAACCCATTAATTAAATCCGTTGATGATAATTCTACACTTTCTCTCAATGTTTCTCTGGATACAGATTGCTCAAATTGACTTAATTTTAAAACGATTTGTTGTTCAATAGGTGAAAGTCTGTGAAATAATTGGTTAAACTGCGATCGCATCTCTTGAGTAATCACTAATTCATTCTCCGCTAAAAACTCAGCAACATCACCATCAAATATATTTTTAATTAAAATAGCAATACTTTTTAAATAAACGGGATTACCTTCATATAAATTAATTAAATTTAACCAAAACTCGTCATTTTTTAATCCTTTATTATTCAGAATTTCCAGATCATATAAACCTGATAACTCTAAACAATTAATCGGATATAATTCGTTTTCCCAACCTTCCATTTCTGGACATTTTTCTTGACTGATTAAAATTAAACTGCTCTGATGTTCGGTTTCTGTGATCAGAGTGAAAAAGTTTTGATAACTTTGGTATTCCGGTTGATATTGTCCCGCAAATTGACCCGGAGTAAAGATATTCTGCACATCATCAAGGATAATTAAACATTTTTTATTAATGAGTATATCTAATAATTCTTTTAGTTGATCATCTATAGTTTGTTTGTCTTCTGGTTTAATAATATTCAATAAATCCTTAACCAGCAATTCTAAAGGTTTAGGATATTTCAAACTTCTCCAGATAATAACTTCAAATTGATCTAAGTTTAAATCAATAAATCTTTTAACAATAGCAGTTTTACCCATTCCCGATAATCCTAATATTGAGATTAAACGACTATTTTGTTTAAATATCCAATTAAAAATGGTTTTAAGTTCAGTTTCTCGGTTATAAAAATTTATTATTTGAGGAGCTAGGGTTAAATCGTGATAAACTGATTTAGATTTATTATTTATATCACTTTCTTGATATTTTTTGTTAGGTTGACTTAATGTTTGTGCATGACAAAAATGATTATTGTTGCTATTTTTTATATTGTAAACATTTAACGAATTTGAGCATAATTCAATATTTAATCTTTCAAATGTAGAAAGAAAATTAGTCTTTTTTATATCTTCACCCAATGCTTTAGATAATATTTGCCATAATTTATAACCGATATTTCTGACATGACTTTCACTTTTATCGCAATCACGCGCCATTTCATCGTAGGTTTTATCTTCCCATACTCCTTTAATTATTCTTTCCTGAATATTATCTAAATGCTTTCCCGTTTGCGTAAAAACCAACTCATCAGCACTTTGTAAAATTTTTGTAACATCCATAAACTCTATCTCTGATAGTAATTTTAGCCATTATAACAAATTTTGCTCGGATATTATCAGATATTTTAGGATATTTTGGTTAATATTTTTTAATAAAATTTAGGATAAAATAGGATATTTTTAGATTGTATTTACTCCTAAAAAATGTTAGTATTTAATTTAGTTAATCTTTAGTACCTTAATTCTCTTTAATTATTGATTATGGATCTTTTCAATAACGGTTCAGTTGTAGTTACAAGAAATACATTTGAAGTTCCCAATACACAATACCCAATTAGAAATATTGGAGCTGTTAAAACGCTGGAGGTAAAACCTGATCGTAAGGGGCCTATTATTTGTTGTATTGTTGGCTTTTTCTTGATTGCAGCTTATGGTTTAGGACTTTTAATTATTGGCTTAGGTATTTATTGGTGGATATCTCAAAAAACAGAGTATCGTATCATTGTTGTTTCAGCAGGAACAGAATCACAAGCCTATTCTTCATCAAACATGAACGAAATTAATGCAATTCAATCCGCTATTAACTCAGCATTAGCAGAACATTAAAAAGTTCGTAGGGTGGGCAACTTTTTAAGATGAATGATTAACATTTTAATTTATGATAAGTTGCTCACATTAGATTAATTTTAATGTTGTATTGAGATCAGGAAACCCAAATTCTGGAGAATTACTTTTTTGTACATTTCTTGAGAAGATTGTTAGCTTAACTTGTCGCAGGTATCGCTTTTTATTTTAGGAGTGTTGATGGTGCGATCGCTTTTTATTGTAGGGTTGTTGAGGGCGCGATCGCTCATTTTAAATCTCTGAATGGATTGATAATCTGTAAAGTATCTTCGATGATTAAACTATCTTGCATATCTTCTGAATATAGAATAGTTATATCGCCTAAAATTGCACTAGCAATGATTATACTATCCCAAAATGAAAATAAATAGCAATCCCGCAATTTTACAGCATACTGAATTGTTGCAAAAGAAACAGGTAAAATTTCACAGCCCGCTCCAAAATCATCAATTATATTTTGAATCTGTGAATTATCAAATTTGGCTTTGCGAATTAAATTTGAGCAGACTTCATTGACAACCTGCGTGCTAATAACTAGGTTTTCTTGACTGGTAATACTTGTAGCTATTTGTTGTTTTGCTCTAGCATCTGAATCATTAGGATTAACGATAAAACGATAGAGCCAAATATTAGAATCAACAAAAAAACGTTGAGGTTTACCAGCGTTCATTCGCTTCCTCTCTTGTCAGGGAATGAAAGTTAGGAATCACAAGAGGATTTGCTGTTAGTTTAGCAATAATTCCCGTTGTAGGAAAGCCTTTCGTTTTTTTCATAGATTCCGATTCTATAATCAGTTTTACGGTTTGACCTTCTGTTAATTGGAAATCAGCTAAGGGGCGAAAAACCCCGTTTTCAAAAACCGCATCAAAACTTTGTTGCATAATGAATTAGGTGATTATTTAACTGCTTGCTATTATAACCTATTTTATTGTAGGAGTGTTGAGAGTGCGATCGCTTTTGCTATTTTGTGCTAACATTAAATTAAATGCAAATTTAGTGCCAAGTCCCCAACCATGATTAATCTAAATCGAGATATTCAATCCCTCTCAACCTTTAAACGGAATACAAATGAAATGATTACCCAGATGAAAGAAACAGGTAATCCTATCGTTTTAACTGTTAATGGGAAAGCTGAATTAGTAGTACAAGATGCTGGATCTTATCAGAAATTACTGGATTTTATCGAGAAATTAGAAACTATTGTTGGGATTAAAAAAGGATTAGAAGATATAGCAACAGGTGACACACAACCTCTAAATCAATTCATCGAAGAAATGCAGCATAAAAAGTATAAATTTCTAAAGGTTTAAACTTGTAAGCAAACCGCAAAACCCATTCAGTTTCCAAGATGACAGTATCAGGAATAAAAATATTTTTATTTTTGAACAATTCTAAACTTTGTTGATACTGTAATTCATCATCTCTAGTAATAAATCTAACAATAATATTAGTATCAATAGCAATTATCAGGAGGAATTTTAACAGAACGCAAGAATGCAGCACTTTCTTCGGGTAAAGCTGTGTTAATATACATTCCACTGCCTAATTCAAATCCGGCGGATAAAGAAACCCTAGGAATTAATGCAATATACCAATGGGAATAATCGGTGCGTTGTTCGGCGGTGGGAATTGAACGAATAGTATAATTATAATCGGGATTATTTAAGCCATAGTAAAATTTAGCTAGAACATTTTTTAAGGTTTTAGCTAAATCCAAGATTTCCACATCTGTAATTTCATCAAATGAGGAACTATGACGACGGGGAAAAATCCAAGTATGGAAGGGAGAAAGGGCGGCATAGGGAATAAAAGCAACGAAATGTTCACTGGTAAAAACAATTCGTTCTTGGGCTTCTAATTCTTCCTTTAATGTGCGACAAAAAATACATTCTCCGGTATCATCATAATGACGAATTGCTTCCCTAACACGGTCACGCCATTGATAGGGAACAATGGGAATTGCAGCAATTTGGGAATGAGGATGTTCTAAAGAAGTTCCCGCTCCTTGACCATGATTTTTAAAGATAATAATAGTTTCTACCCGAGCATCTTGGCGAATATGAATATAACGTTGGCGATAAACTTGAATCACATTTGCTATATCTTTAATTTCCATTAACGCCATTGTTAAATCATGGCGAGGATGTTCAATGACTACTTCATGAAACCCAAACCCTGATAAAGAGTGAAAAATACCATCGGTTTCTCGGACTCTTTCACCTTCAGGAGATAAAGCAGGATACTTATTAGAAACAACGCGAACTTTCCAGTTTAAATCATCCGATAACCGCAATATTTCTCGACCTCCAGTTAACAATTCATTCCCTGGACAAAAGGGACAATTAGAACGATATTCAGGAGTGGGAATAAGTTGGGTTTCAGTTTTAGTAAATTCATCGGGTCGTTTTGCCCTTTCGGTGGCAATAATTACCCAATCTCTGGTGATTAGATTCTGTCTGAGTTCAGTCATATAGAAGGGAACAGGCAACAGGGAATAGGGAATAGAGAACGGATAACAGGGAACGGAGAACACCAGAGGAAAAGAGTATGTATTAGTCTTTGTCCTAACCGCACAGGCGCATTTGCTAATAAAAAGGATTGATTATTTTTTATGGCTGTTTAAACCTCTTTTTGTTCCTAGATAAACGGCAAAACTTCCTAACCAATGACTTCCGCCATAGAAATTACCAGATACAGGATTTAACCCGACTTGGTAATGAAGATTTGCTACAGTTTTCAAAGCGGGGATGCGGTTATCTGTTGGTAATAAACCAGAGATTATCCCTTCTAACATCCACGCCCGACTCAAGTTTAACCCATCAAAATGGGATTGTCCGTAATCTTCAGGATTATTAATAATAATCGGAGAAAACCAATCGGTTTCCAACTTTTGGGGAAGGTGGGGTAAAAAAATAGTTAACCATTCTCCAAATTCAAAATGCGGTAAAATCCGGCGCATTAAATCTGCTTCTGCTAGACAGGGAGAGAGAAAATCATCACCCAAGGGTTCACAATGGAGGGAATAATTGTAATCATGGTAATAAAATTTTTGGATTCTATGTGCAACTTCTTCTAATAATTGTTGATGCTGAGTTAAGGTTGCCCAATCCCAAATTAATCCCAATGCAAAAGCTGTTTGATTATGTAATCCGGTGCGGTTGGGATAGGATAAATTTAATAACCATTTATGAATATTATTAATAATAATAGTTTTTAAAGGTTGTAAATATTCTAATAAGATTTTAGCTTGTTCGTCTTCCCATTCAGTCAATTCGGCTATTAATTGTAAAAACCAAGCTAACCCATAGGGACATTCAAATCGAGGCTGAGATTGTAAAAATTTGGCTTCTATTTTAATATGTTCTGGGGTAATATTTTTAGTTAAAATATCTCTAGCAAAAGACACAAAATCCCCATCGGGAAAATATTTAATTAACCGAGTTAACATCCAATGGTTATGAACCGCCGAATGCCAATCTAAACAGCCATAAAATGCCGGATTAAGTTGTCGATGGGGAATTAAATCCTGAGAACTTTCTAACCAATAATATTGAATATGAGGATATTCTTGTATAACACATTGCAAGCCAAACTGAGCAAATCGGTTAGCTAAATTTACCGGAAATATTTCTGATTCTAAATTCATGATTGGAATAGGGAACAGCCCCCTCTAGCCCCCCGTGCACGGGGGGCTAGAGGGGAGGGAACAGGGAATGGGGATAATACTTTTGACTGTTTCATAGTTGCACTCGTTGTTGCGCTTCAGCGCACTCCTAACAGCTAAATTGACATTATTTAGGACTAGCGGAAGGTGTAGGAATGGGTTGAGGTGTAGGAGGTTTAGGAGGTGTTTGCGGAATTTCTGGGGGCAGTTTCCACTCCTCTATGGGACGATTAATAGTTGATAAAATATCATTAGAAATCACCAAAATATTGACTTCCTTTGTAGAAGGTTGGGGGGAGTCAATTTGGGCATATAAATAATTTCCGCGAAAATCATTTTTCCCTAAACTTAATTTATAGATTGTATTATTTTTAAGTTTAATTTCTATTTTATCCGTGACCGTATCTAATCCATAATCCTTAAGTTTTTCTTTAGAAACCGTTAATTTCTGAATCCCCGAGTTAACATCCGAGGGATTACTTTGATTTTTAAATAGTTCTCTAAGCAAATAATCTACCGAAGCCGGATTAGCCAAAAATTGTATTGGTGCGGTGATTTTCCAAGGAGATTTTTTCAACTCATCGGCGTTAGTCACCCGTTCCAAAGTAACAGTTTGTTGGGGAGTTGTAATAGTAAAGAATTGAATCTCATTCTTAGGAAAAGAAAAAATTTGTTGTTGTTTAGCCTGAATTTCCTGCTGTTGTGTTTTCCCATGAATTTCAAATACATAAACAGCCCCGGTCAAACCCAAAGCTAAACCCATTAAAATTAATGTTGAACGTTGAAATTTCATCAGTTATTAGTTATTAGTTATTAGTAGAGACGTGCGGTGAGCGCAGCGATGCCGTAGGCTATTGGCGCGTCTGTACCAGTTATTAGTTATCAGTTATCGGAAATATTAACTCTTACAGCAGTCGCCAGACCTATTAGGACAAAGAGTGATGCAGCAAAGCTAGACGGTGAAGTCTTTTCCTCCGAGATCCGGCGTTCCCAGATCCGGCGTTCCCTGCTATACTGATAACTGATAACTGTTTACTGATAACTGATTACTCCGTGGGCGTAGGATCAAAACGCTCAATTTTAGCACCCAATTGTCGGAGTTTAGCTTCCAATTGTTCATAACCCCGATCCAGATGTTTTAATCCCTGAATCGTCGTTTCTCCTTCAGCAGCTAAGGCGGCAAGAACTAAAGCAGCCGAAGCGCGTAAATCCGTCGCTGTGACCGGAGCACCCGATAGCAAAGGAACACCTCGGACTAAAACCGTATTCCCCTTCACCTGAATATCAGCACCCATGCGACTGAGTTCAGGAACATGACCAAAACGATTTTCAAATACCGTTTCACTGATCAAACTATTGCCTTCACACAGCGTTAATAGCGCCATAAAGGGGGCTTGCATATCAGTAGGGAAGCCTGGATAGGGTAGGGTTTTAATATCCGTCGCCTTTAGTTGTTCTCCGGGGATAATGCTCAAGTGGTTTAGCCCTTCCATGCGGATTTTCACCCCCATAGTTTTGAGTTTAGCCAGTACAGGACTCAAATGTTCTGGAATAATCGGCGATAGGTTGATTTCACAACCTGTGATCGCCCCAGCTATTAAAAAAGTTCCGGCTTCTATTCGGTCAGGAATAATCGAATAATCCGCAGAATGTAGACTCGGAACTCCAGAAATGATAATAGTTTTACTGCCAGCCCCATGAATTCTGGCTCCCATCGCCCGGCAGAAATTCGCTAAATCGATAACTTCCGGTTCTTGAGCCGCATTTTCAATGATGGTTTCCCCATCCGCTAGGGTGGCCGCCATCATCAAAGTTTCCGTCGCCCCGACACTGGGATAATCCAGATAGATGCGAGCACCCTTGAGCCGACGATTCGCCCCAGCTACATGAGCATGAACAATCCCATGTTCGATGTGTACTTCCGCGCCCATGGATTGAAGTCCACGAACATGAAGATCCACAGGTCTAGCACCAATGGCACATCCCCCAGGTAAGGGAACCCGGGCTATCCCTAAACGAGCCAATATTGGCCCAATGGCAAAGAAACTCGCCCGTAGTTGGCTCACCAGTTCATAGGGGGCTTGTGATTCTGATAACTCACCCGCCTTAATGTCGATAATGTCGCCCTGGCGGTCAATCTTGACACCCAGAGTCATGAGAATCTCACTCATGCTATTGACATCGGCTAAAGAGGGAACATTCCGTAGCCGACAATCTTCGGAACAGAGTAATGCACCCGCCATTAGGACTAAAGCAGAATTCTTAGCTCCGCTAATCGGAACATGACCTTGTAGGGGTTGACGTCCCCAAATTTTAAGACTGGACTGGTTAGCGTGGGACGCAGTTGAAACATTCGATGAACGTATAGCTAGTGTAATGGGTCTATCCTCCAAAAATGGTTTGTACGTTTACGATACTTAGATTTTTTGTTCTGATTCTACCTAAAAGATTCTAAATGTCTAGGGGTTAGACAAATTTTATGTCCCTTATAAACCCGAAATCAGGCCTTGGAAGGGTTTTATAGGAATATCATTCTTGGTATAGCAAAAGTCTTATCGATCTTTAAATCCAGTGTAAAAATCTAATTAAGACTTAGGAGAAATCAGAATTTATGGAAATTGGTATTCCCAAAGAAATCAAGGATCAGGAATTTAGAGTGGGCTTGAATCCTGATAGTGTCAGGGTTTGCACGGAACGAGGTCATCAAGTTTTTGTAGAAACAGGTGCAGGGGAGGGTTCGGGGTTTAGCAATCGCGATTATACACGAGCCGGAGCCACAATCGTTAATTCTGCGACCGATGCCTGGAGTCGGGAACTTGTGGTTAAAGTCAAAGAACCTTTACCCGCCGAATATGGCTTAATTCAAAAAAATCAACTGTTGTTTACCTATCTGCATCTGGCGGCTAATCGAGAACTCACAGAACAATTAATTACAAGTGGTGTCCAGGCGATCGCCTATGAAACCGTAGAACTTCCTGACGGTCGATTACCTTTATTAACGCCCATGAGTATCATCGCCGGACGTTTATCAATTCAGTTTGGCTCCCGTTATTTGGAACGACAACAGGGCGGGAGAGGGGTACTTTTAGCCGGAATTCCTGGGGTAAAAGCCGGAAAAGTTGTGATTTTAGGCGGGGGAATAGTCGGGACTGAAGCAGCAAGAATTGCGATCGGAATGGGGGCAAAAGTTCAAATTTTAGATGTGAATTTGGATCGGTTAGCTTATTTAGAAACGGTGTTTGGTTCGAGTGTGGAATTACTCTATAGTCATCCGTCTCAAATTGAAGAAAGTGTTCCTGAAGCTGATTTATTAATTGGTGCGGTTTTAATCCTAGGAAAACGCGCTCCTAAGTTAGTTTCTCGTAATTTAGTCGCCCAAATGCGCCCCGGTTCTGTGATTGTCGATGTGGCGGTAGATCAAGGGGGATGTATTGAAACCCTCCGTCCGACCTCCCACACTAATCCTACCTATATTGAGGAAGGTATCGTTCATTATGGTGTTCCCAATATGCCTGGGGCTGTGCCTTGGACAGCAACCCAAGCCTTAAATAATAGTACATTACCTTATGTTATTCAGTTAGCTGATAAAGGACTCAAGGCTTTAGAATTAAATCCGGTTTTAGCCAAGGGATTAAATGTGGAAAATCATCATTTAGTTCATCCTGCTGTTAGGGAAGTTTTTCCTGATTTAGTTTAATTCCTGTTTTGGGCGAGGTTTCCTCGCCCCTACAACGCTACTTGTTTTAAAACTGTTAAGGGATGATAGGATTTAAGCTGTTGCAGTTGTTCTGAATTTTTAACTAATAACGTCCCCCCAAATCCTAAAGAATTAATCGAAATTCCCTCAAATTTTTCTTGAGATCGAGGAACAATCATCATCCAATTTCGAGTAGCTAATAAATTATAAGCCCCTGATTGAAAGGGATTATCCCCGACGGATAAACCCAATGTGGCTAATAGCTCAAAATACAATTCTAAGGTAAAAATAGCTGCTTCTGATAGGTGATTAATCCAGTCAGGGTTAAAAGTCGCGATCGCATGAACAAAAGGAAATTCAGGAATGATCCCGATAGAATTATTAAACTGTACAGAAGCGATCGCAGGTTCAATCGGAAGATTGATTCCATCTGGGACTAAAGGAAACGGAACTAATTGTAAATGTTTATGACGCTGACTCGCCCCGGCTAATTTTCCCCCATTATAAAAAACCAAACCATCAATTTCGGCTAAAACCAGCCACATTGCTGCAAAATCTGCTTGAGTCAGCCAGGTTTCCTGTTCTTCAAATTGTCGGGTAACTATCAATAAATGATGATCAACAACATTAAATTTATTCAGTAAACATAAATGAGTTTCTGATAAATTGCCAACAAACAAATCCTGTTCATAAGGAAGAAATGGATTAAATTCTTTACCGGATTTAGCTAGTTTTTTTTGCTGTTTCTTCTTAGCTTTCTGTTTTCGAGCTAAGTTAGACAGAATTCTCACCAAAAACCGAATATTTCCCTCCTCTATAAAATCATATTCCGTTGGAATTGATTGTAAGGCGTCACAGTTGAGAGCAGATTCGGTTTGAGTGATTATCCGTTGCCATAATGTCCCCGATGGTAACATCAATTTTGCAGTTTTTGTACTGATCATTTCAGTTTAGGCTGTAGCCTAGATTACAATCTTCTTTTTTTATCCTACAGGAGTTAGGGAAACAAGGGAAGAATAGGGGAATAAATCACACTCGCTCCCACAGATTGAATCAATTCAAGGATGAGGACATTAACCTTCGCATCTACGGCAAACTAGCTTTCCAAGACTTACAAATTGCTTCCGAACCTTCTTTGGCAATTTTTTTAATTACTAACGTGGCAATTAAAGTAGCAATAGCAGGAGTTAATCCTAATCCAGACACGAGAACAGGAGCCAATATTCCTGCCGCTTTAGTATAATTTTGGTTAATGACTTCATCTAATACTTTTTCCGTTTCTGGATCTGAACCCAAAGGATTACACATCAGATCATAAAGTCCTGAATTGAGTTGTTTCAGGAAATGTTTACCTGCTGCTAAGACTTCAGGATTTATGGCTGCTTTAGCGGTGGCATTAATATCAATTGAATCCAGTGTATCTCGAACTTGCAGACCCAACTGTTCTTCTAGGGATTCTTCATCCAGTTCTAATAACTGTGGGATTAATTCATTGTAATCTTGCATTGGAAACCTCCTGCTAAAGTTAGTATATTGTTTTTTATATCAACAGATTAAAAATAGTAAAACCACCTTTAATCTGTTGATATATTTTACCATAAGACTAGCTTAAAGTCAAATCAATTAATTAAGATTTTAATTATTATTTTGTCTCTAAGCAAATTTCTGGCTGGTTTTTATCCACAAAGTTGCTATTTTGTAGATAAGGTTTTGCCCACGCACAACTTTTTTCTAGCAACTGATCCAAATTTAAGAAATCCAAATTCCAGAGAATTAATTTTTTATCCCAGCCAACAGAAGCCAAAGTTTTACCATCGGGACTGAAAGCCACTGCAAAAACCCGGTTTGTATGTTCTGATAAAGTAATGGGTTGGTTACTGTCTAAGTCCCAAAGTTTTACCGTATTGTCTTGACCGGCAGAAGCTATTATTTGACGATTTTTACCCTCTTGATCATAGGAGTGAAATGCTAAACCATAAACAGCACCATTATGTCCTTTTAAAGTTTTCGTAGATTGATATTTGCCTTGAGAATTTCGTTGCCAAACTTGAATTATGCCATCTGAACCTGCCGAAGCCAGTATAGAACTGTCAGAACCAAAAACAACTTGATTAACGTTCCCTGTGTGACCGCTAAGACTATCAAAAGGTTCCTGTTCAAACTGACCATTAATCTCTTTTTTCCAAAGTTTTACTGTCCCATCCTCATGTGCTAATGCTAACAGTTGATTATCGGGACTGAAGGTTACTTTTAAACCATAAGCTGATGAATTTTCAGCATTAGCAGTTGAAAGAGTAGTTGGAATAACCTTATAAGAGCCATCATCTTGCTTTTTCCAAATTCTGACTTTTTGGTCCGAACTGGTTGATGCCATTTCTGAACCATCAGAATTAAATGCAATTCCACGAATCTGATACCCTATATTCTTAGGTTGAGGAACTTTAGCTTGACTGAAATGACCTGTTTGATCGAGTTGCCACAGAATAATTTGACCATCTTCATCTGCGGATGCAATAGTAGAGTTGTCAGGGCTAAAAGCTAGAGTATAAAATTTCTTATTTTTTTCTGTAAATAGAGAAGAGTTTTTTTCATAAACTCCTTCATTATTTCTTCGTAAAACTCTGATTGTTCTATCTGCACTCGCTGTAGCAACCCATAAACCATCATTACTGAAATCAACAGCAAACACAACATCTGTATGTTCTGAAAAAACTTGATTTTTTAAAAGATGTTCAGTTTTCCAAATTAAAAGATGTTCATTTTTCCAAAGTTGAATGGTATTGTCTGCACCTGCTGACGCAATTAGGGAACCATCGGCATTGAAACTAACAGAACGAACATCACCTCCATGACCTTCAAAAGTTGTGATTAAAGTCCCTTTTTTCACATCCCAGAGTTTAACCGTTCGATCTTGCCCTGCTGAAACAATTTTAGAACTATCAGGACTAAAACTAACCCCACGAACTCCATTACTATGTCCTGTCAACTCTTTAATCAAAGTACCGTCTGATTTCCATAGCTTAATTTTTCCATCTCCATGACCAGAAGCAATATGAGAACCATCAGGACTATAGCTAACTCCATAGGTCCAATTTTTTTCATTGTACAAATTTTTAACAAAAGTACCGTCTATATTCCAAAGTTTAATTCCATCTTTTCCTGCTGTTACAAGTTCAGAACTTTTCGGACTAAAGCTAACGGAATAAACAGCATCTTTGTGCTTGTCCTGTTGGTTGCCTAACTCTCTCAACCAAGTTCCATCTTTATTCCATAGATTCACTTTTTTATCTTCTCCAGCCGAAGCAATTAAAGTACCATCAGAACTAAAAGCAACACCTAAAATATTGGATGTATGTTGCCGAGCAAATAGTAGGTCTGGCTGCTCTTTAAATTCACCTGTGCTTTTGTCTTTGTTCCAAAGTCTGATTCTTTGATCTCGGCTTCCTGAAATTAGGGTAGACCCATCAGGACTAAAACTCAAACTCCACACTGCCTTACCCCGTCCTTTAAGAGTTTGGTTTTGAGCTTGACTGCCATCTGGATGCCAAAATTTAATTGTCCCATCTTCACTGGCAGAGGCAATGATTTGATCATTTTTAGGATCAAAACTAATAGTAGTTATGGGAGCAGTGTGAGCTTGCCAGCGATTCAATTGTGTAATTTTATATCCTATTTTTTGTAACCCATTAATCGCCTGCCACTCTAATTCAGGACCGGGCATGAATACTGAATTTTGCTTCAATATAGTCATCAAATTTCTGCCATTTTTTACACTTTCTCCAGCTTGAATAGCATTCTCAAGAGATTTTAACGGCTGTTTAGAACTTAAAAATTCGGAAGATTGAATTAAAGCATTATTTAATTGTTGTCTTTTGGATTGATTTTGATACCACAACGCTGAAGCAGCAACTCCTAAAATTAATAACCAAACCAAAAACGAAAAAATTGATTTTTGTTGTTTCCGCTTTTTGCTATCATTAACAAAAGTTGTTTCTTCCTGATTTAACCAATAGGGATCTAATTTCAGTTGGGCTTTAACTTGGGGAAGTCGAGGATCATCATCCCAAAGTAATCCTTGAGATTGTTTTTTATTGACACTATCTGCCCATTGAATGGCTACAGGTGTTAATTCCCTTTGCCGTAACAGATTAACGAGGTCTTGTTGTTTCCACTTCAAAAGTTTTTGCCATCCTCGTACTAAAGCATCATGGGCTGGCTCTACATAGGGTTGTGCTTCACTATCAATACCATGAGTTAATAATCGTGCAGCCGAAAAGTGTTGAATAACGGTCTTCACTCTTGTATTTTCAGGTTCTGGATATTCCAGTTCAGACATCGGAACTCGTCTCCTGGCCAGTTCCCCACCCACCGCCACCATCCGCAACATGACATTCCGAATAGTTTGAGAATATGCTATATCTTGCTTAACCAGTTCCTCATATTCTTGATCAGCCCGTTGAGTCAGCGATCGCGTTACCCCTCCCAATTCCTGATAATCTGCCTGAGTAATGGCGCGATCAATTGTTTCTCCCCGGTTCTTGGCATCTTCCTGTCGCTTCAGGTATTTTAGGTAAAGTTCACTCAAGGCAAAGGACAGTAGTGGCAATGCTCCGGGCATATTTGCCACTTCGTCAATTAACTGTTCGACTAACTCATGGGGGTCAAAGTACATCACCCGTGCTGATGCAGGTGCTTCGATCGCCTCTCGTAATTCTTCCCGTTTCATCGCCGGGACAATAAATCGGGCCGTTTGCCAGTCCTTCTCTAAAACTGTATTGCGAAACTGTGGCTCAAAATCAGAGCGCAGGGTTAGGACAAGATGGAGTTGATTCGGATATGTTGCGATCGCTCCTGCTAACGCTGCTAAAAACTGTTGTCGCTCAGAATCATTTTGGCAGAGTGTAATTAATTCCTCAAACTGATCGACAACTAGCAGTAACTTTCCTTGAGGATGCTCGGTAAACCAATGGCCAAGACCTTCCCCTGGGGTGAGTAAACCTAAAGAGCTTGCTTCATGGTCTGGAGCGATCGCAGGTTGATTAACCGATGCTAGGGCATTATTCAAAGCCTTGAAGGGAGACTCACCGGGTCGGAAGGGCGGTAGAATAAACCAAGTATTACTATCCTTAACTTTTCGTAGTTTAGGGATAAGTCCGGCTTGTACCAAACTGGATTTACCGGAACCCGATGCACCCAGCATAACGGTTAGCTTACTAGAGGTAACAAACTCATAAAGTTTTTGGGTTAAAGCACTTTTGCCAAAAAACAAGTCGCTGTGTTCTTCTCCAAACGATAACAAACCACGATAGGGATTTTTGGAAACATCCAATGGGGGAGCAGGTGGTAGATTCAGGGCGTGTCCGGGTGTCAGGAAAATGTATTCTCCTTTGTCATGTTTGTTCATGGGATAGATGCCCGGAGTCTGACGGATGGCACGTACTTCCGTAGCAATTTCCACCTGTTCGCGCAAATATAAATAGAGTTCAGATGCTGTAATCACCCCATCCCCGGCTGGTTTATTAGCTTCTGCGGGGGGAAAAGCATCAGCTTTGCCTTCGAGGGCTGCGATCAAAGCATTGGCAAAGGGAGAATGGACTCCTGTTTGTCCCCGATCATCTTTGAGATCAAAGGCATCCAGGGCCGTCTGATCGTAGGCTGCTGAGGTGATCACTTGCCATGCGGGATCTTGAATGAAGCGATCATAGCGTTCTTTGTGAAGTGTTAACAGTTCCAGGGGAATAGCTTGGCGCGTACTCGACCAACGAAAAGCACCCGCAAAACAACAGTCCAGAATTCCTAAAAAGTGACGACAGGGAAGCTGAAGCAGAGCTTTATTCACTTCTGACATCCGTAGGTAAGTGCTAATACTCCCAGACTTAGCATCTTGAGGAACAAGATACCCTTCAGGCCCATCCTCACCATTCATAGCAATGCCATGTCCTGCAAAATAAAAGAGAAAGCGATCGCCCTTCTGAATTTGGTTCGGCAGTTCTGTCTCTAATACCTGCCGAATTTGGCTAAGGGTAGCTCCGTTATCTACCAGCAAAGTAACAGTGTAACCTTGCTTGCTTTCAAGGATATGGGCGATTTCTGTGGCATCGCTGACGGCAGTTTTGAGGGAAGAAATGCCGTTATTGTAGTTATTAATGCCAATAACTAAGGCATAACTATGTTGAAAGTTTGACATAATTGGTAATTGTTAACTCGTAATTCGTAATTCATAATTCGTAATTGTTAATTGTGATCTTGATCTCTTTCGTTGTCCACTCTTGACTCGGATCGAAAATGGGTACTGCCGCACGGGTGAGTTCTGGAATTTCAGCACCAAGAGCAGTCAGCAATTTTCCCAGGGGACTATCATCCCGTGAGAGTCCCGCTTTGGGCGCAATTTCTTCATCCAGGGGAGGTAACTCCAGCCAACGAAAATCGTTCGGTCTGAGAGTTGCAAAAACTTTAATGGTTTCTTTGGCTTGGTTGTATTTGGAAGTATTTGGTAACTGAAAGTTGAGAGGATGCAAAATTTCTTGATTGGAATTAAACGGGTAATAAATTTTTAGCTCGTTTTCTAATTGCAAACGAGAAACTTGCCAGGTGGGTTCAATATCCAATACAGCAATATTTAAAACTTGAGATGAAATATTTTTGATTCGCAAGAATGTAGTTTCATCGGATTTCACAACTAAATGAGTCGGGTCGGGGAAGGGTTTTGGTTCCTTAACCATTCCGGGTCGCCAGTTGGGTTGGGTCAGTAATTCCACTTCTAATTTGCTCGTCAAATCAGAAAATTGATTGCTTAATTCTTGAATAGCTTGATATTTTGCTAGGTGTACCAAACGTTGCACCACTTTTTGTGGAGTTTCAGCATCTCCAATTTTGAGGGCTGGGGTTAGGTTTTCAACTGGCGTACCGACGCAAATTTCATACTCACCTTGTCGGTTCACTGCCACCAAATAATCTTCTTTCTCTTGGGCATCAGCTAGTTTCAACCAGCCATTATCTGCGAGTGCTACCTCAACTGCTTTTAGTGCATCTTCTTCTTGATCTTTAATGCTTTGAGTTAGTTGATGGTCTTTTTCACCTACCGCTTTTTTGAATAGGCGTACTCCCCGTACTAAATTAACGGGTACTGACAGCATCACCGCCTGAGATCCCGGCTCAATTTTGCCAGAACGTAGGACTTCAACGACATTAGCCCAGGCATCGGAAGCTCCCACTCTGGCAATTTCAGCGATCGCTAACTGCTGGTTTTTTTGGGTAAAATCCGTTATGCCATAAGGATAAATCGCAAAGCGTGCACCTGCACTCAGACCGTTGACCATTCCTGCATCCAGTCGAACCTGTTTCGGTTCTGAGTTTTCCTCAACCACCTCTAATACATTCACGGCGTATTGTAACGAACTTCGCTCAACTCCAAACACAAAGCGATCGCTTTCTCCCGATAGCATGGGCATCTGGGAAGGGAACTTGCTTTGAATCTTGGCACTAACGCGATCGTGTAATGTCTTGTAAGTCAAGCCAGAAGGAGCGCTGGTTAAGGTATCGATCAGCCAGTAAGTGAGCGCTCCATGTCGCTCTTTACCACTCACCGCATACTCATAAGCGAACTCGCTGGGACGACAAGCTGCTAATAACACATAATCTCTCCGTTGAGGAAACCAGCGTCCATCCGTTGTCCCTGTTGGCGTTCCATCCATCAGCATTCGCCAGTTTTGTATTAGTTGTTCACGGGTTCCGACAATACTTTCGACACTTCGGGATGCAATATCAATCTCTCCAGGGCTTCTAATGGCTATATCATCCCCTCGTATTGCGTCCCCGGAGTGACAACTATCCAGAATTACCGTCACCACTAACCCTTTATCAATCATGCGTTTGAGCAGGGTTGCTAATTCCACATCTCGCAGATAACGACCTTCTTGATCCCCAATATCCATCGGGACAATACCTTCATCGGGTTGGTCAGTTCCCTTGAGTTCTGGATAGATGGTTTTCGCCCGTCCTCCATGTCCAGAGTAATAAATACACACTTGTTCTCCGGGTTGGGCAAGTTCTGTAATCGTGTGAAACTTCCCGACAATATTTTCATAAGTAGGTAGCAGGTCTGGAGTAACACTCAAATCAGAAATATCAGGATTCGGAGAAATTAACTTAACAATTTGTTCCGATGGAATATTCAGGGTTTTTAAGAAATAATCTCCCACTAAGTTAATATCGCGTACACATCCCTTGAGATTCTTATACATTGGATTCGGGATATAACCATCAATTCCGATTAAAAGAGCATAAAATTTGTTTTTTTGTTCAGATAAATTAGACATTTTTTCTCCGATTTTAAAATTTGGATACAAGAGTGAGCAGGCAGATTTTTCCAAGACTTATCAATCAAGAATTAAGACTCGGTTAATCTGCCTAATTTACTAAATAGACTTGTAATATCAATCTATTTAAAAATCTTAGAAATAGACTGAGTTTAAGCTAAGTGTTTACGAGTTTCTGTGCTAACAATTCCATCTGCTTTTAAATTCTTTTTCTGTTGAAACTCTTTAACGGCTTTGTCTGTCCCTGGCCCAAAAACTCCATCAGTTGACACGGTAATTTCTGCATTTTTTAAGCAGGTTTGCAACCATTTCACATCCGATCCTTCCATCATCGGTCTGCACAACCGTAGGACTCTGGGTTGTTCATCCCAAGGTGCTTTAGAAAACCCCATTGCGGTCGAACGGTTCAGCGCTGACTCGGTTTCACCACCAAGTCCATAAATTCCATCCTCTGTAATTCGTTCATTGGGATGGTTTTTATTCCACAGTTTTTGAAAGGCTAAAATAGCCACGGAACGAATATCTTTAGTCCCGCCTCCTACATAATCAAAATGAGGAGGATCTCCGGCTAAAGGATACCAATTTTGAGCCATTAAATAGGGTTCCCAACCTCTGGGATCTTCAATATCAAGTGCTAATCCACTTTGATGATTACTCGACCCTGGTAAGGCGACAGGACTCTTATCCTTGTACCAATTATAGAGCAACATTTGTTGGGCAATGGTGCGATAGGAGGAGTTAATAACCATTGCAATTCCTCGGGCTGCGATCGCTCGTTTTATAGCCTCTTTTGCCGGAGGTTGAACTAAGGGAAATGCCGCATCACCTAAATCAACATTCAGATCATCAAAACTGACTAAAGCGTTAGGAAGAACGAGGTTAATTTGATGAATGAGTTGTTGAAAAAGGGCATTAACAATCGCCGTAGACTCACCGGGAACATCTCGGACTAAACCATTAAAACTGGCTTTAATGGCTGAACGAGCTTCCCGTTCATAAAATTCAAAACAAGCTTCTATTTCAGGGTTTTCTAAGAGATTTGGATGCTGATGTTCTGGATTGGACATAATAACTTTTCCTCGATTTCAAGGCGTTTTTTTAGAGTTCAACTTCGGATTTTATCTCGTTTATAAACCCAATTTTTTTAAGGTTTCAGCACCAGCAATACCATCTACTGTTAAATTATTTTGCTGTTGAAACTGTTTAATTGCCTGTTGGGTTTGTCCTCCAAAAATGCCATCGGGTTGCAGATTAAATCCCGCGTTGACCAGGGCTTTTTGTAGTTGCTCAACGTCTTGACCTTGGATTAACGGTTGACCGGGTTCAGATAAGCGTAAAACTCGTTTAGGCTCCCAAGTTTTTGCCGATTCCCAAGATTCACTTAAAAATAAAGAACGTTCGGCTCTCCGACGACGAGATAAACCCGCTAATACTTGTCCTCCGGCTTTATCCCATCTCAAAAATTGATCCGCAGCTTCTTTATATTTTCCTTGGTTTAAAAGTCTTAACAAAGTTGACTCAAATAAAGCTCTGGCTCCGACGTTATAACAAAAAGAAACTAAAGCCGAAAATTGATTATCATTAATATCAACTTTCACCCCATCAAGAACAGAAATTTCATATTTTCCTAATTCTTTTTTGAGGCGTGCTTCTGCTTCTGGAATTGTCATCGTCATGCCTTCATAAACCCCTTCTGTAAATCCCCAACCAATTGTCCAGATATTAACGGGGTCAAGATAAGATTGTACATAAGTACCATGAGAACCTTGTTTTAAATCATGCAATCCTTCAAAGGATTTAATCAGTTTAATTCCTTCTTCATTAATCTTTCTAGTAGAGGATCTGGGTTCAACAATACCTCGTCGAGATGCAATATCCTCATCTTGAATCACTTCAAAGGTTTCTGCTGAAGTGAATTGCAGGGTTTGAATCAGTCGTTGAATCAGTCCTTGAGTTTCCGTAACTTGTATAATTTGTTCTTCTTGAAACTCATAAATACTGCCATCTTTTGCGATTTTAAGCGTTCTGCTCATTCCTAGACTCCTTAAAACGTTTCAGTTATAGTAAAAATTGATACTAAAAGTCGTCAATTTTTGCGGAAATGTAGAATCACCCTAACCTCGGCTTAATCAATAAAAAGAGTCAAAAATTTGATTAAAATTTTTTGATTCAGTCAGTAAGTTGCTGTTAAATATTGGTCTTTTGGTTTAGTTTAACAATTGCAATTTATAAATCCAGGGTAAAGTTACAAAACTTAAGAATTTATACTTATAGAGATTTATAGAGATCCAGCGATTGAAATCGTGGCTACACAAACGAAGTCCGCCTGCGCGGACTATTAACCTCCTTTGCGGCGCGGGTTTGTTCTTCGATTAACCTCCTTTGATCAAGGGTTTAAAACCCGCGCCGGCGGGTTTTGTTTGTGTAGCCACGGTTTCAACCGCTGGATCACTGGATCACTCCGAAACCGAAACCTTTATGGATGGGAGTGTCAAAACCCGATAGAATTTGATATTTTAGGAATGGGGGTAACTTTGGTTTTCGGTTTCCAGTCATACTCCATATATTGAGCCGTTTTTAAAGCCTTACTATCCCCTAAAAGTTTAGCCACAACATAAAGAGACATATCAATTCCTGCCGAAATTCCCCCAGCCGTAATAATTTTTCCATTATCAACAAATCGTTGATTATCAACAACAGTGGTTTGGGGTGCCATCGCCTGTAATTGATCTAATGCTTGATGATGAGTTGTCGCTACTAAACCATCCAATAAACCGACTTTTGCTAACAGTAAAGCACCCGTACAAACTGATAAAATTAACTCGGCATGATATCCTTTAGATTGAATCCAAGCTAGAATTTGCAGTTGATTCAGAGCCTCTCTAGTCCCTATACCACCAGGAATAATAATAATATCGGGAGGAGGACTATCTAATAGAGTACAATCTGGATTAAAGCTCAAACCATAATGGCATTGAACTGAATTTAAGGTTTCTGCGACTAGAAACACATTAAAAGGTTGATCCTCATTAATTTCTGATGTAATCGAAAATACCTCAAAAGGGCCGATAAAATCTAATAGTTGCACCCCATTAAAAATTAAAATAGCAACATTTGTTTGAGTCATTGGTCAGTAATCCTAAACGCAAAGGGATAAAAGATTAAAATATGTTAAAAAAGTGTCTTAAGCTCCAAAATATTATTCTGGTTATTCTGATTACTCTAGCAATTGTACTAGGTTGGAATAATTTAACTTTAGCACAAGGTTCTACCACTCAACTTGAATATCGCATGAGCCGCATGAGAAACTAAATAATTCATAAAAAAATAGGTGCTGCCATGATCTGAGGAGTTAAAGATGTTCTCCTCATCTTAGAAGATTGATCAAGAGCAGCACAGTCTTTAAAAATTGATGATGTTTAAATTACACAATGATACCGAAATAGTAAGCGGCAACTAAAAAGTTAATTCCTAACAGAAGAATTGCCCAAAATGCACGAAAGGTATAAGAGCCACTGGATGTTTGAGTTTTGGTAGCCATATTTAGTTCCTAAATACAATGATTCAATTAAACCACAGAAGCAACTGCATCGGGATCGGACTCTCCAGCATGATAGGAACTCCGCACTAATGGCCCAGAGCGGACGTGAGCAAACCCGATTTTGGTGGCGATCGCTCCCAAATGCTGAAATTCTTCCGGTGTCCAATATTTTCGCACGGGAAGATGTTTCAGGGACGGACGCATATATTGACCCAGGGTAATTCGGTCACATCCGGCTTCCCGTAAATCTTCCAGGGTTTGAATAATTTCGGCTTCGGTTTCTCCATGTCCTAACATTAAGCCGGATTTTGTGGGAATGCGGGGATCAAGTTGTTTCACAATTCTTAATACGTCCAGCGATCGCCCATACTTAGCCCCCCTTCTCACTGGTGCTTGCAGTCTTTGGACTGTTTCGACATTATGGTTATAACAGGCAGGTTCCGCTTCAACTACGGTGGCAATCCGTTGATATTGGAGTTCCTGGGGATTACCGCCCCCTTGCCCGCCCCAAAAATCCGCCGTCAGGACTTCAATCTGGGTTTCGGGGTTAAGCTCTCGAATTCTGTCCATTGTCGCCACGAACCACCGGGCCCCCCCATCGGCCAAATCATCCCTGGCCACGGAAGTTAAGACCACATAGCCTAACCCTAAAATTTGTACAGCTTCGGCCACTTTTTGGGGTTCTTCGGGATCAAGGGGCATCGGTGCATGACCCTTATCCACTTGACAAAAGCCACAGGAGCGGGTACAAGTTGGCCCCATTAATAAAAAAGTTGCGGTTTTCTGGGCATAACATTCCCCCCGGTTGGGACAACGACCTTCCTCACAAATCGTATGAATTTGGCGCTGTTTGATAATCCGTTGTACAGAGGATAATTCACTGGCCTTACCGATGGGACGACGTAACCAGGCCGGGATAGGTTCAATGGCATTTTGATCCCGATCACGATAAGATTGTTCTAGTGCTAAATCAGAAGGGGCGGACATATTCAAGTTCCGTTGTTATTTTGGCTTCTTCTCAGATTAATCTAGTTATGTATTCTAAAGATGCAGGTCTTTTTAATCATTGGATCACTTTAACCCAATATAATAATAGTTAACGCATCATTATCGTTATGGGAGTTAGTTGTGGCAGGTCGGAAAATACTGGTTATTGATGATAGTAAAGTAATTAGAGTTCGAGTCAGAGAAATGTTACCCCCTGGTAACTTTGAGGTATTAGAAGCCAAAGATGGCAAAGAAGGACTCGAATTCGTGCAAAAAGAACATCCCAATTTAATTATGCTGGATTTCCTCCTGCCTAAGTTAAGTGGCTGGGATGTGTTTCAGCGAATTCAAGCGGATGAAACCTTGCGGCGCATTCCCCTTGTCCTGATGTCGGGACGGAAAGAAGAAGTCACCGAAAAAATTTCTGAACCCTTTCAATATTTTGAATTTATTGAAAAGCCCTTTGAGAAGAATCAACTAATTTCTGCAATTAAATTGGCCTTCCAAAAAGCCAATCTCCCCCGGCCACCCCTATCCACCCCTGGAACTCCTGCACCGACTTCTGCACCTGCTCCTCAAGTTTCTCATGCTGGAGACGCGACGGATATTGCAGCAATTAAGGCTCAAATGGATACAATGCAGGCGGAACTGGATGCCTTGAAAAAACAAGTGTTGCAACTGAAAAGATTCATTCAGGGGAAATTAAAGTAGAAATATTGACAGTTGACTGTTGATAGTTGACTGTTAATAGTTGAACGACAACTGATCAGAAATATGATACTGGATGCTTCATTTTTGACCCAATTAAACGCCGCAATGGATTCATTATTAAAACGAATGAATCTATTTTCCCAGGCGCGGGTTTTGGTGGTAGGGGATTTAACTTTAGATGAATTTTTGACAGGTCAAGTGGAACGTTTATCCCGTGAAGCTCCGGTATTAATTCTCCGCCATGAACATACCCATCAAATTCCTGGGGGGGGTGCGAATGCGGTTTACAATTTGGCAAAATTAGGAGCCTCGGTAAAGGTTGCTGGACTGGTGGGAAAGGATGATCAAGGAATTGCCCTTTGTGGAATTTTTGAACAGGCGGGAATTGATATTGGGGGAATTTTTATTGATCCCAACCGTCCCACGGTAACGAAAACTCGGATTTCGGGTCATGCTCGTCAATCTGTTACCCAACAAATTGTCAGAGTTGATCGCAAATCTGACGAATTACCGGATATTAAATTACAGTTAAAATTAGCTGAATATATTAGTGAAAATATTGATACTGTAGATGCGGTGGTTTGTTCAGATTATGGGGATGGAGTTTTAACCCAATTGGTAATTGAATCGGCATTAAAAGCTCCTTTAACTATTGTTGATACTCAAAAAGATTTACCTAGATTTACGGGTGCAACTTTGTTTACTCCTAACCTTCCTGAAGCGGAAAAAGCTGTGGGATATTCGATTAAAAATCAGCGAACTTTACAACAGGCGGGACAGGATTTATTAAGATTAACTCAAGCTAGTTCAATGTTAATTACACGCGGGGAAGAAGGAATGAGTTTGTTTGAGGGAGAGCAACAATTTCAAATCCCGCCTTTTAATCGCACGGATGTTTTTGATGTTACGGGTGCAGGAGATACGGTCGTGGCGGCTTTAACTTTGGGTTTATGTACGGGTTCATCGTTGTGGGAATCGGCAGTTTTAGGGAATTTAGCGGCTAGTTTAGTCGTGCGTCAATTTGGAACGGCGACAACAACAATTGAAGAAATGAAAGAGGCTTTGCGATCGCTTTTAAATCCAGAATAATCAATAGGTAATGGGTAATGGGTAATGGGTAATAGGTTTTAGGTTTTAGGTTTTAGGTAATGGGTGATGAACAGTTAACTGGTACGGGCGGGTTCATCGAGATTTAGGTGATTAACAAAGATTTAGCACCAACCCGCCCCTACAACTGATTACTTGACAAATATTGATTTTAAGATAAGATTCTGGGGAACCGATATTTATAGGAAAGCGAATGTTAACCCAAGATCAGCCTTTAACTGAAACGGTATTTCTGGCTAAACTCAACGAAATTATTGAAAGTAATCACCTGCTCAAGCACCCCTTTTATCAAATGTGGACGGAAGGGAAGCTGACATTAACCATGTTACAAGAGTATGCCCAGGAATATTATTTGCACGTTCATAACTTCCCCACCTATGTCAGTGCCACCCATGCGGCTTGTGATGACATCAACATTCGCAAAATGTTATTAGAAAACCTGATTGAAGAAGAACGGGGCTCGGCCCATCATCCCGAATTATGGTTACAGTTTGCAGAAGGTTTAGGAGTAGAACGGAGTGCTGTTCTTGACCGTCAACCTTTAAATAAAACCCAAGAATCTGTTAAAATTCTGAAAAAATTATCGCGTAGTGAAGAAGCAGAAAAAGGGTTGGCCGCACTCTATGCTTATGAATCCCAATTTCCTGAAGTTTCTACCACAAAAATTGCCGGATTAGAAGAATTTTATGGTATTAAAGAAGAATCAGCTTTATCCTTCTTTAAAGTTCATGAAAAAGCTGATGAAATCCATAGTCAAATGACTCGTAAAGCTTTGTTACAACTGTGTCAAACCACCGAACAACAACGAGCCGCATTAGACTCCGTACAAACAGCCGTTGATGCGTTTAACTTGCTTTTAGACGGTGTTTACGAAGAATATTGTCAGAATTAAAGTCTAATATCAAGCGGTAGGGGCGAATAGCCATTCGCCCTTACCTGATTTAGACAGACTCACCCTTTGGGTAGAGGCGTGGGGCTTTTGCTATTTAATCTTAAATTAGTTCAACCATTCCATTAGAACTAATACTAATATTTTTATGACCTGCACCACCTGAAGAAATATTGACGGTCAGTTCATTTTTTTCCTCGTCAAATGTTGGTTTCATCCCCAGACGAGTGCCATCTTGGGTATAAACTAAAATGTTGACTTCCCCCGGCTTCGTTTTTATCTGGGAAAACGGTAGAACAGTTGATTGTCCACTGGCTAAAGTTTTAGAGGGATTTTGACTTAAACCAAATAAAACAGGTTTTCCCGCTTCATTGATGAGTCGAACTGTAAAGGGTTTATCGGTTTTAACCCGAAATCCGGTATAAATTTGGGCAACACTGGGACTAGGGGAGAATACAACAGGGGTAACGAAACCTAATATTCCGACCAAAGCAACCGTCGTTAGAAGTTTGATTTTCATAGATTTTATGGAATTAAATCAGAATGAGTTTGGTAATTATTCTAGTCTATATTTTTGAACTTCACACTTTAATTTTTTTAGCTTGTCTTTGATAAAAATTTTATATTTTCTCAACATTTCAACTAGATTAGACTATTTAACAAAACCCCTAAATTCCATGACTTTTCCCAATCACCCAATTCCGACGGAAAAAACGGGATAGGGCCGATTCTTCTAGTTGTAAAACAATTGGACGACCATGGGGACAGGTACGAGGATTGCGGGTTTTCATCCATTGATCTAATATGGTTTGCATCTGGGTTAAACTCAGGGGTGTGCCATTTTTGATCGCACTCCGACAGGCGGTGGCGACCTGTGCGGTTTGTAAATCTCCTCCTAAACTTAATTCTAATAAGGCTTCTGAACAATCACTACGTTTGATTAGTAATTCCGGGGCGTTTCTGACTACCCAAACCCCGTCTCCAAAGGGATCAACTTCTAATCCTAAACGCTGCATTTGTTCTAATTGTGCTGTTGATAAGGATTGTAAAATAATGCTGGGTTCGAGGGGAATTAATCGCCATTGATCACAGATTTGTTCATATAAAATCCGTTCATGGGCAATATGTTGTTCAATTAACCATAATCCGCTAGAATGTTCGGCAATAATATAGGTATTTAAAACTTGGGCGATCGCTTTTATTTCTAATATTCCTAATTCGGTTTGACAGCTTGTAGCATCTAACTGAGTTTCCGAATTAATATTATAGCTGCCTTTTTCTTCCGATACTTTTAATAACTTCTCAATCCGATTTTGCGGAGGAGAAATTCGCTCAAAATTTAACCTTAAAGCCTGTTCAATTCCTTGACTAATCAGTTCTTGCCATTGGTTCAAATTCTGGAGATAAACTTCACTTTTATCCGGGTTTCTATTCCAGTCTATTTGTTCGGGGAACAGGTGTAAATGTACAAAACAAATGGGATAGCGATCGCGGGGACAGGTGCGTGCTAGGGCGGTTAATAGGGTTTGTTCTAATTCCGGCGATCGCACCATTCGGCCATTAATAGCAACCTTCACCCAATCGGGTCGGCGACGTGAAGCGCGATCGGGTAATCCTAATATTAATTCAATTTCCTTTAGATTAATATTATCATAATCTGGCGGAATTTTCAAATAAAATAAATCACTGAATTGAATATTTTTAATAATCTGGGGTAAAATCTGTTGAGCATTCACCCCCGGACTAATTTGAAACCAAGGATTATTGCCTTGACGCAGTTGCCAAGTTACTTGGGGATGACATAAAGCAATTTGCTGAATTATTAACTGAATACCGCGCAATTGTTGAGCCGAAGCAGGTAAAGATTGACGTCGATTTTGCCAATTTTCAAACAAATTAGAAACTGTAATAACTGTTCCCTGGGCGACAGCAATAGTTTCGGTTTTAACAACTTCTCCTTGATGATTATAACTAATACGCCAACCGGAATTAGCAAGGGAAGGACAACTAGGACGGCTAATAATTTCTAAATCCGATAATTGGGCTAAACTGTGTAAGGCTTCCCCCCGAAATCCTAAACTATTAATTTGAAATAAATCGGTAATCGTGTTAATTTTACTCGTACTATGGGCGACGGCAGCTTGTTTTAAATTAGTTAAGTCCATTCCTAAACCATTATCTACCACTTGCACCCGCCAAGACTCCGGCCAGACTGAAATTGTAATCCGGTTTGCTTGGGCATCTAAGGCATTTTCAACTAATTCCCGAACCACCGCCACTAAGGAGTCAATGACTTCACTCGCCGCAATTAAATCAACAACATCTTTGGGGAGAGGACGAATAGAATTCAAGGAAATAGGTAATGGGTAATGGGTAATAGGTTTAAAGTTTAATTCTAGTTTAATTTGACTTCTTCGGCAACTTCAGCGTGCATTTCTTTTAGTTGAGTTTGGGGGAGTTTAATATAAAAAGTAGTGCCTTGATTGGGAACGGATTTAAACCGAATTTGACCGCCATGGGCATCAATATAGCTAAGAAATCGGTGGGAGGATATATCCATTTTTATAACCAGGGTTGTGATCAAAAATTAGGGTAATCTGGTTTGGTGATATTCAGTATCGGAATTAATCAATTTGAGGGCTGAAAAAGGCAGCTTTCAATAAGGGCAAATTGCTTTTGGAGATTAGAAAAATACAACCGGATAGTATAATAAATTATAGCGTAGATGTTCCCAGCATTTGAGCCAAAGATGTTTGCAATATCGGGGGTAAACGACGCATAATTTTCCCCGTTTGTCCATCAATAGGAACCAAAGTCACTTGGGCGCTGAGATAGTGGGATTGACCATCTAGGGATTCAATCCGGTATTCCCAGGGAATTCGTACCCCCTTAGTAGGTAGGATTCGACTTTTAACCACCACCTGCATTCCCATTTTCACGGGTTTATAGTAGTGAATGTTCAACTCGACAACGGGTAATTCGCAACCCATTTCTACTAAGGTATGATACTCTAATCCCGCCAAACGTAACCGTTCTACCCGGGCTTCTTCCATCCAAGATATATAGGTTCCATGCCAAACGATACCACCATAATCGGTATGGTGGGGAGAAACCCGCACAACATAGTCAAACCAAGGGGTTGACCGGAGAGTATCCGTTGAGCAGGGGGACTGGGGAACGGGATTTGTTTCAAACACTTTACAAATAGATTTAGAACGCAACATTTCTACAAATTATCTGTCAACACGGGGGATTATTCTAGGTATGGATACTGTTTGATCCGTGTTGGATAGATCTGAGCCCTGATAAATAATCTATTTTAATCTGAAGGAAAACCCATGATAAAAAAAATTCTAGTTGCGGTTGCCGGTCGGGGATTATGTGAAGAAATGCTGAATATGCTTTTGGATATCCCCTCTTTCCAACAAGCATCGGTCACGCTTCTACACGTTGTTTCCCCTGAAGTGAGTTCGGATACGATGTCGGAAAAGTTAACTGAGGCTGGGAAAATTCTGGCCGAAGCTGTTACCTTGATTAAACTCGACCCTAAGCAAATTAATCCTCTACTTAAACAAGGTGATCCTAAAGATATCGTTTGTCAAGTGGCCAACGAGGAAGATGTGGATTTAATTATTATGGGTTCCCGGGGTTTAGGACTTCTACAAGCGATTCTGGAAAACTCCGTCAGTCAGTATGTGTTTCAACTCACCACTCGTCCGATGCTATTAGTCAAGGACGATATCTATGTCAAAAAACTGCGTAAAATTATGGTGGCGGTGGATAATTCCGAAGCATCCAAACAGTGTTTACAATTGGCAATTTCCTTTGCTAAAGATATTGCTGGGACTCAACTAATTTTAGTCCACATTAATAAAGATATATCAGGGAAATCGAGCCAAGATTTCAGTAATAATGCCGAAAAAGATCCTATTTTAGCCCCGGCAATTGAAGAAGTAAAACGCATGGGAATCAGCTATCGTTGTGTTAGTGGGATTGGTAAACCAGGCCCAGAATTGTGTAGCGTTGCTGAAGAATTGGGGGCGGATTTATTAATGTTAGGTTCCCCAGACCGTCGCCCCAACATGGCTAAGAGCTTTATTGACTTAGACCGATTGTTGGGAAGTTCCCTCTCAGATTATGTCCGAGTTTATGCTAATTGTCCTGTGTTGTTAACACGGACAACGGCAAAATAATCCACTCTGAATTAACAAATAAGTAGTTGCACAAAATAAATTACCTAGTTGAGAGAGGGAACACCGGAACAGCCCCCCCAAACCCAGGGCTGTTTCATTTTACGGCGGGGTGGATGTCAAAATAAAAAGCGCCACAGTAACAGTCTGATGGCGCTTTTTTTGAATTAAAATTCAATCAAAATTCAGGAAGAACTGGTATTAACCTTGTTTACCATCCTGACTTTGGGTTTGAATATACAGAATCAACAGAAAAACCGCAGGAACTGACACAAACAAAATGCTGGCAACAAATCCTAAATCATTAACTTGCATAATTACCCTACCTTAACTTAAATGGGAAATTCAAATACCTCTAGGATATCATTAATTAGCGTTTTTGAATAGATTGATTTTATAGTGGGGAATAGGGAATTACGAATGGGTTTTGGGTTTTGGGTGATATTCAGCGAGCGAGGACGCTCGCACTGCTTCTGCTCTCCCTGCTTCTCCTTCCCCAGTTTAAATACTTAATAGCTTACCAAATCGAAGTTAAATCCAATACAAAACCGGGCAAAATATCCTCGCCTGAAACTTGATTAGGGTGTGCCAAGATTTCCACATCTTGATGCAGACGATAAACTTCAATTTGTTGCTGTTTACGATTAATTAACCAACCTAATTTTGCCCCATTCTCCTGATATTCTTGCATTTTTTGACGAGTTTTTTCTAAACTATCACTTGGAGACATTAATTCCACCACAAAATCAGGACACAAAGGCACAAATTTATCTTGTTGTTCAGGTGTTAAAGATTCCCAACGTTCTCGACTTACCCAAGAAGCATCAGGAGCGCGGTCAGCACCATTAGGAAGGGTAAAACCCGTATTGGAATCAAAAACTTCACCTAAATTATTCTGACGTTTCCAGACTAAAAGTTGAAAAATTAAATCAGCATTCCGTTTACCTGTATTTCCTCCAGTTGGTGGCATAATAATTAACTCTCCTGAAGTCGTGCGTTCAAATTGAAAATCATTATTTTCTTGACACAATTGCCAAAATTGTTCCGAGGTTAAATCCAGTTTTAATTTTAAAATCGGCGGTAAGGTCAGAATATTGGTTTCCATAGTAATTTGGGTTTTTGAAGGGAATGGGGATTAAATACTAAATCGCTTACCAAATCGAAGTTAAATCTAACACAAAACCTGGTAAAATATCCTCACCTGAAACTTGATTAGGGTGTGCCAAGATTTCTACATCTTGATGCAGACGATAAACTTCAATTTGTTGCTGTTTACGATTAATTAACCAACCTAATTTTGCCCCATTCTCCTGATATTCTTGCATTTTTTGACGAGTTTTTTCTAAACTATCACTTGGAGACATTAATTCCACCACAAAATCAGGACACAAAGGCACAAATTTATCTTGTTGTTCAGGTGTTAAAGATTCCCAACGTTCTCGACTTACCCAAGAAGCATCAGGAGCGCGGTCAGCACCATTAGGAAGGGTAAAACCTGTATTAGAATCAAAAACTTCACCTAAACGGGTTTTTGAATTCCATAAATCAATTTGAGTGGTAATTTTAACATTCCGTTTTCCTGTATTTCCTCCAGTTGGTGGCATAATAATTAACTCTCCTGAGTTCGTGCGTTCAAATCTAAAATCATGATTTTCTTGACACAATTGCCAAAATTGTTCCGAGGTTAAATCCAGTTTTAATTTTAAAATCGGCGGTAAGGTTAGAATATTTGTTTCCATAGTAATATGGGTAATGGGTAATGGAGATTTGTTCTATTATATAATAAGGAATATTAGAATTAACTGTCATGATGAACAAACTCATCTCTAGTTGAAGTTAATTTTTGTTACAAAACTGATCAGAGATTCAGATTTTTTCCCATTTTTGAAGCCCAAACATAAACTAAAATTAAATCTTCTGGAATATTCTGGGATTTTGATTAGAATATCTGTTATTACATAAGAAACTATCATAACCGAATCCGATGATAAATTCTAGCCGATTTCGCTTGATTCGCAAGCAGTTTGTCTTCGTTTTTCTATTTATATTAACCTTGGTGGGATGCCGAATTATCAGTAATTCCCCCGTTAGCGAAGTCATCCCGATGATTGCTGACTTACCCAAACCTCAAATTCCTGAATGGATTGAAACAATTAATCCTATCGGTGAAAGTCCAGAATTAAGTCAAATTCATGTTATTTTTAAAAGTCCTTTAATTCCCCTAGAAAGTTTAGATAGTTCAGGACAAAAAAAACTCCTGAATAATTTTGAAATTACCCCAAAAATACCTGGCGAATTTCGATTTTTAACACCTAGAATGATAGGGTTTCAAGCCGATAAAGCCCTACCCTTAGCTACCCGTTTACAAGTTACTATCAAAAAAGGATTAACCGATTTAAACAAAAATCAATTAGACCAGGATATTAGCTGGACATTTGCCACCGAACCGATTAAATTATCTAATTTACCTGGAAGTGAAGAACAACCCGGTTCTCCAGAAAATCCATTAGGATTAAATCCCGAACTCACATTTAATTCCAACGTAGAATTAGATTTAGCATCCTTAAAAGAACACTTACAACTAATTTCTCAAAAAACCAATAAAGCAATTCCTATTGAAGTTAAAATTGCCCAATCAGAAGACAATCAAACCCAGATTGAACCTTTAAAAAGATTCAATTCAGCAACTCAAAACCCAGAATATATTGTTACTCCCAAACAACCATTACAATCTGCTACTAAATATCAATTTAAAATCACACCTGGCTTACGTCCAGTTAAAGGAAATTTAGAAACCCAAGTTGAGATTTCTAGCCAGATTCAAACCTATGATAATTTAAAATTTGTCAGTTTAGAACTTCAGGGTAAAGCTTCCGAAGAAGGAACATCAGGACGATTTGTAACTGGAAATCCTCAACTGCAATTTAATAATGGAATTATTGCCGAATCAGCCCTAAAAAATATTACCATTAAACCTGCCCCTAAACCCGATATTAAAGTCATTCAAGCCTATAATGATTATGAGAGAGTTACCATCAATCCTTGGGCTTTAGAACCCCAAACCAATTATACTATTACGATTGGTGCAGAAGTCGAAGATACATTTAACCAGAAATTAGGAAAACCAGTTACTGTTAGTTATAAAACTGGAGATTTAACCCCAGATATTTCCGTACCTTCGGGATTAAATATTTTCCCCTCTCAACAAAATTTAGAACTGAATATTTCTACTTTAAATTTACCAGAATCCAAATATCAAGCCGCTTATAAAGTGGTGCAACCCACGGATTTAGTTTATACCGATACGGCTTATTCGAGAGATGAAGGAAGAAAAAATCTATTACTTCCCCAGGAAAAATGGACAAATTTTGATGTTCCAACCCCGAAAAATAACATTCAAGAAACCTCAATTAATTTAAAAGATAAATTAGGAGGAAATACGGGAATGTTAGCCTACGGAGTCACGGCAAAAACCACCCGTTATCAACAGGAAGGGGAACAAAAATGGAGTGAACCTCAATTTAATGGACTGGTACAATTAACTAATTTAGGCGTTTTTGCCCAATGGTTTCCAGAGTCAGGAATGGTGCGGGTTAATCACTTAGATAATGGCTCCGTTGTTGCAGGAGCAACCGTTGAAATTTATCCCTCTAAACTCGATGCTAAATCCCATCCTAAACCTCAAACTTGTGCAAAGGGAATTACCAATAATCAAGGCATATTATGGTTAAATTCTCAACAGTTAAAACAATGTATGCAGGGGGAAAGATTTGCCAAAGCACCGGAATTATTAGTGATTGCTAAAGAAGGCAAAGATTGGGCATTTACTCGCACGTTATCCTATAGTGGAGAATATGGATATGGAATTGATGCCAATTGGGAAGATAAACAAACCCTATCCCGGGGCGTGATTTTTTCAGACCGTCAACTGTATCAACCTGGGGAAAAAGTTGCCTTAACGGGTATCGCCTATTCCCTAGAAAATGGCACATTAAAACCAAATAAAAATCAAAATTATACGGTGACTTTGGAAAATCCCAAAAAACAAAAGCAAGTATTAGGAGAGTATAAAACCAATGAATTTGCGACGTTTTCTGTAGAATTTTCCTTAGAAGCAAACCAACCTTTGGGAAATTATATTATTCATGCAGAAGACAAAAATGGGGTAGAACTTTTAGGTGATTTCCGCGTTGCTGAATTTAAACCACCTAATTTTAAAGTATCCCTAAATTTAGATCAAAAATTCGCCAAAATTGGAGATAAAATCACGGCAAATGCTCAGAGTGAATATCTGTTTGGGGCTCCCGTAGCCGACGGTGCTGCTAAATATTATGTTACTCGGAATGGAACGGATTTTATTCCGAAAGCATGGGAAAATTATTCCTTTGGTCGTCAATGGTTTTGGCCGGAAGAAAAACCCAATGTTTCTGATAGTGTATTGCAAGAAAATCAACAGTTAAATGCACAAGGTCAGGGGAGTAAAACCATCACCATTGATAAGGATTTACCCTATCCCATGACCTATCGGGTTGATGTGGAAGTGACGGATATTTCTAACTTATCCGTTGCCAATTCTGAATCCTTTACCGCCCTTCCCAGTGACCGTTTTATTGGGTTAAAAACACCATTTATTGCCGAAGCGGGTAAGGCATTTCCTATTGATATGATTGTCACTGATATTCAAGGAAAACCCATAGAAAATATTGGAGTAAATTTGCAATTGCAAAAAATGGATTATAGCCAAGTGACGCGGGTTGTTGAAGGAGCGCGAACCCCTAAAAATCAAATTCAATATCAAACCGTTGCTCAAGTTGATATTAAGTCGGGTCAAAAGGAACAAAAGGTTGATTTAACCGCCCCAGAGTCCGGTTCCTATCGCATTCGTGCTAATTTTAGCGATGGAAATAATGAAATTACCGCCACGGATTTACAAATTTGGGTGACAGGAAGTGGGTTAGTTTATTGGGGAGGAGATGAAGAACAATTAATAATTAAACTGAATAAAACTACTTATAAACCCGGAGAAACTGCAACGGCTTTAATTCAATCTCCCTATCCAGAAGCAGAATTATATTTTGCCGTAGTACGGGATAAACCCCTTTACGAAAAGGTAATTAAAGTTAAAGGTGGTGCGCCAGAAATTCAGTTTCAAGTCACCCCGGAAATGTTACCAAATGCGGCAGTTGAAGCGGTATTAGTTCGACAAGGAAAACCGATTTCCGAACTCGAACCTGGGAGTTTAGAAAATTTAGCTAAAATTGGATTTACACCCTTTAAAATCAACCTAGAAGATCAATATTTGCAAGTCCAAGTTAATCCCCAACAAGCCAAACTAGAACCCGGTTCCCAACAGACCTTAGACCTAACTTTAACTGATACCAAAAATCAACCTATTCGCGGACAATTCACCGTGATGGTGGTCAATGATTCAGTTTTACAACTCAATAATTATCGACCTCCGAATTTAATAGAAACCGTCTATGCGGAACAACCGATTTCCACAAGATTTAGTGATAATCGTCCGGCGGTTATTTTAAATCAATTAGCCTCTGCTTTAGAAAAAGGTTGGGGTTATGGAGGCGGTTTGTCTACTGCTACAGCTAATACTCGAATTCGCAAAGATTTTCAAGCCTTAGCATTTTATAATGGTTCAATTATTACCGATAATCTAGGAAAAGCCACGGTTAATTTTAAACTTCCTGATGATTTAACTACCTGGCGAGTGATGGTAATAGCAACGGATGGGAGTCAAAAATTTGGGTCGGCTGAAACTACATTTATGACCACTCAAGCATTAATTTCTAACCCCATTTTACCACAATTTGCCCGTCCTGGCGATCGCATTTTAGCCGGATTATCTATTACCAATTTAACCGAAGAAAAGGGCAAATTAAATATTACGGGAACTGTTAACGGTGGGATTCAATTTTCCCCTGAAAACGCCAATCAACAAACCTTAAAAACTAATGCAGAAGCGGGAACAAATGCCTATCGCTTTCCAATTTTAGTTAAACAAGCGGGGGAGGCTCAAGTTCAATTTACCACGGAATTTAACGGTAAATCCGATGGGTTTGAAGTGCCTTTAACGGTTAAAACTTTTGACGTGAATGAACAGGTAATTGAGTCAGGACGGACAACCAATACTGTCACAATTCCCCTGAATATCAGTAAAAAAGTAGTTCCCGATTTCGGAGGATTAGATATTAATTTAGCCAGTACCCTAATTCCCCAACTAACTGCTTCCGCTGAACAGGTATTTAATCGAGAAAAATGGCCGTTTCTCGAACCTGCTGTTAGTGAATTAATTATCGCTGCTAATATGCAGATTTTGGGTAAAAAATACGGTCAAAATTTCAGTAATTTGCAGTTATCTGAACGGGCTAAAACCGCTTTAACAGATATTAAAACACTGCAACTAGAAGATGGTGGAATTGTACCCTATCCTGGTTCAAGAGTCTCTAGTCCTTTCCTTTCTGCTTATACAGGGGAAGCCTTAGCTCAAGCTCAAAATACTGGATTTTCGGTTAATTCTAAGTTAATTAAATCTCTCAAAACCTATTTAACTCAAGGTGTAAATGATCCCCTAAAATATGATTTTTGTAGCGATGAAGTTTGCAAAAATCAAATCCGTTTAAATGCCTTAATTGCTTTAGATGCTCTGGGGGAAAAACGCAGTGATTTCTTAGATGATATCTTGCAAAATTTTGATAAATTTGATCAAGTTACCCAGATTAAATTTGTACAATATTTATCTCAATTTCCCCAATGGAAACAGGAGTATAATCGTCTATTTGAGCAAGTGCAAAAACAGATTTATGTAACCGGAAGAACAGCAACTCTGAACTTACCTCAAGGTTATAGTTGGTTGAATTCTGATACAACGATTCAATCCCAAGGGTTACGTTTATTGTTAACTAAAAATTCCCAATCTGCCACCGTTGATAAGCTAGTGGAAAGTTTATTAAATCTGCGTCGAGATGGAACCTGGGGAGGCAGTTATGATAATGCCCAGGCGTTAACAGCTTTAACTGCATATAGTCAAACAGAAGCTACACCCCCTAACTTTAATGTGGCGATTAATTTAGGAGATCAAACATTAGGAGAAACTCAATTCAAAGGGTATAAAGATTCTACTTTTAGTTTGAATATACCCATGTCGGAATTACCCAAGGGCGAAAATAACTTAATTTTAAAACCGTCAAATCAAGGTAAATTAAATTATTGGGTCGCCTATCGTTATCGCTTAAAAGGAAATCAACCCGGACGTTTAAATGGGTTAAGAATTACCCGCACAATTCGCCCAGCTAATGAGGATAAAGTCTTACAAACAATTGACTTAAATTCCCCTAAAGATTTGCTGAAAGTGACACCCGGACAAGTGTTTGATATCGGTTTAGATATTATTACTGATCGTCCCGTTAATCAAGTAATGATTACTGACCCCCTTCCCGCCGGATTTGAAGCTATTAATGCTAGTTTTAAAACCAGTAATTTAGCAGTAGAAGCTCAAAAAAGTAGTTGGCAAATTGACTATCAAACGGTTCATAATGACCGAATTACTGCCTATAGCGATCGCTTAGAACCGGGTATTTATCAACTACATTATTTAGTTCGTGCTGTTACTCCAGGGGAATATTTATGGCCGGGTGCGGAAGCGAAATTACAACATACTCCCGAACAATTTGGCCGCAGTGCATCGACAACTTTATTGGTTTCTAAATCTTAGTTGAGATCTCCCTAAATCCCCCTTATTAAGGGGGACTTTGAAAATTGATCAGGGGTATTTTAAAATCCGTTTCCCCCCTTTTTAATGGGGGTTAGGGGGGATCATCTTACAAAAAAATATTTTAACAAAGCAGAAAAAATGGTAAAATTAAAATAGTTTCAAACCACAGGATAAGGAAATAAATCAATGTCTGTGATCGCGGTAATTGACTATGATATGGGGAATTTGCACTCCGTTTGTAAAGGCTTAGAAAAAGCCGGGGTAACACCTCAAGTAACTGACTCAGCTACAATTATTAAAAATGCTGATGCGGTTGTATTACCTGGGGTGGGTTCCTTTGACCCCGCGATGCAACATTTGCGATCGCGCAATTTAGTCGAACCAATTCAAGATGTAATTGCTTCCGGTGTTCCCTTTTTAGGGATTTGTTTAGGGTTACAAATTCTGTTTGAATCTTCAGAAGAAGGTCAAGAAAAAGGCTTAGGAATATTCCCTGGAACAGTCCGACGTTTTCAGTCCGAACCTGGGTTGACTATACCCCATATTGGTTGGAATCAACTATCTTTAATTCAACCTGATTTACCATTATGGAAAACCATTGGTTCCCAACCTTGGGTATATTTTGTGCATTCCTATTATGTTGATCCAACTGATAGGAATTTAACCGCCGCTACCATTCAACATGGAAGTCAAATTATCACGGCTGCGATCGCAAAAGATAACGTGATGGCGGTACAATTTCACCCGGAAAAATCCTCTAACGCCGGGTTAAAAATATTGGATAATTTTGTTGAATTAGTTCAGGGTGAACCTCAAACCATTGAGATGAGAAACCAAGTTTCTGTATAATATAAACCCAGTTTATTATTGATTAGAGGAATAAATTTTTGAGTTTAAGAATCTATGGAAACCGCCTATTAAAAACCTTACCTGGAGAAGAAACCAGACCGACATTAGCTAGAGTGAGAGAAGCGGTTTTTAATATTTGGCAGGTTAAAATAAAAGGCTGTTGCTGGTTAGATTTATGTACGGGTAGTGGGTCAATGGGGGCCGAGGCATTATGTCGGGGGGCGGCGGTTGTGATCGGGATTGAACAACACGGGAAAGCCTGTAAAGTTATTCAAGAAAATTGGCAAACAATGGCGGATTCTTCCCAACAAATTCAAGTAATTCGGGGAGATATTTTAGGGAAATTAAAGATATTATCGGGGCAAAAATTTGATTGTATTTATTTCGATCCGCCCTATAATAGCAATCTTTATCAACCTGTATTAGAAGCCATATCTCAATATCAACTTCTATCTGATCACGGGGAAATTGCCGTAGAACACCATACCCATCGTTGGCAGATTCAACCAATTACAGACCTAGAAATTTGTCGAGAAAAAACCTACGGCAATTGTGCTTTAACCTTTTATTGTTTAAAATAATAAACACAGATTTAAGAGGGTTTCACAGATTTTAATCTGTGTTAATCTGCGTAATCCTTTTAAATCTGTGATCCCCATTATTGGAGTTTTTATGTCCTACGAAAAAGAAAAAGAAATTGCGATTACAGCCACATTAAGTGCTTGGAAACTGTGTCAAAAAGTGCGTCAAAATATTCCCCAAGCTATGGAGAAAAATGATAAAAGTCCTGTCACCGTGGCTGATTATGGTTCTCAAGCTATTATTTGTAAAGCTTTAGCAGAAGTATTCCCTAATGATCCGGTTGTCGGGGAAGAAGATGCCACGGAATTACAAACTCCAGAAATGGCGGAAAATTTAGCAAAAATTACTGAATATGTACAGGAAATTATTCCTGATGCTACTTCAGAACAAATTATAAACTGGATTAATCAAGGGAATGGCAAGGTTGAAAAAAGGTTTTGGACATTAGACCCAATTGATGGTACAAAGGGCTTTTTAAGACAGGATCAATATGCGATCGCCTTGGCTTTAATTGAGGATGGAGAGGTGAAAGTTGGGGTGATGGGATGCCCAGCTTATCCGGTGGAAAATCATCAACCTGGGGCCCTATTTGTGGCGGTTAGGGGACAGGGTGCAACGATGATAATAGTAGCCACGGGGGAAGAAATTCCGATTCAAGTTGTACCGGAAAATGATATGGAAAATCTGCGATTTGTAGGTAGTATTGAAGCCAGTCATGGTGATATTGAACGCCAGGATGCTGTGGCTAAAGCGGTGGGAATTATTGCCCCAGCAGTTAAGATGGATTCTCAGGCAAAATATGGGGCGGTGGCGTCTGGAAAAGCGGCTTTATATTTGCGACTTCCCTCTCCTAAAACCCCTAATTATCGGGAGAATATTTGGGATCATGCGGCGGGGGCAATTGTAGTAGAAGAAGCGGGGGGACGGGTGAGTGATATGTTTGGTAAACCTTTGGATTTTGCCTCTAATCCTAAGATGTTAGATAACCGGGGTATTATTGTTAGTAATGGGATTATTCATGATACGGTTTTAGGGGTATTAAATCAATAATTATTTGATGGTTTCTGCAAGGCTCAGGCAAAATGGCTATAATGTCTGTTCTCTTGTCGGGAGCCTCGCTATCCCTCTGGGTTTAAATTTGGGTCGCTTAGAGAAACTGAAAAAAGTCAATGATTACCGGAAAGGGGAACAAGGTATATAGCAACCGCTAAGGCAGTTAGGACACCAGACGGATCTTGGAACCCAGACGGTGAAGTATTTTCCCCCGGTGTTCCCTCCCCCCCTAGCCCCCTGTGCACCGGGGGTTTGGGGGGGCTGTTCCGGTGTTCCCTGCTATATTACAGAACCCGCCCCTACGGGTTATCCATTTTCTCCTTAAAAATATCACCTAATTTTTGTCCTTTGGGTAACTCAATAAAAACCCGATCTCCAGTTTGTAAACCTTTCAATACTTGAATTTGATTACCGATTTGGGAACCAACGGTAACGGGGTGAAATTGTGGCTTATTATTAGCATCGGGAAGTAACACCCCCGCTTTACCTTTATTTGTTACAATAGCAACGGTGGGAACCACTAACGCTTGTTTGAGTTTCTCCCCAATAAAACGTAAATCAACATTCATTCCCGACTGAAGTTGATCTTTTCCGGTTTCGATAATAATTCGAGCTTGAAATAACGTAACATCCCGTTCTTTTACCGCTTCGGGGGCAATAATATTAACTCGACCTTTAAATACTTGATCGGGATAGGAGTCGGCAATAATTTCAACGGGTTGATTAGGTTTAATTTGAGCAATATCCGCCTCTGGAATTTTAGCTAAAACTTCTATATCTTTGGCTAAAGCAACAATAGAAGTGGAAGTGGCTGAAGTGGCTTCGGAAGCTGAAGTTGCTGGGGTAACAAAGGCACCTTCAACGGCATAACGTTGGGTAATAATTCCCGAAAACGGGGCGCGAACTTTGGTATCTTCGATTTGAACTTGATAGAATTTTACCTGTCCTTCGGCTTCAGCAACTTCCGCTTTTGCGGAGGTAATTTCCTCTGAACGAGTGCCATTTTTTAACTGATTTAATTTACTTTGGGATTCAGCAACTTCTGCTTCTGAACGAGCAATTTCTTCAGCACGAGTGCCATTTTTGAGTTGATTTAAGGCTTGACGTTCCTGTTCAACATTAGCTTGTCTTTGTTGAATTTGCGATCGCTGAACTTGTTGTAATTGTTCTAAACGTTTTTCGACTTCATTTTGTAGTGCTTCTAACCTGCGTTCATCGCGTAAATATTCATCTAATTTATCCTGAGAAATTGCCCCTTCTCCCTTTAAATCTTGATAGCGTTGTACCCGTTCTACTGCTAATTTTAATTCGGCTTTGTTGGCATCAATTCGAGCTTTTGCTTGATCAATTTCATCAATTAAACTACCTGATTGGGCATCTTTTAAACGAGATTCCGATTCTTTTAAGCGAGCTTTTGCCTGAGCAATTTCTTCGGGACGAGTCCCCGATCGCAGTTGAGATAAATTAGCTTTAACCTGATTTAAACGAGCTTGAGCTTGAACAATTTCCTCCGGTCGGGTTCCGGTTTGCAGCTTGTCTAAATTAGCTTTAACCCGATCCAAACGGGCTTGGGCTTGGAACAGTTGGGCTTCAATTTCGCCACTTTCCATCCGCGCCACAATATCCCCAGCTTGGACAATATCCCCCTGTTCCACATATAATTGCGCTAACCGCCCTTGGGTTTTGGGACTGAGGTTTACCCGGCGCACGGGTTGAACTACCCCACTGGCGGTAATTTTCACCGTTAAATCCTTCGCTTCCACCGGAAACCGTCAGGGTCGCGATCGCATCGGGCTTAATTTGATTCCGACTCCGGGCTAAATAAACCGTTGCCAGAATAGCCAATAGTCCCGAAGCCAAAATTGCAATCATCCAAGGTTTCCATCGCCGTCGGGGAACTTCCGAGAACTGAACGGGATGTTTCACTTCCCCATTGCGTTGTACCGTTTCCTCTTTTGGGCCAGTTAACATAACAGATGCGGGTGCGGGTTGATCAGGAACAGAATCAGCCCTGAAGTTCAGAACATGATTCTGTTAATATATCAATTCTAACGATTTCCGTTAATATTTCTTGACGATTAACCGTCAACCCTCTTGAAATAAAGGTGTACTCAAATAACGTTCACCGAAACTTGGCTGGATCAAAACAATCAGTTTTCCTTTATTTTCAGGACGTTTACCCACTTGAATAGCCGCATATAAGGCTGCCCCGGTGGAAATTCCCGATAAAATCCCTTCTTCCCTGGAAATCCGACGGCCAAAAATCATGGCATTTTCATCAGTAACTTGAATCACTTCGTCAATCATATCCACATTCAAAACCGGAGGAACGAACCCCGCCCCAATCCCTTGAATTTTATGGGGGCCAGGTTTACCCCCGGATAAAATTGGACTATTGGCGGGTTCTACTGCGATCGCCTGAAAATCCGTTTTGCGTTGTTTCAGGACTTCAGCTATCCCGGTTAAAGTCCCTCCAGTTCCCACTCCAGAGATTAAAATATCTACAGAGCCATCGGTATCGGCCCAAATTTCCTCGGCGGTGGTTTTGCGGTGAATTTGGGGGTTGGCCGGATTCTGAAATTGTTGCAACATATAGGCATCGGGCAGGGTATCCACAATTTCCTGCGCCCGGCGGATACAGCCACTCATCCCTTCAATTCCGGGGGTGAGTTCCAATTCGGCACCATAGGCTTTTAACATTGCCCGCCGTTCTGAACTCATGGTTTCGGGCATAGTTAAAATTAAACGATAGCCCCTAGCGGCGGCCACCATTGCTAAGGCAATTCCAGTATTACCCGATGTTGGTTCGACTAATACCGTCTTACCCGGAGTAATCATTCCTTCTTTTTCAGCAACATTAATCATATTCACCCCAATTCGATCCTTGACCGAAGCCGAGGGGTTCATGCCTTCTAATTTGACCACTATTTGAGCCACACACCCTTCCGCCTTGGGAATCCGGTTGAGTTGGACGAGGGGGGTGTTACCGACTAATTCCGTAATGTTATGGGCGATACGCATAATTAACTTGAAGATAAACAACAATGATACAAATAGTTTGAGGAACTCATCCCTAAGCCTTCAGATGTAATACATGATATCCTTCTGTTGTCGGGCATCTCTTTGTTCACAAAGGTCTTTTAAGCTGTATTTTTGTAATACAGAATTCGCCATTTGCTCTGCTTCCTGCCAAAATTCCCAGATCACCGTACCTTCAACGGTATTAGGGCAAGAATTTTGAGGAGACGCTTCGGGATCTGATCCCTCTAAGCACTTCACCACATCAAACAGAGTAATTTTCCCTGGTTCCTTCCCCAGATAATATCCACCTTTTGAGCCTCGTTGACTGCGAACAAGGCCACAGCGCCGCAAGGTAGCCAGCAATTGTTCAAGATAGCGATCAGGAATGTTATGCTGGGCGGAAATTTGGCGGACTTGCCTCGGTTCTGGATCATCATAGTGAGTTGCCAACTCCATCAGGGCGAGAAGGGCATACTGACTTTTGCAAGAGAGTTCCACGCAGAAATCATTCAAAAATGTTTCACGATTCTAGTATACTCCGGTTTTCCCCTGGGAATTTGTTAGTTTCGCGACGTTATACCCGATATAGCAGTCCTAAATCAGTGTCAAGAGCATGATATACAGAATTAATTGAATAGATTTGGAGAATTTAGAAATTTTTTATCAGAAATAAATGGGGATAAAGAACCTGATGATTTTTTAATTACTTGTATTTTATTTGCTCCTAATGCTCCGCAACAAAATCCGGTTGAAGATATTTGGTTACAAGCGAAAAACTTTTTGAGGAAGTATTGGTATTTATGCAGGTCGTTTAAGATTATCAAATTTTTGTTTGAGTTCTTTACCAAAGAACATAAATTTGATTTTCCCAAAATTCATCAGTATACTTATACATAGAAAATCATTTAGGATTGCTATAGTTTTTTATTATGCCTTTATAATTTAACCCTCTCTGATCAGGCTCAATAATGCAGCTAAACCAAACCCAATAATTATAATTCCTGAAATCCGGTTAATCCATTGTAAAATATGAGTGTTAATTCTATCTTGAAATAAACTAACCCCACTGACTAAAATTAACCACCATAATCCCGATCCTAAAAAGACTCCTAAAACCAGGATTCCCGCATCCCAATAATTGTTTGTTATGCCTAAACCCAATCCAGCAAAAATAGCAATAAATGATAAAATAGTGATGGGATTGGTAATTGTTAGAAAAAAGGTTGAAGCGTAAGCACTTATCATTTTTTTCGATGTTTTTGCCACTTCTTCTGTTGGTTTTTCTAAGGCTATTTTAAATCCCAAATAACATAAAAATAATCCACCCATCAGTTTTAATCCCATTTGTTGACTCACCAAATAATTAGAAATGATGGTCAATCCAAATCCCGCAATAAAGCCATATAAGGCATCAGCAGTAGCGGCCCCCAATCCAGTAAAAAATCCCGCCCAATACCCTTGAGACAAACAACGACGAATACACAAAATCCCGATGGGCCCAACGGGGGCGGCAATGGAAAAACCAATGATTAAACCCTTAGCTAAAAAACTGATATCCATAATCAATTTAAGGACAAAAGGACTTAGATAGCCCTAAAGGGCTTACTACTATATGATCAGGAGGTAAACTCAGCATAACTCAAAACGGAACCATGATCACCCATAACACTTTAGTTTTAGCAACGGATTTAGATGGGACATTTTTAGGGGGTTCTCTACAGGAACGACAGAAATTTTATAACTATTTGCAGTCAAAACGCGATCGCTTATTATTAATTTTTGTCACAGGTCGTAGTTTAGAATTGACCTTGCGTTTATACGAAGAAAAAAACCTAATCATTCCCAGACCTGATTATATTATTGGGGATGTAGGAACAACCGTTTATGAGGGAAAAACCTTAACACCCGTTGCCCAAGTCCAAAATTGGATTGCCGATATTTGGGGAAATTCTAGCGAATTTGCTACCAAAATATTAGTCGATGAACCGAAATTAATCCTACAACCCCTATCCCCTAAATATCGAGTTTCCTATTATTATAAACCCGATCAAAATCAAGATCGAATCATTAAAAAAATTCAAGATGCCGGATTTGATTGTATTACCTCGGCGGATAAATATTTAGATATTTTGCCCAAAGGTATTGCTAAAGGTTCAACGTTGCTAAAACTAATGAATTACTTAAAAATTGCTTCCCATCAAGTGATTACATCTGGGGATTCCTTAAATGATTTACCCTTATTTGAAACCGGACTTAAAAGTATTGCGGTAGGAAACTCCGAATTAAAATTACTCGATAAAATCAAACCTTTAAAAAATGTTTATTATAGTAATTTCCCTGGAGTTACAGGAATTTTTGATGGAATTCAATATTATAATCAAACCTTCTAAAATCTGATGGGCTTTATGATTCAAGATTCTACTATTATGTCTGACTCCTCAGTATCAAATGAACCCTTAACTTTAGCCATTTTAGGTGCGGGGGCTTGGGGTTCAGCCCTCGCCCAATTAGCTCGTTATAATGGTCATACCGTCCATTTGTGGTCACGGCGTTTAGATAATTCCTTAGCCGAAAGTATTGACTCCATTGATGTCTTAGTTTCTGCAATTTCAATGAGAGGAGTTGCCGTCACCATCGAACAACTGCAAACCCTAAAATTACCCGATAAAATCCCGATTGTCACCGCTACAAAAGGTTTAGATCCTGATAGTACCCTAACTCCTTCCCAACTTTGGGGAATGGGGTTTCCTGACCATCCAATTGTAGTTTTATCTGGGCCGAATTTATCCGCAGAAATTGAACAGGGTTTACCCGCCGCCACGGTGGTAGCGAGTGAAGATTTAGAGGCGGCAAAGATTGTGCAACAGGTATTTGCTTCTAATCGCTTTCGGGTTTATACCAGTTTCGATCCGATGGGAACAGAATTAGGAGGAACCCTAAAAAATGTAATTGCGATCGCGGCGGGGGTTTGCGATGGGTTACAGTTAGGAACTAATGCTAAATCGGCATTATTAACTCGCGCCTTAACCGAAATTATTAGAATTGGAACCCATTTAGGGGGGAAAACAGAAACGTTTTTTGGATTATCCGGTTTGGGGGATATGTTAACCACTTGTAATAGCGCTTTAAGCCGTAATTATCGGGTAGGTTATGGATTAGCAAAAGGCAAAACCTTAGAACAAGTATTAACGGAATTAGGAAGTACGGCCGAAGGTGTAAATACTACTAATGTTTTAATTGAAATTGCCCATCGGGAACAGATTCCTATACCAATTTCCTGGCAAGTTTATCAGCTTTTAAATCATCAAATCACCCCCCAAAAAGCCGTAGAAGCCTTAATGGAAAGGGATTTAAAACCCGAATTTTATCGTTAGAAGGTGAAGGAAGAAACCAATTAGGTATCAGACCCAGCACTCCCAGGACTTACGCAAAACAACCATATCTAGTAGGGGCGAACGGCCGTTAGCCCCTACAGATGGTGTATAATTGGGTATTCTGCGTAAGTCCTGACTCCCCTCAAGATTCCGGTCAAACCAGACACCGTTTGATTGTTAAAGATTTTTCTGCTAATCTCTATCTATAGATAGAGGCACGACTAGAGGAGAGTCCCCTATATTGATAAGCGTACTGGGTGCAATCCTTTATTCCCTCTGGTTAGTCTGGTGGAAACAGAGAGTCAATTCAATCGAGTTATCGATTGTGACTCTCTATTATTTTTTGGGGGTTATTTTGTCGGAGTCTATAGCGCTACGCATTAAAGTTAGGACACTTCTAAATCCTGAAACTCATTCACTGCTTACTGATCCGGTGTTCCGGTGTTCCGGTGTTCCCTAGTGCGTAGCGCTATAGTGGGACAAATGGAAAATATCTGCAAACACTTCCCGCTCAGATAAAATTCGCGTAGGATTTGGCGAATCATACACCACTAATAAACCGGGTTGTCCTAAACTATTAAAAAGTTCTAATCCGTCTGCTTTATGGGTAGTGTTGACTATCATTATTTTGGCACTGCTAACTAGCAATATTACTTATAAGCAAAAACAGAAAAACCTTTAACAGTATATGAAGAAAAAGATGTTAGTCATGGACGAAACATTTGCAGAAAAAATTAAAGCACATTGGTTAATTGAAAATCAAGTACATTGGGTCAAAGATGTGAATTTTAATAAAAATAATGGCTATCTTTTGTTATCAATAAATATCAAAATCGTTCATGTTTAATATTTCCAAATTATTTGATAGAAACTAGAGAGAATTTGACCGAAAAAATCATCAATTTTTTTTGAATATAGCGATCGCATTTTTGAAAATGAAAAAACCCTGCCGTGCACGGGGGGTTGTTCCGGTGTTCCCTCTCTCAACTAGGTAATTTATTTTGTGCAATTACTTATATGAATAACTCAGAAATTGTGTCTCATTCTTTTGATAGATGATTTATGAAATGCTTTTCTATATAATCGGGAGTACAAATAGCTTTATCAATAAAAAATGTCTAATTTAATTGAATTTTATCTTTTCGCTCCTTATAACAAAGAAGTAGCTTTAATCGGAAATTTTTCTAACTGGAAAGATATTCCGATGCAAAAGGATGACAAGGGTTATTTTCGGACTCAAGTTGAGTTAGAAGACGAAATCTATCAATACAAATTTCGAGTCCGTTCAAAAAGTTGGTTTTTAGAACCCGATGAGTGGATAGAAGTTGTTGACCCCTACGCCACGGATATTGATGATGCGACTCAAAACGGCATAATTAGGATTAAAGATGGGGAAAAAATTGTTGATACTTATGTTTGGAAAAATGATGACAAACCCTTACCCCCCGATCATAAATTAGTGATTTATGAAATGCACGTCGGGGATTTTTCGGGAGGAGAAGATGATATCCATTCCCGGGGTAAATATCAACACGTTATGGAAAAGTTAGATTATTTGTATGAATTAGGGATAAATGCGATTGAATTAATGCCTGTTAAAGAACATCCAGGGGATCATAGTTGGGGATATAATCCTCGCTATTTCTTCGCGTCCGAGTCTAGTTACGGCACAACGGAACAATTAAAAAACCTGATTGATGAATGTCACGGGCGAGGAATTCGAGTGTTAATTGATGGGGTTTATAACCATTCCGAAGCATCCTGTCCTTTAACTCAAATTGATCATGATTATTGGTATCACCATAGCCAGCAAGATACGGAATATAACTGGGGCCCAGAATTTAATTATGAACACTATGATGAAAAATTAGGCACTTATCCGGCTCGGAAATTTATTGGGGATACGGTAAGATTTTGGACTAAAGAATATCATATTGATGGTATTCGTTATGATGGAGCCAAGCAAATTGGCAACTATGATTTTATGGCTTGGGTCGTGCAGGAAGCTAAACAGGAAGCTGGGGTAAAACCCTTTTATAATGTGGCTGAATATGTGCCGGAAACCCCCACTATTACCAACAGTGATGGGCCGATGGATGGCTGTTGGCATGATAGTTTTTATCATACTCTCACGGATCATTTATGTGGCGATACCTTTGATTTAGAACAACTTAAAGACATTTTAGATGGTAAACGTCAAGGGTTTATGGGGCCGAATAATATTGTAAATTATTTGGGTAATCATGATCATAATCGCTTAATCGTGGAATTAGGAAATCGGGGAATTTTTGATGATGAAGTGTTTAAACGAGTGAAATTAGGGGCGGCATTATTAATCACGGCCGTAGGTATTCCGATGATTTGGATGGGAGAAGAATTTGGAGAATATAAACCCAAAACCTTTGAATCTGCTAAACTGGATTGGAAATTACTGAAAAATGACAGTAATCAGAGTTTATTTGAACATTATAAAGGCTTGATTTTTCTACGGGAAACTAATCATGCTTTATATAGTGGCAATATTGATTTTTTCCATGAAGATCCTGATAATAAAGTTTTAGCTTATACCCGATGGAATGATCAAGGTTCTCGGATTGTGGTGGTTGTGAATTTCTCTGACAATTATTTTGCAGGTTATCAAGTTTCTCACTTCCCAGCCAATGGAACTTGGCATGAGTGGACAAGTAATTATGATATTCAATCGGGAGATGATAATATTATGATCGATTTACCTGAATATGAGGCTAAAGTTTTTGTTTGGAAAGGATAAACAGGAGGGTAATGATTTGCCCACATCCTCTCTTACCCATTAATAGTTTATATAGCAACCGCCAAGGCAGTTAGGATACCAGATGGATCTTGGAACCCAGACGGTGAAGTATTTTCCCCCCTGTTCCCTCCCCCCCTAGCCCCCCGTGTACGGGGGGTTTGGGGGGGCTGTTCCCAGATCCGGCGTTCCCTGCTATAGCACCTAACTCTGCTCAATTTTTTGGGCTTGATAGAGTTGTTTAAACAGACGTTGTTGTTGATTATGATCGACAATAGGTTCGGGATAACCGCAGGATTTGCGATCGCGAGTTGATATCTTTCCAGTGACTAATTGTTCTATTTCTAAACTTCTTAATTCTGGCAACCATTGGCGAATATATTCGGCTTCGGGATCGAATTTTTGGGTTTGACTGGCGGGGTTAAAAATTCTTAATGGTTTAGTATCCATTCCACTGGACGCACTCCATTGCCATCCCCCATTATTAGCAGCTAAATCTCCATCTATTAGGGTTTGCATAAAGTATTTTTCTCCCCATTGCCAATTAATAATTAAATCCTTGGTTAAAAAATTAGCCACAATCATCCGACATCGGTTGTGCATCCAGCCACTTTCATTTAATTGTCGCATGGCGGCATCAACAATTGGATAACCTGTTTTTCCTTCGCACCAGGCTTGAAAATGTTGTTCATTATTATGCCAAGGAAAGGTTTTAAATGGTTCTCGATAGGGGCCTAATTCTAATTCGGGAAAATGATATAAAGCGTGTTGATAAAATTCCCGCCAAGCCAATTCCTGTTGCCAAGATTGAATTTGCTTTCGGGCTTCATCACTGCGACAAGTTTCTATCGCTTCGAGGGTTTTTTCCCAGATTTTTCTAATACTAATCACCCCAAATTTTAAGGCTGCACTTAGTTGAGATGTGCCATCAATGGCGGGAAAATTACGCTGTTCGTCATATTCATATAAAGCGCGATCGCAAAATTCCTCTAGGCGTTCTTGGGCGGCTATTTCTCCAGGTTCCAAGATTAAGGAATTTTCCCAAATAAAGCCTAATTTTTGGGCGGAAGGTAAGGGAATAACGCCGATTTTTTCGGCTAATTCCTGTTCGGATTCAGTTAAACTAATTAAGCTGGGAGAGAGGGGAGGTTTTGGTTTAGCTTTCGGTTTAAGATTAAAATTACGCCAAAAAGGAGTATAAACTTTATAGGGTTCTTGAGATTGGGTAAAAATTTGATCCGGGGGGTGAAATAACTGATCCCAAGTCGTTTTTGTAATAATTCCCATCGAATTTAATGCTTCTGAAACGATGCGATCGCGTTCTCTAGCCAATGGTTCAATATCTAAATTAAAGTAAACAGCTTTCGCTTTTAATTCCCTGGCTAATTTAGGAATTATTTCTTGAGGTTTTCCCTCTAATATTAATAATTGACTTCCTAGTTTTTGATATTGTTTCTGTAGATAGTCTAAACAACCAATCATATAGTGAACCCGGACTGGAGCAATATCATCTCGGTTTAAAATATTGGGATCTAAGCAAAATAAACCGACCACTTTAGAACTATATTCACAAGCATTGAACAGTCCTAAATTATCATCAATTCTTAGATCTCGTCGATGCCAAAATAAAATTAAATCTTCAGACATGATTGGATTTCAGTATATAAACTCTCTTTATTTTATCCTATTTTAATTAAAATTAATAATTAGGATTGAAGATTAAATATTTAAAAATGGTTTAGCTAATAGAAAACTAGAAATAGTTTTAGCATCTACAGGTTCACCATCTAAAATTGCTTGTTCTAGTTCTTTGGGAGTCATTAAAACCGTCTCAATATCCTCATCCTCATCCTGTTGCGGGGGCGTTTCTAATTTTTCTAAATCTTGGGCTAAAAACGCATAAATAATTTCATCACAATAACCGGGTGCTAATATAAATTGTCCTAATTTTTGCCAGCGATGGGCGCGATATCCGGTTTCTTCTTCGATTTCTCGCTTAACAGTTTCGGCGGGATCTTCATTTGGTTCAATTGTTCCGGCGGGAAATTCTAAAGTTCGTCCGGCGACCGCAAACCGATATTGTTTGACTAAGACTAATTTACCTTCTGAAGTCACGGGAATAACTAACGCCCCCCCGGGATGACGAATACATTCCCAGTCCCCTTCTACTCCATTAGGAAGACGTAAAGTATTGACATCAAAACTAAACTTTCGTCCTTGATAAAACAGACGATTTTGTAAAATAGTTGGGGGTTCCGATCCGGGTTTTGTCATAATATTTTAAGAGTAATTAGGGTTAAAAAAATTAAAGTTTTTGAATTCCTGAACAATCAACGGTTTCTAGGAGTTGAAAGACAGTTTTTTGTGTCACCGGATCAATCCAATTCGGGGCGATTTCCGCCAGAGGAATTAATACAAACGCCCGTTCTCTCATCCGGGGATGGGGAATTTGTAAGGTCGGTGTTTCCCAGATTAAATTATCAAACAAAAGTACATCTAGGTCAAGGGTTCTTGGCCCCCAAGGTTCTCGTCGCACCCGCCCCAGTTGGATTTCAATAGCTAATAGTATTTCTAATAGACTATCAGGTTTGAGTTGAACTTCCAGAATAGCACAACCATTAATATAATCCGGCTGTGGAGGGCCAACAGGAGCGGTTTGATACCAACTCGAACAGGATTTAACTTGGATCTGGGGATGCTGATTTAGGAGAGTTAATGCGGTTTTAACTGTTGTTTTAGAGTCTCCCAAATTACTACCAAATGCGATCGCAACGGGGCTATACTTCATGGTTTTAGATATAGGGAATAGTAATGGGTAATGGACTGAAAACTGTTAACTCTTAACTGATGACTGATAACTGATAACTGATGACTGATTAACTTCCTCCAGCAAATTGAATCGGACTACCTGGTTGACCAATATTAGTATCAAATTTAAAATCAGTGATACCATCAAGAATTGCAATCAATTCTGTCTCTTTTCCAGTTAATAAATATATCGCTGTTCCTTGGGGTAAATTTTCCGGGGCGGGGGCTGGTAGATAATTACCAGGGCCTAAAAGAATCACATCTTCGGTGGGATTAAAATTAACAATCAGCGCATAATCCACAAATCCAATGATACTTCCTGCCCCATTAACATAATAGGTTTGAGTTCCGTCTCCCAAAACAAAGGTATCATTCCCCACTCCTCCGCTTAAAGTATCAATTTCCACAAATCCCGCCGGTTGAGAATTCGGGTCAACCCCAGTCAAAACATCATTTCCTTTATCACCACTGACAAAATCATTGCCAGCACCGCCAATCAGGGTATCATCGACTTGACCTCCATAAAGGCTATCATCACCTTTACCACCATTGATTTGATCACTTTGCTTATCCCCTTGGAGAAAATCATTCCCTAGACCCCCTACAAGGGAATCTTCCCCCTGACCACCATAGATAAAATCATCATCCTCTGCTCCGAGTATGGTGTCATTATCCTCGCCGCCATAAAGGGTATCGCTACGCAGTCCCCCATTCATACTATCGTCACCTTTATCACCTATAATTAGATCTCGACCATCCTCACCTAATAGGCTGTCATTATTAATCCCCCCATATAAGGTATCGTTATCCGCGCCTCCATTGATTAAATCATCACCTTTATTTCCTTGTAGTAGGTCATTTCCCCCTTCTCCGACCAGGGTATCGTTATTTTGACCGCCATAGAGAATATCATTACCTGCATTCCCATTCAGAGAATCATCTCCGGTAAATCCTGAAATCAGGTCATCCCCCCCTAAACCAGCGACTAAATCCGGTCTATCAGTTCCTAACAAGGTATCATTTCCCTCGCTTCCCTGAACCAAAGAGGACGTGATCGGAGTTGGTGTGGGAGTTGTCGGGGTAGGAGTTGTTGGCGTTATAGGGCCTGTGGGAGTAGGAGTTGTCGGTGTGGGAGTTGTCGGTGTGGGAGTAGGAGTTGTCGGTGTGGGAGTAGGAGTTGTCGGTGTGGGAGTAGGAGTTGTTGGTGTCGGTGGTGTCGTGGGTGTGGGGGGAGGTGAAGGGGGAAGGGTGGGAATTGGGGGAGTTACGGGGGGCTGAGGTTGAGGAATAACAGGGGTAGGAGGTTCAAGAATATCACCAGTGCCCTCCCTACCTTGGGGAATTGGAGAGAGAATTTCGACCTTTGGGTTAAAGCTGATGGTAACTTCAGGTTGATTATGAAAGGAAGGACTAGAGTTTAACAGATTAAATACAATATTTGTGCTATTATTTTCTCGAATACGGTGGGCTTGGAATTCATTCATAGAATTAACCTCGGTTCTCGGTTAAGATTAGCTTAATACTTATATATGTCATAAGTTGAACAACTTGTAAAATTTTTTTTGATTAATTTTCTATTTATTCATGTTTTTTAAATATTTTCAAAGCTCGATTCGACTTTTTTTCAATATAAATATTTTAAAAGTTTCCGTTCGTTTTTTCCTGGCGATCGCTCTTTTTTTATTCATTAATTTTCAACAATCTTGGAGTCAGGGTCTACCCCATTCCCCTGAAATTCGGGGGGTTTGGTTAACTAATGTTGATAGTGATATTTTATATTCTTCCCAGCATTTAACTTCTGGATTACAACGCTTAAAATCCTTAAATTTTAATACTATATATCCGACTATTTGGCAAGGAGGTTATACCTTATACCCCAGTCCCGTTGCTCAAAGAGTGTTTGGAGTTGCAATTGATCCTAACCCGGGATTGAAAAAAAGAGATGTTTTACAGGAAATCGTGACTCAAGGACATCAACAGAATTTTACTGTTATTCCCTGGTTTGAATTTGGGTTTATGGCCCCTGCTAGTTCAGAATTAGTTAAAAAACATCCAAGTTGGCTCACTCGAAAACAAGACGGTAGTTTGATCGAAAAAGAAGGAGTTGGAGAACGGGTTTGGTTAAATCCTTTCCATCCTGAAGTTCAACAATTTATTTTAGATTTAATTGCTGAAGTTGTTAAAAATTATGATATTGATGGGATTCAATTTGATGATCATTTTGGTTTACCTGCGGAATTTGGCTATGATGATCATACCATTAAATTATATCAAAAGGAACATAACGGACAATCTCCTTCTCCTGATTTTTATGAAACCTATTGGGTCAGATGGAGAGCCGATAAAATTAATCAATTCATGAAAAAAACCTTTGAAACCATCAAATCAATTAAACCCAATTGTATTGTATCTTTATCCCCAAATCCCTTACATTTTTCCTTACCTGCTTACCTACAAGATTGGTTTACTTGGGAAAGAAAAGGATGGATAGAACAATTGGTTTTACAGATTTATCGTCCTGATTTAAACCGATTTATCACGGAGTTAGAACGTTCAGAAGTCACCTTGGCAAAAAATCATATTCCCGTAGCCATTGGAATTTTAAGCGGGTTAAAAAATCGTTCAACTCCGATGAATATTATAGAACAACAAATAGCAGAAATCCGCAAACGTAAATTTGCTGGGGTATCTTTCTTTTTCTATGAAAGTTTATGGAATTGGTCAGAGGAATCTGAATCAGAACGTCAACAAAAACTAAAACATTTATTCCCGAATTATGTAAATATTAATGATGTTCAGGTTGAGTTTAAATCCTAAATTTGCTCATTTTTTTATAGAATTTGATCAATACTCTCAACCACTTGCTCAATAAAGTTACAGGTAACTATAGCAAGCCCTAAAATAGATTTTGCGACTACCCTATCAAAAAATCAAATTATTTTTTAGAGCAAATCGGATTAACTCTGTACGATTATTACTATCTGTTTTCCTTAATAAACTACTCACATATTTCTCAACAGTTCTGGGACTTAGGTGTAAGTGATCGCCAATGGCAATATTAGAGAGTCCTTCGGATAACAACTCTAGGACTTGATGCTCTCGTTCGGTTAGACTAATCTTTAAAGCGGGTTGTAACCTCCTTGCTACAGGATCTAAATCCCCATCAGGGAAATCCGCAACCGAATCAGATAGACGGACTCGCCATTCCGACTCAATTAATTGCGATCGCTCTAATAAAGCCCGAATTACGACCCCTAATTCCTCTAACTCAAAGGGTTTGGGCAAATAATTATCACATCCGAGTTGATACCCTCGAATTCGTTCTTTGGTACTGGTATGGGCGGTTAAAAAAATCACCGGAAGCAGACGAAAAACAGGACGAGCACGGACTTTCTTGATCAGTTCATAGCCATCCATCTCAGGCATACCAATATCTGTCACGATCAGGTGAGGCTGATATTGCTCCACTAGGTGCAGCGCCTCCCGACCATTCTCCGCGGCAATTACCGAATAGCCCGAAATGTCCAAGTAATCACTAATCGAGAGGCGAGTCCCTAAATCATCATCAACAACTAGAATTGTTAGAGGCATAGGGGCAGAGGGTCAGGGGGAGCAGGGGCAGGGGAGGTAGGGGGGCAGGGGCAGTAGGGGAGTAAGCGGTGCGAGCGTCCTCGCTCGCTAATAATCAATACATCAATACCTCAACAATTAATAATTGAAAATCAGCAGTTACCAGTGAATACTTGCCATTAAGGATGCTGGTTTTGCTAGATTTCCTACTAATAATACGCCTCGTTGATTGGTAGCTAAATGTCGCAGAATTTTATAAATGGCTTCAATTTGATCAGGGACTCCCGCCTTTTCAGCCAGGGTTTCCAGAGATAGAGCTTGACCTGCATCTTGGAGGACTTGAATAATTTTATGTTGTAATTCCAGAACCTCTGCGGCTGCTTTTTTCCCGGCTTCAACCCCCGGTTGATGGTAAGCGTTAATATTGACTAAAGACGCATATAAACCCACCGCCCGCTCATACAAAGCAATTAACGCGCCAACAATTTCGGGGTTAACTTCTGGAACCGTAATGGTAATTGAATCCCGATGATTTTCATACAATGCTTGCCGGGTTCCGAGTAAAAATCCCGATAAATAATCCCCTGATGTTACACCAGGTTCTACTTCAATAGAAGGCAAGGATCGATCCTGTAAGACTTCAATAAAGGTGGCAAAAAAGTTAGGAACTCCGTCGCGTAATTGTTGAACATAGGCGTGTTGATCTGTTGATCCTTTATTGCCATAAACCGCAATTCCTTGATAGACAATATTACTATCGAGGTCTTTTTCTTTCCCTAAAGATTCCATAACTAACTGTTGTAAATAACGACTAAACAACAGCAAACTATCTTTATAGGGTAAAACCACCATATCTTTTTCGCCCTTACCATTTCCGGCATAATACCAAGCTAAGGCTAATAAGGCCGCCGGATTGGTTTTTACCTCCGGTTTACGGGTAGCGATATCCATAGCTTTCCCCCCGGCTAACATTTCCCGAATCTCAATCCCCTGTAGGGCCGCAGGTAATAGCCCAACGGCCGACAATTCAGAAGTTCGTCCCCCCACCCAATCGGCCATGGGAAAGGTGGTTAACCAGCCTTCAGCATGGGCCTGTTGATCGAGTTTACTGCCAACACCCGTAACAGCCACGGCTTGTTGGGCAAAGTTTAAGTTTTGGGCAGAAAAGGCATTTCGTACCTCAATCATGCCGTTACGGGGTTCTGGAGTGCCGCCGGACTTAGAAATGACCAGCACTATGGTACTTTTGAGGCGATCGCCAATTTTAGCCAAAACCCGATCGATGCCTCTAGGATCAGTGTTATCAATAAAATGAATATTCAGGACTGGGTGATCTGGGGCTAGGGCTTCCGCCACAAATTCAGGCCCCAAAGCCGATCCGCCAATGCCAATGGATAAAATATCAGTGAATTGGGCTGCGTTTGGCGGTTTAATCTCCCCTTGATGAATCTTGGCCGTAAAGGTTTCTATTTTTTCTAAGGTTTCAACAATTTCTTGCTTGAGATCCTGGGTTGGGGCTAGATCGGGGTCACGCAACCAATAATGGCCGACCATCCGGTTTTCATCGGGGTTGGCGATCGCTCCTTTTTCCAAGGCGTCCATAGCTTTAAAAGCCTGATCAAACTTGGGGGATAAGGATGCAACAAAATCATTGTCGAATCCCATCCGACTAATATCCAGGTACAGTCCTAAGCTGTCGTGGTAGTATAGCCAATCTTGGTAGCGTTGCCAGAGTGCAGTGGCATCCATAGTCTTAAATTCCGCTATATTAATTTTTAGCTTAAAGTATAATGGGTTTAGATTAACTCTTTTTCGGTTAACAATTAAAGTTGACACTCCCCGCGTCTAAAGCCGGGGGATTCTTGAAGACTCCACAAACGAAGTTTCAATGGCGCTGGCAAAAACACCCTAGACGCTCAAAACAACTACCAGTACAAGAGGTATTGTAATTGCGCTTACTTTTGATTTTTTTAACGCTTTCCGAGTCCATCACAAAGCCAATTAGGTACGCTCAACATCCTGCCATTATTCGCCCTTTAACTATTCCAAATCAAGTTGGATATGTCCGTTGCCGGGATTGCTCCGCACTAGGATGGTTCAACACGTAGATGGTTATTCTTCTTGCTTTGTCTTCATCATACCACTGTGGCTGAAGCCACACAGTCGTTTCACAGGATTTAAAAATCCCTACCGACTTATCCATGAGTCTGAAGCCAAGGGCTTGCGTCTCGTTTTTTGGTCAAGGCTGTCTCTTGATCCGTTAAACTGAAATGTGCTTGCCACCGGATCTATGAACTATGGCCAAAATTCTTGCGATCGCCAATGGAAAAGGGGGAGTGGGTAAAACCACAACCGCCATTAACCTGGCCGCCATTCTCGCCAACAACTTTAGCACCCTTTTAGTCGATACAGACCCCCAGGGTTCGGCTTGTTGGTGGGCTGAACAGGGTAACGGGGGAGAAATGCCCTTTGAGCATTCTTCCGAGACTGATCCCAGTTTGCTGTCTCGATTGAAGCAGGTAAAGGACTATGAATTGGTAGTGGTCGATACCCCTCCAGCTTTAAAGTCCGATGCGTTATTAGCCGTGGTACAGGTGGCCGATTATTTGGTACTACCAACCCAAGCCGCCCCGATGGATTTAGTGGCTTTAATTGAAACCGTCAGATCGGCGATTACCCCTTCTAAAGTTCCCCATCGGGTCTTGATGACTAAAGTTGACCCCCGCAGTTTAGGGGATGCTTTTGATGCCCAAAAATCCTTACAAGAAGCGGGGATTCCGGTATTTAAAAACATTATTCGCGCCTATAAAGCCCATGAACGTTGTCCCTTGGAAGGGGTACCAATTATTCAAGCCAAAAGTCATAATTCCAGGGAAGCCGCTTCGGATTATCGACGGGTAGCGGTGGAATTATTGAGGAGTTTAACAGAAAACAAAATTATTTAAACTTAATTCGATTAATTTGATTTTGTAACTCCTCAATTTGTCGGCGCAAATCATCGACTTCATCCTGAGATTTTTCGGCTTTCACATTAACCGAACCCTCTGCGGTGGCTTGTTGATAATTACCGGAACGAATTTTACTATATTCAACTGAATCATTCCACTCTTTTAAATATTGAATTCGTTCCACGGGAAAGGGATGACTTAACATCATGCCTTGACCCCCATTATAAAATAAAAACTTATAGACTTGATTCAAACCATCTTGATCTAAATCGCGATATTGTTCGGATTGACGAATAAATTCATCTAAACTACATTCATGGGCATATTTTGTACTCACTCCCGCTAATTGCATCATAGATTTCATCACGGATTTGAGATCATCCGTTACTAATAATGCCGCTCGGTCTGCGGATAATTCGGCTTTTCTTCGCCATTCATAAAAGGCATAAATTAAGCCACTATTGACTAAATTTCCTAACCCAAAAGTTAATTCCCCAATCATTGAAGCCACACCCATCGCCCAAATTGACATCTGATTTAAAATCGGATGACCACATTTTATATGTCCTAATTCATGGGCTAAAACGACCCTTAGTTCGGCTTCATCCACTAAGTCTAAAAGACCCGTATTCAAAATAATATAGGGGTGTTCCTGTCCGAGAGCATAACTATTAACTTGGGGATTTTGAGAGACAAATAAACCCGGTTCGGGAAAGATATCTAAATCCCTCGCACATTCGCGAAAAATATGATAAATACTAGCATATTGTCTGGGCCCTACTTGCAGAGCATTTCCCATTAAGTAAACATATTGAGGACGTTCATAGATAAATTCAACAAATTTACTGGCGATTAAATCAAAGCCTGGAACACTTCTCAAAGCAACTTCTGCTTCTTTATCCATGGGATGACGAAAGGCTTCGCTAGAAATTCCGGTGTAAGTTGGCATAATAATAATAATTTACAGGTTATCTGCTCAAGACGCACAGCTTTTGCCAGAAATTGTCTTAAATCAATCTCTGAATCTGGAGTGTCTGCAATTAATTCTATCACAGCTTGACTATCGGCTTCAATTGACGCTTGATAGAGTTGATTCATCCAGTCCTTAGACATCACTTTTAACTCCTCAGAAATCAACTCATTCTCTGAGTTTATATCTAAAATAGGCTGTATTTCTGCATAGATATACTGAATTCCTAGATGTTTAGCCAAAACCTCAAAAATATGATCTTCTGTAAAAGGTTTTCTAATAAAATCATCACAACCCGCCGAAAGCACAATCGCTTTTTCTTCTTCTAATACACTGGCTGTTACGGCAATTATGGCTGTAAGGTTGACCAGGAGCTAGTTTGATCACTCTTAGATGTGCTTCTTTACTATTATTGACTATTTCTTGACCCAATTTTACCTGAATATAAAATTGGAAAGTTGTACCTTTTCCTAATTCACTTTCAACGGAAATATCCCCACCCATCAGTTGAATAAATTTCCGACTAATGGCTAATCCTAAACCCGTGCCTTCTTGCGATTCTTTCCCCGCTCTAAGAGACGACTTTTTTTCATTTAAAGCAAAATGCTAATCGTAGTATGTAGATTTATAGTTAGCATTTCTATATCCTGTAATCAACTTTCAATTTGATTGTTGTTTAAATGGCGAAAGCAGAAATTTTAGTAAAGTTTGGAAACAAAGTTAGGCAAGAAAGACTAAAACAAAATCTTTCACAAGAAGAGCTTGCTGAGAAAGCCAACGTTCACAGGACATATATTGGCATGATTGAAAGATATGAAAAAAATATCACGTTAATCAATATTGAGAAAATTGCTATTGCTTTAGGTGTAACCATATCCGACTTATTTACTGAATAAACATATATGCAACCAAACCGTCAGCTAATCACTATTGGGGACAATCTAAATCAAATTAAGCAGTTGCTAAGTGAACTTGTTCTTTATCCTAGAATAAATGCTCTAAAATGGTCGAAGATAACGCAGCAAACACCTAATATTAAGATTGGTTATCCAGGGCAACATTTAGCATCTTTAATAACAGGAATGCCAGGGGAAAGGACTGGAGCAAGAGGTCACGATTTAGCAGACGGCTCTGAAGTTAAATCTTGTTCTAGAATTGATCAACTCGATCAATGCGAGATTTGTCAAGCTGCCGTTTCCAGAAGCGAACAGTTTCTGTCCTGAATGCGGTTCAGAAAAGGTTAAACGCAAAGAGGATTCTAAGTGGCTCTTTACTATTAAGAGTGACAATGACCTTCGTGTACTTACACAAGAAGTAAGAAGATTAATACTTATTCTAGGTGATTATCCTAATTTTGAAGCGAACGATTTTGAGACATTAAGATTCCAATGTTTTGAAATATGGACACAAAGTGATCGTCATAAGCGCTTCAAGGATATTATGACTAATTATTACGATAATATTTATCTGCCAAAGAAACAAAAAAACTTAAATAATATAGCTCCTCAAAATTTTTGGCCGTACCAGTATCAATTTTATCTTTGCAACCCTATTTTAACATTTTCCTGCTTGGTACATAATTCAACAACAACATCTCTAAGAATAGAAGTTCAGACTTATATAGAGCCTGACTTAGATCGCTCTTCTCAGCCATCATTATTAATGCCAGCCAAACTTTTAAATAAGCAAGAAAAAAAGATAATTATCACTAAATTAAACTTAAAAAATATTGAGGATATACCGCAGATGATAACCGAAGAAATGAGGCATGATTTACCTCTAAGAAAAAGTAAAACATTTTCGACTAAAACTCCTTATCAAAGAAGAAAAAGAAAAAAATAAAAGATAACCCGCTAGATATAGGTAAAAACCTCGTATCAGGTGAGTATTTAATCTATTGCAGGCTATCAAAATCAATAACTAGCTGCTCATAAGGTGAACTCAACAAATCAGTGTTTGATATTTTTTTGTTTTTTTTGAAATTCGTTTGATCTATGATATTTTTATCATAAGTAATAAAACTTTCTTGATTGCTTTGAAATTCTAATTTTTTAATTCTTTCTTCAGCTATTCTTACATACTTATCTTCTTTTTCAATTCCCATAAAATGCCGTTTTAAATTAATACAAGCTAAAGCGGTGGAACCCGACCCCATAAAGGGATCTAAAACAATCATTCCTTCATTACTACTAGCTTTAATAATCCTCTCCATTAATTTAACAGGTTTTTGTGTAGGATGTTCCCTTTCTTCTTGATAAAAATCAATATCAGTCCACACATCTGTCACGCCCATCTCAATATTGAAAACTTGAGCAATATTTTCATAAGGATACTCAAACTCAAGAATTTCTTGTAACTTTCCCCACATTTCTCTGGTAGGAACTTGAGCAAGAATATTGTCACCTGTGTAAAGCGACCACATTCCACCACCATTCTCTTTGACACCAAGCTTTTTATTAATTTCCTGTGCTGTTAATTTGAGTTCTTTTTGCCGATCTTTCAGAAATTGCTTTATAAAAGGTTTACTGTCAAAAATAAAGAATAGTAAACTTTCTGTCACATTGGGGAACATTTTATAGCCTTTAGTTGCTCTGCCACCTATGGCTCTTATTCCCTTATCAATCACGATTTGCTGTCTTAAAAGAAATCCTAAATCACCGATTTCTGAACATAAAGGGATTAAGTTTCTCAAATAACCAAATAAATATAAGCTTCCTGATAATTTAATCACTCTTGCAATTTCCGACAGCCATGCAAAACACCATTGCGAATAATCGTTATGAGTTCGCCATTTGTAGTCCCATTGTTCACTAATTACTTTCCAGTATGGGGGATCGAGAATGATTAAATCTATACTGCGATCCGGTATCTCCTTTAAAATTTCGATGCAATCACCATGAATTATTTTATCTAAATCCATCATTAGCTAATTTTTGGGGTTTACTCTACATTCCTAACGATCGCTATTGAGAAAATCATCCGGTTCAATAGCAGCCTGCTTTAAAATTGCACGGAGCGTACCCTCTGGCATATCACCAGCATGATTGGGAATCGTTGTGTAGCGTTCTGTTCTGTTTCAGAATTTCTCGTTGCTAGGTTCTACCTAGCAATGCTCAAGTGCAGGCTCCGTCTGCTGTTGAATCAAACGGAGCCAGAGCCTCCCTGTTCTTATTCCCAGGTGGAACCTGGAAGATGGAACGAGAGGAAAGTCGCCGGGTTTCTAAACCGTTTTTTACCCTAAGAAGCCACTCTTGCGGTGCTGCGAGGACGACGACGACCTGTTAGTTTTGTAGCAGGTTCTTCGTCGGGAATTTGAACTAATAAAACCAACAAAGGATTACTAGCAATTTCACGGCGCAGGACACGCTGGATCGAGCGTTCGACTTGAACTTTTAACCCTTCCCAATCCACTTCTTTTGTTTCTGAGTCAAAAGTGCGGGCAAATTCTGTCCAACGTTCACTTAAAACCGTCTCAATAGTTTGGGTTAATTGTTCTTGTAAAGAAGCCTGATTAACGCTGTTGACAACCCCTTTCAAATGAATCTCAGGCCGTGCCAATAACTTACCATCGGTTCCCACAGCTACGGCCATTGTAACTATCCCTTCTTCGGCTAACTGACGCCGTTCCTTCATGGTTTCATCTTTAACCACCCCAGAGCGAGAGGCATCCACAGGTTCAATTCCGGCTTGAACTTTACCCGCAATTCGGATTGATTCTTTAGTTAATTCTACCACAAAACCGTTATCAATTAACACCATATTTTCTGCTGGAATACCCATACTTTGGGCAGTCTTTTGGTGTTGAACTAACATCCGGTGTTCTCCATGCACAGGAACAAAGAATTTCGGACGAGTTAAAGCTAACATTAACTTCTGATCTTCTTGACATCCATGACCGGAAACGTGAATCCCTTTTTCCCGTCCATAAATCACATTTGCTCCCTGGATCATCAATTTATCAATGGTGTTCACCACTGCAATTGTATTCCCAGGGATCGGGTTAGCTGAAAAGACAACGGTATCGCCTTGCTTAATATTAATTTGACGATGGGCTCCTTCAGCAATGCGGGTTAATGCCGATAAAGGTTCCCCTTGAGATCCGGTGGTTAAAATCAGTAATTTATCATTAGGAATCCCACTAATTGCATTCAGGGGCACAAATAACCGATCTTCACATTTGATATATCCTAATGTCCGAGCGTGGGCAATCACATTCAACATGGAGCGACCCACCACCGATACCAACCTTCCCTGCTTTTGAGCAATATCTAAAATAATATTCAGACGGTGAACAGAGGAGGCAAAAGTTGTGACTAAAATCCGACCCTGAGCTTGGGCAAAAACCCGCTCTAAGTTGGGATAAACGGAACTTTCCGAAGGGGTAAACCCTGGAATTTCGGCATTTGTAGAGTCACTTAATAGACAGTGAACCCCTTTTTCTCCGTATTCGGCTAACCGTTGGAAATCAAAAAATTCTCCATCTACAGGAGTATGATCAATTTTAAAATCTCCCGTATGAATTACCACGCCCACAGGGGTAGTAATGGCGACGGTAAAACTATCAGCAATCGAGTGGGTATTGCGAATATATTCTACTAGGAAATATTTCCCAATTCTGACCATTTCCCGGGGACGAACCGAGCGTAATTCCGTGCGATCGGCCACGGCGGCTTCTTCTAATTTTCCTTGTAATAATGCCATCGCTAACCGAGGGCCATAAATTACCGGAATATCGAATTGTTTCAGGTGAAAAGCAATTCCTCCAATATGATCTTCATGACCATGGGTAACAATCATCCCCTTGATTTTTTCTCGGTTTTCCCGCAGATAGGTGACATCGGGTAAAACAATATTAACGCCGTGCATTCCATCAGTTGGAAACGCTAAACCCGCATCTAAAATCACAATTTCATCTTCATATTCAAAGATGCAAGTGTTTTTTCCGATTTCATGTAATCCCCCTAAAGGAATAATTTTCAGGGAACCGGAACTAAATACCGGAGTTGAAGTGGGGGTAGCCATGGTTGAGCTTTTTTTTCTAATCACGGGAGTGTTGCTGTTTTTAATCATGCTGATCCTTTTTTGTTAGGGGTTGACAATTGAAATAATCAAGGCAAAATTTAAGAGTTGATAGAATTTCCAGAATTATCCTAATTATTTTGAAAATTCTGTCAATCAGGAGTGGATATTTAGTTTTCACAAAGCCTAGAAAACTGTGCCGAGATCCTACTTAACTAGATTTAATTGACTCAGCACGTCCTTCAATGCGTTTGTCACTTCAACCGTTGGGTCACACAAAGGCAAACGGGTCGATCCCACATTCCAGCCTAGCAAGTTAAGTGCCACTTTCAACGGAATCGGGTTGGTGGTGACAAACAAGGCTTTAAACAACCCTAATAACCGGATATGGATGTCAGTTGCTACTTGTATTTGACCCGCTTCAAAGGCTTGAATCATCTGTTGGAGTTGCGTTCCCACTAGATGACTGGCGACGCTGACCACCCCGGAACTGCCAACGGCTAACATGGGCAAGGTCAGAGAATCATCTCCAGAGTAGATCGAAAATTCCGAAGGTGTCAACCGTCGAACTTGGCTGACTTGATCTAAATTGCCACTGGCTTCCTTAATCCCCACAATATTCTCGATCTCCGCCAAACGCGCTACCGTTTCTGGGAGGAGATTTTGTCCTGTGCGTCCAGGTATATTGTAAAGCATAATTGGCAAATCCGGACAGGCCTGGGCGATCGCTTGGAAATGCCGATACAAACCCTCCTGGGGCGGTTTATTGTAATAGGGGACAACCTGTAATGTGCCATCTAAACCCAGTTTAGTAGCCTTTTGGGTGGCATCGATCGCCTCTTGGGTGCAATTCGATCCTGTTCCGGCGATTACCTTAGCCTTGCCTGACACTGCCTTCTGCACGACTTGAAATAACTCGTATTCTTCATCCCAAGTCAAGGTCGGAGATTCCCCCGTAGTTCCGCACACAACTACGGCATCGCTTCCGGTGCTCACCAGATGGGCGGCCAACTTTTCCGCCACTGCATAATTCACACTACCGTCTTCGTGAAACGGCGTTACCATAGCCGTTATGACTCGTCCAAAACTTACCATTTGTCTTTAATATCAGTTATCGGTGTTTCCTGCGTTTGTCATGGTTAAAACCTCAACGCCGTAAACCTAAAAGTTGTTTTTCCACTAACAATTCAGCAATTTGCACCGCGTTTAATGCTGCACCCTTGCGAATTTGATCACCACAGAGCCACAATTCTAACCCACAGGGATGGGACAAATCCTGACGAATCCGACCTACTAACACCGGATCACGTCCACTCGCATCAATCGGCATGGGGAAATAGTTGGCTTTGGGATCATCCACCAGTTCCACTCCGGGGGCGGTGCTGAGGATATGCCGGGCTTTTTCTACACTCAAGGGTTGCTCGAATTCTAAGTTAACCGCTTCTGAATGGGCGCGTAACACGGGAACCCGCACACAAGTTGCAGAAATCATCAGATCACTGACCCCAAAAATTTTGCGGGTTTCATTAATCATTTTCATTTCTTCTTCACAATAACCCAATTCATTAATCGGTGTGTTGTGAGGGAAAAGATTAAAGGCCAAGGGATAGGGAAAAATCTCGGTTTTGGGTGTTTCTCCTTGCAAAATGGCTAAAGTCTGTTGCTTCACTTCTTCCATAGCCCTAGCCCCGGCCCCACTTGCCGATTGATAGGTAGCAACAACCATCCGGCGAATCGGTTGTACCTGATATAATGGCCAAACTGCCACCGTCATTAAAATCGTGGTGCAGTTGGGGTTAGCAATAATCCCCTTATGGTGGTTAAGAGCCTCTGGGTTAACTTCCGGGACGACTAACGGGACATCGGGGTTCATGCGGAAGGCACTGGAGTTATCAATCATCACCGCCCCGGCCGCGACTATTTTTGATGCCCAAAGCTTAGAGGTTGCTCCTCCAGCCGATGCCAACACAATATCAACATGATCGAAGCTGGTTTCCGACACCGCTTCCACGGGTAAAGTTTCCCCCCTAAAGGTTAAGGAGGTTCCCGCCGAACGGGGAGAAGCCAATAACTTTAACTCCACCACTGGAAAATTTCGACTTTCCAGGAGTTCGATTAACTCCGCCCCGACCGCACCCGTTGCCCCCAGAATGGCAACTCGATAAGAATTTGACAAAATTGTAACCTCCGTGATCAAAAAATAGTATTTTTAATAAATCTAAATTTTTATAGGGCGTAAAACTTTTGGGTTAATAATTATTAATCGTTTGGGTAGGGGCTTAATCTCCCTTATCTATTATAGTTTGGCCGTTCCGATTCCAACCAAAATCTAACAAAATCTAATAAATGGTCACACAAGGGCGCATAATCAGTTAGGATCACTATTTGATTACACAAACCGACATTAGCAATTTTAACTTGCTAATGTCGGTGATTATGGTTCCCCCGCGAGTTAAATGTGTTGGGGGTGTTGAATTCAGAATATCACGATTTTTTATGAAAGTAACCCAGGAAAAACTTCCCGCAAGTCAAATTGGATTAGACATTGAGATTACTCCTGAAATGTCTAAAAGTGCTTATGAGCAAGTTGTTCAGAAGATGAGTCGCTCGGTGAATATTCCTGGGTTCCGCAAAGGCAAAGTGCCTCGCCACGTTTTGGTTCAGCGCTTGGGTCAGGAACGAATTAAGGCGGCTGCGTTGGATGATTTAATGAATCAGTATTTACCCAAAGCTGTCGAACAGGAAAAGATTCCGGCGATTGGCAACTTTGAGCCTCAAGACGATATTGATCAACTGATTCAGCAATTTGAACCCGGACAAACCCTGACGATTAAAGTGGTTGTGGATGTGGAACCCGAAGTTCAACTCGGTGAATATAAGGGCTTAACTGTCCAAGCCGAAGAAGTTAAGTTTGACCCCGAACAGGTAGAACAGGTATTAAAACAGGAACAGGAAAAAAGAGCTACCTTAATTCCGGTTGAAGCTAGACCCGCCCAATTAGGGGATGTGGCGTTTGTTGATTTTAAAGGGTATTTTACCCAAGAGTCGGAAACGGACGAACCTGAAGAAATTCCGGGTGCTAAGGGTGATAATTTCCAAGTAGATTTAGAGGAAGGTCGGTTTATCCCTGGTTTTGTTGATGGGATTGTGGGCATGAATTCAGGGGAAACCAAAACCTTAAACCTAAAGTTTCCCGATGAATATGGGGATAAGGATGTAGCTGGGAAAGATGCCACTTTTACAATTACTGTCAATGAAATTAAGGAAAAAGAACTTCCTGAGTTAGATGATGATTTTGCCGAAGAAGTCAGCGAGTTTTCCACTTTAGCCGAACTGCGGGAATCTTTGGAAAAACGCTTTCAAGGTGAAAAGGACGACCAAACCAAGGCCAATCAACGGAAGGCGTTAGTGGATGCTTTAGCAGAAACCATTGAAGTTGATTTACCGGAAACTTTAATTCGTCAGGAGGTTGACCGACTGATTACCGAACAGGTGATGCAGTTGAGCAAGATGGGGTTAGATGTTAAGCGGTTATTGACGGGGGAAATGTTACCTCGGCTACGGGAACAAGCCCGTCCAGAGGCGATTGAGGCTTTGAAACGTTCTTTGGCCTTGAAGGAAGTCGCCAAATTAGAATCTTTGACCGTCACCGAGGAAGAAATTAAAGCCGAAGAAATTAAAGTTCTTTCAGAACTCAAGGGTCAAGATGTTGATCCTCAAAGGTTACGCGCTTTTGTGACCGAAGATTTAGTTCAACAAAAAACCTTTACCTGGCTGGAAGAAAACTCAACTATTGAGTTATTTCCCGAAGGGACTTTAACCCCTGAAGAAGACGATGAAGACTATGAAGACGATGAAGATGAAGATGATGATGAAATTGATAGTACCGAAGCAGAATAATCGACGGGACGACTATTCAGTTATCAGTTAACAGTTAACAGTTATCAGTTAAGAAGTTTACAGTTAATTTATTAACTCCTCAACTGATAACTCTTTGACTGCTAGGGGCGGGTTATTTTAGATATGAGTTAATCACCTAAATCTGGATGAACCCGCCCCTACAACTGATAACTGATTCCTACCTCGGTAGGAGTTGTTTTATTGTACTCAACAGTTCTTCGGGACGGAAAGGTTTGGAAATATAGGCATCAGCCCCTTGTCTGATTCCCCAGATGCGATCAAAGTCCTCACTTTTACTAGAACACATAACTACGGGAATATTCTGGGTTTTGGGATTTTTTTTAATCTGGCGACACAACTCATAGCCGTTCATATTGGGCATAACAATATCTAATACCACTAAATCCAGTTGTGTGACCTGTTCAATTTTTTCTAAGGCTTGAACTCCATCTTCGGCTGAGATCACCTCCATCCCACTGTCTCGCAACATATTAGCAATTATCTCTCGGAGAGCGTTGCTATCATCGACAATCATCACTGTAGTCATTTTTACTTTTGCCTATTAAAAGCTAGAATATAGGGATTTTTGAGAGTGTTTTTACGTTTCTTGATCCTATTCTAGCGGATTTCACTGACCAAAATATCCACAATCTACAAACCGAGTTTTTGAGGTCGCTTCCGTTATTAATGGCAATGGGTAGGAACAGAAATTGAGCCAGTAGATGCAACAATGGTAGACTGTTGTTTTTGAATTCGGAGTTTTGCCCAATGGCCCGTTTAGCTTTATTGAGTGTATCTGATAAACGAGGACTGATTGAGTTTGCTAAAAACCTAGTTGAAGAATTGGGTTTCGACTTAATTAGTAGTGGCGGTACAGCAACAGCTTTAAAATCGGCCGGACTTGCTGTTACTAAAGTCTCTGATTATACGGGATTTCCTGAGATTTTAGGCGGACGAGTTAAAACCCTCCATCCTCGCATTCATGGCGGAATTTTAGCCCGTCGAGATGTTCCTCAAGATTTAAGTGAGTTAGAAACCCATAATATTCGTGCTATTGATTTAGTCGTAGTTAATCTTTATCCCTTTGAACAAACTATTGCTAAACCCGATGTTTCTTTAGCAGACGCGATCGAAAATATTGATATTGGTGGCCCAACTTTATTACGGGCATCGGCTAAAAATTATGCCCATTTAACTGTATTATGTAATCCCGAACAATATGGATCTTATTTAGAAGAATTTAAGCAAAAAAATGGGGAAATTTCTTTAGAATTTCGTCAACATTGTTCCTTAAAAGCCTTTCAACATACGGGAGCTTATGATAGCGCGATCGCAGCCTATTTAGAACAACAAGAACTCAATTCTGAATCTCCCTTACCCCAAAGTTTTGTCTTAGCAGGAACTCAACTTCAAGCCTTAAGATATGGCGAAAATCCCCATCAACCTGCGGCTTGGTATCAAACCGGAACTCAACCCACAGGTTGGGCATCGGGTCAGATTTTACAAGGAAAACCCTTAAGTTATAATAATTTAGTGGATTTAGAAGCCGCTAGACGCATTATATGTGAGTTTCCCGATCAACCCGCCGCCGTCATTTTAAAACATACAAATCCCTGCGGTGTTGCCGTTGCTAATAGCCTATCTACAGCTTATGAAAAAGCCTTTAACGCTGATTCAATTTCTGCCTTTGGGGGAATTGTAGCATTAAATCGAACTATTGATCAAGAGACAGCAACGGCTTTAAGCAAAACATTTTTAGAGTGTATTGTTGCCCCAGATTGTACTCCAGAAGCGTCTCAAATTCTCAAGAAAAAATCTAACCTACGGGTGTTAATTTTACCCGATTTAACTCAAGGTTCAAAGGAAACAATTAAACTAATTGCAGGTGGTTTTTTAGTTCAAACCGCCGATGATATTGTGGAACAATCTACGGACTGGAAAGTAGTCACAGAAAAGCAACCCACGCCAGAAGAATTAGAGGAATTAATGTTTGCTTGGAAAGTGGTTAAGCACGTTAAATCTAATGCTATTGTTGTCACCAAAAATCAGACGACATTAGGCGTTGGGGCCGGACAAATGAATCGGGTCGGGTCAGTGGAAATTGCCCTCAAACAAGCCGGAGACAACGCTCAAGGCGGGGTTTTAGGAAGTGATGCCTTTTTCCCCTTCGATGATTCAGTTCGCACGGCGGCGGCGGCAGGTATTTCTGCGATCGTCCAACCGGGAGGAAGTATGCGGGATCAAGATTCAATTAAGGCAGCCAATGAGTTAGGATTAGTTATGGTTTTCACAGGGATTCGTCATTTTCTGCATTAATTAAAATATAATCAATATTCCGGTAGATAACAACCTATCGGAATATTTTGCAGAAAGAGTTTAAGATCAGATTACAATTACAAAGATGAAAAATAAACCGTTAAATTTAACCTGGGTAACAACAATAATTTTAGGAATAATTATTGTATTATCATCCAAAGTACAAGCTCAAAATGATTTACCCAGTCCCAGCGAGTTGCGGGGTAAACCCAGTGAAGCAGAACAGGAAAAGTTAGATAAGAAACAATCTCGACAAGCAATATTTCGTCAAGCAATTCAACTCTATCAAACTGGAAATTATGCCGCTTCCGAAGCAATTTTTCGTCAATTGGTAGAAAATCAACCCAAAGAAGCTAAATATTATTTTTATTTAGGAAATTCTTTATTTTATCAACGAAAAATAGAAGAAGCTACTCAAGTCTATCAAGAAGCTATTAGTTTGAATCCTCAATATGGGCTGGCTTATAATGCTTTGGGATTTTTACACGCCAGTCAAGGACAATGGGATGAAGCGATCGCCCAATATCAAAAAGCCTTAGAAATTAATCCTGACTATGCGGAAGCCTTAAAAAATTTAGGGGAATCTTTATGGAAAAAAGGCAATACCGCCGAAGCCAATAATGCTTGGAAAAAAGCCTTAGAATTATATACACAACAGGGGAATAATAAAGCCGTCCTCCAACTTCAAGAAATGTTAAATAAAACCTCACAATAATATTAATTGTAGGGGCGGGTTCCGTCATAATTTCTGATTTCTACAAATAAGATTTGTAAACCCGCCCTACTAGATTTTTTAGATTATCTGATCAACATTAATTCAAGGGAAATTCTTGACTTTCAACCTGTTCTGAAATCGGTACAACCACACAATTAACAACATTTGTAATTACACAAACAATCGGGGATAAATCCGTGCCTTGGAGAAGACTTCCCCTGAGTGTAGTTTGAGATAATTTAGCCCGATCAATGTTAGTATTAGCTAGAATTGTAGCGGTTAAATTGGCATTTTCTAAAATAGTCCGATCCAGATTAGCTCTGCGTAAATCCGCACCTAATAAATTAGCCCGGGTGAGATTTGCTGCTTCTAAATCAGTTTGAAATAAAAATGCCTTACGCAAATCAGCATTTTCTAAATTAGCTTGGTTAAGATAGGATTGGCTAAAATTTGTACCGACTAAACTGGCGTCTCTTAAATCCGCTTTGATTAAATTTGCCTGAGCTAAATCCGCTTGGGAAAGATCCGCTTCTCTAAAATCCACTCGCTCTAATATAGTATTCCTTAAATTAGCATCAAATAAGTTAGCAGATGCTAGATTAGCTTGAGTTAAATCTGCACTATATAAATTAGCTTGATTTAGATTAGCACTGCGAAGATCAACTCCTCTTAAATCTGCTCCTTGCAGTTGAGCTTTAAATAAATTAGCCCCTCGCAAATCAAACTGTTGCAGATTTGCGCCTCTTAAATCACATTCGGGACAACGATTTGTAGTTCTTAATTGTTGCAAATCCGATTCATTTTCCGCTTGAGCTACGGTTGCCAATCCCAATGTAGATAGAATAACAGACAATGCTAAGGTTTTAAAATTCATCATCCTCACTCCATTTTTTAGTATTTCTGCTCAATCGTTTCTAACCTGGGGGTTAGCAATGGATTGAGCGTTTGCCCAAATTCTATCACAGACAGCAGAAGTAACAAGGTTTTTTTAACTGAATGATTGCCATTTTAGAAAATAGGGGTAAAATTAAGCTGTAATTAACTTAACTTTTTTTCAGAGGAAACTATGGACAACGGAACTTATGAGTTTAATGAATCTCAGAATCAACTGATTTTGGATTTGTCTAAAAAAATGAGGTTTGTGAGTTACTTTCTGATTGTGAGTGGGGCATTAGGGGCAATTAGTGGCTTCATCACAATTTTACAAGGGGTGCAAGGGGGATTTAGTGGCATAGTTCAAGGAGTCATTTTATTAGTAACAGGAATTTGGACAATTAATGCGGCAAAAGCGTTTCAATTAATTGTTGATACCCAAGGAAATGATATTGAAAATTTGATGGGTGCTTTGGGACAATTGCGGAAACTTTATACGCTGCAATATTGGCTATTTTTGATTGCTGTAATCTTTATGATAATTGGTTTAATTCTGATTCTTGTATTCGGTATTGCAGCAGGTGGAAGTTAATCTAGTTTCATCAATTTGAAACAACTTTAATCCTTACCCCTTTAAGTTATCTTTTCTGATATAAAGAATTACTGAGCCAAATTTTTTATTGATATTTTTGCAAAAAATTTGGCTGATTCTGCTATAATAAAAGTTAACAAAAAGGGGTACGATTGATGATTTACCATCCGTTAGTAGTTGAAAAATAGACGATTTACCCTAATGAAATTAGCCTATCAATATAGAAATTTTAAAACGGGGATTTTTATTAGCTACTTTTGCGATTGTTTTACAACATTTTCGTCCGACAGTTATTAGTCCCGAATCTAATTCCGAAAAATGGCAACTCGCCTTAATCGGATTTGGGGTATTATTTTTTATGTTTGTGCAATTACCTAAGTTTATTCCTAAATGGATTAATTTGGTTATAAATTTCCTCGGTTTGGGGGTGGAGATCGCAATTTTAACTCAAATTCAATATCCCCATGATCCTAAATTTCCTCAATTTTCTCTCTATCGAAGTGATATTATTTTATTAGTATTAACTAATATTATTTTTTTTACTTCTTTGATTTGGCTATTCACTCGCCATCATCCCCAATTTAGAATCGGTTTACTGGGAGTTTTATTAGGTTTAATTCTCTCGAAATCCGCCGGAGGATGGATAACAGATATTCTATCAATATCCCCGATTCCTTGGTTATATAAATTTGAATATTTAAAATATTTATTTATTGCGATCCCCGGAACTTTTGTAGGGGAGGAAATCATTAATTATCAACAAGTTGAGGATCAAGATATCCCCAAAAATTGGAACCAATTTCGCTTAATTGGAATTGTGATTGTCATGGGATTAATTATTTTAAATTTACTCATTGGTTTACAATCCCGCTTACTCCCCCAAACCACAGGAATTAGTTTGATTTTATTACTTTTTAGTTATCGCTTACTCAGGGAACCTCATCATCCCTTAGAACTTTTATTATATCAAATGTATCAATGGGGAATATATGGGTTAATTTTAGGATTAGCTTTTGAACCCTATCAAGGAGGAATCAAAAAAGATCCCGCCACGATGAGTTATTTTTTTATTACCACGGCGATCGCTATTTTTATATTGCGGATTATCCTATACTATAATTGTAGCACTATTTGTGAGTTTATGTACAAGATTAAAATTATTTTGGAAAACCTAATATGAATTCTTTAATTATTCCTTCTGAATTAATAGTAGTAACTGGCCCAGCCCGTTCAGGAAAAAGTGAATGGGCGGAAACCTTAGCCCTACAGTCGGAAAAACCAGTGATTTATATTGCTACATCTCAACGAGATCCAACGGATCAAGAATGGCAAATTAGGATTCAAAAACATCAAGAACGTCGCCCGATGTCCTGGGAAATTTTAGAAGTTCCGATAGACCTAACTGCAACCTTAGAAAAAATATCGGGTCAAAATACTTGTATTTTAGTCGATTCCTTGGGAACTTGGTTAGCTAATTTGCTCGAACAAGATAAAGTTACCTGGGAAAATACGCAGGATGAATTATTACAAATATTAGATAAACTTCCAGGAATGATCATCTTAGTAGCCGAAGAAACGGGATGGGGGGTGGTTCCCGCCTATCCCATGGGTAGAACCTTCCGCGATCGTTTAGGGGCGTTAGTGCGTCATTTAGGGGCGATAGCGGACTCCGTTTATCTGGTGACAGGGGGTTATGTTTTGAATTTGACCCAATTGGGTTCACCCTTGGAGTCAAAATAACCGCTTTGCTGATACCCTATTCCTAAGCTAAACTTTGTCTCTCCCACGGTTAACTTCAATCTTATGCCTAAATGGTTTATCTTGCACTGGCGTTTTCTGATTTTATTAATGGTTTTGGTGACAGTATTAGTCCCTTTTTTATTGACGATTTATATTAAAACTGTTACGAATAATCGTCGATTTACGCAACCAGAAACCGTCCCAAAAGAACCTGTAGCAATTGTGTTTGGGGCGGGAGTTTGGGCGGATGGAACCCCAACACCGATGTTAGCAGATCGGGTAGAAGGGGCAGTGGAATTATATCGTTTGGGGCGAATTCATAAAATATTAATGACGGGGGATAATGGCACTCCTGAATATAATGAAGTGGTGGCAATGCAGCAATATGCAGAACGTTTAGGAGTTCCAAATAAGGATATTAAATTAGATTATGCTGGATTTAGTACCTATGAAAGTTGTTATCGTGCTAGAGCAATTTTTGGCATAGAAAAGGCGGTTTTAATTACTCAAAAATATCATCTTCCCCGGGCGGTTTACACCTGTAATAAATTGGGTATAGACTCGGTAGGCTTGGGAACACCAGACTGGGGAAAATTTCAGGATGATTCCATGAGATTCTATACCCAAAGAGAAATTTTAGCGGTAATTAAAGCTATCCTAGAACTGCATATTGTTCGCCCCAAACCGACATTTTTAGGGCCATTTGAAGGAATGTCATGAATCAGTTATCAGTTATCAGTTAAGAGTTATCAGTTGAGAGCTATCAGTTGAGAGCTATCAGTTGAGAGTTATAGGATAATACTAAACCTTGTAACAAGGGGCATAACTTACTATTCCCTATTCCCTATTCTGGTGTTCCGGTGTTCCCTAGCTCTATAAAAACCAACACCTAAAAAAAATTAAATCTATGGCTTTATATTTGGATTCGGCAATTATTTCAGAAGCACAAATAGTTAAAGATTGGGGATGGGTGAAAGGACTTACAACCAATCCTACTTTATTGGCAAAAAGTGAATTATCTCCTGAAGAAACCTTAAAACAGTTAAAACAATTAATTTCGGGGGAAATCTATTATCAATTAATAGCATCGGATTTTCAGGGAATGGTAAGGGAAGGAAAAAAAGCCTTTGAATTACTAGGAGAACAAACGGTTTTAAAAATTCCAGCGACTTCCGTAGGATTTCAAACAGTTGCCTATTTATCTGCCGAAATACCCTGTTCTGTGACTGCCATTTATAGTGCCGCCCAAGCTGCTGTAGCGATGGAAGCGGGGGCCAAATATGCGATCGCCTATGTGAATCGGGCAACTCGATTATTAGGGGATGGTATTGAATTAGTCAAACAAATGAACGACATATTAACAGGAAGTCCGACTAAAATATTAGCCGCCAGTATTAAATCCCCCCAGGAAGCCGCTGCCACCCTACAAGCCGGAGCCCATCATTTAACCTTACCCTTAGAAATCTTAAGGGCAATCACAACCCATGAATTATCAGAACAAACTGTTATAGAGTTTAATCAAAATGGTCGGGGAATCGGTGCTGGTTAAATGGGGATGCTGAATTGATCTCGGTGGCAAACAGCTCAACCCCCCTTGGAGGAAATCCCCATCCGCCTTAGAATTATAGAGGGGATCTTTCCCCGATTTTGATGATTGTCTAAGCTTGGAGAACGATTCGTGGATTTATCAAAGATTGCGCCCCAACCCAAACCGGGTTTAATTAACGTTTTGATTGAGATTCCCGCCGGAAGCAAAAACAAATACGAATACGATAAAGAGTTACAAGCCTTTGCCCTTGATCGGGTTTTGTTTGCCTCTGTCCAATATCCCTTTGATTATGGCTTCATTCCCAATACCCTAGGGGAAGACGGAGATCCCTTAGATGGTTTAGTGATTATGGATCAACCCACCTTTCCCGGTTGTGTGATCGCAGCCCGACCCGTTGGGTTTTTAGAAATGATCGATGGTGGTGATCGGGATGAAAAAATTCTTTGTGTTCCCGCAGCCGATCCACGCTACGCAGATGTAAAATCTCTTAAAGATATTCCCCATCATCGCCTAGAAGAAATTGCTGAATTTTTCCGAACCTATAAAAACCTAGAACGGAAAGTCACTGAAATTCTGGGTTGGCAGGATGTGGATCAGGTTGGGCCCCTAGTAGAAAAAGGGATTAAAGCCGCCAGTAAACAGTGAATTACAAATTATGAATTACGAAATTAATTACGAGTTACGAATTACGAATTACGAATTGTGTCTTATCGTAATTATTAATTCGTAATTCATAATTGTTTAAGATGCACCAAACACTACTCTACGCTAAGATTTATCGAAAAAATGGGTAGAAACCCCGTGGTTCTACCGACGGCTTTGTGTTAGAATGTGGATGGTCACTGACCCACCCGTGACGATGGATTCAGACAGCCTAACGAGCGAAGCCCAGTTGTACTGGCGGCGCAGACAAATCGGTAGACAGGGAAAAGAGGATAGGGCAATGGGCAGTCCACCCCTAGAATCAACACAAACTTAAGAATTCTCTTTTTGAGACTTCGACACATAAGAACCGCAGGGCTTGCGGGGATAGTCTGTGGAGCGAACATAAGACCAGAAAACTCCTTGTGGGTAGAGGCAGTTGCTAAGAAGCAGAAACCTAAATCGTGAGGTTTGGGAATCACCGTACGTTTATGGCGGGGAGGATGTCAATTCCATGCCTTTTCAATTGTAGGCTGAGTCAACCTTCTACGTCCAAGGCTAAAACAAACGATGCCAGTTTCTGATCCTTCAGCCCAGAACCCACATTCTTATGATCAAGCAACCCCCATGGACAAGAACTCTGAAACTGATTTTTCCGTAAGATTCTGGGGGGTGCGGGGCAGTATACCCACGCCTGGATCGCAAACGGTTGAATACGGAGGAAATACCTCCTGTGTGGAAATGCGCTTGGGTGAAAAACGCTTAATTTTTGATGCAGGTACAGGCTTAAGAGTCTTGGGAATGGATCTGCTCAGACAAATGCCCGTGGAAGCCTATATGTTTTTTTCCCATACCCATTGGGATCATATCCAGGGATTTCCCTTTTTCGTTCCCGCTTTTATTCCAATTAATCGTTTTCATATTTATGGGGCGATCGCACCGGATGGCAGTACCATCAAAGATCGTCTCTGTGATCAGATGGTTCACCCCAATTTTCCTGTCCCTATCCAGGTCATGCAGTCAGACATGAAGTTCTATGACCTATTTCCGGGAGATACATTAACTTTAGATGATATCAAAATTGAAACCGCACCCCTGAATCATCCCAATGGGGCGGTGGGATATCGAGTTACTTGGCAAGGAAAGACGGCGGTTTATTGTACCGATACCGAACATTTTCCCGATCACTTCGATAAAAATGTTTTACATCTGGCCAGGGACGCAGATGTTTTTATTTATGATGCCACCTATACCAACGAAGAATATCACAATCACGAATTGCCTAGAATTGGTTGGGGACATTCCACCTGGGAAATGGGTGTAGAAGTCGCCAAAAAAGCTGGAGTCAAGCAGGTGGTTATGTATCAACATGATCCATCCCATACCGATGAAATTCTGAATCAAATTGAAGCCCAAGTTCAGGCTGTTTTTCCCAACGGGGTTGTTGCTAGGGAAGGCATGATCTTAAACCTGAATTAACTGAAAGTCTCCAAAAACAGTGCTAATCTGAGCTAGGATTTCAGTGATGTTGCCAGATCATTTGTCTTGGTTATGGGTTTTTTAAGTCAAAACAGAATTCAAAAGCAAAAGGGACGTTCTCCTTCCTGGGTATTAATTGTAATAGTCGGGCTGTGGAGTATCGGTATTGCCTTGGGGATAACACAAACACCCCCTTTAGTCTCCCCAGTAGTCCTGGCTGAAAACGCGCCTAGCCCCAATCAGATCGGCAGTGTGGACGGTATTCAACCCGGATCTGAACTAGGACATGAACTTTATCTCAACACCTGTTCAAGCTGTCATATTGCTATCCCACCCCAGGTATTTCCCACCCAAACTTGGCAGCAAGTGATTCAAGATCCAGAACATTATGGTGCAACGCTGCAACCCTTAGAAGGGCCATCATTATTGTTAATGTGGAAATATCTCCAGACCTATTCCCGTCCCATTGCTCTCAAGGACGAGACCATCCCCTATCGTTTTAATCGTTCCCGTTATTTTAAAGCCCTCCATCCCCGGGTTGATCTTTCCCAACCTTTGACGGTGAATAGTTGCATCAGTTGTCATCCGGGTGCATCGCAATTTGACTTTCGCAGCTTAACACCAGAGTTGCAAAATTCTCCTTAAGTTAACTGCTTTTATTACTATGATATTATCATTCTTTCCCATCTTTCGTCGATCGCATAAATCCCAAGGAATTCCCCTAAGTTTGGCACTTGTAGTTCCTTTTTTATTAGAAATTTCTATTGCTGTTGGTTTGACAGGTTGGTTAGCTTTCAATCATGGAGAAAAAGCTATTAATAAACTCGCACAAGAAATTGAAAATGAAGTTAGTTCTCGGATCAAACAACACTTAAATAATTATCTTTCTACACCCCATAAAATTAATAAAATTAATGCCGATGCTGTTGAATTAGGGTTATTATATCTGACCAATTATTCTGAAGTTGGGCATTATTTTTGGAGACAACTTCAAGCCTTTGATGTGGGTTACGTTTATTATGTATTACCTACGGGAGAATATGCCGGAGCCGGATATTTTTTAGATTTGAATAAAGCTACTATTGATGAACTTTCTCCTAAAACCGAATGGAATTCTAATATTTATGCAACAGATCCCCAGGGGAATAGAACTAAATTAATGGGATCTTTTGATAATTATAATCCCCGCAGTGAAGCCGCTTATACCGATGCAGTTCGGGCAAAAAAACCGATTTGGAGTAAAATTTATCAATGGGATAATTTTCCCGATATTATCTCTATTTCCGCCAGTTATCCCCTATATAATGATAGCAATAATTTAATTGCTGTCTTGATTTCTAATTTACGCTTATCACAAATTAGTGAATTTTTAAAAAATTTAAAAACCAGTAACTCTGGACAAATATTTATTTTAGAACGTAACGGACTTTTGGTGGCAAGTTCATTGTCCAAACCTCCTTATCAAATGGTTAATGGTGTGGCAAAACGGCTGAATGCTGCTGATAGTCAAGATCCACTAATTCGAGAAACCTTTAATACTATCACTCAAAAATTTGGTCAAACTTACTCGATTACTACAAGTCAATCTCTACATATTAAGATCAATAATCAACGTCAATTTATCAATATTAGTCCTTGGAAAGATCAATGGGGTTTAGATTGGTTAATTGTCGTGGTAATTCCAGAATCCGATTTTATGGGGCAAATTAATGCGAATACTCAAAAAACCATTATTCTTTGTTTAATTGCCGTGGGAATTGCTATGATATTTGGACTATTAACCTCCCGTTGGATTACCCAAAAAATCATGGATTTGAGTATTGCTTCCCGGGAAATTGCCAGTGGAAATCTCAGACAAAAAATTCGGATTAAAGGCATTAAAGAAATCATGCTTCTGGGGGATTCTTTTAACCAAATGGCTCAACAATTACAACAATCCTTTACGATTTTAGCCACTTCCAATGAAAGTTTAGAACAACGAGTAGAAGAACGTACAGCACAACTCCAAAATGCGAAAGAAGATGCCGAATCTGCTAACCAATCTAAAAGTGAATTTTTGGCTAATATGAGCCATGAACTCCGCACTCCCTTAAATGGAATTTTAGGCTATGCTCAAATTCTACAACGGGAACCAACTCTAGCTCCTAAACACCGACAAGGACTCCATATTATTTATGAGTGTGGTTCTCATTTATTAACCCTAATTAATGATATTTTAGATTTCTCTAAAATCGAAGCGCGTAAACTAGAACTCTATCCTGTAGATTTTAATTTAGAACATTGTTTATGGGGAATTATAGAAGTTTGTCGCCTGAAAGCTGAACAAAAAGAATTACAATTTACTTATCAATCTTTAACTCCTTTACCCGAAGGAATTTATGCTGATGAAAAGCGGTTGCGTCAGGTTTTATTAAATCTATTAGGAAATGCGATTAAATTTACTGATACCGGGTCGGTTTGTTTTGAAGTCAAGGTTTTATCGGAATCAATCGAATCTGATTCTATCAAAATGTATATGATAAGGTTTAAAATTGAGGATACGGGAATTGGGATGACCTCTGAACAAATTCAAAAAATATTTTTACCCTTTGAACAGGTAGGAGAACACGCCAGAAAATCAGAAGGAACTGGATTGGGATTAGCCATTAGTAATCAAATTGTAGAAATGATGGCAGGGAAGATTAATGTTGAGAGTATTCCAGGAATTGGAAGTAAATTCTGGTTTGATGTCAATTTACCCGCAGCCAAAGATCAACCGATTAAGAAAACTGAAACTTCACAAAAAATTGTCGGTTATCAGGGAGAAAAACAGACTATTTTGATTGTAGATGATCGCTGGGAAAATAGATCCGTTATGGTTAATTTATTGGAACCCCTCGGCTTTGAACTCATCGAAGCAACCCAGGGACAAGAAGGATTAGAAAAAGTTAAACAATTGTATCCTAATGTCGTAATTACTGATTTAATGATGCCTATTCTGGGGGGCTTAGAAATGACTCGACAATTAAGAACCGATCCCGAATTTTATGATCTAATTATTATTGCTTCTTCTGCTTCTGTATTTAGTGCAGATCAAGAAGAATGTTTAAAGGCGGGTTGTAATGGGTTTCTATCTAAACCCATACAAGAAGAAGTTTTATTAAATCAACTCCAAGAAATGTTAAAATTAACCTGGATTTACGAAAGTTCAGAGCCAGTAGTATACAAATCAAGATCACCTGTGTCTGTTAGTTCTTTAATTATTCCTCCTTCTCAAGAACTGATTAACTTGTATAATTTTGCCAAAGGGGGTTACATTTTAGATATTCAAAATGAAGCCGATCGGATTAAACAGTTAGATGCTGAATATACTGCTTTTGCTGATTATATGATTCAATTGGCTGAAACCTTTGAAGACGAACAAATTATCCACTTTATTCAACCCTATATTAATAATTAATAATCCATGAAAAATTCCTATTCCTATTCTATTTTAATTGTTGATGATAATTTGACTAATGTTAAGTTATTTTTAGATATTTTAAATCAATCTGGCTTTAGAGTTTCTATTGCCAAAAGTGGGGAAAATGCTTTACTAAAACTTCAAGACACCTTACCAGATTTAATTTTATTAGATGTGATGATGCCGGGAATTGATGGGTTTGAAACTTGCCGTCAGTTAAAGGAAAATCCTAAAACTAAGGATATTCCCGTAATTTTTATGACGGCTTTGAGTGATTTGGTGAATAAGGTAAAAGGCTTAGAAGTTGGCGGAGTAGATTATATTACTAAACCCATTCAACCGGAAGAAGTATTAGCCCGAATTAATGTGCATTTACAATTAAGAAAAATGCAGCTTCAGTTAATTCAAACGGAAAAAATGTCTTCTCTTGGTCAGTTAGTCGGGGGTGTCGCCCATGAAATTAATAATCCGATTAATTTCATTTATGGAAATATCTTTTATGCTCAACAATATGTGGGAGATTTACTCAAAACAATTCAACTTTATGAACAGTATCTTCCACCGCATATTCCTGAACTTGAACAATGGTCTGAAGAAATTGATTTAGAATTTTTGAAAAATGACCTTCCTCACCTTTTATCCTCAATGGAAGTCGGTGCAAATCGAATTCGAGATTTAGTACGATCATTGCGAGTATTTTCTCGACTGGATGAAGCACAATTAAAAACCGTAGACCTCAAAGAAGGAATTGAAAGTACATTAATGCTGTTAAGTCATCGCTTCAAATCTACCTCCCATCGTCCTGAAATTCAAGTGATTCGAGATTACGATAAATTATCGACTATTGAATGCTATGCTAGTGAAATTAATCAAGTTTTTATTCACTTATTGAATAATGCTATTGATGCGATTGAAAGTAAAGTCATAACGTCAAAAAATCAGACCACATCAGAGAAAGAATTTATCCCTAAAATTACTATTAAAATTGAACCTCACACCGATAAATCTCAATTAATGATTAATATTGGTGACAATGGAATTGGGATGTCCCCAGAAGTAATCCGTCGCAGTTTTGACCAATTTTTTACCACAAAACCTGTGGGACAAGGCACGGGTTTAGGATTGGCAATTACCTATGCTATTATTGTTGATAAACATGGGGGAACCTTAACCTGTAGTTCTGAGGTGGGAGAGGGAAGCGATTTTACAATGATTTTACCGTTTTACCAGGAAGTCAGCTATAGCAGGGAACAGGGAACAGGAAACAGGGAACAGGAAACAGGGAACAGGGAACAGGCCGCTTCGTGAGCCGTGAGCCAGTCGAACGGTCGAACGGTCGAACGAGAACATAAATCAGTCTATGTCCTAAGAGAATGTTTTATCCTGATTATTAAACAGTTGTTTAACTACTAAACCAAGTCTAGGGCAAAAAGATATAATGAACAGTCAATCTAACCTATTTTCCGCCTTCCAATTGGGTCGCTATACCTTACCCAACCGCCTTGTTATGGCCCCACTAACCCGCAACCGCGCCGGAGTTGGAAACGTCCCCGTCCCCCTCAACGCCCAATATTATGGACAACGAGCCTCGGCGGGATTAATTATTACCGAAGCTACCCAAATCTCCCCCCAAGGAGTAGGCTACCCAGGCACACCTGGAATTCATTCAGCCGAACAGACCGAAGGCTGGAAACTCGTCACCAAAGCAGTTCACCAACAGGGAGGCCGGATTTTCCTGCAACTGTGGCACGTTGGCCGGATTTCCCATCCCTTACTACAACCCAATGGAGCCTTACCCGTGGCTCCTTCAGCCATCGCCCCGGAAGGCACAGCCAGCACCCTAGAAGGGGAAAAACCCTTCGTCACCCCCCGAGCTTTAGAAACCGAGGAAATTTCTGGAATCGTAGAGGACTATCGCCAAGGGGCGGAAAATGCTTTGGCGGCGGGTTTTGACGGGGTAGAAATTCATAGTGCCAATGGCTATTTATTGGATCAGTTTCTTCAAGATGGTACAAATAAACGCACCGATCTGTATGGTGGCACACTCGAAAATAGAAGCCGATTTTTATTAGAAGTAACAACAGCAGTTGTTAGTGTTTGGGGAAGCGATCGCGTCGGGGTGAGACTGTCTCCGGCGGGTACATTTAATAGTATATCCGACTCTAATTCCGTGGCAACCTTTAGTTATGTAGCTAATGCTTTAAATCAATTTAATCTAGCCTATTTGCATATTGTTGAACCGCGATCAAATGCTGATGCTCTGAATAATTGGGCTAAAATAGATCAGGCAGAAATTCCTTTAGCCGAATTAAGTGCGGGGTTTTTCCGTAACTATTTTAAGGGGGCAATTATCTCCGCCGGATCTCATAATCGAGACAGTGGAAATCAAGCGATCGCTTCTGGAAATGCCGATTTAATTGCCTATGGGCGGTTATTTATTTCTAATCCCGATTTGCCAAAACGTTTTGAGATTAATTCCTCCTTAAATCCTTATGATCGATCTTCATTTTATGGGGGAAATGAAAAAGGCTATACCGATTATCCCACTTTAGAATAACTGCCATCTGTTGCCGTTCATTCGTAATCATAGCAGTCGGCCTTGGCAGTTAAGACTGATACTGATCTCTATTGCCTGTTCCGGTGTTCCCTACTATACAACCCACATTCCGCAGATATTTAAGCCAATTGAATTGCCAATTAAATTGGAATAAATAAAAGCCCAAATCATTATATGGCAATCATTTGGGCTATTTTCAATGTAGAATAATAATTAGAGTAGCTGAACAAATAAAAATATGAAAAACCCCCTAGAAGCGATAGAAATCGTGAATTTAGACCATTTAGGAATAGTAGCAGGCGTAATAGATGAGATGGAATTAGTAGAAGAAGTGAATAAAAAAGTGGGATTAAGAGCAAAAGAAGCAGTAAGCCCAGGACAGGTAATGAAAGCAATGATTTTGAATGGATTAGGGTTTTTGAGCGCGCCGCTGTACCTATTCGAGAACTTTTTCGTAGGGAAAGCAACAGAACATTTAATAGGAGAAGGAGTAATAGCAGAGCAACTAAATGATGACAGAATCGGGAGAGCATTAGATAAATATTATGAAGTAGGAACAACAAATCTATTCACAGCAATAGCCCTAAAAGCCGCCCAAAAATTCCAAGTAGAAAAGGAAAGCGTACACCTAGATAGCAGTTCGATATCAGTAGAGGGAGAATACAAAAGTAAAGAAGAAGAAAATCAGGAAATAGAAGAAGAAATGAAAGCCATAAAAATAGTGCATGGATACTCAAGAGATAAAAGACCAGATCTGAAACAATTTATAATAGATATGGTAGTAAGCGGAGACGGAGATGTGCCATTATATCTAAAAATAGATGACGGAAACGCCGATGATAAAAGCGTATTTGTAGAAAGACTAAAAGAATTTAAAAAGCAATGGACATTTGAAGGAATATGTGTAGCAGACAGTGCATTATACACAGCAGAGAATATAGGAGCAATGGCAGGAATGAAATGGATAACAAGAGTACCATTAAGTATAAAAGAAGCGCAAAATAAGATTGTAGAGATAGAAGAGGAAGAATGGGAGCAGAGTCAAATAAAAGGATATAGAATAGCAACGAAATCAAGTGAGTACGCAAACATAAAACAAAGATGGTTAGTAGTAGAAAGTGAAGCCAGGAAAAAAGCAGCGATAAAAAAAATATCAGAGCAAGTAGAAAAACAGTTAGAGAACGCCAAAGCATCACTGCGGAAGCTATTGAAACAAGAGTATGCTTGCATAGCGGATGCAGAGATTGGGATAAAAATGTTATCAGATTCGTGGAAATATCACGAAATAAAAGAAATAAAATGCACAGAAAAAGCCAGTAAAAAAAGCCAAAGTAAAACAGAAAAAGGGAATCAAGAAAAGACAATAGTTTATCAAGTAACAGGAGAGATAGAAACCTAGAGAATCAGTGATAGAAGCGGAAAAAATCAAAGCCGGAAGATTTATATTAGCGACAAATATATTAGACAAGAAAGAGGTGAGTAATGAAAAACTATTAGCCGAATACAAAGCGCAGCAAAGTAACGAGAGAGGATTTAGATTTTTAAAAGATCCGTTATTTTTCACAGCAAGTGTATTCGTGAAAAAACCAGAGAGAGTGGAAGCAATAGCGATGATAATGGGATTGTGCTTGTTAGTGTATAACCTAGCTCAAAGAAAATTGAGAAAACAATTAGAAACAGCCCAAGAAGGGGTAAGAAATCAGGTCAAGAAATTAACGAATAAACCGACGATGCGGTGGATATTTCAAATGTTCCAAGCGGTGCATTTAGTCAGGATAAATGGAGAAAACCAAGTGAGTAACTTAACCCAAGAACGTCAAGAAATATTGCAGCATTTAGGGAAAGATTGCTGTCAATACTATTTAATGATTCCTGGGGGATAAAGATTAAAAGAAAGGGGGAAATAGTTGTAAAAAATCTAAGTTATGAGTCAAGATGAGAACTCTTGGCTGAAAAGAATTTGGTGATAAAATACAAATATATTAAAAAAATGGAGTTCTATTTCTATTAAAAAATAGTAATTATTTATGTTTAGTTAAATAGCGGTAAACTAGCTATATAATTTGATAGTAAAGCCTCGGAAGTTCACCGAAAAATTGGAATAGGTTTCTATTTTTTAGAATTAGTGGAAAATTTGACCCCTATCTGCGGAATGTGGGATACAAATTAGTTCTCAAAAATATAGGGGCTAATTAGCCCCTTGGGAATTATCATAGGATTTTACAGTTAAGAAACAGCAACAATTAAGCGGCAATAGGGATATAGATTCTAGCATTTTCAATCCGATTAATAATTGCTTTAACTTGCGATAAATCCTGGGATTCAAACCAATCGTCGGTTAAATAATCGTAGGCTTCCCAAGTTTGAGTGACTTCAAAATCATAGCAGATAAACCATTCCCGATAGAGTTCCCCTTGATCGATATCAGGACACAACGAAAGCCATTCATCTCCAGTAAAAGTTTCAATCTTATTAATAATTTCTTGCAAATCTGAAATACTCAAGGAACTATCACAAGGGTTAGTAAAACTGGCAGTATATTCAAAAGTTGTTAAAGTCAGATTTGATTTCATGGTTAAAATTTAACTCGATATTCTTACTTTACTTATATTTACTCTGACAAATACAGGGGAGTGTGACACTATTTAAACTAGACCAGTTCCGAGTCATCCTATTAACACAACCGACTCAAAAGATTAAGCTAAAGTTCCAGGGTGCATTCTAATTATTACTATTAAACATAAAAAATTATTTATTACTCCCCCTTCCCTAGTAGGGAAGGGGGTTGGGGGGTTAGGTCTTAGGGGTTGGCAATGGAAAATGAAACAGCCCTGCCCTAGCCCCCCGTGCACCGGGGGCTAGGGCAGGAGGGAACACCAGGGGAAAACACTTTACCGTCTGGGTTCCAAGATCTGTCTGGTGTTTTAACTGCCTTGGCGGTTGCTATATCCTTTGAAAATGGCCCATGACCCAGAAAATTTTTTCTCTTAAACCTTGTTATCCTTTATGCGGCTACTACCTCAACGTCCTTAGCTTCAGGTTTCACAACAATCCATTTTCCCGTTTGGGGATCACGGTAGGCGATGAAGGGGTTGGGGCGTAGTTCTTTTGCGGAAAGTTGAGTTGCCATAGGTCAGCACTCCAAAGACTTAGCCTTATCTTTAAAATTGTGCCATTCTCAATTGAGGTTTACCGTGATATCATCCTGATCTAATTGTGAGGTTGATCAGGGGTTATGAGTGATGGAAGACACAGGAATTGGGTGATTTGTCCCATTTTAATGGGCGCGGTAGGATTAGTTGGTTATCTTTCCTATCGTAGTGGACAAAAAGCGGTAGAAGATATGGCAAAACCTTTGATGGTAGAAATCGGCGATCCCGATGTCCAAGTTGTAATAGAATTAATTAAAGAAATTCCAGATCCAGAAATTCCTCTAATCCAATTTCTAACAAAAGCAGTGCGGAAATTTCAATTTGAACAGATAGTTGACTTAATTGATCCCCTGATCAATGATCAATAGCGATTTTCCCAAGCATTCTAGGACAAGAGATTTGGCTGAGTGCAAAAAGAAATGATCTCCGGGAAACATCTCCACAGAGAAAGCCGAGTTGGTTTGTTCCCACCAAGCTTCTATCTCCAAGGCGTTAGGTTTCAAATCTTCTAATCCACCAAAAGCAGTAATTGGACAATCCAGAGGCGGTAAGTCCTTGTAGGAGTAAGTTTCAACTACCGAAAAATCGGCTCGGAGAGTAGGAAGCAACAGTGCCATCAACTCAGCATTTTCTAGTACCGCTTCCGGTGTACCAGCATAGCGACGCAATTCCTTGATCAATTCCGATTCTGGTAGGGCGTGAATTTGGGGAGTGCGATCGGGAATTTGCGGAGCGCGGTATCCCGAAACGAACAGGTGTAATGGACTTTGGTTATATTCTTTACGAAGTAGCCGCGCCAGTTCAAACAGGACTTACGCAAGCACGCTATATATAGCGTACTAAAAGTAGGCGATCGCATACCAATGATAATAGCAATCACCCTAAAAAGTCCTGATTATTTATTTAAAAATAAACCCAAAAGAATCAAACAAGTTCCATTTTTATCGAAGGACAATTCAGTTCTTTGATTAAATAACTGGACAAAGATTCAGCTTTTAACTGACAGGACTTACGCAGGCACACTATATATAGTGTGCCTGCGTAAGTCCTGTAAAAACTATTTCCTATTCCCGATAAAGTTTCTCAAAAATATCATACATTTCCCTCGCTAATTTTTTAGGATTCCATAAAGGGGCTAAGGAATTTTGGTTTTGAGATTGAATTAAATGGGATTTAATTTGATCGCGTAAATTAGCATCTAAACCTAATTTAATCCCTAATTGTGTATATTCTTCCCAAGTCCAAGCCGCACCGATATCGAGATTAACTGCTTTTAAAAACGAGTAACCCATGCGAGATAAATATTGTTCCCCAGCCCGGGTAATAATGGGTAAATTAGCCGATAGAGCCTCTAAATTATGGGTTCCTCCATTATAAGGATAGGAGTCTAATAGGGCATCCGCCACATAATAAATCGCTCGATGTTCTTCTTCGGTTTTGGTTAACCCAATAAAAATTACTCGACCTTGATCAACATTCTGTTCAACACAAACTTGGTGATAAAGTTCTCGAATTAAGTTATTATCCCCTTGACCTTTCCTGAGTAATACACTATTGGGAACTCCTTGAAGAATTTTAACCTGAGCTTGAATCATTTCTAGGTTAGTTTTTCGTCCGGGTGCTACACATAAATAAACTATTTGATCCGGCTGAATATTTAAACCCTTTCTCACCGCATTTCTATCCACTGGACGGCTTTTAAAAGGTTCTAAAGCGACGGAAGTATGGGGTAAACGGATTAACTTTTCTAGGTAATGTTTTTCAATTCCTTGGGGATGGCTATATTGATCACAAAAGAAATAGTTATCACCGGAAACATAGGGAGCATCAAACCCTAACCAAGACACACAAACCGGGGCAGGTCTACGATATAATATCTGAACATTTGTAGGCACGGTCATAGAGTCCAAATCCACTAAAATATCTAATCGATCTCCCAGAATTTCTGTAGTTAATTCCTCTGGCGAACCAAACCCATTCGGAAAGGATTTTGGCCAGTAAAATTTCGCCGCTATTTGTTCAAATCTTTGGGTAACTTCATCCGTTGGTAACTGTCCGGTGACATAAATATAAATATGGGGGGAAATTAGGGACAATTCTTTAATTAAGTTCTCACTACACCAGCCCACAGAATGCCGTCGGAAGTGTTTAGAAATCAAGCCAATTCTTAGGGGTTTCAAACTCGTTTTTTCAGGTATCAAGGCATACTGAGGCGAGGGGACTCCACTGAAGCGATGTTTAGCATATTGTTGGGCAATTAAGCGATATAATTTGGCGTTGGCTTCCACATCATCCCGCAGGTGGGAAACCGTAAATAGGAGAATTTCATAGAGAATAATTACTTCTGAAACCTCTAATTTATCGGGATCTTGATAACAAATTTTTTCTAATTCTATGAGTTTTTCTAGCGCCTGTTGACAAGCCCCCGATTGACTATAGGCAAAAATATAGGCAACTGCTGATAAAACCGGAACTTTATCCCCACATTTCTGACAATATAAATCCGACATTTCTCTAGCTTTAGCTAAATTTGTGGAATGGCTGAGTAAATCACACAATTGTTGATAGGCTTCGACAAAATCCGGTTTAAGCTCAATTGCTTTTTCTAAATTAATTAGGGCTTCTGAGGGCTGATCATGTTTGCGAATATGGGCTAATCGACAATGAAGTTCTGCCCAATCCGGTTGTAAAGCTAAGGCTTGTTCAAAGTTTTGAATCGCTGCTTCTACCCTACCAATTTTAGCATAAATATTCGCAATATTGGCATAACTATCAATAGAATCGGGTTTAAGTTTAATTGATTGTTGATAATGATAAATAGCCTGTTCCGATTCCCCTTTATTTGAGAAAATATGACCGAGATAGAGATAGGGTTGAGGTAAATCGGGTTTAAGTTCAATCGCTTTTTGATAATATTGAATAGCCTCTTGTTCTTCTCCTTGTTGCGATCGCACACTCCCTAGATTAGCATAAACTTCTGCCCACTGAGGTTTTAAAGCGATCGCTCGTTGATAATTTTTAGCAGCTTCATCCCAAAGACCTCGACGGGCTAAACTATTGCCAAATTCAAAGTTAAATTCCGCTTCAACTAAATTCGGTTGTAATTCTAAGGCTTTTTGCCAAGCTGTAATAGATTCATCAACCCGACCCACGGTTTGAAAAACCTTGCCTAAATTCCAGTAAACTGCCGCTAAATTAGGATTAAGTTCTAATGCTTTTTCATAACTCGAAATTGCCTGTTCCCACTGTTGCATTTTAAACAACATAGTGCCAATATTAGCATGAATTTCTGCGAAATTTGGTCGCAGTTCTAATGCTTGAAAATAAGCCCGTAATGCCGATTCTATTTTGCCTTGGAATTGCAGAATATTTCCTAGTGTTAAATAGGCGGGTAAATAATCCGGTTGTAATTTCAAGGCTTGATGACAAGCGACAAGGGCTTGTTGATAAAACCCTTGACTCATGAGAATTTCAGCTTTTTGTTTATATTGTTGAACTTCTAAATTTTCACTCTCTTTTTCTGGGGGAGTGTTCACTAAAAACTGTTGATTTGCAGACGCAACTAAAGCTGTTTCAATATTGGATTCAGATCGAGATTGGAATTGGGTTTCTAGTCCAGCATTTGCTAATTCAACTCCCCCTTCATAAAACCCTGGATTCTCGCCTTCAACCTCGCCAGACTCTTGAAACTTTAATTGCAGTAGTCGGTTTAGTTCCTGATGGGTAAAGGCTTGTTTGGGATTAAGTTGAATCGCTTTTTTATAACAATTAATTGCCTGATTAACTTGATTTACTTTAACTAAATTTTCAGCTATTTTTAAATAAAATATTTCTTTATCTGGTTGTAAGTCTATGGCTTTTTGATAATAATTAATTGCTAGTTCTATTTTCTCCTGTTTTGTGAGTAAATTTCCCGTCATCCAATAAATTAACCCTTGATTTGGATTAATTTCTAGTGCTATTTGATAACAGGAAAGTGCTTCATCTAAACGTTCTTTGATAAAATAAATACTGCCTAAATTAGCATGGGCTTCTGTAAAATCAGGTTGTATTTCTAGGGCTTGGGTATAGGCTAAAATCGCTAAATCTAACCGAGATTGAACATAAAGAGCATTTCCCACAACCAAATACGCAGAAGCCAAATCCGGTTGTAAATTTAGGGCTTGATGTAAATAGTTAATTCCGCCTTCTTCCTTACCGATTAAAATATAAACTTCCGCCAGTCTTTTATAAACTTCTGCGTCTTGGGAATCCATGGCTAAAGCCTGCTGAAATATATGAATTGCAGCTTCTAAATTCCCCAATTCTTTAAGCTGAATCCCTTGTTTTAATAGGGAAGAAACCGAATCTAAACTCACAATTTACTCTCCAATTACAAATCAAATGCCCACGTTAATCAGTATATCAATCAGTTGGTTAGTGTTTATAACTTCTTTGTGTTGGTTGTGTCTTTGTGGTTAAATTAGATTTGACTCCCATCTAAAACAACCCTTTATTGAGGATGAATTAAAATGAGCCAACCAGATCCCGTAACATTAATGAAACAGTATGTGGGCAAAGCCGCCGCCGATCGAGTACAATCGGGAACGATTGTTGGACTCGGAACTGGTTCCACCACAGCCTATGCGATTCAGTATATTGGAGAACGGCTCCAAAGTGGAGAACTCAAAGATATTAAAGGCATTCCTACCTCCTTTCAAGCCACAGTATTAGCCAAACAATATGGCATTCCATTAACCACATTAGACGAAGTGGATCACATTGATATTGCCATTGATGGTGCTGATGAAGTTGATCCTAGCAAAAATTTAATTAAAGGAGGTGGGGCTGCCCATACCCGTGAGAAAATTGTTGATAGTTTGGCAGAAGTTTTTATTGTAGTTGTCGATAATTCTAAACTGGTTGATAGACTCGGATCAACTTTTTTATTACCCGTTGAAGTGATTCCGATGGCGATGACTCCAGTGATGAAAGCCCTGGAAAAATTAGGGGGAAAACCGACCCTAAGAATGGGGGTAAAAAAAGCGGGGCCAGTGGTGACAGATGAAGGAAATTTGGTGATTGATGTTAAGTTTGATCTGCTGGAAAATCCCGCCGAATTAGAAAAAGAAATCAACAATATTCCTGGGGTTTTAGATAATGGTTTATTTGTGGGGGTTGCTGATATCATTCTTGTCGGTGAAGTTATCGACGGAGAAGCGAAAGTTCGAGAAATTTTATAACCTTAAATAACCTTAAATACCCTCGTTACTCTCGTTCCCTGGTTCTCCAGGGGACGAACTTTCAGAGCATCTACTTCGGTTAAAATCAGGTAGAATATAGCAACAATAAAAATCATATATTTTAGCCATCAAACCTGCCAATTTCTATGCCATCTATTCCAGTTGCTACAGTCAAACTTGGATACACTCCCCAGTCAGAAGACACCAGCATTGATGCAGATGTGCTAATGTTTCAACTGTTGCGAGAACTTACACCCCAACAGAAAGCTCAACGAGTTCGCCACTTCAATCAATCCACTCGAAAATTAATACTAATTGGCATCAAAAATCAGTATCCTAATAGTTGTTTGTCTTGGGTTCGTCAAGAATTAATTAGAAGGCGTTTAGGTCAAGAATGGATTACAATTTTAGGGTTAAAAACAATAGAATCCGAGATAGAGGAGAAATGGATGATTTTAGATCCCCTAGAATTAGCCTGTCGAATAGCTGTGCTGTTTGAAACTTTAAATATTCCCTATTTGGTGGGGGGTTCTGTGGCGAGTTCTCTTTTAGGAGAAAGTCGTTCAACACAAGACCTAGATTTAGTGATTAGTATTTCACCGTCGCAAGCACCGCAACTTATTCAAGCATTGACAGAAGATTTTTATATTAGTGAATCTGCTGTTATAGAGGCTATTAATCAGAGAAGATCATTTAATATTATTCATTTAAAATCAATGGAAAAAGTCGATATTTTTGTAATTGGAGATGATGGTTTTTCTCGTTCTAAAATGAGTCGTCGTCAAATTTATAGGATTGATGATTCCGAAACCGGAATTTATATCTATTCATCTGAAGATATTATTCTACAAAAGTTGTCTTGGTATAAACTTTCGGCTACGGAGTCTCAAAAACAGTGGAGAGATGTCTTAGGGGTTTTAAAAGTCCAAGGAGAACGTCTTGATTTTAACTATCTGAATCAATGGACTGAAATCCTTAAACTCCAACCTCTTTTAGAGTCAGCTTTACAACAAGCTGGGTTACAGGAATAAACGAATGGAACTTGACTTTCACGAGTTTTTAAGCCGAGCCTGATTTCATCTTGACACCAATATTTGATGCCGTTTGCAGAAAACAGAAGGATTTTAGGGTAAACCTTACCTATGATACATCTTGGCGAAGGGGATTCCCGTATTCCCACCACTGACCACAATTGTATCATTTTCAAACTTTAAAATAGAGAAACCCTTAACTAAAAATTAGTGACTCTTAACTTAATTAATTATGAAGATCACAGTAGTTTTAGAAGTTAGTGAAGATGGCGGTTATACCGCTTATGTACCTGTCTTACAGGGTTGTATTAGTGAAGGAGAAACCGTAGAAGATGCTTTGGAGAATATTCAAGAAGCGATCGCCCTCTATTTAGAACCTTTAACTGATCCAATTTATTTATATAAAAAAAGGGTTCTCTTGCAATTCTCAAGATACAGTCATTGAAGTGAGAGGCACGAAGCCCCGTCACTTTAGTGCGGGGTGCTGACGCTCAAAGCTTACGTCAGTGTTCCTTTAAAGCCGATTGGCCCTTCACCAGCATAAGTCATGGTTCCGTTTAGGGTTTGTCCGTCATCGCCAGACTCAACGTTAATAGCAACAACGTTTTGATTTTCGCGAGATCCAAGTATCCAGTTGCCTCCTGAATGCCAAGGTGCAGAATCTCCTCCCCACTGATTTTCTACCTCGTAACTATTATTTCCTAACAAAGTTGCTCGGAAGCCAATTGGCCCTTCACCAGCATAAGTCATGGTTCCGTTTAGGGTTTGTCCGTCATCGCCAGACTCAACGTTAATAGCAACAACGTTTTGGTCAGATCGACTACCGATTTCCCATTGTCCACCTTCATTCCAGGGAGCAGAACTGCCACCCCATTGATTTTCTACGTTGTATAATGCCATGATTCTCTTAATGTGATAATTGTTGTTTTTTCTCAGGACTATCAAAATTATACTGAAGAATAGATCTTATTGATTGAGATACTCAATATTTTTTTTTATTATTCCTCGCCAATTCGATAATCCCAACTAATGAAATTCCCTATTTTGAGATGAATCAAGTCTTTAAACACTATTGGAAAAATCATGATTAACCCGGTTTCTGACCTAACTATTCAGGGATAATTTCCGTAACTACAGGGGTTCCCGTATTCCCTCCACTAACCACAATTGTATCATTTTCAAACCGACCCACGGCTTTTTCTCCCATCAAACTAAATGGGGGATCAATTTGACGATAGACGACGTTTCCTTCGGCGGAAAAAGACTGTTGAATAATATCCCAATTAACTGCATTAGCATTTAATTGGACTTGACGTTTTTGACCAATTCCGACTACATTCCCAGTTAAATAAAAGATATTATTTTTCAAATCTCCCCATCCTTGATTTGCGGTTAAAGTTACTTGCTGCTCTCGTTGAATAATGGTAATAAACTGGGGAGAACTAATCGTTTGTTTCTCATAATTCCATTGTAATTCCTGACTAGAAATTTGTAAAGGTGGTTGAGATAAAGCGATTTGAGCATTCTTTTTCAGAATACCAATTTTAGTTTTTAAATTCATTTCTGCTGTTTCTGCCACCCCTCGGTCTGTAATAGTTTGATTTTGATAGCGTTCAATCTCAGTTTTCATATTACTGATTAAAAGTTGCGGTTCCATTTGCCAAATAATATGATCACTTTGTAACTTAACAACCGGATCTTTGGCGCTGACAGTGGCTTTATCCCAAAATTCTACTCGTTTTTGGCGATAAAATACCTGAACTTCCCGAGCCACCGCTTGCAATTGAGCATGATCTCCGGTGACTCCATTTCGCACTACAATAATATACTGTTGGACAATCCATTCTAGTTCTTTTCCCTTCAAAACTAGACCCGTATTTGGATCGGTAGCCACAATATTATTGCGTAAAAAAATACGTCTGCTATTCTGTTCAAATTCCCCTTGATCGGCTTTAATTTTATATAGTAATTTACCCTGATCGTATAATTCACCAACGGGATTTTTTACCGTTGCCATTTTTTTGTCTTTACTATAATTGACCTGCTTGGCTTTAATTTTCCATAACAATTTTCCCTGATCATCCGCCTGTTCTAAGGTGACATCATCTAAAGTTAATGTCCGTTCAAATTCTTCAGAAGGCTTAGATTTAGAATCCTTTGAGGTCGGTTCAACATTTTTGGGAGCGCAAGCATAAATTCCGACTAAAATAATTACCCAAACCAGTAACAACCGCATCTAATTTTAATAATTTAGGAATTCAGAACTTCAGAAATAAATGGAGTAAAAACCAGCCTAAGCCAGCTTTTACTCTGTTTGTTTTTCTAGGAATGCTCCTCAATTATTTGTCCATCAATTAAACTAATTCCCGATAGGGGACGATAGCTATAGCTGGGACTACGGGGGGTTTTTTGGATTTCTTCTTTGATCATTTCTAAATCAATATAGCGATCGGCGACATTAATTAAACTATCACTGGTCATCGCTCGCAAACTCACTACTTCTACCCGCACACCGCGATAACTCACGGAGTCCACCGCATAGGCTAAATCTCCATCGCCACTGACTAAAACCGCCGTGTCATAGGAACCTACTAAGGCCATCATATCAACGGCGATTTCTACATCCAAATTGGCTTTTTTAGACCCATCAGGAAGTTGAACTAAATCTTTAGAAATCACCCGATAGCCATTCCGTCGCATCCACAATAAAAAGCCCTGTTGCTTCTCATTAGTCCGATCGACTCCCGTATAGAAAAAGGAGCGTAACAACCTAGATCCGGCGGTTAAACGACACAATAATTTGCTGTAATCAATTTCAATTCCCAGTTGCAAAGCTGCATAAAATAGATTAGAACCATCAATAAAGATAGCAACCCGGCCCCTGTTTTCCAGAACTTGTTCAGGAGTAAACAGTTCTCCAGTGGTGAGATGATTGAACATTTTTATACCTCTTTTTTATGAAAAAAATGATTTGAGTGTGAGTAAGGTAAACCAATTGAAATTGATGTTTTATGTTAAACCAGGCTATCATTAAAACGGGGTTGAATTTAGGATGACACCTCCTCTAAATCCTCCAAGCGTCTAAACACGGGTTGTCCTTCCTGTATGGGTTGATTGGCGGGTAAAGCGCCCCAAACCCCATGGATATCAAAGGACAGTGATGTTGTGATTATAGTCTGGTCATTAAAGTCAATAGTATATCCCAGTTGTTGATAAATCCGAGTGCTAATATTCGGAATAATCGGGGACAAAAGATAAGATGATAACCGAACTGATTCTAAAACCGAGTACAGAACTTGAGCGAGCGCTTCTTGTTTTCCTTGTTTATAAAGACTCCAAGGAGCTTTCTCATCAATGTATTTGTTCCCAGCCTGGATTAAGCTGAAAATAGCCTGGCAAACTTCGCTAAAAGCGAGGGAATCATAACCTTGAGTTACTGTATCCGTTAAGGTTAGACCGACGGATTTGAGCCCATCTTCTTGGGGGATATCCTGACTCTTAACATTAGGAACACAACCATTAAAATATTTATGCGCCATTTTCAGCGTCCGGTTGAGTAAGTTTCCTAAGTCATTAGCTAAGTTAGCATTAACGGTATGAATAAACCGAGTCTGACTATAATCACCATCCTGTCCAAATTCTATCTCTTTCAAAAAATAAAAGCGAATAGCATCGGAACCATATTGATTGACTAAAGCCACGGGATCAAGAGTATTCCCTAAGCTTTTGCCCATCTTCTTCCCATCTTTGGTTAAAAAACCGTGTCCAAAGATACGACCGGGTAGAGATAAACCTGCGGACATCAACATTGCTGGCCAATAAATGGCGTGGAACCTTAGAATATCCTTACCAATTAGATGTAAATTAATCGGCCACCATTTCGATAAAGCATTTTCTAAGGTGGGTTCATCTTCGGGGTCAAGCAAAGCAGTTACATATCCCAATAAGGCATCAAACCAAACATAAATCGTATGACTCGGATCGGTAGGAATGGGAAATCCCCAGTCAATATTAACGCGAGAAATCGAAAAATCCTGTAGTCCTTGCTTCACGAAGTTCATGACTTCGTTACGCCGACTTTCTGGCTGAATAAATTCAGGATGCTCTTGATATAAGATTTCTAAATGTTTCTGATAATTAGATAACCGGAAAAAATAGTTCTGCTCATCCCTCCATTCTACCACTTTATTAGTATGAATGGGGCATAATTTTCCTGGTGCTAATTCTCGTTCTTCTTTGTATTCTTCACAGGCGACACAATACCAACCTTGCTGTTGGCTGAGGTAGATATCTCCGTTATCCCAAACCCGTTGAAAAAACTCTTTAACAATGGCTTCGTGACGGGTTGCAGTTGTTCGACTAAAGCGATCATACTGAATATCAAAATGTTCCCACAGGGAGGCAAAACTAGAGGCAATTTGATCACAATGATCCTGGGGAAAACGACCTAATTCCTCTGCTGTGCGTTGAATTTTTTGACCGTGTTCATCGGTTCCCGTAATCAGAAGAACTGATTTTCCTTGGAGTCGTTGAAATCGGGCAATGGCGTCAGCCGCTATGGTTGTATAAGCGCTGCCAATGTGAGGAACATCATTGACATAATAAAGAGGTGTTGTAATAGAAAAGGTATTTAAAGGGGTTTGTGTCAATTTCATTTAGATTTATTTAAAAGATTTTTAATCAAAGCTAGGGGGATAATGGGGGTAATAAGCTGTACTGCATTTAAACTGTATATTCGCTTCGTGCGAGGACGCGCTGCTGACGCCGGGCTTCGCCAACGCTAACCTGACTGGGTGAACTACTTTTAAGTCATATTCCATACTACTCTATAGGGAAAGATAGATCACATCAAATTAAAGGCGGTTGAAACCGCATCTACACAAACAAAACCCGCCGACGCGGGTTGAAGATTCTGGGGCGGATTTTTCCTACCCACATACCATATAAGTCCGCGCAGGCGGACATCGTTTGTGTAGCCGTGATTTCAATCGCCGAGGGCTTTATTTCTACTCTATAGGGAAAGATAGATCAAATCAAATTAAAGGCGGTTGAAACCGCATCTACACAAACAAAACCCGCCGACGCGGGTTGAAGATTCTGGGGGCGGATTTTTCCTACCCACATACCATATAAGTCCGCGAAGGCCGACATCGTTTGTGTAGCCGCGATTTCAATCGCCGAGGGCTTTATTTCTAAAAATAAATCACCGATCACCGATCAGGGTACGATGAACGATGACGCCATGCCATCACTACTATCCATGACCTACGACCAATCAGCCGAACAGCTATTAGAGTTAGCTGCCGCATCGGGCGCTGAGGCTGCGGAAGTGTTTCAATCTCAATCCCTATCCAAGCCGATTTTTTTTGAAGCCAATCGACTCAAGCAAATAGAAAGTAGCCAATCGGAAGGGACAACCCTGCGACTTTGGCGAGATGGACGTCCGGGTTTAGCCGTTGCCTATGGGCCAGTGGAACCGGAAAAATTAGTTACCCGGGCGCTGGCTTTAAGTACCCTAAATCAGCCAGAAACCATTGAATTAACTGAATCTAAGGCCCAATCCACCTATGCCGATATTGGGGAAACTGTACCCGTTGAACAATTGATCAGTTGGGGGAAACAGGCGATTGAATTAATTCGGGCTGCCTATCCTGATATCTTATGTGCAGCCGAATGGGATTGCGAAGTGGAATCAATTCGCTTGATTAATTCCAGGGGACTTGAATGTAGCCACACCGACACTACCCTCAGTGGCTATATGGAAACCGAATGGGTTCGCAAGGATGATTTTTTATATGTTTCCGATGGCCAAACTCAACGGGATTTTCTTGATCCTACGTTACTCGCCGAACGGATTTTAATGCGGTTAAATTGGGCTAAAAATAACGTGCCGTCTCCGGTAGGTCGGATTCCGGTGTTATTTACCGCTAAAGCTGCCGATATGCTCTGGGGAACCCTGGATGCAGCTTTGAATGGTAAACAGGTCTTAGAGGGGGCTTCTCCTTGGAGCGATCGCTTAAATACTCCTGTCATATCTCCCCTGTTAACCCTATATCAAGAACCCGATGCTGGGCCATTTAGTTGCCCCTTTGATGATGAAGGTATCCCCACCCGTCCAATTACTTTTATTCAAAACGGAGTTTTAAAACTATTTTATACTGATTTAACTACGGGTCGCACCCTGGGAAGTGGTACAACCGGAAACGGATTTAGAACCCATTTAGGCAGTTATCCTACTCCTGGTTTATTTAATCTTTTAGTACAACCTGGAAAAAGTTCCTTAGCTGAGTTAATTAAAAGTTTAGATCGAGGTTTAATTATCGATCAAATGTTAGGAGAAAGTGCGGGAATTAGTGGGGATTTTTCGATTAATGTGGATTTAGGATATCGAGTCGAAAAGGGCGAAATTGTCGGACGGGTAAAAAATACAATGGTCGCCGGAAATGTTTACACCGCCCTCAAACAAGTTATAGAATTAGGAGGTGATGCCTCTTGGAATGGTTCCTGTTATACTCCTTCTATTATTCTTGAAGGGTTATCGGTTACGGGTAATGGGTAATGGGTAATGGGTAATAGGTAATGGGGATTAGCATAGATTAAAATCTGTGAAATCCGTGAAATCCTCTTAAATCTGTGATCCCTGTTCTCTCAAAATACTATCTACTAAAATGATTGAATTTAATCAATTTGAAGCCTTGAGTTTTGATTGCTATGGCACTTTAATTGATTGGGAAAACGGAATTACTCCGGTTTTACAACAATTAGTTAATGCTCATGGCATTGAGATGAGTAATCAACAGTTACTCGAATTATTTGCTATCTTAGAACCGGAAGCCCAAAGTGGAGAATATAAAACCTATCGGCAAATTATGCGAGAGGTGGTGCAGAAGTTCGGAGAACGTTTAGGGTTTTCTCCCACTTCCACGGAATTAGAAAGTTTAGCCAATTCAATTCAAGATTGGCAACCTTTTCCTGATACGGTAGCAGCCCTAAAAGCCTTAAAACAAAAATATAAATTAGTGATTATTTCTAATATTGATGATGATTTGTTTGCCCAAACTAACCAACATCTTCAAATAGAATTTGATCATATTATTACAGCACAACAAACTCAATCCTATAAACCTTCTGCCCATAATTTTCAATTTGCCTTAAATAAAACGGGGCTTTCTTCTGATAAGTTGCTGCACGTTGCCCAAAGTATTTTCCATGATATTGCCACAGCAAATAGTTTAGGATTAACAACAGTTTGGGTTAATCGTCGTCAAGGACAACCTGGAGGAGGAGCAACGAAAATTGCGATCGCCCAACCGGATTTAGAAGTAGCTGATTTAAAAAGTTTAGTGGACTTGATTTTTGAGGTTTAGAAAAGCACGATTAAATATTATTTATTTACTTTACCCTGAAAATACCGACTAATTAAATCCCGATTTTCTAAAGCTGGTAAATAGTTCGGATCAATCTTTAACGCTTCTTCCAAGGCATTTAAGGCTTCTGAATAGCGCTTTAAATAGAAGAATCCCATCCCCTGAGCCACCCAAATATTAACCGCTTTTGGATCAAGTTTCAGAGCTTGTTGATAAGACTTAACTGCTTCTTCATAATCTTTTACACCCGTGAAAAATAACCCTCGATTAAACCAAGCGGATACGGAATTAGGATCGATCTCAATCGCACTATTCGCTGCGGCAATTGCCTCTGGATATTGCCCTAAGTCCCACAAAATTGCACTGGAATTAGTCCAAACTGACCCCAGGGTTTCTATTGGTACAAAAGTGATATCGCTACCGATAGCACGCTGATAGGCTCTTAGAGCCTCTTGATTTTGCTGCATCGCCCGCAGAATACTCCCCCGATTAAACCACCCTTGAAAGTAGTTAGGATCGGCTGCTAAGGCCTTTTCTGATGCGTTGAGAGCTTCCTGATATTTTTGGGCTTGCCATAAAATCACGGTTTTTGTATTCCAAGCGATCGCTGAGTCGGGTTTCAAACTCAAGGCTTGATCAATCGCCAAAATTCCCTCCTCATAGCGTTTCAGACCTGCTAAAGCCTGTGCTTTCTGGATAAAAGTATCAGCAGGCTCACTTTCTAGCCAATTACTATCTTGTTGTAATCCACTTTCACAGGCTGTTAGTGCTTCTTGATAATTCCCTAATTTATTCAGAGTTGCACACAAATTCACCAAAGCTAAGGCATTATTAGGATAAATTTTAATAGCTGTTTCTAAAGCCTTTTTTGCTTGCACATATTCGTTTAATTCTCCTAAATTGATCCCTTGATATGTCCAAGCCACAGCAAATTCAGGATCGAGGGTTGTTGCTTGTTCATAAGAAGTTTTTGCCGATTCTAAGCGAGAGATTCGAGTAGTTAAAATACAATTATTTTTGACTCCAATATTAGTCTCTAAATCAGTTTTCTTTGCCTCACAACTGGCTAAAACTTGCTGATATTTTGCCAAACGACTAAAAGCCAAACCTCGCCAAAACCAGGCTTGAGCCGGAGAACTTTCTCCCCAATTTTGATTAACTTTTAAAGCGTTATCACAATTGGTAATTGCTGGTTCATGCTTCTCCATTTCTAACAAAACTCGGCAGCTACTGACTAAAACAATAGAATTCTGAGGATCGAGTTTTAAAGCTTGATCAAAAGATGCTAAAGCTTCAGAATATTGGGCTTTCTGTTCTTGAGCTAAACCTCGACTTAACCAAGTCAGACTCGGAGAAAATTCCTCCCAATTTTGATTAATTTCTAAAGCACTATCACAAGCGGAAATAGCCTGATCTGGTTGACCTAATGCTAAAAGAGATCTACACTGTAGGGTTAAGGCTAGAGAGTTTTTAGGTTGAATTTCCAGGGCTTGTAAACTCGATACTAAAGCTTGATCATATTGTCCTAATTTTAATAATAGATCGCTGCGAAATCCCCATAAATCGGCTCTCTTTTTTTTACTCAAATTAATTGCTTGATTACAGGCTGATAACGCTTCTTCAAGCCGGGGTTGTTTCCGCAGGACATTACATAAAGAAAAATAGTAGTTAAAATCTCCGGTAATGGGAATAGGGGGAATAGGAATTGCGGTCGGTTGTTGAGGGATATTAATATTAAAAGGTAAGGAAAATTGAGCAATAATTATCGACCCCCAAAAATTAAAACTTAGAGCAACAGAAGGAAAACGCACTTTTTTAATTTTATTTATTTTGGTCATAGTTTTAACATAAGAGTGAAAATTATTCTATTAACTATTTAATCAAATTGAGGAGGAATTTCAATCGGTGAAGCCGAGAAAGAAGGGGTTGGAGTTGGAGAAGGGGTTGGAGAAGGAGTTGGAGTTGGAGTTGTTGGTAATAAAGGAAAATTAGGTGGAGTTGTTAACAATTTAGGGACAGTTTGATTAGGTCGATTTGGAGAAAGGTTGGGGTTATTTGGGGTTAATTTAGGGTTTCTGGAATCTTTTATAGAAGTATCCTGCTGTTTATCTACCGGGGGCGTTTTAGGTTCGGAAATAGGAACAACAATTTTTTCAAAGGTGACAGTTCGATTCAATTGTTCCCCCGATTCTCCTTTAACCGCAAGTGTAATTGTTTCTACACCCGGTTGTTGAGTAATCGGATAAATTATCGAACCTTCAAGACCCACTGTTCCGGGTGCGGGAAGTAATTCAACAATTGTATTTTTACCCCCTTCTACCTTCCAACTAATCCGAATAGTTTTAGCAGTTTTTTCAGGATTAATCGGTAAAATATATTTAGGTAAAGCGTCCTGATCATTCACTAAAAAAGAGACAATTTTAGTCGGGTAAATATAAGGAATAATCTTAATTATATCACTTTTATGGCTAATAGCAGTTTCCTCTGGTGTCTCCTTAGAGACCGCCGACAATTCAAAAATATAGTTTCCGGCTTTTCGGGAATTTGTAGGGACTCTTTGACAAATTAATTCCGATTCTAATAAGCAAAATCCACTTAACTCCGAGGGGATACCGTCACTAAAATCGTAGGTTTTTAATGGAATTAGAACAGTGTCATCTGTGGAACGAGCAATTAACTTTAATGCTTGCAATTGTTCGGGATTTTTAATTTTCCAATTCAAGGCAATTTCATTATTAAATGTTAGGATAGGCTGATTTGGGGCTGCTTCTTGATAGGCTGTTTGTGTTGCCATAAAATCCAAGATTTTAGGCTGGGGTAAAGCACTAATACGAATCGTGTTTGTTTTTTTAGAATCAGCTAACTGATAGCGTTTTTTAGCAAATATATCCATTTGAAAAATATAAGTTCCCGCTTGTTGGGCATCGGTACGAATATTTTGACAATTTAAAACCGATTCTAATGTGCAAAATTCCTTCAATTCCGGCGGAATCCCCTTGCTAAAATCATACAATATATCTTCACTAGAAACAATACCACTATCGGCGGCAATCCCAGTAATTTTAATCGTTTTTAACTGTTGAGGCTGAAGAATTTGCCAATTTAAGTGAATCGCATCTCCTGCGGCTTGTTCATAAGTCGGAAAAACCGAAGTAAATTCTAAAATTTTCGGGGGTGTTGGCGGTCGGAAAAATACCCACCAAATCGCAAAAATTAGGGATGCGATCGCCCCCAAAATCATAAAAATTAATAAAATAAATTGCCAAAGGGGTCGTGCTTCCCAAATTAAAGTTCCTGGCAACCGTTCGGGAACAGGTAGTTGATAACTATCCTCAATTTCTATATAAAATTCAATAGGTAATCCCTTGCCAAACCAAGGACGTCGCCACCATTTATTCGGTTTAACTTTTAGGTCAATTTGAGTTTTTAATTGCGCCCCTAATTTCACCTGTTCAGGGTCAAAAATATAAGTACAAATTGGTTTACCTGCGTCTTCTTCGGCCGTAAAACTAACATTGCGGAGGGTGTTTCCCCCATTCCCTAATAACAGCCGAAACCATCCCGTTTCTTTACTAACTTTCCCAATTTTCGTTTGCAATTCTGGGATTAATCTATAGGTGGGAAGTACCCGCAAATACAAGACATCAATTAGTACCAAATCGAGGTTATTCAAGGAAGTTAAACGTAGGGTTGGGGAGTAATTTCCGGCTTTGACGTTTAGAGGAAATTGTAAGCGGAAAATAATCTCACTTTTCGCCCCCGGATTCAATGCTAAACTTTGCCGTTCTCCGACTAATCCTAATTCAACTAATCCCTCTGGATAAATCACAGTAAACCAATCATTGGGCAGATCAGAACAACTTAAACGAAAGCGATCAACCCGTGAAGAACGGTTATTAACTATAATTTTACAATCTAAAGGTTTGCCCGGTTCAATAATAGTTGGTTTTTGATAAGTTGTAATTGGTAAAATTTGAAATGTCGGGTCATTAATCTGGGTCGCGGATTGTACTGATGGTAAAATTTGCAGTCGCGCTTGATGACGAATTGGCGTGTCTTCTGGATAGTGTTTAGGCGCATCAATAACTAATAAATAACTATGATTTTCGGGGGTAGCATTAATAGGAATTGCGAAGTAAAAAACTACCTCTGCGCTACAATTATTAGCTAATGCTAAACTTTCCAAAGCAGAGCTACACCACTGACGTAACAAGCCAGAAGTTTCATCAATATAAACATTAATAACAGCGCCTTTATTGCCTTGATTGGTTACTGTAACCCGCAGTTCAAAAATCTCTCCAGCACAGGCAGAACTGTCTTCGGAAGGGTTAATAATCAAGGCGATGGGTTTAGCAATTCCCGCATTTTCTGAATATTCAATATCATTCAGAGCTTGACCGTTAGTTTGTGGAGTTTGATGTACCATAATTTTAAATCCTCAAAAATAGTTAAATTAATTATTTAAGTCTCTACTCTATCTCAAGATTATTGCGAAAATCACAACCCAAATTAAATATTCTTTTTGTTTGGGTTATTCTGACTTGATCATCATCACCTCCACTAGCAATTAAGATATTTTTACCGACAATTTTAACATCAACACTATTAATTTTTTTCTGATGATAGGAATGGCTAACTTCTTGTTTAATTCCCAGATTGTTTTCTATAGATGAACCATCAGGCATTGTTAAAGGTCGTTTTCCTTCAGAAGTTAAAGCCCAAAGTATGACTTTACCATCGTCCCCACCACTGGCTAAATAGCAGCCATTGTTACTAAATGAAACTGAACGAACCGCTTCCCCCATCTTGCTTCCTTGCCAACGATCAATTACTTCACATTCTCCTGAACTATCTAAACAGTTTTTCATATTCCAGATCGTAATATTTCCTTGATTATCCCCTGTTGCTAAAATATTGGGAGCAATTTCTGCAACATCAACACTTAAAATATAATCATCTTGTCCTCCGGTTGGATAAGGAACTTTTAAGGTTTTATTCTGGTCAAGATTCCAAATTAAAAACTGATTATACCGACCGACAACTGCTAAATGACGATTATCTTTTCCGACAAAACTCAGGTCATAAACAGCAAAATCAAATTGTTTTTTCTTTAATAAGCGATCGCTTCCTTTAGTCATTTGATCTCGCTGAAGACTGGCATCCCACTGTACAACTAAACCACTACCATGACCACTAAATAATATTTGAGAATCTTGAGAAAATTCTAAGGCAAAAACGCGATCATCTTTATTAATTGAAAAAGTATCAATTAACCCGGTTTCTTCCGTTAATCCCCACAATTGAATCTCCCCATTTTCCAATCCGGCGGCGATCATATTATTGTCAACAGGTCGGTAACGTAAGACTCGCACAGCCTTTTTAGTATTGCCAATTTTACCGATAAATTGATTGTGTAAATCATTAAAAAAGTTAGTAACTTTCCATTCAGCTATTGTCTGATCATTAGAACCACTCATGATCGTACTGGCTAACCCATCAAATTGAACAGAATTAACTGGTTTTTTATGTCCTAAAGAGGGATGATAAGGATTCAGTGCCGAAAACCACCACAGTAACCCCAGTAATACAACACTGCCCGTTAATATTAACCACCGGGGAATAAAGGGTAAAACCTTTAATTTTAAGGTTTGACTGGGGGGAGAAGTTCCAGACAAACGGCTATCAGAAACAGAGGAAAGATTTTGTGTTTGTATTGTTGTTACTTCTATTAAAAATTCTCTCATCCGACCTAACCAATGTCGTTTAACTTTTGTTAATAATAAGATTTGATTTGTTTCGCCAATTTCGAGATCAATAGTAGGATCAAAATCATTAATTTCCACATCATGATTTACGGGTTCTATGGATTTTTTTTTGTCTTGTATTAATAGAGACAAATCGGTTTTTAATTCATATTTTATTTTGTCTGAACAATTAATTTGGAGTTGAAATATCTGCGAAATATTGCTATAGTTTTTGATTTCTATATGAAAAATAACCGGGTCAGAACGCCAAAAAAACCTTCTTCTATTGGGGATGCGACGTTCCTGGGGAAAACACCTAAATTCTACAATTCCTTGGGGTAAAATTAATAAATTTCCGGTGATTTGCCTTGATAAACCATTGGTGATTGTTGCTGTAATAGTGAAGGGCTGAACTTGGCTTTTAGTTTGGATAATATCGGGGATTTGGCACCAGAAAACGGCATCAACTCGAAAACGAGATGGAATTTGGATAAGCTGTTGTTCTTCTATTAACCAGGTGGGATTAATTCCTGTTAATTTTAATACCGCATTGGCAGGTTGAGAACTGGGATTATAAACTTGAACAGGGATTTTAATTTGCTGTAGGGGGTAAGCTTGAAATTCCTGGACAGGAAGGGTTAATTTTAAGCCAACTCCCCCGCTTCCTTCGAGTATATTTAACCGCAATAATTGACGGGTTTCTTCCTGAAGTTCAATGGAAAAAACTCTCACGGTTAGATTCATTTGACCGACAAAACCAGGTAAAGGACTATCAATAATTTTAACCAGAAATTGTGTAGAATCTCCTGGGGGTTTTTTCGTGCAAATTTCGGGGGAGAGAATATACCAATTTGGGGCTAAATTTTCATCGGTACCCGCAGCTAATACTTCTACCTGAAAGCTGGCAAAACGATCACTATAGTTAATCGCATTGATTTCAAAAGATACGGCTGATTCACCCGGTTTGAATGTTAGTTCAGTTGTAGAAATCTCAGTGGTAATTAGATTGGTTTTCATGTTTAATTCCTTGAAATTTATCGTATTTAATTTATAATTAATTATCTTCAATTTATTGAATTTTTATCCTTTTCTCCTATTTTTGTCCTGAGTTGTTGTGATTCTCTCAATAATACTTCTAAGTTTTTAACTTGCTTTTGGGAATTATTTCCAGTCTTAATTTTTTGCTTTTGCAAATCTTGATTTTTAAGTTGATCAATCATTTGTTTCCAATTTTGTTCGCGGCTGTAAATAACATTTGCCATAGCTAACATTACTTTTCCTAACTGTCCAAATTCATCGCGACGACTACTCACCTCCTCTAATATACTTTGATCAAAGTTTTGTGACTCAATAGTATGGGCTGCTTGTTGTAACTGTTCAATAGGTTTAATAATCCAACGCACCATTAACAGAGCTAAAATCACGCCAATACCCGCCACCGAAATGCCAATAATTACGGTTAAAAGGGTATAGGTATAGATATGTTTAAGAAAATCAGAATAGGGAATCACAACCACCATTAACCAATCAATTCCTTCTTGATTTTGTAGAGGGGTGACTTGGACAAGCTGTAAATCTCCTTTGAATCGAAAGGTGAATTGTTGTTTGTCTTTAATCTGATCTAAACCATTAAATTTTTCAATTAAGTATTGACCTGTTCCTTGAATAGTCGGATTTTGACTTTCACTAATATTCAGTCGTTCAGTTTGATTATTCACTACTTTAAATGGTTGCTCTAAAGTTGAGATGGCAATTACATCTCCCGTCCTTTCTATAATTAAAGCTTTTCCATTCTGACTAATTTCTAAATTTCCTAAAAATTTGCTAATTTGTACCAGACTAATATCAGTGGAAATCACTCCTTCAAAATTCCCAGATTCCTGATTGTAAATCGGAATAGAAAAATCCATCCCCACCGTATTGATACTGCCAAATTTATAAACCGGAGTCCAGGTTGGTTTTTCTGCGCTTTTAGCAAATTTATACCAGAGACGAAGGCGAGGATCATACTCCACGCTTTTGATCAATCTTTTGCGATTTGCTTTGGAGTCAACTTCATAAAAGTTTCGATTCGAGTTCGTTGATTCATCTCTAATTTTTTCTATAAATTCATTTTCTGTTTTTTCATAACTTACATGATTTCCTTGTTCTGTTCCTATATAAATGGAATTTAAAGCGGTTTCGTCTTGTATTTGTCGCCAAAAATATTGCTTGACTTCCGGTAAATTATTAACATCAACATTTCTACTTTGGATAGCTGCTAAATATGCAGGTAATAATAATTGTGGCTTTCCTAAATAATTGCGAACATTGAGTTCAATTATCTGAGTCGATTTTTCACTGACTTGTAACATCAACTTTTCAATCTCTTGTTTTCCTAATTGAAAGTTAAACCAGCCAATCACGGCGATGGAAGCCAATAAAGGTGTAACAATAATCAGGGGCAAGGTATGGCGAATGGATAAAGAACCCACGGATTTATCAAAAATTTTATACAAAGTAGAGAAAGTTTTGTTGGCCATAGTAAGTTTTAATTTTATAGTAGCAAAAAGATTAACAACTTCAATCAATTAATTGTTCATAAACCTAAAGTAGAAGTTGAGTTAATTGTCGCCTTTTTACTGCAAAATGTAGAAAATTAATCCCTAGTTCTTGAGCAGTTCTAATCGTTTCTCTGGGAAAACTAAACCCTTCATTTAATCCCCAACCTATTGACAAATCCCCTAAAACCAAGATAATATTACCCCAATTAAATAGACTAATTTCCTGTTCTTTAATGATCGGAAACTGACTAAACAAAAATGGCTGATTTCGCAGGGGATGTTGACGAGTAATTGCTCCTGAATCGTTGGCTGTAACTTCGCCTGTTTTTTGGGCTAAATTTCTGACGGCGGCCATAACATCAGCCAACTGTTTATCTAAAATCTTTGTTGTCGTCTCTAATTCGCTTTCCAACTGTTGTATCAACGGATCGAATTCTCCATCTTCTTTAAGATAATTTAGGGTTTCTTTCAGTTTTTGTTGAATTTTAATTAACTGCACAATTTCGTTTTCCAGAGTTGTTAATTCTATAAAAATTATCCCTCCAGTTTCCCTATATTCTCTGAGAATTTCAGTTTCTGATTCTGTTAATATAGCAATTTTTTGATAACTGAGGTAGAGTAAATCATAGTTTAAAGATTCGTTATTTTCTTCTGTCTGTAATTTAATTTTGCCAATTTCTGACCGACCTCCAAGGGCGGGATAAAGTGCAGGTAAAGATTGAATTAGTCCAGATAAAGATGATAAAATCATCTGATCAATGGGTGAATCGTTGGCAATTAAACCGACGCTCACCACCCCTTGATGACGTGCCATTACTTGTTGCCGATAGCGCAAATCAATATGATTTCCGGCGGGGAAGAAAACATTAGTTGGGGAGGTAATTTGAACGTTTCCTGCTAATAAGATAATCCGGCAGAGTTCTACCTCTAGTTGTTCAGGTTTATTAATTTTTTCATCAATTCTAAACATTTCCTCGATCAAATATTTTGATTCGGGTCGATATAGTGTTTCTGGATTAACGTATCTGATAGTAATATAAATTAATAGAGGGTTTTCCCCAGCTTCAGAGGCAATATGAAATTCCATCGGTTCGGGAACAATTATCGGATTCCCGATTAAATCAATCGCAATTCCACGGTCAATTTTAATCCAGCGATTATCCCGATATTTAGCGACAATATGATCCGGTGCAGGAATAGCAGAAACCCCTAATCCACAGACGATTCCTGGTTGATTCAGGGATTGATAATGGAGATTTTGACGATTCTGGTGATAGGCGTGGGCAGATTGCCAACGTTCAGCATTTAACAGCAGTCCATCCTCGACGGATAGACGTTTTAGGGGCGATGGTTCAGGGTAATCAAATAAGGAAAACATAATGATAATTATATGATGATTTTGTCAAGAAAAGGATAAAGTTTTTAAGAGAGGGAATGGGGAATAGGGAATGGGGAATGGGGAATGGGGAATGGGGAATGGGGAATGGGGAATAGGTAATGGGTAATGGGTAATAGGTAATAGGTAATAGGTAATAGGTAATTACGAATTACTTACGAATGGGTTTTGGGTGATATTCAGCGAGCGAGGACGCTCCCCCTGCCCCTGCCTCCCCTGCCTCCCCTGCTCCGGTGTTACCCTGTTTCTATGATTAACTCGTAACTACAAAATGCCGGTTTTTCCTGTTCAATAATAGTTCGCACTAAGGCTTCTTCAATGGGGCGATCGGGTTCTGGACGCAGGCGAACTGTAAAATGAAAGGGTCGCACTCCTCCCAAAATAGCGTCGTAACCTAAGCGAGTTTTGTCCAAGACGAAGCCGGAATTAAAAAACTCATAAATTCCAATATGTTTTTCATCTTCATTCATAATATGATCATCTAAAGGTAAACGAGTTGCTAAGTAAAGATATAGGCGCAGACCCCGACGAGTTCCTCGCCATCTATAAATTTCAATCGCATTTCGGATTAAGTTTCTTTGCTGTTCTAAGGTTAAATAAGGTTGATTTTTCCAGCCTACCCAGTGAGCTAGAAACTCTAACATTCCGATCGGGGCTGTTAGGGGATCTAAATAAGCCCAAAGGTTAGAAAGAATTTGGACATCCGGTTCTAAAGTCGCTTCAAAAATTTGCAGAAAACGTCCAACAAAATCAATTTCTCGATAAAAATTAGGTAGAAATTGTTGATAACGGCTAATAGGGCGAACATAAAGGTTAAAAGTTGCTATTTCTAGCAATTGTGATCCTGTTCCCGGGGCTGCTCCATAAACAGCTAAACGGCTTTGATAATCTAATTTCAGAACTTGACCCACACCAAGGGCAAAGGGATTTTCAAAGAAATCCGCCGGGGTTTGAAAGCGGATAATCGCTTTGATTGTTTCGGCAGGTGTTAGTAAAAACGCGGGATTTTCTTCCTCTAGTTCTGTGATGATAGTATACCAATTCTGGGGAAAATCTCCTGTAATTTCTAGGGTTAATTCTAAAGTATAACTTCCTAAATTTTCTAAATTAACCACCAATTCACTGGCTTCTCCTGGGACAAGTAAAAGACTCGGATTTTCCAGATTAATATTTTCCGATGCCTGAATCGGAAGCGTGTTTAAATTTGCTTCCGGTGATCGCATAGGAATTAATTTTAAAATCAGGAGTTCACGAGCCATAAATCAGTTATCAGTTATCAGTCATCAGTTATCAGTGTAAGAGGTATCAGTGATCAGTTGAGGAGTTAATAAATTAACTGTAAACTTAATAACTGTAAACTGTTAACTGATAAATGAAATAACGTGCTGCGATCGCAGGGTCGAATCAGCCCAGGAACAGATCAATCCCTTGGGGCCAGGATTAACAGTGGGGGATGGGGGCAGACGCATCCAAGATTGTCCTTGACGCTGAAGTTCAAACAGTTGCAGTGTCCCAATATAACGAATCGCATCAAACTGCTGGATCACAGTGATCGCATCGCTGAGATAGACAGGTTGACCCAGGGGCCAGCCCTTTTGATCCATGCCTCCGGTAATGGGATTAAAAAAGCTGTAAAGAGCGACTAGCATTTGTTGGCGGAGGGTTTGCTGGGCAACGGGGTGATTGTATTCGGGTTTGAGGGCAACTTCCGCCTGAATTGCCACCCCCGTATAGTCACCGGAGACACATAACACCTGTACCCCTAAAAGCCGCCGTTCGTCCAGGTAGGCGATCACTTTTTGCTCCAGATCATCGGTGAGGGTGAACTGGTCGGGGTGAATGCCCTCACTGCGGATGATGTCATCCTCCCCCAAGCCCCCCGTGAACGGGGAGTTTAGGGGTGTCACCTGTGGAACAATTAAAACCCGTACTGTCCCTCCTTTGCCACTGGTAACAGGTAAACAGTGGGCGCGAGCCACGGCCCCAGCCCCGCCCCTAATCGCCAACTCCTCAAAATCTTCAGGGGTAACGGCCCGATCGCGGGTACGAAGCATTTGAGGCACACGGATCGCCGCCTGTTCTAAGGTTTCAGCCTCGGCTCCATTTCTGGCTGGTTGATGGTTAATCACACTGGCAACATAGGGAACGGCCGTTTTCAAAATTTCTAACGTCCCCACCTGAACGTTTCCCCCCGAACCTCCTCCCGTGCGGTAACGAGACATCTGCAACGTCGCTCCTTTTGGGGGAATACTGCCATATTGGTTTTGTAAGTCGGAACTTGAAAGTAGCATTTGCCTAGAGGTATGGGTTTGTGCGTTTGCCCTTAACTCCATTGCTTCCTTGAGTTGGCTGGCTTCCCTGACTAATGGGCCTAATTGCAGGACACCTGTTAGGGAGTCGATAATATAGTGTTGATCGTTTACTCCCGACTCTGAAAAATCCTTGACTTCTTGCCAGCGTTGGGGAATGGCACCTGGGGGGGTAACAATCAGATATTCGTCCTCTCGCCGTTCTAGTACGGGTGTTCCTTGAAGTTGAAAAAACTGTCCGGGGTCGCCGTTGCTTTCCCCTAAGATTTCATCTTCAATAATTTCACATTGGGTGGCTTTCACGGTTCCGCCAATGGCTGTGGCCGTAATCCCAATCATCCGAGGTGAGCGACTGTAGGCGGGTTGTCTGGGATCGGTTTCTGTACAAACACACCGCAACCACCGACCTCGATAGGCGGTGAAGTTAGCCGGAGGAAAGTTAATTGGCAGGTGCAGGGTCACGTCGGCACCTTGTAATGGGTTGCCGCCTTTTTGGGCGAGGTTACTGAAGCTAAATCCTTGGGTTTCGTCATCGGATTCTTGTAGGAGGACGGGTTGCCATTCACTTCCATTCCAGGCTTCCCAGCGACGGGGGGGCGATGCGGGGTTAATTCCGGTGGGAGTGGCTTCTTGACCTTTAATCCTAATGGTGAGAACGTTACCATCCAGGGGTTCATCGGGGTCAAAGACCAGATAGAAGCAATTACCAGGTTGGGGACTATCACTGAACAGGGAAAGCTCAGGGCCAGACCAGTTACCCGGCAATGCGGCACTCCAGAAGTTGGTAAAGCGATCGCGCAAAACCTGCGGGTTCGAGGGTGCTGTATCCCCGGTGAGAAAGTGTTGGATGGTGGGTTGACCAATAATCAGGGGTTGGTCGGTTGTAAACACAATGGCGGACTGGGTGGCCGTGCGTCCTGTGGCGACTTCGGTTCCCGTTGTGATGGTATAAGTATCTGGCAGATCGCCGACTAAATAAAATGTGATTTCTGTTGTTGCTGGTTTGGGCGGTTGTAAACGAATACCGAGCAATTCTAAGAAGGTAATATAATTACGTCGGGGGACTTGATTAAACCGAGCTAACATTTGGTCGGTTAACCAAGCAAATAGTTCAACTAAGGTAATACCTGGATCACTGGGATTATAGTTTGTCCACTCTGGACAATAGCGGGGAATCCTCAGAATACATTCTTTTACCAGGTCTTCATAGTCCCGATCATCTAAGTTAGGTTTGGGTAGTTTAGGTAAAAAGTCAAAAACCATAAAAATCAGTTATCAGTCATCAGTTATCAGTAATTCGTAATTCGTAATTAGTTTTCAACTTGCAAATAAAAGGGAAAAACAATACTGCGTCCTTCGTAAGTTTTTTGCAGATGGTAAATAATATTAAGATCAACTCTTCCTTGATAGGAGTCAGGGTCAGTTAGGACTTCATCAACAATAATTCGGGGTTCCCAAAGTTCTAATGCTTCTTGGACATAAATTCGCATTAACATCAGGGTTTGTTGGTTAATGGGGGCGAAATTCAACTCGGACAAACGACAGCCAAAATTAGGCCGATAAACCCTTTCTCCCCATTGGGTCAGCAGGATAATATAAATTGATTCTCTGATATTCTGTTCCTCTGCACTCAAGTCGAGGTTGCCCTGAAGGTTGATTTGCATGGGAAATCGTAAACCTTGACCCAAGTAAGGACGGCTTAATTGTCGATTCGCTAAATTAACCATTACCTATTACCCATTACCTATTACCCATTATCTGTATCCAGATGGATGCCCTTAATTTAGCTTATTGATTCGACCGGGTGTATTCTCCAAAGGTCTAATCACACCTAAGATATTTTTTATGGAAGTTCCCAGCCGTTGAAACGGCGGGTTATACAAACTAAGTCCACCTGCGTGGACTAAGAGAAAATTCAGGTCTTAAACCCACGAAGGTGGGTTTTGTCTGTGTAGCCACGATTTCTAATTGCTTGGTTCTTTAATTTTTTCTTAAACCCACGAAGGTGGGTTTTGTCTGTGTAGCCACGATTTCTAATTGCTGGGTTCTTTGATTTTTTCTCGCAGGTCGCTTAAGGTTTGAGCTTGCTGAATATCAGTGGTGATATTTTGTTGAACCTGCTCCTTAAGTTGAGCCATTTCTTGAGCACGAGAGAGATCACTGTTAGTATTTTGCTGAATTTGCTGTTGCAAATTAGTTAAGGTTTCTCCAACATTAATACTATTAACCGTTGTACCCATTAGGAATTGTGTCGCTAAAACATTGCCCGATACTAATACCTGTCCCGTTCCCGGTTGTAGCTGAATATTTCCCTTTGACTCAATAGTAATACCCCCCTGATCATCTAAACGAATTGACTGTCCCGCCTTAGTCCTCACCTCAATTGACCCATTACTATCATTGAGGCGAATTTGATGGCCCTGACTGGTTTGAATATAAATACCCGCCGCCGTCCCATCTTTATCTTCTTCCACAAATTGTAAAGTGTGCTGGGTACGAGTTTTAAATGTTCTTAAGCGGACTTTCCCCTTGTCAACCGAGTCTTCAATATTGGCGGGGGGCTGATCTTTGCCATTCCAAACCCCACCAATAATATAGGGGCGATGAATGTCTCCATGTTCAAAGGCAACCAACACCTCATCATTAATTTCCGGTAAACAGTCGAACCCACGATCTGGGCCAGCCCCCACCCCCACAACCCTCGCCCAGTAACTCGCATGGGCGGTACTATCTTGTTCCGGGGTCAGGGTCGGAAATTTCACCCGCACCCGTCCCCAACCCTTGGGATCTTTGTTATCTGTGACAATACCCACCAGATGGGTCTGTCCAGGTCTGAGGCGTGTACTTGGGGAAAGGGTTTGCAGCAAGTTGTCTCCCCGGAGTCCCCGCACACTAAATTCCGTTGTGTAAATTCCCTCATAAAATAGATGGCGACTTTCTGTAACGTAATAACTGCCACTATAACGACCCATTCTATCTAGTTCTACAACTTTCCCCGGTCGGATGCGGGGGTTGCCCTGTCCCCGGGTATCGGCATAGATAAAGTCCCCTTCTAACTCATTAAAAAGTGCCTGTGCCATCACTTCTGCTTCTTTAATGGTAGCAGTGGGTTGATCCACAACTAATAGCTTAGGTTCAGAAGGGTTCAACCCGAACTTTTGGCTATAGTCCCTGCCTTTTCCGTATTCGGTACGAGTCAGAATCTCAGAAGTAGTTAATTGACTGGTTTCTTTGGGAATACGGGCAACGATGGGCTCCTTTCTTTCATAGTCCCAACTCCGTACTTCCACCGCTTTCACTTGTTCAGCACTGGTTAAACGAACACGAAAACTGGTAAAATCAGCCAGCCAAACTAACTGTAAAATCTCATTAATCTGAGGATTGCGAAAATTCAGTTTACCATCTTGGACAAACAATTCAAACCCAATGCGGGCGGCTCGTTCCCGCAGAAATGCCATATTGGTTTGATTTTCTTGAAACACATATTCATGTTTTTCCCCACTAGAGTCAATTGTATGGGTTTCAATTCCCACTTCTTCGGCGATTTTTTTGACAATATCCGAATCAGTATAATCTTGAAAAGATCGAATATAAAGTCCTCGATGTAAGCGATGGGAAATGTCATAACCCCGAATTACAATAGGAGCTTGAGTTTGTCCTGAGAAATGAGTTTCAATTGCTGTAATTTCCCCATCAATTAAATAGGTTGGCTGATTATTGGGTTGTTCAGAATCAGAATTCGTACTGGGAATAAAACCAATTTTAATAACTTTACCAATTTGGATAATGTCCTGATCATACTTCCAGGTTTTTGTTTCTTGATCAGTGGCAGCATAGGGATTATTAATAACTACGGTAAACATAGCGGGTAAATGCAAACTTTCTTCTACAGAAATTTGCAGAATATCCCGCCTAAAATCATTCATTAAGTCTGGATCAACTCCATCAACTGTAATAATAGGAGTCGAGACATAATCCGTTGCTTGTGAACTCATAAAACAACCCACTAATAATCAGTTATCAGTCATCAGTTATCAGTCTTTCATCCCTATTCCGGTGTTCCGGTGTTCCGGTGTTCCCTAACTAAAAGTGATTATGTCACCACAAATTTTTGGCGCTCGCTGAAGGCTCTACTTGCCACCCCTAAATCAACTTCTTCTAAAGTAATGTTAACCATAGCTCGCACGGGTGTTCCATTGGGTAAAAACATGGTTAATTTATAGTCTAATTGTTTAATCATACAACACATATAATTCTTTTCACCCCAAATAAAATAAAAAACAGGAGGTCGTCTTGTTTCCAATGTCTGACTACCGACCTTTTCTGAACCAAATTCTCTATAACCCAAGACATTTTTTCCCCCGACCGATCCCACAAAGGATTGCATTGCTGTTTCCGATGAACTTAATTTAACCAGCCTTTCTTGGTATCCCCCAGGAGTTGTTGATTTCGCAAAAGGATCTTTAAATTTAGAAAAATCCACTGCATCCAATAGGGGTTTAATACTATCAAAAACACTCGCACCCGTTTCATAGGTATCAAATAAAATCCCAGATAAGGTAAGTTTATAAGCTTCAATAGAGCCAAAGTTAACTTTCGGTAAGCCCCTTTGTGTTCTCGATCCATCCATTGTTTTAATGGTAACAGATCGGCTTAAACTCAAATCAGTTGGATTGAACATAAAGTTAATCGGAGAAGCTGCTTCACCCGTTCTCGGTATGAGAGCAGCTTTAACTAACCGTTGATCCCTTTGTTGCGCTTTGTAACTTTCCTGAGCTAGATTTTTAAACCTGTTTTCTTCTGATATAAACTGCCGATCTCTTGCCAGATCCTCTGCTGCGGCAGCTTCTAAAATTTTTATATCCGCCGCTTCGAGCATAGCATTTTTCAACGCTGTTCCCAGCGTTGACAGTGCCTGATTTCCCGACTCTTCTGTCGATGAACTTGACATATTTTTCTCCTTAATTATAAGTAACTTTGTTGATAGCCTCAAAAAATTTATTAAGAACTTTTTGAGCCAAAATCATACTTAAAATAATCGACGATCATAAGATGAACCCTGTCGCTCCCTTTCTATTTCAAAACGTTGTCGGACAAGACCATAAATTTCTCTAGCTAAAACTTCAACTTGATCTGTTTTAGTTTCTGCCTGTTTTGTTTCCTCCTTTTGTGCTACACTTGCTGATGAAGACTGATGATATTCTAGTCCTAAATTTGAGCGAGTAAGAGTTTCAACAGGTTCAGCTTTACGACTAGCAGTTTTTTGCTCCTGTTGTATTCTAGTTTGGATTGTTTTTTCCATTAGTACCTTCACAGAAGTTGGCTGCTGTTGTAAATCTAAATTGTGAATTCCCGCAACACCACTAGAAATTCCAGGGGGTAACAGCATCCCAGCAGGGAAGTCCAATGTCTGATGCGGGTGTTTACGGTGCTTCGCTTGTCGCCCTTCTTTTTTGAAGAAAGCTTGCACAACAGTTGGTTTACTTGGCGTTGAGTTGCTTTCACCGAGCAATTCTTCAATACTTGACCAAGAATCAGGAACATCTGAGGTTGAAAAATCGCTTTCTTGCTGTTGAATCATTATACCTTGTTTTGATGATTCATTGTTAAAATTCGGCTCAGATTTTGGCTCTATATTAATCGTTGAAGGAGAAGCAAACTGATCCAGATTATCTAAAACATTTTCATGTTCATCTTTTGATAGCATAGGATTAGTTTGAAGAAAGGAAGTTTCTGAGATCAATTTAGATGGTTGAATTAAAGATTTGGAAATACCTAAAGGTTTGCTATGGGTAATATTTTCTAATACTTGAGGAAGTTGAGGAATAGCACCAGGTTGTCTTAACAATTGTGCAACAGTTTGACTTTCCGTTTGTTTTTGGATATCAGAAACCGGGATTTCTGGTGTAACAATACCCGTGGGATTAATTGTTGATGCGGAATCCGATTGTTTTTGGAGAGTTGAAACGGGAATTTCTGGTGTAACAATACCCGTGGGATTAATTACTGATACTGATTCCGGTTGTTTCTGGAGAGTTGAAACGGGAATTTCTGGTGTAACAATACCCGTGGGATTAATTGTTGATACTGATTCCGGTTGTTTCTGGAGAGTTGAAACGGGAATTTCTGGGTTAATAATATTCGTGGGATTAATTACTGATACTGATTCCGGTTGTTTTTGGAGAGTTGAAACGGGAATTTCTGGGTTAAGAATATCCGTGGGATTAATTACTGATACTGATTCCGGTTGTTTTTGGAGAGTTGAAACAGGAATTTCTGGTGTAACAATACCCGTGGGATTAATTGTTGATGCGGAATCCGATTGTTTTTGGAGAGTTGAAACAGGAATTTCTGGGTTAATAATATCCGTGGGATTAATTTTTGATACGGATTCCGATTGTTTTTGGAGAGTTGAAACAGGAATTTCTGGGTTAGGAATATCCGTGGGATTAATTGTTGATACTGATTCCGTTTGGGGAATGTTATCAATTGCAGAATCCGGTTGTTTCTGGAGAGTTGAAACAGGAATTTCTGGGTTAGGAATATCTGTAGGATTAATTGTTGATACTGATTCCGATTGTTTTTGGAGAGTTGAAACGGGAATTTCTGGTGTAACAATATCTGTAGGATTAATTGTTGATACTGATTCCGATTGTTTTTGGAGAGTTGAAACGGGAATTTCTGGTGTAACAATATCTGTAGGATTAATCGTTGATACTGATTCCGATTGTTTTTGGAGAGTTGAAACAGGAATTTCTGGGTTAGGAATATCTGTAGGATTAATTTTTGATACGGATTCCGATTGTTTTTGGAGAGTTGAAACGGGAATTTCTGGGTTAATAATATCTGTAGGATTAATTACTGATACTGATTCCGGTTGTTTCTGGAGAGTTGAAACGGGAATTTCTGGGTTAATAATATCCGTGGGATTAATTTTTGATACGGATTCCGATTGTTTTTGGAGAGTTGAAACAGGAATTTCTGGTGTAACAATATCTGTAGGATTAATTGTTGATACGGATTCCGTTTGGGGAATGTTATCAATTGCAGAATCCGGTTGTTTCTGGAGAGTTGAAACAGGAATTTCTGGTGTAACAATACCCGTGGGATTAATTGTTGATACTGATTCCGGTTGTTTCTGGAGAGTTGAAACGGGAATTTCTGGGTTGATAATATTCGTGGGATTAATTACTGATACTGATTCCGATTGTTTCTGGAGAGTTGAAACAGGAATTTCTGGTGTAACAATACCCGTGGGATTAATTGTTGATGCGGAATCCGATTGTTTTTGAAGAGTTGAAACGGGAATTTCTGGGTTAATAATATCTGTAGGATTAATTGTTGATGCAGAATCCGGTTGTTTCTGGAGAGTTGAAACAGGAATTTCTGGTGTAACAATACCCGTGGGATTAATTGTTGATGCGGAATCCGATTGTTTTTGAAGAGTTGAAACGGGAATTTCTGGGTTAATAATATCTGTAGGATTAATTGTTGATGCAGAATCCGGTTGTTTCTGGAGAGTTGAAACAGGAATTTCTGGGTTAATAATATTCGTGGGATTAATTACTGATAAGGATTCCGATTGTTTTTGGAGAGTTGAAACGGGAATTTCTGGTGTAACAATATCTGTAGGATTAATTACTGATACTGATTCCGGTTGTTTCTGGAGAGTTGAAACGGGAATTTCTGGGTTGATAATATTCGTGGGATTAATTACTGATAAGGATTCCGATTGTTTTTGGAGAGTTGAAACGGGAATTTCTGGTGTAACAATATCTGTAGGATTAATTACTGATACTGATTCCGGTTGTTTCTGGAGAGTTGAAACGGGAATTTCTGGGTTGATAATATTCGTGGGATTAATTACTGATACTGATTCCGATTGTTTCTGGAGAGTTGAAACAGGAATTTCTGGTGTAACAATACCCGTGGGATTAATTACTGATACTGATTCCGGTTGTTTTTGGAGAGTTGAAACGGGAATTTCTGGGTTAAGAATATCCGTGGGATTAATTACTGATACTGATTCCGGTTGTTTTTGGAGAGTTGAAACAGGAATTTCTGGTGTAACAATACCCGTGGGATTAATTGTTGATGCGGAATCCGATTGTTTTTGAAGAGTTGAAACGGGAATTTCTGGGTTAATAATATCTGTAGGATTAATTGTTGATGCAGAATCCGGTTGTTTCTGGAGAGTTGAAACAGGAATTTCTGGGTTAATAATATTCGTGGGATTAATTACTGATAAGGATTCCGATTGTTTTTGGAGAGTTGAAACGGGAATTTCTGGGTTAAGAATATCCGTGGGATTAATTACTGATACTGATTCCGGTTGTTTTTGGAGAGTTGAAACAGGAATTTCTGGTGTAACAATACCCGTGGGATTAATTGTTGATGCGGAATCCGATTGTTTTTGAAGAGTTGAAACGGGAATTTCTGGGTTAATAATATCTGTAGGATTAATTGTTGATGCAGAATCCGGTTGTTTCTGGAGAGTTGAAACAGGAATTTCTGGGTTAATAATATTCGTGGGATTAATTACTGATAAGGATTCCGATTGTTTTTGGAGAGTTGAAACGGGAATTTCTGGTGTAACAATATCTGTAGGATTAATTACTGATACTGATTCCGGTTGTTTCTGGAGAGTTGAAACAGGAATTTCTGGGTTAAGAATATCCGTGGGATTAATTGTTGATACTGATTCCGATTGTTTTTGGAGAGTTGAAACAGGAATTTCTGGGTTAGGAATATCTGTAGGATTAATTGTTGATACTGATTCAGTTTGAGGAATGTTATCAATTGTGGAATCCGGTTGTTTTTGAAGAGTTGAAACAGGAATTTCTGGGTTAATAATATCTGTAGGATTAATTACTGATACTGATTCCGGTTGTTTCTGGAGAGTTGAAACAGGAATTTCTGGGTTAATAATATCCGTGGGATTAATTTTTGATACTGATTCCGATTGTTTTTGGAGAGTTGAAACGGGAATTTCTGGGTTAATAATATCCGTGGGATTAATTTTTGATACTGATTCCGGTTGTTTCTGGAGAGTTGAAACGGGAATTTCTGGGTTGATAATATTCGTGGGATTAATTACTGATAAGGATTCCGATTGTTTTTGGAGAGTTGAAACGGGAATTTCTGGTGTAACAATATCTGTAGGATTAATTACTGATACTGATTCCGGTTGTTTCTGGAGAGTTGAAACGGGAATTTCTGGGTTGATAATATTCGTGGGATTAATTACTGATACTGATTCCGATTGTTTCTGGAGAGTTGAAACAGGAATTTCTGGTGTAACAATACCCGTGGGATTAATTACTGATACTGATTCCGGTTGTTTCTGGAGAGTTGAAACGGGAATTTCTGGGTTAATAATATTCGTGGGATTAATTACTGATACTGATTCCGATTGTTTCTGGAGAGTTGAAACTGGAATTTCTGGTGTAACAATACCCGTGGGATTAATTGTTAATACTGATTCCGTTTGGGGAATGTTATCAATTGCAGAATCCGGTTGTTTTTGGAGAGTTGAAACAGGAATTTCTGGGTTAATAATATCCGTGGGATTAATTACTGATACTGATTCCGGTTGTTTTTGGAGAGTTGAAACGGGAATTTCTGGTGTAACAATACCCGTGGGATTAATTACTGATACTGATTCCGGTTGTTTCTGGAGAGTTGAAACAGGAATTTCTGGGTTAGGAATATCTGTAGGATTAATTGTTGATGCGGAATCCGATTGTTTTTGAAGAGTTGAAACTGGAATTTCTGGTGTAACAATACCCGTGGGATTAATTGTTAATACTGATTCCGTTTGGGGAATGTTATCAATTGCAGAATCCGGTTGTTTTTGGAGAGTTGAAACAGGAATTTCTGGGTTAATAATATCCGTGGGATTAATTACTGATACTGATTCCGGTTGTTTTTGGAGAGTTGAAACGGGAATTTCTGGTGTAACAATACCCGTGGGATTAATTACTGATACTGATTCCGGTTGTTTCTGGAGAGTTGAAACAGGAATTTCTGGGTTAGGAATATCTGTAGGATTAATTGTTGATACTGATTCCGATTGTTTTTGGAGAGTTGAAACAGGAATTTCTGGTGTAACAATATCTGTAGGATTAATTACTGATACTGATTCCGGTTGTTTCTGGAGAGTTGAAACAGGAATTTCTGGGTTAGGAATATCTGTAGGATTAATTGTTGATACTGATTCCGATTGTTTTTGGAGAGTTGAAACAGGAATTTCTGGTGTAACAATATCTGTAGGATTAATTGTTGATGCGGAATCTGATTGTTTTTGGAGAGTTGAAACGGGAATTTCTGGGTTAACAATACCCGTGGGATTAATTGTTGATACTGATTCAGTTTGAGGAATGTTATCAATTGTGGAATCCGGTTGTTTTTGGAGAGTTGAAACGGGAATTTCTGGGTTAGGAATATCCGTGGGATTAATTTTTGATACGGATTCCGGTTGTTTTTGGAGAGTTGAAACGGGAATTTCTGGTGTAACAATATCTGTAGGATTAATTGTTGATACGGATTCCGATTGTTTTTGAAGAGTTGAAACTGGAATTTCTGGTGTAACAATACCCGTGGGATTAATTACTGATACTGATTCCGTTTGGGGAATGTTATCAATTGTGGAATCCGGTTGTTTCTGGAGAGTTGAAACGGGAATTTCTGGGTTAATAATATCTGTAGGATTAATTACTGATACTGATTCCGGTTGTTTCTGGAGAGTTGAAACAGGAATTTCTGGGTTAATAATATCCGTGGGATTAATTGTTGATGCGGAATCCGATTGTTTTTGAAGAGTTGAAACTGGAATTTCTGGTGTAACAATACCCGTAGGATTAATTACTGATACTGATTCCGTTTGGGGAATGTTATCAATTGTGGAATCCGGTTGTTTTTGAAGAGTTGAAACGGGAATTTCTGGGTTAATAATATCTGTAGGATTAATTACTGATACTGATTCCGGTTGTTTTTGGAGAGTTGAAACAGGAATTTCTGGGTTAATAATATCCGTGGGATTAATTACTGATACTGATTCCGGTTGTTTTTGGAGAGTTGAAACGGGAATTTCTGGTGTAACAATACCCGTGGGATTAATTACTGATACTGATTCCGGTTGTTTCTGGAGAGTTGAAACAGGAATTTCTGGGTTAGGAATATCTGTAGGATTAATTGTTGATACTGATTCCGATTGTTTTTGGAGAGTTGAAACAGGAATTTCTGGTGTAACAATATCTGTAGGATTAATTACTGATACTGATTCCGGTTGTTTCTGGAGAGTTGAAACAGGAATTTCTGGGTTAGGAATATCTGTAGGATTAATTGTTGATACTGATTCCGATTGTTTTTGGAGAGTTGAAACAGGAATTTCTGGTGTAACAATATCTGTAGGATTAATTGTTGATGCGGAATCTGATTGTTTTTGGAGAGTTGAAACGGGAATTTCTGGGTTAACAATACCCGTGGGATTAATTGTTGATACTGATTCAGTTTGAGGAATGTTATCAATTGTGGAATCCGGTTGTTTTTGGAGAGTTGAAACGGGAATTTCTGGGTTAGGAATATCCGTGGGATTAATTTTTGATACGGATTCCGGTTGTTTTTGGAGAGTTGAAACGGGAATTTCTGGTGTAACAATATCTGTAGGATTAATTGTTGATACGGATTCCGATTGTTTTTGAAGAGTTGAAACTGGAATTTCTGGTGTAACAATACCCGTGGGATTAATTACTGATACTGATTCCGTTTGGGGAATGTTATCAATTGTGGAATCCGGTTGTTTCTGGAGAGTTGAAACGGGAATTTCTGGGTTAATAATATCTGTAGGATTAATTACTGATACTGATTCCGGTTGTTTCTGGAGAGTTGAAACAGGAATTTCTGGGTTAACAATATCTGTAGGATTAATTGTTGATACTGATTCAGTTTGAGGAATGTTATCAATTGTGGAATCCGGTTGTTTTTGGAGAGTTGAAACGGGAATTTCTGGTGTAACAATACCAGTGGGATTAATTGTTGATGCGGAATCCGGTTGTTTTTGGAGAGTTGAAACGGGAATTTCTGGTGTAACAATATCTGTAGGATTAATTGTTGATACTGATTCAGTTTGAGGAATGTTATCAATTGTGGAATCCGATTGTTTTTGGAGAGTTGAAACAGGAATTTCTGGTGTAACAATACCCGTGGGATTAATTGTTGATGCGGAATCCGGTTGTTTTTGGAGAGTTGAAACAGGAATTTCTGGGTTAATAATATCCGTGGGATTAATTACTGATACTGATTCCGGTTGTTTTTGGAGAGTTGAAACAGGAATTTCTGGGTTAACAATATCTGTAGGATTAATTGTTGATACTGATTCAGTTTGAGAAATGTTATCAATTGTGGAATCCGGTTGTTTTTGGAGAGTTAAAACAGGAATTTCTGGGTTAACAATACCCGTGGGATTAATTACTGATACTGATTCCGATTGTTTTTGGAGAGTTGAAACAGGAATTTCTGGGTTAACAATATCTGTAGGATTAATTGTTGATACTGATTCAGTTTGAGGAATGTTATCAATTGTGGAATCCGATTGTTTTTGGAGAGTTGAAACGGGAATTTCTGGTGTAACAATATCTGTAGGATTAATTGTTGATACGGATTCCGATTGTTTTTGAAGAGTTGAAACTGGAATTTCTGGGTTAATAATATCCGTGGGATTAATTACTGATACTGATTCCGGTTGTTTTTGGAGAGTTGAAACGGGAATTTCTGGGTTAGGAATATCCGTGGGATTAATTTTTGATACTGATTCCGATTGTTTTTGGAGAGTTGAAACAGGAATTTCTGGTGTAACAATACCCGTGGGATTAATTGTTGATGCGGAATCCGATTGTTTTTGAAGAGTTGAAACGGGAATTTCTGGGTTAATAATATCTGTAGGATTAATTGTTGATGCAGAATCCGATTGTTTCTGGAGAGTTGAAACAGGAATTTCTGGGTTAGGAATATCTGTAGGATTAATTGTTGATACTGATTCCGGTTGTTTCTGGAGAGTTGAAACAGGAATTTCTGGGTTAGGAATATCTGTAGGATTAATTGTTGATACTGATTCCGGTTGTTTCTGGAGAGTTGAAACAGGAATTTCTGGGTTAGGAATATCTGTAGGATTAATTGTTGATACTGATTCCGGTTGTTTCTGGAGAGTTGAAACAGGAATTTCTGGGTTAAGAATATCCGTGGGATTAATTTTTGATACGGATTCCGATTGTTTTTGGAGAGTTGAAACGGGAATTTCTGGGTTAAGAATATCCGTGGGATTAATTGTTGATACTGATTCAGTTTGGGGAAGGTTATCAATTGTGGAATCCGGTTGTTTTTGAAGAGTTGAAACGGGAATTTCTGGGTTAGGAATATCTGTAGGATTAATTGTTGATGCGGAATCCGATTGTTTTTGGAGAGTTGAAACGGGAATTTCTGGTGTAACAATATCTGTAGGATTAATTACTGATACTGATTCCGGTTGTTTCTGGAGAGTTGAAACAGGAATTTCTGGTGTAACAATATCTGTAGGATTAATTACTGATACTGATTCCGTTTGGGGAATGTTATCAATTGTGGAATCCGGTTGTTTTTGGAGAGTTGAAACGGGAATTTCTGGGTTAAGAATATCTGTAGGATTAATTGTTGATACTGATTCCGGTTGTTTTTGAAGAGTTGAAACGGGAATTTCTGGTGTAACAATACCCGTGGGATTAATTACTGATACTGATTCCGGTTGTTTTTGGAGAGTTGAAACGGGAATTTCTGGGTTAACAATACCCGTGGGATTAATTGTTGATACTGATTCAGTTTGAGGAATGTTATCAATTGTGGAATCCGGTTGTTTTTGGAGAGTTGAAACGGGAATTTCTGGTTTAACAATACCAGTGGGATTAATTGTTGATGCGGAATCCGGTTGTTTTTGAAGAGTTGAAACGGGAATTTCTGGGTTAATAATATCTGTAGGATTAATTACTGATACTGATTCCGGTTGTTTCTGGAGAGTTGAAACAGGAATTTCTGGGTTAATAATATCCGTGGGATTAATTGTTGATGCGGAATCCGATTGTTTTTGAAGAGTTGAAACGGGAATTTCTGGTGTAACAATATCTGTAGGATTAATTGTTGATACGGATTCCGATTGTTTTTGAAGAGTTGAAACTGGAATTTCTGGTGTAACAATACCCGTGGGATTAATTACTGATACTGATTCCGTTTGGGGAATGTTATCAATTGTGGAATCCGGTTGTTTTTGGAGAGTTGAAACGGGAATTTCTGGGTTAGGAATATCTGTAGGATTAATTGTTGATGCAGAATCCGGTTGTTTCTGGAGAGTTGAAACGGGAATTTCTGGGTTAAGAATATCCGTGGGATTAATTGTTGATACTGATTCCGTTTGGGGAATGTTATCAATTGCAGAATCCGGTTGTTTCTGGAGAGTTGAAACAGGAATTTCTGGTGTAACAATACCCGTGGGATTAATTGTTGATGCGGAATCCGGTTGTTTTTGGAGAGTTGAAACAGGAATTTCTGGTGTAACAATACCAGTGGGATTAATTACTGATACTGATTCCGATTGTTTTTGGAGAGTTGAAACGGGAATTTCTGGTGTAACAATACCCGTGGGATTAATTGTTGATGCGGAATCCGATTGTTTTTGGAGAGTTGAAACTGGAATTTCTGGTGTAACAATACCCGTGGGATTAATTGTTGATGCGGAATCCGATTGTTTTTGAAGAGTTGAAACTGGAATTTCTGGTGTAACAATACCCGTGGGATTAATTGTTGATGCGGAATCCGATTGTTTTTGAAGAGTTGAAACGGGAATTTCTGGTGTAACAATATCTGTAGGATTAATTGTTGATACGGATTCCGATTGTTTTTGAAGAGTTGAAACTGGAATTTCTGGTGTAACAATACCCGTGGGATTAATTACTGATACTGATTCCGTTTGGGGAATGTTATCAATTGCAGAATCCGGTTGTTTCTGGAGAGTTGAAACAGGAATTTCTGGTGTAACAATACCCGTGGGATTAATTGTTGATACTGATTCCGATTGTTTTTGGAGAGTTGAAACAGGAATTTCTGGTGTAACAATACCCGTGGGATTAATTACTGATACTGATTCCGATTGTTTTTGGAGAGTTGAAACGGGAATTTCTGGGTTAACAATATCTGTAGGATTAATTGTTGATGCGGAATCCGATTGTTTTTGGAGAGTTGAAACAGGAATTTCTGGTGTAACAATACCCGTGGGATTAATTACTGATACTGATTCCGGTTGTTTTTGGAGAGTTGAAACGGGAATTTCTGGGTTAGGAATATCTGTAGGATTAATTGTTGATGCGGAATCCGGTTGTTTTTGGAGAGTTGAAATAGGAATTTCTGGGTTAATAATATCCGTGGGATTAATTACTGATACGGATTCCGATTGTTTTTGGAGAGTTGAAACGGGAATTTCTGGTGTAACAATACCCGTGGGATTAATTACTGATACTGATTCCGGTTGTTTCTGGAGAGTTGAAACGGGAATTTCTGGGTTAAGAATATCCGTGGGATTAATTGTTGATACTGATTCAGTTTGGGGAATCTTATCAATTGTGGAATCCGGTTGTTTTTGGAGAGTTGAAACGGGAATTTCTGGTGTAACAATACCAGTGGGATTAATTGTTGATGCGGAATCCGGTTGTTTTTGGAGAGTTGAAACAGGAATTTCTGGGTTAATAATATCCGTGGGATTAATTGTTGATACGGATTCCGATTGTTTTTGAAGAGTTGAAACTGGAATTTCTGGTGTAACAATACCCGTAGGATTAATTACTGATACTGATTCCGTTTGGGGAATGTTATCAATTGTGGAATCCGGTTGTTTTTGAAGAGTTGAAACTGGAATTTCTGGGTTAAGAATATCTGTAGGATTAATTGTTGATACTGATTCCGATTGTTTTTGGAGAGTTGAAACGGGAATTTCTGGTGTAACAATACCCGTGGGATTAATTACTGATACTGATTCCGATTGTTTTTGGAGAGTTGAAACAGGAATTTCTGGGTTAATAATATCCGTGGGATTAATTACTGATACTGATTCCGGTTGTTTTTGGAGAGTTGAAACAGGAATTTCTGGTCTAACAATACCTGTGGGATTAATTACTGATACTGATTCCGATTGTTTTTGAAGAGTTGAAACGGGAATTTCTGGGTTAGGAATATCTGTAGGATTAATTGTTGATGCGGAATCCGGTTGTTTTTGGAGAGTTGAAACAGGAATTTCTGGGTTAATAATATCCGTGGGATTAATTGTTGATGCGGAATCCGATTGTTTTTGGAGAGTTGAAACTGGAATTTCTGGTGTAACAATATCTGTAGGATTAATTGTTGATACTGATTCCGGTTGTTTTTGGAGAGTTGAAACAGGAATTTCTGGTCTAACAATACCTGTGGGATTAATTACTGATACTGATTCCGTTTGGGGAATGTTATCAATTGTGGAATCCGGTTGTTTTTGAAGAGTTGAAACTGGAATTTCTGGGTTAAGAATATCTGTAGGATTAATTGTTGATACTGATTCCGATTGTTTTTGGAGAGTTGAAACAGGAATTTCTGGGTTAATAATATCCGTGGGATTAATTACTGATACGGATTCCGATTGTTTTTGGAGAGTTGAAACGGGAATTTCTGGTGTAACAATACCCGTGGGATTAATTACTGATACTGATTCCGGTTGTTTCTGGAGAGTTGAAACGGGAATTTCTGGGTTAAGAATATCCGTGGGATTAATTGTTGATACTGATTCAGTTTGGGGAATCTTATCAATTGTGGAATCCGGTTGTTTTTGGAGAGTTGAAACGGGAATTTCTGGTGTAACAATACCAGTGGGATTAATTGTTGATGCGGAATCCGGTTGTTTTTGGAGAGTTGAAACAGGAATTTCTGGGTTAATAATATCCGTGGGATTAATTGTTGATACGGATTCCGATTGTTTTTGAAGAGTTGAAACTGGAATTTCTGGTGTAACAATACCCGTAGGATTAATTACTGATACTGATTCCGTTTGGGGAATGTTATCAATTGTGGAATCCGGTTGTTTTTGAAGAGTTGAAACTGGAATTTCTGGGTTAAGAATATCTGTAGGATTAATTGTTGATACTGATTCCGATTGTTTTTGGAGAGTTGAAACAGGAATTTCTGGGTTAATAATATCCGTGGGATTAATTACTGATACGGATTCCGATTGTTTTTGGAGAGTTGAAACGGGAATTTCTGGTGTAACAATACCCGTGGGATTAATTACTGATACTGATTCCGGTTGTTTCTGGAGAGTTGAAACGGGAATTTCTGGGTTAAGAATATCCGTGGGATTAATTGTTGATACTGATTCAGTTTGGGGAATCTTATCAATTGTGGAATCCGGTTGTTTTTGGAGAGTTGAAACGGGAATTTCTGGTGTAACAATACCAGTGGGATTAATTGTTGATGCGGAATCCGGTTGTTTTTGGAGAGTTGAAACAGGAATTTCTGGGTTAATAATATCCGTGGGATTAATTGTTGATACGGATTCCGATTGTTTTTGAAGAGTTGAAACTGGAATTTCTGGTGTAACAATACCCGTAGGATTAATTACTGATACTGATTCCGTTTGGGGAATGTTATCAATTGTGGAATCCGGTTGTTTTTGAAGAGTTGAAACTGGAATTTCTGGGTTAAGAATATCTGTAGGATTAATTGTTGATACTGATTCCGATTGTTTTTGGAGAGTTGAAACGGGAATTTCTGGTGTAACAATACCCGTGGGATTAATTACTGATACTGATTCCGATTGTTTTTGGAGAGTTGAAACAGGAATTTCTGGGTTAATAATATCCGTGGGATTAATTACTGATACTGATTCCGGTTGTTTTTGGAGAGTTGAAACAGGAATTTCTGGTCTAACAATACCTGTGGGATTAATTACTGATACTGATTCCGATTGTTTTTGAAGAGTTGAAACGGGAATTTCTGGGTTAGGAATATCTGTAGGATTAATTGTTGATGCGGAATCCGGTTGTTTTTGGAGAGTTGAAACAGGAATTTCTGGGTTAATAATATCCGTGGGATTAATTACTGATACTGATTCCGATTGTTTTTGGAGAGTTGAAACGGGAATTTCTGGTGTAACAATACCAGTGGGATTAATTGTTGATGCGGAATCCGGTTGTTTCTGGAGAGTTGAAACAGGAATTTCTGGGTTAATAATATCCGTGGGATTAATTACTGATACTGATTCCGGTTGTTTTTGGAGAGTTGAAACAGGAATTTCTGGGTTAGGAATATCTGTAGGATTAATTGTTGATACTGATTCCGTTTGGGGAATGTTATCAATTGTGGAATCCGGTTGTTTTTGGAGAGTTGAAACAGGAATTTCTGGGTTAATAATATCTGTAGGATTAATTGTTGATACTGATTCCGATTGTTTTTGGAGAGTTGAAACAGGAATTTCTGGGTTAATAATATCCGTGGGATTAATTGTTGATGCGGAATCCGATTGTTTTTGAAGAGTTGAAACGGGAATTTCTGGTGTAACAATATCTGTAGGATTAATTGTTGATGCGGAATCCGATTGTTTTTGGAGAGTTGAAACGGGAATTTCTGGTGTAACAATACCCGTGGGATTAATTGTTGATACTGATTCCGTTTGGGGAATGTTATCAATTACAGAATCCGGTTGTTTTTGGAGAGTTGAAACAGGAATTTCTGGTGTAACAATACCCGTGGGATTAATTACTGATACTGATTCCGGTTGTTTTTGGAGAGTTGAAACGGGAATTTCTGGGTTAGGAATATCTGTAGGATTAATTGTTTGTAAATCATTAGTTTCTATAGAATTAATAACCGATTCTTCTGTTGTTGATATATCCTGATTTTCTGCTGATTTTTTTGTTAGTTTATTAACATTTTCTTGGGATATTTTTTCTCTGGGAAATTCTGATTTTTTTTGAAAGAAATGAGATGTAGAACTTTTACTATTTTGAATAACAGAGTTTCTTCGTGTTTTTTGATCTATCTGAAAAGGAAAAATATTTTCTGTTTGTCCTATGGGTGATTCTGAGTCAAAAGATGGGGTTTCTGGTGGTTGTGGTATGGGTGATTCTGAATCGATAAATGAGGTTTCTGGTGGTTGCTGTATCGGTAACTCTGATGATAGTTGAATTGGGACTGAAGATGGTAAAGTTTTGTCAGATTGTGGTTCAATAATTGGTGAATTTTCAGTTAATGAATTTTTGCTAAAGGGTCGAAATTCACTTATTGAAGAATCCTGCCAATTTTCATTATCCTGAAAGTTTTGTAATAGGGTTTGATTGGGAGAAATTAATGACCAATTTATTAGGTTAATTGACCGTGAGCCCAGAGGTGATATTGATTGTAGGGACAAAAAGTTCTGTCCCAAGGTCGTTGGGGTCAAAAGAGGATTTTTAATTCCTAGAGCGTCTTCTTCTGTGGGTGTTTCTGTACTTTTTTGATTAATATTCTGTTGATTATACATCGACTCAGCTATCAATAAAATACCTGTCTAATTATTAGGAAAAAACCCAACACTACCTCGACTTAAACCAACACTAGCACGACCTCCTCCTTGGTTGGTTCTCACTTTTAAACCTTCATAGGCTAAGGTTAATTCTTCAATCGCAACTGAATTACCGTCGGATTGAAATCCAGGGGCTTTCCAACTAATTGGAACTGCACCAATTAATGTCCAACACAGCATGGTTTCTCCAGCTTGATTAAAGAGCAATATATTAACATTTCGACGGCTTTTTGGTATATCACTTAGAACAGAATTAATCCATGTCCAGAATGTTAAATCATCAGTCATTCCACGTTTGAGAGTGACATCGGTAAATTCAGCATGGCCTAAAATAATTCTTTGTTGATCATTAACACCCCCTTCTAAATAGGTTTCTTTTTTAACATTAACTCCTAAACCCGAACAATCAGTAAAGGAGGCTTTAACTTCGCTTTCCATTTCAACATAGAAACGATTAACGGTAATATAATTTCTTTGCATGATTTTGATATTCAACCTCTATAATTAATTCGTAATTCCTAATTCCTAATTCCTACTACGTTCTTTTTGCCAACGTAAATCTTCTAACATCAGTTGATAAATTCGGTCAGCTAATAGCCGCATTTTTAAAGGGTCGTTTCTGATTTCGACCGCAATATTGCAGAGGTGATCAAAATTATTTTCCGAGTTGCTATCAGACTGATTGCTTTGAATTTTAGCTGAGGCGCCGTAACCCGCAGGAGCATTTAATTCGCTGATGGGTTTCCAATTCGGCGGAATGTCTTGATTGAATGCCATAATAAGCGAACCTCTGCTAATTAGATCTAGTATAAAAAATCGGGGTGGAGGTAGGTATTAACCAAAGGTCGAATCTTGATCGCGGATTTCGCGGATTTCATGGATTAAAAATAGGTGTAATACCTGTTTTACTGAGTAATTCCTGACTTTCTTGGGTGTTTAAGATTTCGGCAAATCGATCACCGATGGCCTCTCGACGGTTATCGCGCCTGAAAATAACGGCTAGGGGATAGGCTAGGGGATAATTACCTGTCTGAAAGGCTTGGTAATCTGGGTAATAACTGCCTTTTTGACCGCACAAATCCGTAGTCGGATCAATGGGTTGCTGATTTTCTTGGATCAGGGGTTGAATGAAGTTGTTATTGCGATCGCCGATGGCTAAAGGATACACTGAACACTGGCCAAATACTTGAGAGATCGCCCCAAATCCGATCGCCCCTATTTGTTCGTTTTCAAACTCTTGCAAAACAGTCCGCAACGCCGGAATAGTTGACATTTGTACGATTTTAGGCATATTCCCCTCAGAATTCCCTGATCGAGAGGTGCGATCGCCTCTTTCTACCATTTTCCTAAATTGTGCAATTAATTCGGCTTCTTGAAGGACACGATCCTCAAAAAGACGAATCGCTTCCTGACTCTTAGGAATATACAGTCGCACGGGTAAGTCTGGCCCCCCTAACTGTTGCCAGTTGGTAATGCGTCCGGTGTAGAGTTGTTGCAATTGTTGAATGCTAATTTGGCCGTTAAGATATTTGGGGAGAGACAATTCCCGTTGCTCATAACTAAAGGGAACGTAAACGGTCAAACCGTCATAAGCAAAAGTTCGCGCCTTGAGGTCGTTGCTAAGATTGGTTGTCAGACTGCTAATGGCAAAATCAACATTTCCTAATTGAACTTCGGCGATCGCTTTTTCCCCTGTAGGTTGGGGCAGATATTCTAACTGAAGTTGAGGGCGTCGTTGGGCAAATTCGGCTTCTAAGGTCTGATCTTTTTTGATCAAATTCGGTTGTCGCCACACATAATTCCAAATCCCATTCTCCTCCCCACTATAGGTAAATTCCCCGGTTGGAACTCCCGCCACATCACTAATACAGCAAGTCGGAGTATTATTCTTAGCCATTGCCACGGGTCGCCGCCATAGCCACCAGGCTAACCCACTTACCAACAAACCTACAAGGAAAAATAGCAACAGCCACCACCACCATTTTTTCTGGCGTTTACGGGTCTCCTCGGTCGGAAGAGAATCCCTATAAATCTCGTCTAGGAGGTTTTCTTCGGGTAAGTTTAACAGGGCGCGACGGGCTTCTGTAGCACTACTAAAGGGGATATCGAGTTCTAATAAACGCAATAGAAACAACTTCAGGGCGATATCGGTTTTACCCCAATCTTGACTTAATCTAGGGTCAAAAAAGCGATCATTATAATCTCGTTCACCTCCTGCTAACAGGTAAAAACAGACATAACCTAATGCTTTTAAATCTTGGGCGACGGTGGGAATTAAACGCACGGATGGGGGTGGATCAAATAACCTCTCCCAAAGGGCTAAATCCCCTAAATAAACGCGAAATTGGGGATCGTGAAAATAAAGTTGTTCTTGAGGTGAAATAAACACACTATCAAGGCTCAAATTGCCATGAACAAAACTGGCTTGAATTTGGCCGTTTGGTAAGCGGAATTTTTGGCCATGAAGGTATTCTAAACTTTGCAGTGCTTGATTTGTAAAGTAACGCATTTGACGAGGGTACATCGCTCCTTTTCGAGTTAAATAGATTCGGGCGGTAATGCCATCATTAATAGTAGTAACTAGATAGCATCGTTCCCGATCATTGCGATCGCTAATCGCTTCTATAACTTCTGTAATCCGCCCGGTTTGGATTCTACCATCAGCTAAGGATATACCACTAATATTTTCAAAGGCAATTTGGGTTTGAATTGCTTCTTTTTCGTTAAAATAACGTTTGGGGAGTAAATATTCTTGAATCATAACGGGTTGTTCTTCTAGTAACTGAATCCCGGTATAAATTCGCTTCTGACCTCGACTATTAATAAAGCGTTCAATTCGATAACGTCCCCGTTTTCCTTGGATTTCTCCTAGAGAGGGTAAGGGGGTGGGAAATCCACATTGGGGGCAGGATTTTAGTTCAGGATTATCTGCGATCGCTGCACGAGGTTCTTGACAGTTTAAAGGGTTGTTAAACGGACAGCGATATTTTTCATAAAGCGATAAACCACCCGATAGAAATTCTTCCTCTATTTCAACGGATGGCGGAATTTCTTCGGCGGCGGTTTCTTCTTCGGTTTCCGGTCTAAATAAGTCCCTAACATCTTCTTGAATTAAGGGGAAGAACCAGCGCAGGGAAGGAGGTATTAGATAATAAAGTCCGTAGCGCAATCCGTAGGTTAAATAGCTCAATCTGCCAGTGATTGTCCACATTCCTTGTCTTTTGAATTCTTCGACGCTACGGCGGGGAACTTTTGGTTTAAATTTAGGTAAGGTCACGATTTATTATGGGTAATGGGGATCACGGATTTAAGCGGATGACGCTGATTAACACAGATTAAAATCTGAACACGGATTTAATAGAATTACGCTGATTAACACAGATTAAAATCCGTGAAATCCTCTTAAATCCGTGATCCTATTTTACTCCTGTTCTGAGGCAGATGATTCAGCGATGGCGATCGCATCATCTGGGGATAATTTATTATTGATAATAGCCATAATTCCTGGCAGGTATTTATCCATTGTCAAAATATTAATATAAACTAAATTATTCACAAGTCCGGTGGTAAAACGCTCATGTTCTACATCAATACTGGTTTTATAGCGAATTTCACCATCGCTATAATTTAGTTCAAAATTGCCTATTGTTGTGCCATAATTAACCTTAGTTAAGAATTGTGCCATAGCTGATATTTTTTCAGGCGGTGTATTGACTGGACACAGGGAGTAAAACACAAATTGTCGATTTTCTTCTATGGCTAAAGCAAAACAAGTCCAACGTCCATGATCTCCTTCAAACACCATTTGTAAAATCGATTCTTCCTCCATCTCCACAAATTCCCAATCATCTTCGCTAAAGAATTCTTGCATAACTTCGGAAATTGAGCGAGATTGATTAATTTCGCTATCTTCATCGGGATCAATAGTTTGGAGAAATTTAATAAAATTATTTGTATCTAGGGAAATCTGACCATTTGAGTTATTATTCTCAATTCCATCAGTTTCGATTTGATTAAAGGTTTCTTTGAGAAAATTAGAAAGGGATTGTAAAATTTCTGAAGCCCCATTTAGGGTGTTAAAGGCTGCACTTAATTTGAGATAATCCCAAACCGTTCGATATTGAATAACATCGGTTTCTTGCTGTTGTTCAATGATTAAACAATACCAATTTTCTGTATAATTTAACTCTTGATCAGAATCGGTATTAGCAGGAGCAGCGTTGAGGTGATCAATAATAGCATCGTTGGTCTGATATTCTGAAAATTGGGATAATAAATCAGGACGTAATTCTATGACTAAATCCAGATTTAAACCGGGCTTAAATTCCCCCTCTTTGATGGGAATTAAGGCATCTTTTTTTAGGTTAAATAATTGATTTTTGAGAATATTTTGATACTGTTCATCACTGATATGAAGTTTTAAACAGCAGCGATCATAGTGATTATTGGGTTTTTTGTTAAGGGCGATCGCTATGCTTTTAAAAGCCAATAAATTATCAGAATCTTCCCGAAATATCAACTCTCGATCAATCGGTGAAAATTCTAATACTGTTTCTGTGTTATTGTTCAACATCATTTTTTATATTTTCCTCATAAAAATTTCTTCTTAATTTAATTCTACTCTTAGAAAGATTTAAGCTGTTCTGCAACCGCCGTAATAAAATCTGAAAGTGTTATAGAACCCAGTTTTCCTTTTTTGATTTGGATCAAAAACTCTTTCATTTGATCCTGTGTTTCTGGCTTTTTAATACCCTTAAGATCTTTAACTTTCAGAATACCCACAATTCGTCTTCCAGCTACTCCTAGAGGATCTAACTTAACTAATAAATTTAGAGCCTCGCCATTACCATTGAGAGCATCTTGTACGATAGTCTCTGCACTTAATTGACGTTTAACCCCTCGTTTTCCTGTTAAAATTTTATATAATCCTTTGATTTTACGAATCGTTAGTGTGACTAAATCTATAACTTTTGTTCCTGTAGAAATGATTGCCCCTACTAATGCCCCTACACCAGTAACTGTTAAAATTTGACCAACAATATTGACGATATTACTGATTACATCATAAATGGCTCCAAAAAATCTTCTTTTAACTTTAGCATAACCATATTTCGTTGATTTTTGTAATTCCTGATTATTATCTGTAGATTTTCCACTTCTGTTAATTTCTAGCGCTTCGTAAGCCAGAACTAAGCTATCTTTCTCCTGTTCTGGTTCAGTATTCTCTACTTCTTTTAGAACTCCTAAGTTCTTAGCAGAACTGCCCAAAGCACTCAGAATTGAATAGCTGTCTACTAGATTATAAATTGACATCAGTAAAGATACGACTGATCCCCCCAATGCAGCAACAGGAGATGCTTTAACTATATCAGCATAATTCTGAGATAAATTGGCAATTTTTTCAGTTGACGTCAAATTACTTCCCTGGTTAACACTTTCATTAACACCTTCAACTAAGGACTTAGTTTGCTGTCCAAAGGTCATCTGATTGTCAGGCGTTAACGCACCACTAGCTTTAACTGCACCATAAGCTGTTGCTCCGGCATTGATTCCTTCGACCGCCTTATCACCAACAACATTTTGTTTTAACTTATCAACATATCCTTGGCTCGATTTCGCTTTTTGTATTTTGACTTCTGTTCCTTCTTTCACAACTTCTGTCAGTAGTTGTGAAAGACGGGGTGCTCTCTTATCATCCTTATGCTGCTCTAACCATTTTCTGGTTTTGTGGTCAATTCTGTTTAATATTTTTTGTTGTGTTTTGTAATCTTTATCTTCTTTCAAGATCGCATTATATTCTCGGATTTTATTTTGAATAACTTGCGTTCTATTTTTTCCAATCCAACCTTTATTTACTATCTTATCATCCAGGGGTGTTATATCCTGAGTTTTTCGTTGAATGGTTTGAGACGAATACAATTTAGGTAAATTTTTTGCCCCTAAAACTTCTACTTGTTCACCCTGAGATGCCTTGGCTCCTAAATTATCTGCTTCAGCTTCTAATTGATAATCAAAATTGATTCTATTGCCTTTACTTTGAGGTTTTTTATTCACTCTCCCGGCCCGTTGTTGAACAACATGGGTGAGTTCATGTCCTAATAATTCTTGACCTTGTTGACTGTGGGGATTATATTGATCGGGTTGAAAGTGAATATCTGAACCTTGAGTAAAGGCTTTTGCTTGAATTTGTTTAGCTTGTGGCCCTGTATGGACTCGCACCCCGGAAAAATCGGTATTAAATGCCCATTCCATTTTCCGTTGTACGGGTATAGGTAATGATTGAACACTATCTCTAGGTGCAAGATTCAGTTTAACTTGCATGGGTGGAAATTGACGATTTGACTGAAGCCCTTTGTTTTCACTGATAACAGGTAAGGACTGTGCTTTCATTTGGGCAGGTTCTTCTTCTTCTTCTGAACGTTGAACAATACCCGACTCTAATTTAGCTTGAGGTTCTTCTTCTTCTTCTGAACGTTGAACAATACCCGACTCTAATTTAGCTTGAGGTTCTTCTTCTTCTTCTGAACGTTGAACAATACCCGACTCTAATTTAGCTTGAGGTTCTTCTTCTTCTTCTGAACGTTGAACAATACCCGACTCTAATTTAGCTTGAGGTTCTTCTTCTTCTTCTGAACGTTGAACAATACCCGACTCTAATTTAGCTTGAGGTTCTTCTTCTTCTTCTGAACGTTGAACAATACCCGACTCTAATTTAGCTTGAGGTTCTTCTTCTTCTTCTGAACGTTGAACAATACCCGACTCTAATTTAGCTTGAGGTTCTTCTTCTTCTTCTGAACGTTGAGCAATACCCGACTCTAATTTAGCTTGAGGTTCTTCTTCTTCTTCTGAACGTTGAGCAATACCCGACTCTAATTTAGCTTGAGGTTCTTCTTCCTGTTCTTCCCGTTGGACAATACTTGATTCCAATTTAGCTTGAGCGAAGGTAAATTTAGGTTGAACGGGTGCAGTAACTTGAGGTTGTGTTGGATAAAGGAGAATTTCGGCAAAGTTAAACCCTGGTTTAGAGTTTCCCGACTGTAAAGAGGAAGTATTTTCACTAACTGACTTCGTTTCTGCTTGCGGTTCTGCAAAGGGACGGGACTGAAATTGTGCCTGGACAGGCTGAATATCATGATGGGTGTTTTGAATATTCCGTTTTCGTTGAAATGCTTTCATAACCATGCCCCTGAATTAGACTGACCCTGAGAAACTTACCGTTTATGTTGCCGTTAGTATTACATGATTCGGTGTACAAATCCTATTCTACTTTAGTCTAAATCAACCCAGATAAGTCCCGTGAGCGAAAGTAAGGAAACTCTATTTTTTCTTAGGATCAGCCCGAACAGAAATTTCAACGGTCGCAGGATCAATTCGCTTAACTTTAGTATTAACGTCAAGCGGGTTTTTCCCTGGCTTATTGCCTTGCTTAGATTGAGATTTAGCAGTTTCTTTTTCGTCTGCCAATTCTTCCTGAGCTTGATTAGATTTAGCGTCATCTTCTGCTTCTTTTTTAGTTTTTTCAGGATTAGTTTTTTGCTTTTCTTCTTGAGCTTTCGGAGTTTTTTCTGGTTGATCTTCTTTAGTTTTGCCGTCTTTGGTTTTGCTGTCTTTTTTAGACTTAGATACTTGACTTAACAACCCTCCCAATAAACTACCGCTTCTGGGTCTAGTTTCAGGTTCTTTAGGTGTAAGATTATCTAAATTTTTAGCGATCGCTGCGTTATTTTCATCCGTCGGTTCCTGCGGACGGCCTTTGACCTGAATATCGTAGGTTATGCTATTACCAATTGTCGCCGAACCCACAACTTTTAGCAAATCTAAATCAAAATCAACAGAGAGTTTATCCAGTTTCTTCTGAACAATATCAGGGTCAGGATATTGATTGACAATTTGTTGAATTAATGCTACAATATCATCGACAATATCATCGGGTAAAGCCAAATTATTAGCAACGGATGAATCTTTTTTCTTGCGTTGATTTTTTTGCTCATCCTGATCTTGCTGTTTTGTAATCATCACCCGCATCGTCAGTTTGTTACCCTGAATGCTTTGAGTGATATTAGCCTGTTCTTTTTGCTTACCACCGTCGCCAAAGCCTTGACTAAGACCAGATACTAACATACTACCTGCAATCAGAAGTCCTGCATTTGCAAGTGCTGAATTTTGGCTGTTTTCATCGGATTTTGTGAGATTTTCATCGGATTTTGTGGGATTTTCATTAGTATCTGAACTCTCTGAACTGTCTTCTGCTTCTCTCTGAACAAAGTAGGGCACTTCCTCACTGACTCGCTGCACCGTGCGAGACAATAGGGGAGATTCACTGGACTGTTGGACAACGTGGGTAAGTTCATGGGCGAGGAGCCTTTTACCACTAGGACTTTCGGGTTCATAATTACCTTGGCGGAAGAAAACGTCAGATCCGGTGGTAAAGGCGCGGGCATTGAGGGAGCGACTGAGGCGATCGCCCTCGGTATCATGATGAATCCGCACCTGAGCAAAGTCAAAACCAAAGGCATTTTCCATAGGTTCCCGCACGGGGGTAGGTAGGGGTTGACCTTGACCGAGGGAACGCTGAATGGCTGTTTCTACCCCGGAATGGGCATCAAGCATTTGATCGGTGTTCGGTGACATGGCTTGGCGCTGGGCCTTGGTTGATTTATCGTCATCGGGAGCAACCCCAGTAATCACATATTTACTGCCATCGGGTTTCAGGATATTTAGACTTAAGGTTTTGAGTTTATATTGAGATTTCAAAGCCGGAAGTTGACTTTTTACTAATTTTGCTTTAGGTTTTTTCTTAATAATTGATTTGAGTTTTTTAGCAACTTTAGGCAAAATCTTTTTCTTATCCATTAATTTTGCCGTTAGTGTCAAACTAGCTTTCTTTTTATTCCCTTTAATTTTCTGTTTGACAACGAGTTCATTTTTCTTGTCTTTCCAAGCAGATTCACCCGACCGTTGCACCATCACCAACCCCCCGTACACGGGGGGCAGGGGTAATTCTCCTTGAGTTACGACCGAATCAACCTGTCGTTGAACTTTAGTCGCTTCCGCTTGACCGACAATTTGATATTTATTTTTACCTTTTTTAGTCAACTTCAACTGTTTAAGTTTATGTTTAGACTTAATTCCTGATAATTTTTGATTCACGGCATCAGGATCTCGAAGATTTCTTGCTAGATTCTGAGTCTGATGACCCGCGCCTTTAATTTGTTTCTGGGCATCATTCTGAGGTTGTTTTTTATCTTTATTTTTCTTGTCTTTAGCCTTTGTGTCTTTAGACTTTGTACCTTGAGAATTTGTGCTTTTACCTTTGCGGGCTGTTTTTCCTTTCTTGCTTTTCCCGCCCCCAAAGAAAGCGGCTGCTCCTCCAAATATTCCCCCGATAGTTTTATCCACAGGTGCTTTTAATGTCGTCACAATTTTCTTAATTTTACTAGGAATTCCCCCAACACCAATTAGGGAAGCTAAGAATCCTAATAAAACCGGAATCATTTTAGCCAAAGCCTGTTCAATCATCATCGCCATCACCGCCGGAGCCCCGTCACAAATGGCTTTTAAAGTATCTAAAATTGCTTGCACAAAGAGTTTAATATCTTCCCGTTTTTCCACAAAAAAGGAAATTACATCAAAAATCATCTTAGCAATTTTAGCAATTCCTGACACTGGATTCATCATCCCAATCAGCCAACTAATCCCCGCCTTGACGATTTCCACAATTGCCATTTCCATCAAACCTTTGAGGAAGATTTTTTTCATGTCATCCAAGGAGGATTTGATGAACTCCCAAACCCCCGATATACCATCTTTAATTAAGGTACTAAAGAAGGTAAAAATAAATTTTACGCCCGGTTGCAGTCCTGAAATAAAGTCAAGGGCGTCTTCTCCTAAAGACCCGATTAAATCCTTAGCAAATCCCAAAATACCGCCCAGGCCACCACTAACACTTCCTAAGATGTTCTGTACAGCATCAGGGAAAGTTTCTACGGCTTCTACCCCTTCATTAATTAAGGTCATAATCACATCGGGGCCAGCTTCTACGACCAATTTAACTAAGTCCCAAAGATAGTTGAGACTATCTATACCTTTTTTGAGGACAACATCGAGAATAAACTGAATTAATTTAGTAGCTGGCGCACCTAAAATATCTCCAAGAATGCCAAAAACATAGTCTTTTGTTAAGCCTAAAACCTGTAAAATAATATCTAAAAATCCTTTTAAATCAAATTTTTCAGGAAGTTTTAAGTCTCCTAAATTACCAAATAACCAAGTAATTAACCCATTGAGTAAATGTTTCCCAATATTATTAGCAAAATTCTTAATCCCATCTCCAATCCCTTTAAAGAGATTCTTCATAAATTGCACCGGATTATCAATCAGGGCATCAATCACATTTTCAGCCAAATCCCCAATAAAAACACTTAAAATTTTCTTAATCGGCCAGAGGAGAATTTTAATAATATTCTTAGCTAAATCTCCAATAAATTTTAAAGCTTTACTAATTAAGCTGGCATTTTCCGCTTTTAACTGTTCAATGCGTTTATCAAGTTCTTTTAAACTAGATTGATATTTTTTAGTTAAATCTTCTAGTAGTTGATTTTGTTTATCGGTAATACTCTGCTCAAGTTGATCAAATTTAGTTTGCACATCCGCCGCCGCTTGAGCCCCAATTTCTTGCAGGTCTTTTGGTAAGGTTTGTACATAAGCATTAACTTTTTCTCGCCCTTGATTAACTTCTGCTTGGGCTGCGGTTAATCCTTTTTCAACAATTCCACCAATATTAGAGATACTTTTTTTAACTTCTTCAATATATAGTTTTTTTCCCTCTTCATAAAAAACATTGACTTCATCGGGTAAGCCCGCAAACTTATCTCTAATCCAGGTAATAAAATCAAAAATGCGAAGTTCTCCAACTTTCACCATTTTGATCCCAAACCAGTAAGGCTTAGGTAATTTAATCGGAAATACCAAGGTATAGCGTTTATCTTTATACTCAGCCATTCTCCTTTTAACATGACCTTCAAAAGCATTTTTAGCCGCACTAATCCCGCGATTAAACTCAGTATTAACATCACTATCCATTTTCCCCAAAATACCCTTAACATTCCCCTGAGTTTTGTCAAAAATACTTTGGATATTGGTATTAATTTCAGTCCGTTTAATTTCGTCCTGAGTCTTGGTTGCCTCTTGGGAATCTCCGGTTTGCTCCATCGACTCTGTACGAGTTGCATACATATCCTGATTGGACTGTTTAGCCGATGCCTGGGCGTCAGTTTTGGCTGTGGTCAGGGTTTCCTGTTCCCCTTGACGGAATTTTTGTGGGCCTTCTGTGGTGCCATGGGTTTTGGCTTCTTTTAAGGCATCTAAGGCTTGTCCCCCGCCCTCATCTTTCCAGGTTTCTAAACGGTCTACATTCAGGGGAACTTCTGAATCCGGTTGGGCAACGGACTGGGGTTTAACTTCTTCTTGGCGTTGAATCAAGACTTCAGGAAGCAGTTGAATCGTTTCCCCCCTTTTTTGACCCCCCCAGCCCCCCTTGGTAAAGGGGGAGTTAGGTTCGGCATCTGTCATTCCCCCCATTGCTAAGGGGGAGTTAGGTTCGGTATCTGTAATTCCCCCCATTGCTAAGGGGGGGTTAGGGGGGGTCAATTCCGGTTCTAACTGTAAAGAAGTCGCGGATGATTCCACTCCCATTCCCCCCATTGCTAAGGGGGGGTTAGGGGGGGTTAGGGGCGTCGTCATCACTTGTTCAGCCATTTGATCGGCTTGAACCTCATCAGGATCACTGCTAGAGCCAACTATTGACTTCGCCTGAATCTCACCAAACGCACCCTCTAAATTCTCGGTTGTTTTTGCTAAAGGGGCCTCAATTTCCTGTTCAGTTTTTTCCTTGGGAACGGCTTTTTCCGCTTCAATTTCTGGTGGTACAGCCCCGACAACTTCCTGAGTCGGTTTCAGTTCCTCAACCTTTTTAGGAGCTTCCGCATCGGGTTCTGGAGGTGCTTTACTTTCCTCTGGTAAACCTCCACCTGACTCTTTTTTAGCTCCCTTAACTTCGGTATTTAAAGCATTTTTAATATCATCAGTCTTGCCACTACTGGCAAAATTATCGGCTTGATCTGCGTTTTTGGGTTTAACTAAGTTTAATTTTTCTAATAAACTATCTTCAAAAACTTTGCGGTCAAAGGGTTTCGGTTTTTTAGCATTCAGATCATCCATCTTCCCAGCTTGGGCTTCCCGCATTTGTTGGTCGGGATCGACCGCGGCGGTTTGGGCTTCCTCGGCGGCGGATTTGGGTGACTGGTGAGAGCTTTGTTGATCGGCTTGTTGTTTGGACTGTTTAATCACCGCCTGAAAAGCGGGGTCGGCTTCGGGTGTCGCTGGTGCTTGATCACCACTGACTTCGGGGACTGCGATCGGTGAAGTGTCGGCGCTTTTCGCTTCCCCTTCTGGGATGGGTGGGACGGCTTCGGGCTGATCCGTTTGCTCTGGCTGAGAATTTTCCCCGGCCCCAGGTTTGACCTGAAGCGGAAGTGCTACAGTCTCTTTAGAGGGACTTTGACCGCTTGCATCTTGTTTGCCTTTTTCGTCGGCTTTATCTTTAACTTTGACTTCAGCTTCTTGACTTTCTTGTTTAGCCTGAGATTCTATTTTTTCCCCGGTTTCTTTCTCTAATTTTCCTAAATTCTCCCCAGTTTCACCGGATTTAACTTTATTTTTAACGGTATCCGTATCTTCCTTAACTTTAGCGGTTTGAGTTTCAACTTTTTTCAAAGATTCCGCCGCTAAATATTTCTTTAGTTCAGCGCCTTTATCATCTTTGTCTATTTTTTCACCAGTGAGTTCTTTCTTAGCCTCTTCTTTTTCTTTTTCAACGTTCTTTTTCCGTTCCTGTGACTTAGTTTCGGCTGTTTCTTTCGTATCCCCTTTAGTAACTGATGCTTCCTCAGTCTTGGTTTCGGTGGTGACTTCAGCTTTAGTATCGGTTGTCGTCGCTTTTTTATCTTCGGTTTTTGAGGTATCAGCTTGAGAATTATTGTTGTCTTTATCTTCTTTTTTACCTGCTTTTTGTAGAGATTGTTCAGGTAAAGTTTTTAAGCCAGAGAGATTCAATGGCGGATTTTTTTTAACTCCATTTTTAACCGGAGAAGGTTGGATTTGACGCTGAATTTGGGATTTTTTTTGAATTTTCCGGCTCAGAGATTTGGGTTTAATTTTAGGGCCGGTTTGTTGAATTGTGTGGGTGAGTTCATGGGCGAGAAGTTTCTTACCTTCGTCGGTATGGGGTGAATATTTTCCCGAATTAAAATAGACATCTTGCTCATGGGTAAAGGCTTGAGCACCGAGATCTTTACTTAATTGAACCGCATCGGAACCCGTATGAACTTTGACCCCACTAAAGTCATTCCCAAATCTGTCTTCCATGAAACCACGGGTTTCGTCGGGTAGGGGGTTCCCGCCTCCTTTACTACTTTTAACACGAGTTTCAATATTCTCGCTGGCTGCAAATCCGCCGTTTCCTTGGCAGGAGATCAAGGTAGACTGTTTTAGGGTTTGGCTAATCCCTGACGGAATATGGTTGTCTATGGATTTGAGGTGAACGACCCCTTCTATTTCCTTTTGTTGAAGAATTCCGCTTAACCGTTTCAGGTGAAGGGTTGCTTCTTGTTCATATCGCTGGATCGTTTGAGCTAGGGGTTTGAGGTGAACGGTTCCATCTTCTTCCTGGCGCTGTTGGACGCTTTCTGTTAAGGGTTTGAGGTGAATGGTTCCCTCTTCCTCCGGTGGAGCTTGGGTTGTGTCCGTTGTCGGTTTGAGGTGAACGGTTCCCTCTTCCTCTGGTGGCGGTTGGATTGTGTCCGTTGTCGGTTTGAGGCTGACCTCCCCCTGCTCCTCTACTCCCCCTGCTCCCCCTGCTTCTCTTCTCCCCCTGCTCCCCTGCTCCTCCTGCTTCTGCACCGGAACCGTCATCGCCACGACTTTATCCGCCATTGCATCGGCTTCTTTCTCGTATTTATCCCCAGGCGCACCCACAACTAACTTGGCTTGCGGTGTGGCGGGAATATATTCACTAATCGAAATTTGACCAAAATTATAGCCGGAATTAAGATTCTGATTCCGTTGTACTTCGGGTGGAGGAGGAGCCGTCGCCCCCGCTAATTTTTGTTCACTGGTGCTGTCATCTTCTTTTAAAGCCAGTTGTTCATCCGCAAACGGCCGCACACTGGTTAATCCCACCGTTGGTGACAGTTGGGGAATAGGAGTCGGCGTACTTTTTTTGACGGGTGTAACAACAGCTTTGGTATTCATGGTTGTTTCTGGGGGTTGAGTTCAGAATTAGCTATGTTTGATGTCGTTTCATTGAACCAAGTTTTTTTGCCTAGAATTCTTGATCAGTAGATTGTACATCTTTCTGATCTGTACCTACCACTTCCCTTAAAACCGAGGTTTTCTGAAGTTTATGTTTTTGCTGTAATTCTAAGTAATAAGCAATCAATTGATAGGGGTTATGATTATTATTCTCAGAAATTCGATGACGAATATCTCGAATTTGCTCAAGTGTGGAATCATTAAGGGTAATCATTATTCTTCTCCCATTAATTCTAAAGGTGTCACTAATAAGGGGACATACAAGCCCAGCATAACATTAATTCGTCTGATATGCCCAAATTTATTGGCATTAGCCAAGTGGCGACAATTCCAAGTTAAAAGAAAGTCGCATTTATGATAGGATGCCATAGCAAGATGGAGAGCATCACCTAAAGGATTATTAGGCATAACCTGATTTTGAATATAAGCCTGTACAATTTCAGCAATTTCTGCTTCAATATCTATAAGAGGAATATCATTAAGAAGTTGAATAGTTTTTTCTTTGCTAGGAAAATTTCCTTGATTAAGTTCATCTAAAACAGCAATACTGGTGACAAGATCGTAGCGACTACTAATCTGATCCCACCAGAAACAAGTCCATTCTTTACGAGCGATCATATCAGGCTCAGTGCGGATTTCATAGTAAAAACTAGGAATACTGGTTTCGATATAAACTTTGGATTTCATGTCATAATTTGATTAAAATTTTAATCAGGCTGGATTTTCGGTGTGGGAGAAGGAGAACCTGCTAATTTTTGCTAGTTAGTAGTTTCCTTCCTCCTCGATTAAAGCTGTTGCTTCATCCGCAAACGGCCGCACACTGGTTAATCCCACTGTTGGTGACAGTTGGGGAATGGGAGTCGGCGTACTTTTTTTGACGGGTGTAACAACAGCTTTGGTATTCATTATTGATCCTCTTCTTTTTGTTCTGTATTTACATCGTTTTGTATTTCCTGATTCATGCTCTCATCCTTAATTTCTGAACTAGCGGAGTTGTTAGCATTTTCTGTGGATAGGGGTTGTTCTTCTGGTCTTTTTGATGGGCGATCGCCAAACAGCTTTTGTTCAACTTCTTTACTGGCTTTACCGACTAATTCTTTGGATGTTATTAGACCAGCTTGCACATTTTGTTCGGCTTGCTGTAACTGTTGTAACCAATTGGGGTCTGCGACTTCTTTACCCTTCCCATCTTTAGTATAGTCAACTATCCGGCCTCCGATTTCAGCACCAATTCTTCCCTCTTTGCTAGTACCTGTAGAGGAAAATTCAGAACTGGTTCCCGTTGCATCATGATATTGACCATAAATATCGGCATGAGCCATTCTGGAGGTTTCTGCCCCGATGAGCAAGCCACCGGGTTTGTCCAGGGTCGGTGGTTCATAGAAAATGTACATATGACCATGACTACCATCGGGTAGAATCACTCCACCTGCTATATCTTCTTGACCAAGCCCGCCCAGGGGTATATCCATACCATAATGTTCTTCGGATTGACCTTTGCTAAAATTATTTCCTTTTAACTCTTTAAATGTTCCTTTGTTATCTATGTTAATATCATGGGTCGAAGCTATACGAGTATCTACTTTGGCTTTGTGATATTCAGTGTTTTCTTTTTTGGCCTGGTTAGGTTTAAGTGTCGATCCTCTTTTATCTTTTTCTTGAGAGTCATTGCCTAAAAGCCAATTAATAAACTCGTTTCGATCTTTTGTATTATCAGCAAGTGGGGGTAATTTGACCATAACACGGCCTCCGTGAGACAGGGCAACGGCTGTTTGTGCTGGCCAATCCTTTTCAAAAGGCTCTTTCTCATCCTTACGATATTTTAAGCCATCGTGGAGAATAATAAAAATCCTTTGTAAAATATTTTTTGCTGATTCCGTTTGTTCTGAGTATTTTTGAGCCTGTTCCTGAAATTCCGGCTTTGCATTATCGGGTTTTCCTTCCAGGGTTTTCTCCCACATTTCAGTATCTTTTCCATAAATAGTTTCCTTGAATTGTTCTTTATTTTCTCCACTTTTAAGCTGTTGAGCTTCATAACGCAAATATCCAAGAGTTTGCTTGTATTGATCATCAGCTATCCCCAAATCTCTCTGGGCTGTAGCAATTTGAAGACGATAGATGTGGCTAAGGATATGACCCCCTGTTGCTAAAGGAACAATCCCAACATAATTACGATGCTTCTTCTGCCTATGCCAATCACCTGCGGTCTTCTTGTCTTTTGCTTTTTCTTCAACTTCTTGTTGTGTGAGAAAATCATATTGTTTAAGATATTTTTGCCCATTTTCACTTTGGCTTAAGGATTTTATAGCCTGGATATGTTTGTCCTCTAAAAATCCTTTTTCCATATCTAGTCTTTGAGCTTTTTCAGTTTTCTTGTTTTCTGTTTTTCCATGTTTTGTTAATTGCCATGTTTCTACAGATATCAAATCTTGTATAGCTTCTAAATCATCTTTACTGACTTTTAAATCATTCCCCTTCTCTTGTTCTTGTTCTGATGCTTCTTTACTAGGTTCAAAATCCATCACCTTTTCTGCTCGAATATACTTAGGAGGGATGCTATCTTTAATCCGATACCATTCTATTTTGCCTTTTTGATTTTTTTTATGATCATCATTATTATCACTAATTTCAACAATGTTACCTTTTTCATAAGGTTTATTATCTTTAATTTTCTTATCATCCTGAGTTCTTGCCTCAGTTTTTTCCTTCACTAAAACAGGTTTCATTTGTAGCTGGTATGAGATCTTGACATTAGAGAAAGATTCTCTTTTTGATTGAATTTTACTCGCCCCCTGCTGCACAACATGAGTTAATTCATGGGCAATTAATTCCTGTCCACTTCGACTCCCCGGATTATATTCTCCCCGTTTAAAAAACAAATTCGGCCCTGTTGCAAAGGCACGGGAACTCAGGGAACGATTTAATTTATCCGCTTGACTATCAGTATGTACTTTCACTCCACTAAAATCTGCCCCCATTGCTTTTCCCATCTTCTGTTGCAGTCCCGCATCTAGGGGACTTCCACCACTTTTAGCACTTTGAATAGTTGTTTCTATATCTGTTGAAACTGCACCCCCACCCAGGGATTTATTTTGGGGTTTAGCTTGAATTTCTTCTTCTTCTCCTTCTCGTTGAATAGCAGAAATATCAGATTTAGCTTGAATTTCTTCCTCTTCTCCTTCTCGTTGAATATTAGAAATATCAGGTTTAGCTTGAATTTCTTCCTCTTCTCCCTCTCGTTGAATATTAGAAATATCAGATTTAGCTTGAATTTCTTCTTCCTCTTCTCCCTCTCGTTGAATATTAGAAATATCAGATTTAGCTTGAATTTCTTCTTCTTCTTCTCCCTCTCGTTGAATATTAGAAATATCAGATTTAGCTTGAATTTCTTCCTCTTCTTCTCCTTCTCGTTGAATATTAGAAATATCAGATTTAGCTTGAAGTTCTTCTTCCTCTGCTTCCTGACGTTGGACTCCTTGACCCGATGTTGACTGTTCCCCAGAAGGAGTATTAATTTGTTTGACCACTTTTTCAGCTACACTATCCGCTTCCTGTTCATATTTGTCCCCAGCGGCGCCAACGGTTAATTTTTTTTGTAGGGATAAATTAAATTTAGGTTGTATTCTGGCTGCTGACTCATCTGTATTTCCCGAAATCGGGATTTCAGCAAAATTAAAACCTTGTTTTTTCTGTATTTGCTGATGGTTTATTTCTTGGGTTTGGGGTTTCTGTGGCGCTGCGAGGGCGTTGTCCATTGGGCGAATATCTGTCAGGGATTTCGCTTGAATTCCGGTTTGATTGACAGATTCTACTTCATGGCGATTCTGTTTTTTTAGTCGTACTTTCATCGTCAGACCCCATTGCTTACAGATTAATACATTGACCAAAGTGGGATATATTTCTATTAATTATATCAATAAATTGGATAAACGAAAATTCGCTCTCATTTTATTTTTTGTAGGTATCGCTTTTTTAGGGTATTGAGGGATTTTCACCGCTGCTGGGTCATTGCCATGACCATTTCTACTGTCAGGTCTGAGATATTGACAGGGGTTGGGAGTTTGTCGGTTCCAGAATAGATTAGTGGCAGTTCTGATTGTTCCCAAACCCATATTTGCTTTCGCTGAATATCAATTAGCCAAGCGAGTTGAGTGCCGTTTATCAAGCAGTGTAGGATTTTGTTCTGTAGCTCTAATGTGTTTTGGTCAGGGGAGCGAATTTCAATCAGCCAGTCTGGCGCTCCTTGCAGCGGACCATCAACATCTGTAAGCCGATCGCTTTTAACTACGGTAATGTCTGGGACGGGGGATAATGGTGGCACGATGCAACGAAGTTCTTGGATGGCTTCGTATGCTTGGGTTTGGCTGTTGATCGTGTTAACTAGGTTGCGCTGAAGGCGGGAATGAAACAGTGTTGGCATCGTCTTTTGTTGGGCTTGCCCGTGGATAAATTCCCAAGCAGGTGAGGTTTCAATGTTGGGCTGCTGGAGAAAAGTGTCTAGGGGGCTAGCGATCGCAATAGTTTTCATAGTTGCCTGAGATACACCTGCGGAAGTGCAATGTATGTTTAGTTTTATTGTAGTTTAAGAACTTAGATATTGAGAAATCTCAGGCAGTTTTGATCTCCGATCGCACCAGCAAAAAATCAACAACTAGAACGACGATCGCAACATATACAAGCTTTGTTGGTGTTGGGTTGAAAAGTGAAATCAATACCACGCGATCACCTAATCGCATTAGCCAAAAATCAATAACTAAAACTGCGAAGATCGCCTATTACCAATTTTAAAAATGCGAAATTATAAAAAGTAGGTTGGGTGGAGTGTCAGCGATACCCAACGGTTAATCAAATTGCATATAATTCGTGTTGGGTTGAAGAATGAAACCTAACCTAAGCGATCGCACTACCAGAACTTGTACTAAGGTTCGGGCTTAATTGGCTTTTTATAACCTTTCCATTTGTTGCCCATATTCTTCAATTTCCCCGCAGATATCCCCTGTCCGCCGCCAGCTCCAGTGACCGTTAGACCACCAAATTGCACAAGGTCTGCTAGATGTTTTCCACCTTTTTCGTTGAGCTTTAGACCACTAATAGTGGAGGTTGTCCACGCTTGGGGTGATTTGAGGATCGTTTGCATTTCCATTTGATCAATCGTTTTGGCTTTTTCTTGAGCAACCGCGTCTTTACCAACGCTGCTCAATTCGTGAATAAAGATACTCGTGACGGCGGGATTTTTCCGTAATTCGGGTAACTCGGCTGTCCAAAACACGGAACCTGTCCCCGTCCCTGTAGGCACATACACATGTACCTCACCAGTAGCTTTAGCGGCAAAGTTGGCACTCACGGCTGCCCAGACGTTAAAAGATCCTCCCCACTGCATATACGGGTTGTTGTCGTTCAGTAAAAGATCGCCGTTGACGTTCTTCAAATCCGGAGTGTCGCCTTCAGTTGCCCCAACCGCAAAGAGATCTAACAAAGCGCCCATGCTCGTCTTATTCAGTGGTGTTCCACCATCCAGACGTTTAGCTACGCTCATTTCCTTGTTTAACTCTGGGTTGTTGGCGGCAGGTCGTCCGATTTTAATATCGCTCCATAAAGTGACATTATTAATTTGTAACTCTTCACCCTGATCAGTTTCAACGAGTTCAGTTAGAAACTCTATATCTTTTCTGAAGGCTTCTAATTTGGCTAACTGTATTTCAGTCTTATCCCACCCCTCGGCTTTTTCTTTGTCGTGATAGTCGAGCTTGCTCCAGTTGAGCTCTGCTCCCTTTTCCCTGCTCCATCCCGGGAACGAGATCTGATTGTTTTTCATCGCTGACGTAAACGTTTGCCAGATTGAATCCATTTCACCTTCAGGTATTTCACGTTTCACTTTTTTACGGAGTTCTTGTGCAAATCTTCCCTTATATTTGTTGTCTCTCTCGTGCTCGAGGGCTTCTGTTTGAATAATATGTTCAAGCTCTTGATTAATCGCAGGAATCATTTTTTCAAGGCTAGCCTTCTTTATCGGGTCATCATTGTGATTGCCAAGCCAAGATTGAGCTAGAGTTCGTAACTCCTTCAATAATTTTTCTTGGTCTTTCGGAGCATTGGCTGTTTCGTACTTAGTTAATAGGTTTTGGATCTGAGTGAAAGTACTGGTGGATCTGCCCAAAAATCTGTTCACACGCGCACCCAAAGACATTGTACCTCTTAGGTCTTCTGACTTAAACTGCATCTTGCGTTGAATTGGCGATGAACCCGATGTTGATTTGCCATTCTGCTGTACAACATGGGTCAACTCATGAGCGATCAACTCCTGCCCACCTTGACTACTCGGCTCATACGCCCCCTGCCGAAAGAACACATCTTGCCCTGTCGTAAAGGCTTTCGCTTGAATTGATTGATTTAATTGGTCAGACTGCGAATCTGTATGTACCTTTACGCCACTAAAATCTGCCCCCATTGCTTGCCCCATCGACCGTTGCAGTCCCCCATCTAAGGGCTGTCCACCTCCTTTAGCAGTTTGAATTGATGTCTCTAATTCTGTTGATGCGTCTCCACCAGCCATAACTTGCTGATCAGGTTGGGTTGATTTAGCTTGAATTTCTTCTTCTTCCCCTTCCTGACGTTGAATTGAGGAAATATCGGGCTTCATTTGCAAGTCTTCTTCTTCCCCTTCCTGACGTTGAATTGAGGAAATATCGGGCTTCATTTGCAAGTCTTCTTCTTCCCCTTCCTGACGTTGAATTGAGGAAATATCGCGTTTCATTTGCAGTTCTTCTTCTTCCCCTTCCTGACGTTGAATTGAGGAAATATCGGGCTTCATTTGCAAGTCTTCTTCTTCCTGACGTTGGACTCCTTGACCCGATGTTGACTGTTCCCCAGAAGGAGTATTAATTTGTTTGACCACTTTTTCAGCTACACTATCCGCTTCCTGTTCATATTTGTCCCCAGCCTCGCCGACAGTTAATTTTTTTTGTAGGGATAAATTAAATTTAGGTTGTATTCTGGATGTTGACCTATCTGTGTTTCCTGTAATCGGGATTTCCGCAAAATTAAAACCCGGTTTTTTCTGTATTTGCTGATGGTTTATATCTTCGGTTTGGTGTTTCTGTGGCGCTGCGAGGGCGTTGTCCATTGGGCGAATATCTGTCAGGTATTTCGCTTGAATTCCGGTTTGATTTACAGATTCTACTTCATGGCGATTCTGTTTTTTTAGTCGTACTTTCATCGTCAGACCCCATTGCTTGCAGCTTAATAGATTGACCAGGGCAAGTTACGTTTTTATTAATTGTATCAATAAAATTGACAACCAAATCTATACTTAAGTCTAATTTTAGTTTTATAGCAACCGCCAAGGCAGTTAGGACACCAGACGTATCTTAGAACCCAGACGGTGAAGTGATTTCCCCACTGTTCCCTCCCCCTAGCCCTGCGTGCACGGGGGGTTTGGGGGGGCTGTTCCCTCTCTCAACTAGGTAATTTATTTTGTGCAACTACTTAGCACAAATCATCAAAAAAGGATGGGAGTGTGGAAACTCAGTGTCTTCAGACCACCAGAGGAAACACGACTCAGGGGAATTTATTCCCCTAGAAATATTTAGTAATGGTATCATAAAGAAACCAACATGGTCGTGATAGTCGAGTCAATGACTAAAGCAAGTAAAACAATTGGAGTGCAGCAAATCTTGTTGTCTCCAGATCCAGAAACCCGTGCGTTGATAGAATATCTTTGTCAACAATCGGGTAAATTGTACAATACAGGGATTTATTTTGCCCGTCAGACGTTTTTTAAGACAGGTAAATTATTAACGGGAAAATTTGATTTAGCATTTGAACCATCGGTGTCTATTGATTTAGGTACTGCCGACAATTTAGCAGCTTGTGTTGATACCTTGGGAAATTCCTTTTTGATTGATGCCGATGACAGACCCACACAAAACTGGACAGTATCTGAGGTGATCGATTTTATGCGAATTTTATTGGTTGATGATGAAATCGAATTAACAGATCCTTTAAGCCGGGTATTAACCAGGGAAGGGTATACAGTTGATATTGCAACGGATGGCTGTTTTGGCTGTGATTTAGCCCGTCAAAATCATTATGATTTATTAATTTTAGATTGGATGTTACCGCAAAAATCCGGTTTAGAAATTTGTCAGGAATTGCGATCGCATTCTGACCAAACACCGATTCTATTTTTAACCGCAAAAGACACCCTAGATGACCGAGTTCAAGGGTTAGATGCTGGTGCAGATGACTATTTAATGAAACCCTTTGAATTACGCGAATTATTAGCTAGAGTCCGCGCCTTACTGCGTCGTTATCAAGTTATAGAATCTACCATTAATTCTAACCATTTGCAAGTATTAGACTTAGAATTAGACCTCGATAATCAACTCGCCTATCGAGGTGAACGCATGATTGATTTATCAGAAAAAGAAAGTCAACTTTTAGCTTATTTGATGCGTTCACCAGGACAGTTATTAACCCATGATCAAATTCATCAATATCTCTGGGGAGAGGGTGAACAACCGAGCAGCAATGTATTAGCAGCACAAATTCGCCTGTTAAGAAGAAAAATCGAAACTACAGGGGAAATTCCCCTAATTCATACGGTTTATGGTAAAGGATATCGTTTTGGAGAATAGTTTATTACTTTTCATTGCATACCCTTATAACCCCAACAAAATTTCTGCTAAATATTCATATTGAGATAAATGATTATAAATTTGAGCCGAAATTCTCATCAAGGACTTAGTTTGATCTTCCCAAGGCATAATCGGAACTTCAATTTGATATTCTTCCCAAAGTTTTTGATTCAAATTATCATAATTTTGCCATTTTTTCCCTAAAGGTAAAACTGCCATTGAACCGATCATATCATCAGGACAGTATAAATTTATTCCTATTTTTTTAGATAATAATTTTCGAGCATTTACCACTAAATTATGATTAGTTTTGATTAATTCTGACCAGCCTCCGGGTAACAGAGAACCCATGAATTTAATTGCTTCAGGAATACATAAATAAGCACTGGGGTCGGGGGTTCCTGTCCAGTCAAATTCTAATAAAAATCGAGAGCGATCGCTTCGGGTAGAATTAGCTCCATGACTAATTGTAAGCGGACGAATTAATGATTGTCTATCCCTTTGTACCGATAAAAATGCGGCTCCCTTGGGTGCAGATAACCATTTATGACAATTTCCTGTATAGTAAGTTGCTCCAATTGCTTGTAAGTTTAGCTCTAACATTCCGGGTGCGTGGGCACCATCAACCAAAGTATCTATTCCTAAATGAGTTAACTTTTTAATAATCTCTTGAATTGGAAAAATTAACCCGGTTTGGCTGGTAATATGATCGATTAAAACTAATTTTGTTCGAGGAGAAACTTTTGCCATAATCGCATCAATAATTTCTTCAGATGAAGCGACCGGAAAAGGAATATCTGCTATAATGATTTTAGCCCCCGTGCGACTAGCAACAAAATCTAATACATTCCGACAAGCATTATATTCGTGATTAGTTGTAAGTAATTCATCTTGTTCTGAGAAAATTAGCGATCGCAAAACCGTATTTACCCCGGTTGTCGCATTGGGAACAAATACTAATTCCTCTGGATTTGCACCCACAAAATTAGCTAATTCAACTCTAGCATTATCGAGTAAAATTTCATATTCTCTGACAAAAAAATGACAAGATTGTTGTTCAAGTTGTTGTCGAAATTGATATTGAGAATCTAACACAGGAATTGGACAAGCACCAAAAGCACCATGATTCAGAAAAGTTACCTTGGGATCAAATAACCAATATCGAGAAAAGGGAGAATATTCAGGTTTAGTGTGTAAAAGAGTGTCTTTCATATTTGATCTTATGAACAACGATAGCAATCCCAAATAGGTTGTAATATTTTACAACTAATATGAAACAGCCAGAAGTATTATTTCTGTTCCCTGTTCCCTGTTCTCATTCGACAAGCTCACGACGCAGCCTGTTCCCTTTTTTTGACAAAATCTTTCCCAAGTCGAGTAAATTAGGAATACCGTATCCATCCCCAATATTTATGAGCATAGCCAGCTTTTTGATGTTCTGGCGAAATCTGAAATCGTTTAAGTGGCGACCTTGTGCTATTCACACCCATTTAGTTAAACTGATTCAGCGCGGTGCTGATCTCGTCGCGGAGCAATTAATTGTCCTGTTTCCTATCATAATTAAACAGATTAAAAGAAGTAGGCGACGGATGATTCGTTTCTGCCGTTTTTTTCTATATTTGAATCCCAGAACCTTTAAAAAACTGATTCAGGCGACTATAGAACAGCGTTTACCGGGTTTTGCTGCGGAAATGGCTTATCATGCTACCTTAGCATTATTTCCGGCGGTATTAGCCCTATTAATTGCCCTAAGTTCCTTTGAATTATTGCAAACGGAACTCTATCAAATGGCAACTTTACTCAGTCAAATTGTCCCAGAAGATGTCCAGAATTTAATAGGAACTGGAATTTATCATTTATCTTTAACACCGAGTTCGGGTTTACTTTCGGTGAGTTTTATTGCCTCTTTGTGGGTTTTTTCCGGTGTAATTGGTGCAGCGATGACCGCATTAAATCATATTCATGGGGTAGAAAAGACCCATATTAGACCCTTTTGGAAAAATAAATTAATTGCCTTATCTTTAGCATTAGGAACTCTATTATTATTAATTTTAGCCACTGCATTAGTATTAGTGAGTGACATGATTGTTGAAGGAATTGCCCGTCAAAGTTGTATGATTGAAACCATCGGAAACTGTGCCTTAGAAGATTTAGCCATTTGCATGATTCAACCGCCAGTACAGAATTGTTTATTACAATCAACCCTATTAGAAACCTGGCAAAAACTACGATGGCCGATTACCTTGGGAATTGTTTCTACTAACTATGCTTTTATTTATCGTTATGCTCCTAATTATAGAAAACCTGGAACTCCTCTAATGCCAGGAGCAATTTTAGCCGCTGTATTTTGGGCTTTAGTATCTAATTTATTTCGTTTATATGTTTACTATTTTGGCAAATTTAATATTACCTACGGCACAATTGGCGCGTTTGTAGTTTTATTACTCTGGTTACAAATTAGTTCCTTAATTATGCTAGTAGGAGCCCAACTTAATGTGATTGTGGGGGATGAATTAAGATCCTCACCGCCCTAGAATTGCAGTGATTCCTAAACCTGTTCTCAGGCGATCGCATTTAATAGGGGCGAGTTTTGACAATGATTAACAATTCAACCGTAGGGGCGGGTTCCGAGACCATCTTTAATTATCAGCAATTATCTCCCTAAACCCGCCCCGGCAATTTGTTGTTGAAAAAAGCGCGATCGCTCTGAGAAATACAGAGGCGATCGCCGAAATCATCAACCTATCTGATGACCAGATTCAGATAATGGCAAAGTTTGCTGCTGTCAAGGCAACATCGTGGAAGATACTAATTTTATTTCCTGGGCTGAGGGTGATTTCAGACAACAGGCCTCCACCAGTAACAGGAAGTTGGTTAGTAATTGCGGCTAAAACAGCGACTCCATTGCTAAAACCAAGACCAGCAGCGACCTGAATCTTATCATCAGCAACAACAAATTGATTCACGCTATTTTGACCACTTGACGCACCAAAGATGAAGGTATCTTTGCCTGCACCACCGAATAGATTATCATTCCCATTACCTCCATTTAGGAAGTCATCCCCATCTCCTCCATCAAGGTAGTCGTTGCCAGCACCGCCCAGCAGTGTATCATTGCCGACATCACCCCATAGGTAATTATTCCCATCACCAGCGTCAAGGGAATCATCGCCACCCCCTCCGCTCAGCGTGTCGTTGCCAGCTAAACCGCTAATAGTGTCACCCAGTTCGTTCCCTAAGAGGTTGTCATTCCCAGCAGTCCCGACAATCGGTGCTTTGGGGCCGACAGTAAACGACCATGTGTAGGTTTGACCGTTGGCTGTAATGGAGGCAGTATAAGTTTCCCCTGGCAGCAGGGGATCGCGCGGAACCAATAATACCATGTCATTTGAGTCGAGACTAGAGCGTCCTACCTCTTGATCGTTGTTGAATCCAGACCCTGGCCCGTAAGCTTCGAGAACCCCATTCTTGGGATTGATGTAATTAGTTTCATCAAACACCGCGTGAGCAAGTTGTGTGCCGCCCTGCGAGAATGAGTGAGCAGTAACATTAGGAGTAACGTCTCCATTCCCCAACTGCAAGAGCAATGGCAAACCCGTAGGGGCAGTGTACGGGGGGGTACCTGTGCTTGTTAGCGGATCGGGCCACTCTCCTCCTCCATAATCGCGTATGGAAGCTGGAATGGTTTGACCGTCGCCTGGCCAGATAATGGGAAACTGCACTGATGAGGGGATGCTGCTGTATTCACGTTGAAGCACAAGCGTGGCACCAGTAGTAATCTGGCCGCCTGCTTCCCGATAAGCACCATAGCCGACTTCGGTCACGTACTGATTGAGAATTCCCGCTGCGTGGAAAGGCGCCCTCAGCCACACCTCGATATCGTCTACATCAGTAGTGTTGAGACCACCACCCCACGCTACATTGCCGGACATACCAGCTTTCGCGCCTTCAGGGGTGTACCACTGGTTCCCTGGATCTTCGTAATGCCCACCCCCGTTATTTTTAACCAGATATTTGGAGTGTGCGACAGCACCCGCTCCCGCAATCGGGTTTTCTCGGACGGGGGGCAGGTTGGCTGCGGTGCGATGGAAATTAATAGTAGACAGCCATTCCGGTTGCGTATCATTATCGACTATAGCCAAAGTTGCGTTCCTCTGGGTTCCTACAGTTGCCCCACCAGTAGGGTTTTTTAAGGTCATCGTCAGGGTTTCACCGGGATCATAGGCAGTGTCATCGAGGATGGGAACCTGAATCGTTTTGGGCGTGGTGTCTCCCGCAGCAAAATTAACGGCTGTGGGAGTGGTGCCGTAGTCGCCAGATCCAAATTTAGCTGTACCGTCAGAGAGGCTAACAACAGCACTAACCGCTCCATCACTGCTGCCTGTGCGGGTGACAGTCACCAATGTGACTGGTGTGCCATCTTCGTTGACGCTGTAGGTAGCCGCACTAAATTGCAAGCTGCTTGCTGGTATTATCGTTGGCTCAGGAGTTGGCGCTGGTTCCGGTGTTGGTTGAACAGTTGGATCGGGTGTTGGTTCCGGTGTTGGTTGAACAGTTGGATCGGGTGTTGGTTCCGGTGTTGGTTGAACAGTTGGAGTTGGAGCCGGAGGAAAACTGCTGCGAGGAACATTCAACAAGACTGCGATCGCACGATTAGTAAGTTTGTCTATGATCAGCGTATCGTCACTACCAGTACCATCAGCACCTGTACCCGCAGTCAAAGTGTAGTTATCAAAATTCAAAATGCCGTTCTTGCTGGTAATCCGATCGCTTCCAATTTGATAATCGGTAATATAATCAATACTCTGATCATCTAGCATCAGGAAAAATGTGTCGGAGCCATCGCCACCTGTTAGGGTATTGATACCGCGATTGCCGTACAAAATATCATTGCCTCTACCACCGACAATTAAATCATTGCCTCTACCACCGACAATTAAATCATTGCCATTTCCTCCTATAAGAGTGTCTTGATCTTGGTTTCCGAAAAGGGAATCATCACCACCGCCACCATCAATTGAATCATTTCCTTTCCCAGCGTAAACAACTTCAGCATCAGAAGAACCGCTCACGCTATCATTACCTTGGCGAGTTACCAAACCAGACATACCCTGAAGTTGTCCGGCTTCGAGTGCAACATTGTCGGCTGTATCTTCTCCGACTAAATAAATCCCTTCTTTTTTGATCGTCATCAGAATAAATATGAGTGTTTAGAAATCCAGTCGCTATACCTTACGGCAGGCTAGGCCAATGCACCGGATGTATCTGATTTTTTTTGCCGAGAAACTGATTTAAACACCCTGAAACAATTTTAGTGGCGGAGGATGATGAAGATGATCGCCTACTGATGCAAGAAGTCCTAGTGGGACTTAAACACAAATCAAGCCCAAATCAAGTTTTATAAAGACAGGCTAATGATACTAGACAATGAAAATAGCAATCTGAAAGTTTATGAGTGGATTGTAAAATATACGGAAGAAGGTACTGTAGACATTTTTCGGGTAGCTCCAACCTAACTGAAGCAGGAATTGGCTTAAAACATACAAACAATTTAGAATTAAATATTGCTGAAACTGGTAATAATAACCAATATAAAGAGCTAGTCGAATGGTTTGCAGAACTTTGGAAAAAACCACAAGCACATCAAGAAAAAACTCTTATTTTTAAAGATGGTTCGAGGAAAAAAGTTAATTTCAAGCAATATTTAATTGCAGAAATTGAAAAGATATTTATTGAATATACGCCCAGAGATATTTACTACAAAATTTTATTTGAGTTATTTGGTAATCAAATTCTGGAAATCGAGAATGATCCAGAGTTTAATCGTCAAATAGGTCGGTTAAAAAATACCGCTATTTTTCACTCCCTGTATGACTTTCAAAAAAAAGGTGCTCTTAGTTTAATTCGGATGCTTCAGAAATATGATGGGGCAATTTTAGCGGATGCTGTGGGTTTGGGTAAAACTTGGAGTGCTTTGACGGTGATCAAGTTTTTCCAGATGCAGGGAAGGGAAGTTATATTGCTTTGTCCTAAAAAATTAGAAAGTAACTGGAGACGCTATAAGGAAGATCAGGAATCTAAATTTGAAAGTGACAAACTCAAGTTTTTTATTCGCTTTCATACGGATATGAATAGCGATCGCCTAAATTCCTATAATGATCGCGCTGATAAATTATTTTGTGACGATAAACCTAAGCTAATTGTGATTGATGAAAGTCATAATCTCAGGAATGATAAATCCCAGCGCTATAAATTTTTAATTGAGCAGATTTTGCAGAAAAATCAAGATATCAAAGTTTTGTTAATATCAGCAACTCCGATCAATAACTCTCTGAATGATGCTAGAAATCAATTTAAGTTAATGGTGCAGGGTAATGTTCATGGGTATGAAACAAAATTGGGTATCAAAAATTTCGATCATCAATATCAAGTTTTTGATTTAATTTATATTAATAAGTCGGGTAACTTAATTTTGAACAATCAAAATGAATTAGACTTTTTGCCTGCTTTACGGGCTTTTTTTGCGGAGTTGCAAGTACCGATAAATGCTCTAACAGATGCGCCAATTCCTGCTAGGGAAATTCTGAAAAATAGTTATAAAGATCGGGAATCTTTTCGACTGATTGATGATGTTTATTTTTTGGGGATAGTTGATGATGGGGCGTTTCGGGGTAGACAAGAGAAAACTCTGGATGCAGTACAGAAAATTGAGCAGGATTATGATGGGGTTGTCATTTTTGGGGTGACATTAAATAGGCGCGAGGGTGGTTTATTGCCAAGGCGATCGCAGTTAGCAGAAATATCACGGGCTTTTAATCGGGAGTTTTGCTATACGCCTGTCGTAGTAGTGTTTAAGTATGCTGATGCTGATAACAAATATCTGGCGTTTGCGAATACCGAGAGATCGAAGTATAAGCGGAATCAGGAAGGGGAAAAGGCGGGGAAGGTAACACTGTTAAGGGATGTGAGTATTAGCAATATTCACGCGACGCATGAAAAAATTATTTTTGGCGATAAGAATTTTAAGGGTTTAAAGATTGATGCGAGTAAGATCAATACTTTTAAAAAGTTGTATGACTATTGGCAAACAGTATTTTCATTACAAGTTTTAAATGATCAGTTTTATGGAGATTTACAAGATTGGTTTTACTATGCCTCACAGCATATAAAGCTTCCTTTTAGACCTGACTTGGATGAAGATAATGCCAAGGAAAGTATTGAAGATGCGGTGATGCGTGTGCCTAATTTTCTGTTTTATGGGATTGAGACAGAGGAGAATGTAGCTAAGGGTAAGGCTAAGAAGATTGAAGTTAACAAGGTTTACCATAATGGTTTGAATGGTATTTTCAAATCTTATAAATTCACTCTGGAATAAAATACGCCCTATGATGAAGATATTGCCTTAGATCCTGAGTTGTTGGGTTTAGTATCAGCCAGATTTGCTTTCGTTTGGTGCAATTCCCCAGTTAAAAATCGCTTTTTTTTAGATTTTTGGAGATTAAAAAAGATTAAAATCAGTGAAATCAGCGTAATCCGTTAAATCCGTGTTCAGAATTTATATTAATCCCACTATTTGAACACGGATTAAGGGGATTACACAGATGGCGCGGATTTTTTTAGATTTTTGGAGATTAAAAAACGTGAGTTCGATGGAGTGCGATCGCGATAAAACAGACGACTACTGGGCAGGCGATCGCGACAAAACAGACGACTATTGGGCATATGATCTAATCAGTAAGCGTGGGAAAATAGAGATGTAACCAGCAAATATTAGACAATTAAGGAGACTTTTATGGATCACAGAGCATCACACTTAGACATAACAGTGTAGGTAATTTCATTCAGATTCACCCTGTCAAAATGAATCGTATCTCCGAGAAATTATGTAGAAAAACCCCAATAAAAAGGAGCGAGTTGTCACCCACTCCCTTAATTTATCGCAGTCGCTCCTAACGGTTAGGACATAGACTGATGGAGCAAACTCAGATTTTCCTCTGTGTTGCGGTATTCTCGGATCTTCCGATTCTGGCCAAGCTTAATCCCGATTAAAGGCAATCAGCAAGCGTAGAATGAAGATAAATAGGTTGATGTAAGTTAGATACATCGACAATGCGGCGGACAAATACTGTTTGTCGGTGTAAGCCCGGGGAAGCAAATAGAAGTCAACAACAGCCGCCCCCACAAATAATAGAACTCCCAAGCCAGAAATCCCAATTTCCAACCAAGAAGGGGCAATGATTCCAAAGAAACCGAGGACAAATTGGGCTAAAATCACCACGAATAGGGAAATAATTCCTAGACGGATGGTTTTGCTCAGGGCCATACCATCGGATTCTGAAAGGTTAGACCCAATCGAACGCGCCCCGATAAAGGTGACTCCACATCCTAAAGCCGCCACCCCAATTCCAGCTATCCCAACACCACTTGTGCCCAAAGCCAGGGCTACCAGACCTGTGAGAGTATAGCCTGTGAGTAGGCTGTAGGTGGCTAATAGGGGTAAAGCCGCTTTATTGTTACCATTGTTGGCGATACCCGAAGCCACAAAAAACAGAGCGATTTGGGCAATAAAGGCGACCCAGAAGGTCGTCATAAATAATCCAGAGTTAGCCTTAGCAACATTCAGACCCCCAAAAGTACCCAGGGCGGTCAGAATTAACCCGCCTCCCACATAGGGTAAGGCGTTAGCAATCACATTTGGGCCAACAATAGCCTCATTTTTAGCTTCTCGTACAGCTTGACGGAAATTACTGGTACTGGTCATATTGTCCTTTTATAATCAACACTACCTCCTTATAATTTAGCGAACCCTGGGAATTTGGGGTAGATGTTGATTTCCACCTGGTCAAGAAAAACACTTGGGATTCTTTTTCTTCACTTCGGCTTTTTCTGGAGGCCTTGAAATTTAACGGGTGTGGAGGGATTCGAACCCCCGACAGACGACTTAGAAGGTCGCTACTCTATCCACCTGAGTTACACACCCAATCCAGAATCATTTTATCTTATTCCTTGTCAATTTTTAACATAGTTTCAAAAGACTTTTCCTCAAGTCCCTGAAAAAAGCCAGAGGGAAAAATTTCTGATCAAGACTGCCCCTAGTTAAGCCCAGTGCAGGATTATTAATCCCGATGCTCTTTTATTTCCGTCTTGTTAGTGCCTATGTTATGATCAGTGGTGTTTTAAACAGAACTGCAACCCAGATTAATATTAATGCAGACTGTAAGGGTGCAACAAGTGTTATTCATGACCGTACCATAAATAACATTGAGATTGGATCGGGGTGAAATTGCCAGGGGTGCCTTAACTACGCCTTTAAGAATCCAGGTTTGGAGTCTTAAAAATCTCAGTGAATCAGCGCACAGCGAATTTACCGAGAGAGTCAAAGCCGGGTGCCATGACAGGAATAGGTGCAGAAGTGTCATGTTTATATTAAAACGAACGGATGTTGAAATAACCATGGTTCAACACCCTAACCGGGAGCAGCAGATTCCTGTTTTGAATTATCAGGGACAGACATTTCGCCTGATGAAAACGTTTGAAGCCAAACAAGCAGATGATGCCAGGGCTTTATGGCGGGATCTCACTGATAATAAAGGAAAGGCTTGTGTTCTATTAGAAGAACCAGACCGATATAGTGTCTGGGGGAAAGTCCGTTTAGACCAGCTTTTGAAGGAGGGTCACAGCCCAACAGACAGCAAATTGCCGATTCTGACTCAAGCCTGCTTGCTGTTATTGCAAGCGGTTTACTTTGATATTGAAGACTTGCTAGGATCAAAACAAGCGGTTTCCTTTCAAAAAGATTTGACCAAAATTTTTCAAAAGTTCAAGTTTCCCCAAACTGATGATTCCAAGGCTATAGAAATTCTACTGACTGTCAACCCCCTGGAGAGCTTCAAAATTCCCTCTTGGCAAGAAAATCACCTCAGCACCTTGCTGCAAGAACTTTATGAACTGGGAAAAAACTATTTTGGCAATACCAGTTTTGCAGAGGGAATAGAAGAAGTGCTAGAGGATATGGCTGATGATGATCGCGAGCAGTTTGTCAATTGGCTGCATCAGTCATCTTTGAGCAAGCAATGGGTGATGAGTTAACCCAAATATAGACTAGCTGTTCTGACCTAAATATGGGACGCTAGATTAAAGACAATTGTTTGAATGCTGAAGTTAACAACGATTAGCCTCTAAACTTGGTCTTGATTCTTTAAATTGCTAGGTATTTTAATCCTATGGGTAGCACTTCACAAGAAAAGTCCTCCTTATTTGCCACCTTGTTTTCATCACAGGGTATGGTAATTGCCGGGATTGTGTGGGCTGTTCTTGCCTTGTTATTTTTTCTGCTGTTTAGTGTAACGGTACAAGGAGAGGAGTTACCCCTGTGGTACTCCATCGGAACCTATTTTTTTGAATTGGGGGCATTTCTAGCCGCCTCCTTTGTCTGTTATCGAAACTGGCAAAGTCCCCAGATGGTAAGCGGTCGTAATGTTTGGCTCTGTATTGGGTTAGGGGTATTTTTCTACTTTGTCGGGGGTGTCCTGTTTGGAGTGTGGGAACTGGCTTGGCATTTAGATCCGGCGGTTTCCATTGCCGATGGTTTTTACGTTCTCAGCTATCTTTTTCTAGCCGCGGGAATGATTCTAGCCGTCGTCTCTAAACGATTGGATTTAGATATTAATCAGTGGTTAATTTTATTCGGGGTAGCCCTGGTGGGAACTACATTTGGAATGTGGGTTGCCAGTCCTAACTTATTTGGATTACTCGGTTCTCCCGAACCTGTGGCTATTGAACAATCGGTTGCTACTCCTACTGCGAAGGCTCCGGCGATTTCCGGGCCTAAAATTGAAAAATCTTCAGCCCAAACTTCCCCCGAAACAGAATCAGATCAGGAGACTTCTTCTGCCCCTCTATGGGTAGAGGCAATTGATAGTAAACTAGAACCCCTGGCTTTTGGGTTCAATTTGTTCTACATCATCGGGGATGTTTTCCTGTTGATTTTAGCAACGGCCTTGATTTTAGCCTTTTGGGGAGGGCGGTTTTCCCAGTCCTGGCGGATGATTGCCTTTGCCATTTTCTCCCTCTATATTGCTGATATGTATTTCAAATGGGCTGACTCCAGAGGGTCAGGGGACTATGAAAGTGGCGGTTTGTTAGAAGTCTTCTTTGTATTCACGGGGGTTTTATTTGCCGTTGGAGCGATTTTGGAGTATGACATCTCAACCCGTTCTCGTCAAAGTCGCCGGAGCCGACGCACGGCTAAAGGTTAATTGGTGGAATAGTTGAGGTTTCGATCTTAACATGAGGATTCATAGAACTCTCGTTCAATCCTTCTCCGGTGTGTCAATCACACCAAGCCGGGTAGGAAATCCCTTGGCTTTATGTGAACCTTAATCCTTCGATATCAAGTGACTCCCAACTCAATGACATCCACGAAACTTTCCCAATCAGAAAAACAGGAAATTATTAGGCTCTATCAGGACGTGCCAGAGGAAACAACTATTACTCTAGCAGAACGCTATGGAGTCAGTAGCTCAACGGTGAGACGAGTCTTGCAAAGTGCTGTTCCTAAAGATGTCTATGATATTCTGACGACCCAGAAACAGCGTCTTCATCGTGCGGGGAAACGTTCCTCGGAAGATGTAGTTGATGGGGATGAATCTCAAAGGGAAGTTGACTCGCAAACACCCGAACCTATCAGTCGGGAATCTACCCTAATTTTGCCTCGAAAGCGTAAGCACTCATCTACTTTTGATTCGGAGGTGTTGAAGTCCGATGCTTCTAATTCCCTAGAGCCAGATTCTCTAAAAATTTCTTCGTCTAATTATCAGTTATCAATTCCTGGCTTAGAGGGGCTGTTCTCACCTGATCGGCTCGAAGTCAAGGGTCGCGTTTTTGGGGACTATGACCCAGATGAGGATCACGAGGAAGATGGGGAAGACACCAATCGGGATCGAGCAAATGAAGGAGACGATAATGATGATGGTGAAGACTATGGAGACGAGTTTGCAGACGATGAGGGGGATGAAGATGATGATACAGAGCCTCGGGGTCTATTTTCCCATTCTCTGGCCAGTGGAGGTTCTGTACTCATTAAAATTTTGCCTTTAACAGAAACTGTACTCCCGAGAACCTGCTATTTAGTGATTGACCGATTCTCGGAATTGATTGCTAAACCCTTGAGGGCATTTAGTGAGTTGGGAAGGATTCCAGAGGAAGAAGTCCTAGAACAAACCCTTCCTGTTTTTGATAATCACCGCATCGCTAGTCGTTTTTCTGGACGCAACCAACGGGTATTTAAAGTTCCCGATGGCCGACTTCTGAGAAAAGCGGCTCCCTATTTACAAGCCAAAGGAATTACCCGGCTATTAATTGATGGCCAGGTTTATCGGTTTTAATGGGGATTGATTCACACTCGGTCTATCTATTTGGTTCCTGTTAATAAACCAAAACGAATCAGTCCGGTGTCATAGCCTCGACTCATCAGGGGTAAGGCTAGGGCGGCTTGAATCGTTGTTGGGCCACTCAATAGCAAGCCAACGATGGCATTAAGGTTAAAGGCAGAATCGATCACCGTATTCCAAAAGGGAGCAACGGCCTTTGACCAGTCAGCCGTTTGAATATTTTTAAACCCTTGATCCGTTGCGATCGCTTCATATTCAGGCAAAGCAATCACATATGGTAAGGCATAAACCCGATATATTTCTGCTAAATGCCGACGTTCTTCCTCGGTGAGTTGTCCAGCATTTCCCCCCAAGGGACGATGACACCAAGTGGCCAGTAAGAAAGTTCCACCGGGTTTCAAGACTCGATAGGCTTCACGCAAAAACTGAATTTTATTCGGGAAGTGTTCGGCACTTTCTAAAGACCATACCAGATCAAAGCTATTGCTCTCGAAAGGCATTTCTAAGGCATCGGCTACCAAAAACTTCGTTTTTTGCTGTAACCGAGCTTCCAAGGCACGTTCTGTGGCTCTTTTAGCTTGGACAGGACTCAGGGTAATTCCAGTAACATCCGCCTGGAATTTGTCCGCTAAATATAACGAACTTCCTCCAATTCCACAGCCGACGTCAAGTATTCGACATCCTTGTAAATCCTCTTGGTTTGTTGGTGTTAGTCCCCAGTTTAGAAATTCTTCAATTAAGTCAATTTGAGCTTGACGTCGTTCTTTTTTGAGAGTTCCATCTGGCCCATAATATCCATGATGCAAATGTTCGCCCCAAATTTCCTCCCACAAACCGGAAGAAGAATCATAGAATTGCTGAATTTGTTGATAGAGTGTTGAGTTCATCTGAATCATTAAAAAATTTTACTGACGCCCTTAGAGCAGCATCTCTACAGTATGATTCTACTTATCGCAAATTGCCCGTTTTCAACTAAAAGATTAACCCTAAATTCCCATTACCCATTACGATTACCCATTACCCATTACCCATTACCCATGACAGTATCTCGAACAATTGGTTTAGGTTTCCTGGCGGTAATTGCCCTGGGAACAATTTTACTGATGTTACCGTTCTCCTTGAGTGCCCGAACTTGGGGTAATCCTCTAACGGCCTTATTTACATCAACATCTGCGGTTTGTGTGACCGGATTATCCGTTGTGGATGTGGGCAAATTTTACTCATTTTGGGGTCAGTTTATCATTGTATTGCTAGTTCAGGTGGGAGGATTAGGATATATGACCGTCACCACTTTTTTATTGTTATTATTAGGTCGAAAGTTTCGCCTCAAGGATAAATTAGCCTTACAACAATCCTTAGATGCTTCAGGAATAGCAGGGGCCGTTCCTTTATTAAAATCTATTGTAGCAACCACCGCCCTATTTGAAATAACCGGAATTTTTCTATTGTTATTCGTGTTTGTTCCTGATTTGGGATGGAGTCAGGGACTATGGTTTGCCCTTTTTCATAGTGTAAATGCTTTTAATAATGCCGGATTTGGATTATTGTCTGATAGTTTTGTTCGCTATGTTAACTCTCCCGTATTAAATTTTATCATTACTTTTCTAATTATTTGGGGAGGCATGGGCTATCAAGTGATTCAAGAACTTTATTTATGGATTGGTAATCGCTTGTCTAAATATCCCCTGCGTCGTGATTTTTCGGTTCATTTCCGAGTTGTCACTTCCACAACCATATTTCTATTAATCTTAGGAACAGCTTTATTATTCTTCACTGAACATCACAACCCCGGAACCTTAGCACCCCTTAATTTTCCTGATCAAGTTATGGCAGCTTGGTTTCAATCGGTGACGACCCGAACGGCCGGATTTAATACAATTAATAATGGAGAATTAACCGTTGCCGGGTTATTTATCTCGATCATTTTAATGTTTATTGGAGCCAGTCCAGGGGGAACAGGAGGAGGGATTAAAACCACAACCCTTAGGATTTTAGCTAATTCTACTCGTTCGGCTTTACAAGGGCGAGAAGAAGTTATTTGTTATAAACGTCAAATTCCACTGCCGTTAATTTTAAAGGCAATTGGGGTTTTATTTGGTTCGTTTATGGTGATCTGTATCTCGGCGATTCTGATCTCTTTAAGCCAACCTAATATTGATTTTGACTCCATTTTGTTCGAGGTGGTTTCTGCCTTTGCCACGGTGGGATTATCTACCGGAATTACAGCCAGTTTAACCCCCTTGAGTCAATTGATTATTATTACTACAATGTATGTGGGACGAGTTGGTGTAATTTTATTAATGTCGGCTATTTTAGGCGATCCCAAACCGACGTCCATTGATTATCCCGAACAAAACCTTTTAGTGGGTTGACACATTTCTTTGAAAATAAATAATATGAACTTTTCATCTTGGAATTTTTTACGCAATCTCAGAACTGAAAAAAAACAATTTGCTGTGATTGGATTAGGTCGGTTTGGAAGTGCCGTTTGTTCAACATTGCACAAAAGCGGTTATGAAGTTCTCGCCGTTGATAAAGAAGAAAAACGAGTGACTTCGGCATTAAGTGATCAAATAGCCTCCCATGCGTTGTTGTTAGATTCGACTGAAACCTCTGCACTTCGAGAAGCAGGAATTTTAGAATTTGATACGGTAATTGTCGCTGTGGGTAGTTTTTTAGCCGAAAGTATTACCACCACTTTAAACTTAAAAGAAGGGGGTGTTGCCAATGTAATTGCGAAAGCATCTTCGGAAACCCATGCTAAATTATTAAATAAAGTCGGCGCGGATATGGTAGTGTTTCCTGAACAGGAAATGGGGCAACAATTAGCCCGACAATTGACTCGTCCCCGTTTACTTGATCAGTTTGAACTTGATGCGGAACATAGTATTGTAGAAATGATTGTTCCCGATGAATTTGATGGTAAAACCATTGCTGAATTAGAACTCCGTCGCCGTTATGGATTAAATCTTTTAGCGATTAAAAACGAAGGGGATAAAATGGAAATTAATCCCCTTTCTAATCGTAAACTTTACAAAGGAACCATGATTGTTGTCGTCGGTTCCAATCAAGATATTAACCGTTTAGTCGGTTAAAACAGATTCCTCAGATTAGAGGTTTGTTGAATTTGTCATCTGTAATTAATTCTTCGGTGGATTCTGTTGAGGGATGATTTTACCTAAACTTAAATCGTCTAAATCTATCCCTCTTAAACCTTTTTGTTCTAGTTGGTTAAATAATCGAGTTAATTGATACCAAACTAATCCGGCCATTAACGCCGTTAAGGGAATAGAAAACCCATAGGCGAAGGATTCTGAAAAGGCAAAAACTTCCAAACAGGAAGCCAGAAAAATACAAATTCCCAACCCAATTCCCAGAAAGGGAAACAGTATGGGAAAGCCTCGTAAATTGGCGAGATTACGACTAGAACGATTTTTCGACCATTCTTTTAAAAGTTGCTTGAGATTCACAACAAAAGCAGTACAGCAGGTGATTCCAATGAATAAACCCCCAAGGAGTAAAACCAAAGGCGGATTAGCAGAATTATACATAGAGAAGGGAGCAGGGGAGAAGTGGAGGCAGGGGGAGCAGGGGAAGCAGGGGAGCAGGGAGAGCAGGGGAGGTAAACTCTTTCTATTACCTATTACCTATTACCCATTACCCATTACTCATTACTCATTATTACCCATTACCTATTAATGATAACTGACTAATCGCACTCCAAGCCACATCGAATAAACGATTGGGTTTTAAATCCGGTTGAATTAAAGTCCATAACCGTTGAACTTCTGTGGTATGGAGACGATCATCTTCGGTTAAAGCCGAAATAATTTGACGGCGGAGGAAATCTCCTTCATCAGACATCAAATATTTTAATCCTAATTGAGCCGTAGGTAACAGATCAAAATTCCGATCTGATCGGGCGATCGCAATCATATTTTCTAATCGTTGCCATTGTAATTTACCATCTTTAAACAATACTTCAATTAAACGAAGTCGCAGGGCCGGGGTTTCACCATTTAATAATCGACGGGCCACATAAGGATAGGCAACATCCACAATTTTGAAATCGGGATTTAAACTTAAAGCAATACCTTCTTGAGTCACCAAAGAACGAATAATTAAGGCAAATTGGGCGGGAACTCGGAAGGGATATTCATACATTAATTCTGAAAAACTATCGGTAATAGTTTTAAAATTAAAATCCTTAACACTCGTGCCAATTATATCCCCCAAGACCATTTCCAAGGCAGGAATAATCGGTTTAATATTAGTTTCAGGAGACAAAAATCCTAATTTCACAAAGTCAAGTGCCAGTTGATCATAGTCTTTATTAATCAAATGCACCACGGAATCAACCAAGGTTTCTTTTGTATTCTGTTGTAACTGATCCATCATGCCAAAATCAATAAATGCCATGCGGCCATCGGGCAGGACAAATAAATTTCCGGGGTGCGGATCGGCATGAAAAAAACCAAATTCTAATAATTGTTTTAAACCACTGGTAACACCAATTTCAATCAAGGTATCTCGATCTAATCCCGCGGCTTTAATTCGTTCCGTATCGGTTAATTTAAAGCCATTAATCCACTCTAAAGTTAAAACACAAGTGGTGGTGTAACGCCAATAAATCGAGGGAACTTTTACCAAAGGATCATCGGCAAAATAGGTGGCAAAGCGTTCCGCATTCCGACCTTCATTAATATAGTCAATTTCCTCAAATAACTTAATCCCAAATTCATCCACAATTAGGGTTAAATCATGTCCTAAATTCAACGGAAGCCAAGGAGAAAGCCATCCGGCCGCCCAACGCATTAAATATAAATCTAAGGTTAAAACGGGTAATAAATTCGGCCGTTGTACCTTAACCGCGACTTCTTCCCCAGTTCTGAGTCGGGCATGATAGACTTGACCCAAACTTGCCGCGGCTATGGGTTCGGGAGAAATATCGCTATAAATTAGATCTAAATCCTGCTCTAATTCCGCTTCAATAATTGCCATCGCCTGATCATGATTAAAGGGCGGCAATTGATCCTGAAGTTTGGTTAATTCCTCTAAAAAATCTTTTCTAATTAAATCGGGACGGGTAGAAAGGGCTTGACCCACTTTAATATAGGTCGGGCCTAAATCCGTGAGAACATGGCGCAGGTGGGTAGCCCGTTGGGGGGTATGTTCCACGTCCCCATGTTGCCATTTATCCCACAATAACCCCAAAATAAACCCGGTGAAATACCAAATCACCATAATTGTCCGTCCGATGGCTAACCAGGGGCGACGACGGTGATAGCGGGCAATTTCCTCTGGGTCATAGCGTCGTCTGGATTTGACTTGCTGTGGGTTCACGTTTGTCCTATTCCTCCTAATGGTCAGATTTTTATTGTTGGGATCGAAAAAAGAAATTGTGAATTTTTTTATCTTTTTATTACTGAATAGTATACAAACAATCGCACCCACCGCACGTTTCTACAATTGTGGGATTTGAGTCAATCCTTCTTTTATAGCCGTAATTACCTGATCTTGCTGTTCTGGAGACAGTTCGGGAAACAGGGGTAAAGATAAGACCTCCTGACAAACCCTTTCAACAATTGGGAATTGATTGGCCTGATAGCCCAAATATTGATAAACCGGTTGCTGATGTAGGGGAATGGGATAGTAAATCATGGAACCAATTCCCTGTTCTTGCAGGTAGTTTCGCAGATAATCCCTAGACTTGATTTCAGAATTCAGGGGGCCTTGAACCCTAATCGTATATTGATTCCAAACACTTTCACCGGAAGGGATTTCTTGGGGTGTAATAATTTCTGATAGGGGATAGAGTAACTGGTGATACCGTTGGGCGAGGGTATGTCGTTGTTGATTCCAGGTATCGAGATAACGAAGTTTGATCCGTAAAATCGCGGCTTGTAAGGCATCCAAACGGCTATTAATTCCAATAGTATCGGAACTATAACGGGTTGATTGACCATGTTCTTTGATGATTCTCATGGCTTTGGCCATGGCCGGATCTTGGGTTGTGACTGCCCCTCCATCCCCACAGGCGCCTAAATTTTTAGTTGGGAAGAAACTAAAACAGCCTATATCTCCGATACTGCCGACTTTTTGCCCTTGCCAAGTTGCTCCGGTGGCCTGGGCGCAATCTTCAATCACTGCTAAATGATGGGATTTTGCCACGGCCATTAATCGGGTCATGTCCACGGGTTGACCAAATAAATGCACAGGGATAATGGCTTTGGTTTTTTCGGTGACAGCGTTGGGAATTTGTGCAATATCGAGATTAAAAGTTGTAGCATCAATATCGACAAATACAGGCGTTGCCCCCACAGCACTGATCATTTCTGCCGTGGCGATAAAGGTAAAGGGGGTGGTAATTACTTCGTCCCCTGGCCCAATATTCAGGGCGCGGAGGGCTAAAAATAGGGCATCGGTTCCCGAATTACAGGCAATGGTTTCCTGAGCCCCAATATATTCTCCAAAGTCTTGTTCAAAGGCTTCGACCGTTGAACCTCCAATGTAACGACCGGAAGCCAAAACCGCTTGCACACAAGCGCTGACTTCATCCTGAATAGTTTTGTACTGTAGGCTAAGATCGAGCGGAGGGACTGTATTCACGTTTGACACCATCAAGTAAAATTGAAATTGGGTTCGCTACTAGAGGAACGTTTTTTTGATTTTCTTAGATTTTACAGACTTGGGGCTTTTCTGGGGACTAATTGCGATCGCAATTGTTGTTCTTCTTGGCAAGGGTCAAAGAGTCACAGTTATTCCCTATGGTTTTTGGCGGTTAAACTGATAGAATTATTCCGAGTTAAATTTTGACTCTGCTACAATAACGTGCAGTTTATTACATTTATTAACTTATGTCTGAATTTCAAGATTTTTTAAGACGAAAAGTTGCTTACGTTGCCATCGGTGAATTCAAACCGGGTAAATTTAAAGAAGCTCAAACATTATTTGAACAAGCCGTAGCCACTTACAAAGAAGGCTTTCAAGGAGCTTATTTACTTCAAGAACCAGGAACCGATAAAGGAATTGCTCTGATTTTCTGGGAAGATATTGGTGATATGGATACTTCCAATAACCATACCGAAGCCTATCAAGCTATTATGAATGAAATGTCATCCCTATTTGTCAAAGCCCCAACCACATCTTTTTATGAAGTCAATAGTGCCATTAATTTAGAACAGTTAGCAGAATCATTACTCAAATAAAATCCTAATCAGTTTCAACAGATTACAATTTCCACACCCGCACTGACGCGATCAGGCGGGTTTTTAAGGTTAAATGGTACAGATTACCACCCCATAGTTCCGGGTTCTCCCTTAAATGGCCCCACAATATTTTGAGTAATCCAACCTCCATAAAAATCGCCAGTTTGGGCTTGGACTAACTCATCTCCCACATAGCAAGCATCCATTAAACTGGCATAAAAACTATAATAATTTTGAATATCAATAAATTCAGGAACCGGACTCAAATAACTCCAGGCTGCATTAACAGCTTGTTTGTCACCGACTGTAATATTATAATAACTACAAGATCCTTTCCATTCACACCAACTTCTGCGAGAAGTTTGTTGTAAATACTCTAATTTAATATCTTCGGGCGGAATATAATATACCGGAGGATGGCTGGTTTCTAAGACTCGTTTTGCTCCTTGGGTTTCCGCTAAAATAATCCCATTAAATATTACTTTAATCGGTTGGTTGACATCTTCCAAACGAGGGGGACGGGGATAATCCCAAACGGATTCTTGACCGGGTTCTGGGGGAATAGGGATAGGTAGCATTTTAATGAATTCCTTAGTTTTGGGTGAGTAATGATTTAATTGTAATTATTACAGATTTTCTTGACCTTGCCAAACGTTTATTTTTTCCCCTACCCCAATCGATAAAAGTTTGCCATCAGGGCTAAAGCTAATGGATAAACTATTATTACTACTCAACTCTGCAACTGCCTGTTGAGTTGCCAGATTCCAAAATTTAATTGTGCTATTATAACTGCCATTATAATCAGTTGATGCTAAAGTTGTGCTATCGGGACTAAAAGCAACGCCTAAAACTTGTCGTTGATTAGTCTGAAGTGAAGCCAGAATTTTCCCAGTTGCTACGTCCCAAATTTGAATCCCACATTCCGCAGATAGGGGTCAAATTTTCCACTAATTCTAAAAAATAGAAACCTATTCCAATTTTTCGGTGAACTTCCGAGGCTTTACTATCAAATTATATAGCTAGTTTACCGCTATTTAACTAAACATAAATAATTACTATTTTTTAATAGAAATAGAACTCCATTTTTTTAATATATTTGTATTTTATCACCAAATTCTTTTCAGCCAAGAGTTCTCATCTTGACTCATAACTTAGATTTTTTACAACTATTTCCCCCTTTCTTTTAATCTTTATCCCCCAGGAATCATTAAATAGTATTGACAGCAATCTTTCCCTAAATGCTGCAATATTTCTTGACGTTCTTGGGTTAAGTTACTCACTTGGTTTTCTCCATTTATCCTGACTAAATGCACCGCTTGGAACATTTGAAATATCCACCGCATCGTCGGTTTATTCGTTAATTTCTTGACCTGATTCCTCACCCCTTCTTGGGCTGTTTCTAATTGTTTTCTCAATTTTCTTTGAGCTAGGTTATACACTAACAAGCACAATCCCATTATCATCGCTATTGCTTCCACTCTCTCTGGTTTTTTCACGAATACACTTGCTGTGAAAAATAACGGATCTTTTAAAAATCTAAATCCTCTCTCGTTACTTTGCTGCGCTTTGTATTCGGCTAATAGTTTTTCATTACTCACCTCTTTCTTGTCTAATATATTTGTCGCTAATATAAATCTTCCGGCTTTGATTTTTTCCGCTTCTATCACTGATTCTCTAGGTTCTATCTCTCCTGTTACTTGATAAACTATTGTCTTTTCTTGATTCCCTTTTTCTGTTTTACTTTGGCTTTTTTTACTGGCTTTTTCTGTGCATTTTATTTCTTTTATTTCGTGATATTTCCACGAATCTGATAACATTTTTATCCCAATCTCTGCATCCGCTATGCAAGCATACTCTTGTTTCAATAGCTTCCGCAGTGATGCTTTGGCGTTCTCTAACTGTTTTTCTACTTGCTCTGATATTTTTTTTATCGCTGCTTTTTTCCTGGCTTCACTTTCTACTACTAACCATCTTTGTTTTATGTTTGCGTACTCACTTGATTTCGTTGCTATTCTATATCCTTTTATTTGACTCTGCTCCCATTCTTCCTCTTCTATCTCTACAATCTTATTTTGCGCTTCTTTTATACTTAATGGTACTCTTGTTATCCATTTCATTCCTGCCATTGCTCCTATATTCTCTGCTGTGTATAATGCACTGTCTGCTACACATATTCCTTCAAATGTCCATTGCTTTTTAAATTCTTTTAGTCTTTCTACAAATACGCTTTTATCATCGGCGTTTCCGTCATCTATTTTTAGATATAATGGCACATCTCCGTCTCCGCTTACTACCATATCTATTATAAATTGTTTCAGATCTGGTCTTTTATCTCTTGAGTATCCATGCACTATTTTTATGGCTTTCATTTCTTCTTCTATTTCCTGATTTTCTTCTTCTTTACTTTTGTATTCTCCCTCTACTGATATCGAACTGCTATCTAGGTGTACGCTTTCCTTTTCTACTTGGAATTTTTGGGCGGCTTTTAGGGCTATTGCTGTGAATAGATTTGTTGTTCCTACTTCATAATATTTATCTAATGCTCTCCCGATTCTGTCATCATTTAGTTGCTCTGCTATTACTCCTTCTCCTATTAAATGTTCTGTTGCTTTCCCTACGAAAAAGTTCTCGAATAGGTACAGCGGCGCGCTCAAAAACCCTAATCCATTCAAAATCATTGCTTTCATTACCTGTCCTGGGCTTACTGCTTCTTTTGCTCTTAATCCCACTTTTTTATTCACTTCTTCTACTAATTCCATCTCATCTATTACGCCTGCTACTATTCCTAAATGGTCTAAATTCACGATTTCTATCGCTTCTAGGGGGTTTTTCATATTTTTATTTGTTCAGCTACTCTAATTATTATTCTACATTGAAAATAGCCCAAATGATTGCCATATAATGATTTGGGCTTTTATTTATTCCAATTTAATTGGCAATTCAATTGGCTTAAATATCTGCGGAATGTGGGTTGAATAGTTGAATCAGAACCACCACTCGCTAAAATTTTCCCATCGGGACTAAAAGCAATACTCTTAACGTTTCTTGATCCAGTTAAAGTGGCTTGAAGTTTTCCGGTGCTAACTTCCCAAAGTTTAACATTTCCATCGTCGCTGCCACTGGCTAAAGTGTTACCATCGGGACTAAAAGCAACTGATCTCACTGGGGCTAAATGTCCTGTAAAATTAGCTAGTTGTTTCCCCGTCGTCATATCCCACAATTTGACGGTGCTATCCCCAATTCCAGCCGCTAAAATTTTACCATCGGGGCTAAATTTTACAGAATGAACCCAATCAGGTGTTGTTAAAGTTCCGATTAATTGTCCCGTCCCAACCTCCCAAAGTTTGATCGTTTTATCCTGACTGCCACTAGCTAATATTTTGCTATCCGGGCTAAACGCTACAGAGTAAACATAAGATAAATGCCCTTTCAAAGTCATTCGTTCTTGTCCAATCACATCCCAAAGTTTAATTGTTGTATCCTCGCTACCACTGGCTAAGGTTTTACCATCGGGGCTGAATACAACAGAATTAACCCATCTTGAATGACCAATGAAGGAATGAATATAACTCGGTTTCGCCCAAGAAACAGGGGTGACTGAAACGGGAACTGGAGACGGGTTTTTCGGGGGAGGAGGAACAACAGCAGGGGTCGGGGGTGTGGTATTGATGGGGGAGACAGTGACAGCAGGCGAAGCTGAGGGCGTGGGTTCTAGTATGGGAGGGGGAGGGTTCGTAACGGCTACAGAAGGTTCTACGGGGGAAGGATTAGAAGTTGTTAAGTTCCCCTGAGACTGAACATTAGCCATAGCATCAAGATATTTCCATAATTGAAATTTCCACGCTAGATATAAACTGCTTCCCATTCCTAGAAAAGATCCGACTAAAAATAAGGTAAAAAATAACTTAAATCCTGATTTTTTAGGGGTTGGTTGAGGAGGAGTAATCGGTCTAACAGAGGTTTTGCTTTTTTTGGGTATAACCGTTGTATTAATTTTTGGAGGTGGGGGAAGGGGTTTAGATTTAGAGGCAGATTTAACTACAGTTGACTTAGGGGGAGAAACTGTTTTCTGGTTTAAAACTTTTAATGCCGTTTCAGCAGATAAATAACGAGCTTGCCAATCTTCTTTTAAAAATTGATTTAAAACTTGTTTTAATTGAGGATCTTTTAAAGGTTGCTTTAAATAGCTTTGCCATTTTTCTGTCCAGCTATAACCTTGTTTTAACCAGAGTTCATGGGGGACAATTCCGGTTAATAAATGAAAACAAGTAGCCCCCAAACTAAATAAATCGCTGGCTGGATATGCTTCCCCGGCTTGTATTTGCTCAAAAGGCGCGTATCCAAAGGAACCTAAACGAGTCCCGATTTGGGTTGTTACTTTGGCGGTGGCTGATAGCTGTTTAGAAACACCAAAATCAATTAATACAAATTCTCCTTTGCTTCCTGAACCAGAACGTCGCATAATATTTTCAGGTTTTATATCCCGATGAATTACCTGTTTACTATGAATATCCTCAAGTATGGGAAGCAGTTCTAGCAGCAAATTTTTAATCTGTTTTTCATTCCAAAGTCCTTGACATTGTAATTCCTGTAATAAATTTTGACCTTCAATATATTCTTGAACTAAATAGAGTTGTTGATCTTCTTCAAAATAAGCATAAAGTGTAGGAATATGGGGGTTATTTTCACCTAATTCTTGCATTCGTTGAGCTTCTTGCTGAAATAATTCAATTGCTTTTTTTAACGCCCAGGTTCCTTGTACTTTTGCGGCTAACTGTTTAATCACACAAGACGCACTTAACCGATCTAGATCTTCCCCCCGATAAGTGCGACCAAACCCTCCCTCTCCCAGAAAATGAGTTGGTCTATAACGGTCTCGTAATCGTTCAATTAATTTTGTACCACAACTTTGACATTGGGTTACTCCTTCTGGGTTTTCCGGTTGATCGCAGGCAGGATTTAAACAACAAACCATAATTTTAGCCCTGACATTAACGTTGATTATTCCTCAAAAGGAGTCTGGTCTCCTCTGCTATAATTATACATTCAATTTGTTAACTTTGTGCCATTCGCTTTAACTGTTTTCAAACATCAAGGTTGAAGATTCATCGCCCATTCTCGATACAATAATGAGCCGGGAGCGTGTTTACAACTTCTTTGTCTCTTTTTGGTTAAATTAGGCTTAACCCTTGTCAAGATACCAGCAAAAACTGCTATAAACCTTAACTTTCTGCAATTCGATCCAACCGTTCTCGAATAGCCAAATTAAAGAGCGATCGCACCGACATCCATAACCCAAATAATGATAAAACCAGGACAAAAACCGCCCATCCTTGATAATTTCCAATTAATAAAATCGCTCCAGCAATTAAAGTAAATCCTGTCCAACAGATATAAATTAAAGTTTTAATCGCTAAATTAATCCGTCTTAAAGCGCGATCGCTTTCCACAGACCTGACCCGAATTTGTAACTCTCCTTCTTCCAAACGTTCTTCTAAACGACGGATTAAAACCTCTGTTTTACTCGGTTGTTGTAATCTAAACTTAATAAAATCTCGCGCCTGTTTTGCTAATTCTCCGACTAAATTACCTCGCTCTTGAGAAATAGTTAAACTCTTAACAAACGGTTGAGCGCAAGCAACTAAACTATATTTAGGATCTAAATTTCTCGCTAAACCATCCAAGGTAGTTAAAGACTTTAAAATAAACATCATTTGAGCAGGTAAACGGAAGGGTTGTTGCTCAAACATGATATAAATTTCTTCTTTAATTTGATTAAACATTTGAAAATCAACGGGTTTTTCTGTAAATTCTTCTAATAAAAATTTAACCATTTTTCTGACAGGTTTCATATCAGATACAGGTTCGATCAATCCAATATCAACTAAAGTAGTTAATACAACATCGGTATCTTTTTTTAATACCGCAAAAAAGGCTTTAATCATCTGATCCTTAGCTAAGGCTTTGACTTCTGCCATCATGCCAAAATCATAAAAAATCAAATTTCCATCAATGCTAACCGCTATATTTCCTGGGTGGGGGTCAGCTTGGAAAAAACCATCCTGAAGAATCTGTTTTAAATAACAACAAATCCCCAACTGATTGACCCGTTTGACATCAATTCCATAGGCAATTAATTGATCTCGATTATCAGCTTTAATTCCTGGTAAATATTGCATAGTTAGTATCTTATGGGTGGTATATTTCCAATATACTTTTGGTACTAAAATCCCGGGATAATTTTTAAAATTTTCTTTAAATCTTTCAGCATTATTACCTTCTTTAATATAATCAATTTCTTGATATAAAATCATAAAAAACTCATTATATAATTCATCCAAATTATAAAGTTTTGACCAACTAAAATGCCGTTGACAAAACTGAATTATGCGCCGCACCGCTTGTACATCTAAATCAAATAGTTCTTTTAAACCCGGACGCTGGACTTTAACAATTACATCCTCCCCCGTGTGCAGTCTGGCTTTATGAACTTGTCCTAAACTAGCTGCGGCTAGGGGTTGTTCATCAAAATCTCGATATAATGTAAATAAAGAATGACCTAATTCTGCTTCAATAATAGCGACGGCTTCATCGGTACTAAAAGCAGGAACTTGATCCTGTAGTTTTTCTAATTCTTCAACATATTCTAGGGGTAAAATATCGGCTCTTGTTGATAGAGCTTGTCCTATTTTAATAAAAGTTGGCCCCAACTCCAAGAGAGTTTTAACTAACCAAATCGCTCGTTTTCGTTTCTGTTGATTGGTCTGATTTACTAAGGTTTTATCCCACCATAAAAAGAACATAAATGACCCGCAGGCGGTGAAGACATCTAATTGTCTGGTTAAGGGAGAATATCGAGTTTTTTGCCAACGCAGGGGTTTAGAATTAATGGGTGTAAGCATGGAAAATCTAAGATAAAAATAAATAGAATTGTAATGGTTAGAAATAGGCTTTTATAATCCTAATTTCAAGTTTAAATTGAGAATTTTCGAGCTAAAGAACTGCGAGGTAAAACACGCTGAATTTCTTCAACGGTGGTGGCTCCAGTTGTGACTTTTTCAATGGCGGCAATTCGGAATGATAAAAAGCCTGTTTCATGCAAATAACGATGTAATTCTGTTAGAGTTCCTTCATAGATAATTTCACGAATTCGATCATCAACAGCCAATAATTCTACAATTGCTTCTCGCCCAGAATAGCCCGAATTAAAACAGTTAGAACAGCCTCGACCTTTGCGCCAACTGTCAGTTTTTACATTTTTTAATTCTAACCCTAATAGGTCTAAATCCATCGCCGTTGGGCTATAGGATTCCGCGCAGTGGGGACAAACACGACGGGTTAAGCGTTGTCCCACAATTCCTAATAAGGCATCACTAATTAACCCCGGATCGGGGCCAATATCTTTTAAACGGGGAATGGCACCAATGGCATCATTTGTATGCAAGGTTGTTAACACTAAATGACCAGTCAATGCGGCACGAATGGCGGTATCTGCCGTATCTTGATCCCGAATTTCTCCCACCATAATAATATCAGGATCTTGTCGTAAAATAGCGCGTAATCCGGCAGCAAAAGTCATCCCGGCTCTTTCATGGACTTGAGTTTGAGTAATCCCAGATAAGATATATTCAACCGGATCTTCAACAGTGACAACATTAACATTTTCTGTGGCAACGGCTAACAGACTATTATAAAAGGTACTGGTTTTTCCTGACCCTGTGGGCCCGGTAAAAATAATCATTCCTTGGGGTTGACAGAGCCAACTTTTATAAATATTTAATGTGGTTTCAGAGAAGCCTAAATCTTGTAATCCAGAGAAAGGATTTTCTTGGGGTAATAATCGAATTACAGCTTTTTCACCCCCGACACAGGGCAGGGTACTAACCCTCATATCGAGGGCAACTTCTAAGTCTTTTCCTGATACATAATTCTCCCCAATTCTGCCATCTTGGGGGCGACGACTTTCGGCAATATCCATATTAGACATAACTTTAATTGCCACCCGATCCAATAATTTTAGATTCAAAATTTTTTGATCATCAACTAAATTTTTTAGAGCTTGTTCACAGTTAATACTCTGGTTTCTCAGTTGTTGCCAAGCGGATAAAACGGGTGTTCTTGCAGTCATAATAGGTTAACAATAGGATAAATATAATCCAATCAAAAATTGAGTCAATAAATACATCAGTTATCTAGTATAATTATACAGGTAAAGTATATATTTTGAACTTAACTCTCCTTCAGTCTGTCTTGTTTGTATCGTAAGTACACAATTGACACATAATAAAGAAGGAACTCCCATCGGAAAATGTTATTCGCTCAACAGTTAAGCTTATGAAAAGACGCTCATTTCCTAAAATTTTGGTAATTGGTCTAGTTGTTTTAGGACTCCTGGGAATTGGGGGAGTTTATAAATTATCGGGTCAAAACCCGGCGGCTTTAGTTACAGGTAGCACAAAAACAGCACCAGAGGCGGCAATGTTTGTTCCTCGGACGGCTCCGGCGATGGTTTCATTATTAGTAAATCCAGATCGGTTAGAATCAGTAGGAAAGATTTTAACCTTTTCTCAAAAAAGTAATAATAATCGGATTCAACTGAACCCAATTAAAGAAAGTTTGTTAACAAATACCGGGTTAAATTATGGGCAAGATATTCAACCATGGTTAGGGAATGAAATCACTTGGGCATTAATTACTCCTGATCTTGATCGATTAGCCAATAATGGTCAACAACCTGGGTATTTTGTGGCTTTGTCAACAAAAAATTATCAAAAAAGTCAGGAGATTTTAGATAAATTTTGGCAAAAACAAGTAGATGCGGGTTTAGATATTGTTCAAGATCAATATCGAGGGGTTAAACTAATTTATCGCCGTCCCTTTCAAGGAACAATTGATGATGCACCGACTTTAGTTATGGCTACAATTAATGATCGCTTTGTGTTATTTGCCAACTATCCCAAAGTGATGAAAGAAGCCTTAAATACGGTACAAGCGAATCTGAATTTAAGTCAATCTGAATCCTATCAAAAAGCCTTAAAAGAATTAAAACCTGGGGGAGTGGGATTTGGATTTTTTAATTTAGGAGATTGGCAATTAGTAACTGACCAAACAGACGAATTTATCGGTCAAAAACCAAGTTTAGCCGTATCTTTAGGGATTAATTCTCAAGGATTATTAGCGGAAACCGCGTTAATTGCTACCGTCGAGGAAGATCCAACCCAACCATCTCCATCTTTTTCTCAACCCGTAGCAGCATTAAACTATATTAGTTCTAATAGTCCGTTATTAATTGCCGGAAAAGACTTAAATCAACTCTGGAAAGATTTCTCTGCTATTGTTGCAGCTAATCAACCTTTAGAACAATTTATTGCCCAACCTATAGACGGAATTAAAACCTTGTGGGGTTTAGATTTACCTGAAGATATTTTCAGTTGGGTGACAGGAGAATATGCCTTAGCTGTAGTTCCCCATAGCAATGAAAAATGGGATTGGGTGTTTGTGGCAGAACGTCCAGAAAATGCTAATTCAGCTATTGAAAATTTAGATAAAATAGCAACAGAACAAGGCTATAGTTTGGGATCATTTAATCTTAATAATAATACCCTTTCCGCCTGGACAAAGTTAACCCCGATGGTTTTAGAGAAAAAGGATAAAGCCAAAACTCAAACTAGATTAATTCAAGCAAATGCAAAAGGAGTACATTCAACCGTAGGGAAATATGAAATTTTTACAACTTCTGTAGAAGCAATGGATGAGGTATTAGGATTGTCAAAAACGGAAAATTTGATTACTCAAGATCCCGATTTTAAGGCTAGTATTGAAGTTTTACCTAAAATAAACGATGGTTATTTCTATCTCAATTGGCTAACCAGTCGGAATTTCCTTAATCAACAATTCCCTTTGTTTAAATTAGTAGAACTTTCGGCTAAACCATTTTTTGATAATTTGCGATCGTTTACCATTAGTAGTAGCGATCGCGTCGGGAATATTCAGCACGCAACGGTATTTTTAAGACTGCGTTAAATTCCGTTGTTGGGATGAGTGCCCCTCCTGATGCGCTCAAGGGCAACAACGAGTTTTTAATGGGGGTTATGATACTTCTAGGGTGGGTTTTGCCCACCCGACAATTTAACGATTTAAAACCCGTTTTAATGACCTTAATTGATGTTAAGAAGATTGACATTTTTTTATTCAGGAAATCCGATGCAAGTAACTAAAACCTTATTTCAAACTAAAATTCTCCACAATGCTATCCGCAATTTTGCCTTTCCTGATGATTTGCTAAAACGTCATGAAATTCTTCAAAGTTGGATTGAAACCCTCAAAATGGGAACATTAGAAAAAGTCAAAGAAACGTCTTTACAGGGGGATTTTTTAAAAGATATTTTTCAGGATATTTTAGGCTATCGGTCTGTGATTTCAGGAGAGGGAAAAACCTGGGAAATTCACGCCGAACAAACGATTTCTGATGGGGGTGGGTTTGCGGATGGTGCGTTAGGATTATTTACGAATATTGAAGGCAAACTACAGGGAAAAATTATTGCACCTATTGAATTAAAAAATGCTAAAAACGATTTAGATAGACCTGCACCCGGACGCAAACTTTCTGCGGTTGAACAGGGTTGGCAATATGCTAATTATACAGAAAATTGTCGTTGGGTGATTGTTTCTAATTATCGAGAATTACGTCTTTATCAACTTAGCAAAACTCCGGCTTATTTTGAACGTTTTTTATTAACTGAATTGGCAGAGATCGCTAATTTCAAAAAGCTATATTATTTACTCTGTCGGACTAATTTTTTACCCAAAACCGGACAACAACAATCGGTTATTGATCGGTTATTAGCTGATTCGGATACCGCCCAACAGGAAATTACAGAACAACTCTATCAAGATTATCATAATGTACGGATTAATCTGGTTAATCATTTTCGCTTCACCGGGCCTAAAAATCTCCCAAATCGAGATAATGTTTTAATTGAAAAAGCTCAAAAAACCTTAGATAGAATCTTGTTTTTAGCCTTTTGTCAAGATCGAGGGTTATTACCGAAAAACACCCTTAATAATGCTCATGATCACAAAGATCCTTATAATCCTCGATTCATTTGGGATAATTATAAATCAGTCTTTTCTTGGGTTAATAAAGGAAATGAAGATCCGCCAATTCCCGGTTATAATGGAGGTTTATTTGAACATGACTCTTTATTAGATGAACAATTAACGGTTACTGACCCTCTGTGTACACAACTCAAAAATTTAACTAAATATGACTTTGAAACTGAGGTTTCCGTTGATATTTTAGGACATATTTTTGAACAATCAATTACGGATTTAGAAGCATTAAAAGCTAAAACTCAAACCCAAGAATTTAATCCCAAATCCGGGAAACGCAAAACCCAAGGAATTTTTTATACTCCGGCGTTCATTACTCAATATATTGTGCAGGTAGCCTTGGGAGGGTATCTCAAACAAAAGGAAGATGAATTACGCGATAGCCTCCGGCTGGGCGGAGCCCCTCGCTTTCAATTAAATATTACCACAAAAACCAACAAAAAGCAACAAAAACAGGCAGAAATTCAATTTTGGCAAACCTATCGAGATCAAGTTTTAAAACAAACCAAAGTTTGTGATCCCGCTTGCGGTTCGGGGGCATTTTTAATCGCGGCTTTCGATTATTTATTCCAAGATTATCAACGAGTCAATCAAGCCTTATCTTCCCTAGTAACAACACCAGAAATAGAGTTAGAACGTTTAGATACGATGATTTTAACTCAAAACTTATATGGGGTTGATTTATCGGCGGAGTCGGTAGAAATTACTAAATTATCCCTGTGGTTAAAAACGGCTGAACCGGGAAAATCCTTAACGGATTTAGATGATAATATTAAACAAGGTAACTCTATTGTTGCTGATCCTGAATTTAGCGATAAACCCTTTAACTGGGAAACAGAATTTCCTCAAGTATTTGCTAACGGGGGGTTTGATGTTGTTATCGGAAATCCTCCCTATGTCCGACAGGAATTATTATCACCAATTAAACCCTATTTAAAACAGCATTATCAATGCTATGATGGGGTAGCTGATTTATACGCTTATTTCTATGAAAAAGGGTTAAATATCCTCAAACCCGCAGGGAAATTATCTTATATTGTTACTAATAAATGGCTAAAAGCGGGTTATGGTGAACCCTTGCGACGGTTTTTTATTGAGAATAGCACTTTTGAGCAAATTATTGATTTTGGACACGCCCCAATTTTTGAAGATGCAGATACTTTTCCCTGTATTATATCTGTTTATAAATCTTCTCCTTCTCAAGCTGAAATAACTGAACTAAAAACCTCTATTCCTGCTGAATTTAATGTTAAACTCTGTCCAGTTCCCAGGGAAAAATTAGCTAATATTAATTTAACTCAATATGTCCAAAATGAAGGTTATGATGTCTCTTGGTCAAGGTTTACAAGTGAATCTTGGAGTTTAGAACGTCCAGACGTTGAGGAGTTAATGAAAAAAATTCAGCGTGTGGGAATTCCTCTTAAAGATTTTGCCGGGGTTAAACCGTTATATGGAATTAAAACTGGGTTAAATGAAGCCTTTTTAATTGATGAGGAAACTAAAAATAAAATTGTTCAAGCTGACCCAAAATCTGCCGAAATTATTAAACCTTTACTTCGAGGTCAGGATATTAAACGGTGGTATTCTAAATCAGAAAAATTATGGATAATTTTTACTAGACGAGGGTTAGAAATTGATGATTATCCGGCTATTAAAAATTATCTCAATTCCTATCGTCAAAAATTAGAACCTTGTCCTAAAAATTGGAATAAAAACCAAGAGGGGGAATGGTTGGGACGCAAAGCAGGTCATTATCAATGGTATGAAATTCAAGATTCAGTAGATTATTGGGAAATTTTGGAACAACCCAAAATCCTTTATCAAGAAATTAACACATATCCAGCTTATACAATAGATACGAACAATTACTATGTCAATAATAAAGTTTTTATTTTACCGAAAGCAGATTTTTATATTTGCGGTTGTCTTAACTCTCCGCTAGGTTGGTGGATAGCACATCAATTATTTCCCAAAATGATCGGAGATTCTGTTACACCCCGTGGAGATTTAATGATTAATTTTCCTATCGGAGAACCTACAGATCAAATTCGTAATGAAGTTGAATCAATTGTTACCCGATTAATTGAAATCACAAAAACCAATCAAACCGCTAATAATGATGTTTTAACCTGGCTACAAATTCAATATAAAGTTAAAAAAATCAGTCGAAAATTAGAAAACTTTGCCGACCTTAATTTTGAAGAATTAATCGAAGAAGTGATCAAACAATTACCCAAAAGTAAATCATCCGACCCCTTGGGAGTTAAAGGGTTAAAATCAATTCGAGAAGCCTATAACGAATATGTACCAGATATTAAAACTCGTAAACAAGAAGCACTAAACCTAGAAAAACGGTTATCCGATTTAGTTAATCAAGCCTATCAATTAACCCCAGAAGAAATTGAATTAATGTGGAAAACAGCACCCCCTAGAATGCCTTTTTATCCAAGTTATAAAAATTGATTGTACAGTAATAGGCAATCTGGCTATGGGCATTTTTGAGGGAAACTCTGAATCTAATCGGGTTTGGTGGTATGATCGCGTCCTAACCACCTGAATCACTGCTATACCAGAAATTTGTTTTTGATCGATGCTCAACCAACAACGGCTAACCGTTGGAGGCCCCGACGTAACAAAACTTATTCTTTTTTCTCAGATAACTTCACTCAAGTCTATACAATAATTGTCGGTACGATTTTTTATCAAATTAAAAAAAAGTTTAACTTAGTGAACGAGGTTAAACTCAGGTCGCGGGAGGGCATTCCGAGACTTAAAACGGACGTGGAGACAGTGTAAGACTACTTTTTCGGTAGCAACAGTCTGCGAAACGTCAACCCCATTCAGCGACCATCCTAAAAAGGTGGCGTGGCGAGAAATCCCCGTCCGTTTACGGCGAGGAGGATGTCAAAAATGTCTGGTTAATTAGCCAAAATCATTTTAATCTGAAAGATTAAATTGGCAACGACTCAAGCAAGGATAGGGTTGAAAGCGTCCCGGCCAATGGCGTCGAAACTAATCCGTTGAATGTTTGAGAACAGTACCATATTCCAGGTTCCATACTGTAAAGATTCAGATAGGGAGCGAAAGAGATCGAATGAGTATAAAAGCAAGTGGTGGAAGCTCAGTTGCACGTCCGCAACTATATCAAACCGTACCCGTTGCCACCATTTCCCAAGCGGAGCAACAGGATCGCTTTTTGGGCAAAAGCGAATTAAGTGAACTGGCAACCTATTTCAGTTCTGGGGCGAAACGTTTAGAAATTGCTCAAATTCTGACACAAAATGCAGAATTGATTGTTTCTCGTGCTGCTAATCGGATTTTCACGGGGGGTTCACCTCTAGCGTTTTTAGAAAAACCTAGCGAAGCGACCGAACTGGTGGCCGTTGGTGGCGGTAGCAGTAATGTCGCCGAAGGCATGAAACTGGGAACAATTTCCTATGCGGAGAGCCGTAGTAACAGCCTGTTGGATGGTTTAAAATCCATTTTTGTAGATGCAGGATCGGGGCCAGCCGTGTTTTTACCCCCCGGTTTTGGGCCAATTAACGTTTCTCGTTATGGCCCTCGGAACATGACCAAATCCCTGCGGGATTTAAGCTGGTTCTTGCGTTATGTAACTTACGCCATTGTCGCCGGTGATCCAAATCTAATCGCCGTTAACGTCAGGGGACTGCGGGAAATTATTGAAAATGCCTGTTCTAGCGCGGCGACTTTGGTAGCCCTGCAAGAAATGCGTAGGGCTGCTTTGGGCTATTTAAAAGCTGACAAAGAAGCTCAAGAAATTGCCCTGCAATACTTTGGGGTGTTAATCACCGAATTTGAAGCGGCCACTCCGGGGACAAAGGTTCGCCAACGTCCTAACAGTAGTGACCAACAAGGGTTAGCACTGCCTCAAATTTACTTCAACGCCGCCGAGCGACGTCAGAAGTTCGTGATGAAACCGGGCCTGTCTTCGACGGAAAAAGAAGATGTGGTGAAAGCGGCCTATCGCCAAGTGTTTGAACGGGATATTACCCGCGCCTATAGCTTGAGCGTTTCCGACTTAGAATCCAAGGTGAAAAACGGCGAAATCTCCACCAAAGAGTTTATCCGCCGCTTAGGGAAATCTCCGCTATACCGGAAAAATTTCTATGAGCCCTATGTGAATAGTCGGGTGGTGGAACTGGCAACCCGTCACTTTTTGGGCCGGGGTTTAAGTTCTCCTGAAGAATTTACCAAATATTTCTCGATTGTGTCCAAAGGCGGTTTATCGGCCTTAGTGGATGCGCTGGTGGATTCAGAGGAATATTCCGATTATTTCGGGGAAGAAACCGTTCCCTATTTGCGCGGTTTGGGTCAAGAAGCCCAAGAATGTCGCAACTGGGGGCCACAAATTGACCTGTTTAATTACAGCGCTCCTTTCCGCAAAGTGCCTCAGTTTGTGACTTTGTTCGCAGACTATAAACAACCTCTGCGGGATCAGCACGTTTACGGGACTGGGAATGATCCCCTGGAAATTCAGTTCGGGGCAATTTTCCCGAAAGAAACCCGGAATCCTAGTAACCGTCCGGCTCCTTTTGGTAAAGATACCAGAAGAATTTTGATCCGCAATGGGGCTGGAATTGATAACCAGTTAAGTAACCCAGCGGCCAGAGGCAACCATCCTGGCTCTTTGGGGCCGAAGGTGTTCAAGCTGGATCAACTGCCTGGGGGCTATATTAGCAGTCGGTTCAAGCGTAGTGGTAGCAGCAAAGGAACCAGTGTTAATTACTCCGAATCCTCTACCCAAACGTTGATTCGCGCAGCTTATCGGCAGGTGTTTGGTCGGGAACTCTATGAGGGTCAACGCCAAACCGTTGCGGAAATTAAGCTGGAAAACGGTGATATTACCGTGCGTGAGTTTATTCGCGCCTTGGCGAAGTCCGATGTGTTCCGTAAGATGTATTGGACGTCGCTGTATGTGTGTAAAGCGATCGAATTTATTCATCGCCGTCTGTTGGGCCGTCCAACCTACGGCCGTCAGGAAATGAATGCCTACTTCGATCTGAGTTCCAAGAAGGGCTTCTATGCTTTGGTAGATGCCATTCTCGATAGTCAGGAATATAACGAAGCCTTTGGGGAAGATACGGTTCCTTATGAACGGTATTTGACTCCGGGCGGTGTGTTCCTGCGGACGGGTCGTGTCGGTGCCTTTGCTGAGAAAAAACCTGTGGGGCGCGATGAAGTTACTCCTCGGTTTATTGAACTGGGTACTCCTGACCAAACTAAGGGTGAGATTGAGTTAGATAATCGTGTTGCTCAAGGTGTCAGCAAGCGACGTGAACAAAGCAAAGTGTTCAAGTTGACGACTACTACTGATAAAGTGGCGCTGAAGACCTTAATTCAAGCGCTTTATCGTCAAATCTTTGAGCGCAATATTGATCCCTATGTGAACAGAAATGAGTTTACGGCTTTGGAAAGTAAGCTGGGGAACAATGAAATTAATCTGAAGGAGTTTGTTGAGGCGTTGGGAAGCACTTCTTTGTATATCAAGGAGTTCTATACCCCCTATCCCAATACTAAGGTGATTGAGTTGGGAACCAAGCATTTCTTGGGTCGCGCACCTCGCAACCAAGCGGAAATTCGGCAGTATAACCAAATCCTGGCAACCGATGGGTTGAAGGGGTTTATTAATGCGATGGTGAACAGTGTGGAATATGCTCAACTGTTCGGGGAAGATACGGTTCCTTATCGTCGTTATCCCACCTTACCTGCGGCTAATTTCCCGAATACGGAACGGCTGTATAACCAATTAACTAAGCAAAACGATGAGTTAGTAGTTCCCAGTTTTGAACCTGTGACTGCGACTGACCGTAGCTAAAATCAGTAATCAGTTATCAGTGTAAGAGTTAATAGTCAAGAGTTAGTTAACTAATAACTAATAACTAATAACAGCTTATATCCCTCTGTGTTTCTATGGAGGGATTTTTATTGCCGAATTATATAGCACTACGCATTACAGTTAAAACACTTCTAAATCCCGGAGCAGCCTGTTCCCTCCCCCCCAGCCCCCCGTGCACGGGGGGTTTGGGGGGCTGTTCCGGTGTTCCGGTGTTCCCTGCTGTAATTAATATTGGGTTCCCGTCTTCCGATAATGAACCGCCGTAACTCCATCTGAATTCAACACCTGACCCTGATGAACAGTGGCATAAATTACCCAATGATCGCCACATTCCATCCGATTTTTTACCTCACAATCGAGATAGGCTAAGGCATCTTTTAAGATCAAACAACCCGTCGATGTTTCTTCCGTTTCTATGTCAACAAACCGATTTTCTCCGGGTTCAAAACGCTTGAGAAAATGTTTTCGCAGTTGTTTTCCTTCCTGCAAAATATTGAGCACAAAGCGATCGCCAATATGAGTTAAGGGTTCCAAGGCCCGATCCTTAGCCACCGCTACGGTAAACCCAGGGGGGTTGAAGGTCGCCTGGGACACCCAGGAGGCTAACATGGCGCTGTACATCTCCCCCCGACGCCCGGACACGACGCACAACGAACCAACCACACGCCCCAAGGCTTGGGCGGTGCGATCGGCTCCCGCAGAGGTAGCTGTGGGACGAAATGCCCGGCGTTTTTGGGTGCGTTTGAGGGTTTGAGCAAAATCAATCGCCGCCTCTTTACAGGTTTGTAGGGTGACATCCGTGGGGGTAAATTTAACTCGGATGGGTTCAAAACCAAATTTATAACCCGCATCTTTTAAGCGACTTTCTAATAAGTCAATTGCCTCTCCACTCCATCCATAGGAGCCAAATACTCCGGCTAATTTATTCGTCGAAGCTGTATTTAAAATCACTCCTAAAGCGGTTTGAATTTGGGTTGGAGCATGACCTCCTAGGGTGGGAGAACCAATAATAAATCCATCACATTTTTCTAGGGCTTCTTGAATTTCTGAGGATTTGGCATATTCACAATTAATTAATTCTACGGCGATATCAGATTTTGTTAATCCTTTGGCGATCGCTTGGGCTACTGTTGCGGTATTTCCATAAGCTGAGGCATATAATAATGCTACAGTTAAGTCCTGAGATTTCTGTTTTTCACTCCAATCTCGATATAAATTTGTTAGTTCTGTTTTGCCATGTTTAACTAACGGCCCATGACCGGTTCCATAGAATTTAATCGGAGGTAATTCCTTGATTTTATCGAGGTTAGAAAGAACATATTTAGCCTGGGCTGCATGAAGACAGTCATAATAGAACCGTCGATCATCGCTATAAACTGACCAGCCTTCATCAAAGACTTGATCGCCGCAAACGTGCGCCCCAAATAGCTTATCGGAGAATAAAATTTCCGTGGCTTGATCATAGGTTAAAATGGCATCGGGCCAGCGAGGAGTAGGAGTTAAAACAAACTGCAATTGATGACATTGACCTAAATCTAAGGTTTCTTCTCCTTTGATGGTTAAAATTTTTAAGTTTTCAGTTTCAAAATATTCTCGTAATGCTAAAGCAGCCGGATTTGAACAAACGAATGTTATATTAGGTGATAATTCCAATAAAGCCTTTAATGTCGCCCCTCGATTAGCATTAAAGTGACCCAAAATAATATAATTCAACTGTTCCAAATTCACACGAGTTTGTAACGCTTCAATGTAATTTTGGGTAAAGGATTCTCCGGGGGGATCAATAATTGCAGTTTGATCAGCTTCAATAATATAACTATTCGCCGTTGTTCCCCGTTGTAGGGAATATTCAACTTCAAATTTTAACCGTTCCCAAGTGCGCGATCGCACTATTTTTGTGTTATTTCCAATTAAAAAAACTTGAACATCACGCGGTTTTTGATTATCCATAATCTTATATTAAAAAAAGTTTTTTTGATCTCTCTTGAGCCTTAAGCATCGATCCCCCCTGCATCCCCTGCCCTTATTAAGCAGGGTTAGGGGGGATTAAGGGGGATTAATAATGATTTCCGACTTTGCGATGGTGAACCGCAGGTAGCACATCAGGATCACTGACTCGTCCATTATCAACGGTGGCGTAAACAATCCAATGATCACTTAACTCCATCCGACTTTGGACTTGACATTCTAAATAGGCTAAGGAATCTGTTAGAATCGGACTGCCATTATTAGCAGTTTGGGTATTAATTCCTTCAAACCGATCCGCACCAGGAGTAAATCGTTTTAAGAAGTGTCTCATCAGTTTTTGATAATTACTTTCTGCCAAAACATTCAGCACAAATTTATCATCAACCTGCATTAACGCTTCAATGGCTCGATCCTTAGCAACGGCAATGGTTAATCCTAATGGTTGAAAACTTGCTTGAGTCACCCAGGAGGCTAACATCGCACTACTAACTTCTCCTTTTTGAGCCGTAATAATATACAATCCACCGCTTAAGCGTCCCATGGCTTTATCTAAGTTACTATCCAGGGATTTCATCTGCTTAACGGTTTTATCTCGACTCAACCATTGTCCGATATCTGTACCCGCTTCATCGCAGGTTTGATAGGTGGTATCATGGGGAGTTTCCGTAATCCGAATTGAAGGAAAGACTTGCTTTAATCCAGCATCATTGAGTTTAACTTGCAACGGATATAAGGATAAATCATTTCCGCCTCCCGACTCATATAAACCGTAGGATTGTTTATTATGAGCCGATGCAATAATAGTATTAATTGTTTCTTCTGCCAGTTCAGAACCTAAACCAGAAACCGGGGGCATTCCGATTATAAATCCCGCAGAACCCATCACTAATTCCCGCACTTCTGTCGCTTCAGCCTTGCGTAAATCCATCATTTCTACGGCAACACCTGTTTTTGTAATGCCGTGGGCGATGGCTTGGGAGAGGCGATCGCTATAGCCATAGTCGGAGAAATAAAACACCGCTACAGTGGTTTCAGATTTAGTTTGTTCGTGACTCCATTGCCAATAACGTCCTTTTAGTTCTTCTAAATTATGCCGTAATAATGGGCCGTGTCCCGTGGCAATAGTGGTAATTTCTCCTAAAGGTTCCATGCGTTTCATCGCATTAATTACCGAACGAGCATTAGGAGCCATTAAACACTCATAATAAAAGTGAAAATCTGGTTCAAGTGCCGCTAAGTTTGTATCGTAGGTTTGATCGGAACAATAGTGCATTCCAAACGCATCGCAAGTAAATAAGGTTTGGCTTTTCCGATCAAAGCTAAAAATTGTATCCGGCCAATGTAAATTCGGAGCAGATACAAATTCTAAAACATGATCATTTCCTAAATCTAAGGTATCGCCATTTTTAACTAATTTACGTTCAAAGGGGGTATGGGTTAAATTTTCTAAAAATTGAATTGCTACCTTCGACCCCACAACCGTAACATTGGGAGCAAGTTCTAGGATATCTTTAACTAGGCCACTGTGATCGGGTTCGGTATGACTAATAATTAAATAGTCAATATCCGCAGGATTAATTAATCCTTTGAGTGTGTCTAAATATAGTTGCCGGAATTTGGCATGGGATGTGTCAACCAGGGCTATTTTTTCCCCGCGAATGATAAATGAATTATAGGTTGTACCGTTTTGCAGGCCAAATTCTATATCAAATCTTTCCCGATCCCAGTCCAGGGAACGAATAGCAGTGGTATCAGCAGCAATCTCTTGAACTTCAATTGTTAAACGATTTTGTTTTACACGATCAGTGAGGGCTACCATTCATGACCTCCCTAGATAATTGGTTATGACTTTGACTTGTTTCCCTATTGTGACACGGATTAATCGTAAAGATTTATTAAAAAACCTATCACCCAGTTCAGCTTTACTTTTGTAAATCTGTTGATGGTTGGCGAGTATCCTCGCTCCCCTGGCTTTTCCCGCGCCCATCTTTACAAAGCCTTAACAATTGCTAACAAATTTTTACACAATTCTTGAATAGGGGGCTTGACCCCTCACCCAGAAAAAGTTATATTGTGGTATGTAGATGCACCCTGATGGTAGGGAGAGTGGCTAAGGCGACTCTCTCTTTCTTTTTGTTCTTTGATGGTAGACCGTGAGGCAGGTTTATAAGTAGTTGCACAAAATAAATTACCTAGTTGAGAGAGGGAACACCGGAACAGCCCCCCCAAACCCCCTGTGCACGGGAGGCTAGGGGGGGAGGGAACAGGGTAGAGGATGTGTAATTAATTTTGTTTAGGTACTTATAGAACTTGCCCATATCCCTATCTCATGGCGGAACGTCCCTGTTTTCCCAATTTAAAGAATACAAAATAACCCAAATAAAGAATATAAACAGCTAAACCCACTAAAGCAAAAAAGCCTAAAAATTGAGGGGTCAAATTAGGACTAAAAGTTTGTCTATATAACCAGGGAGGGTCTAGCCAAATCCGACAAGTCCCATCGGCGATTAAATTTTTTTGACCTTGAGAAAATCCACAATGTACAACCGGAATTAAAGCGATCGCACCCAAAAGATTATAAACCGTCGCCGCCCAACGCCAGGAAGTAAAGATTAACTTCAGACCGGAATTAGGCATTTCTGAAACTTCTTCATTCAGATCCACCCAAAACCAGAGGGAAATCGGAATTAAAACCCGTGCCATAATAGAAGTCAGAAAACCAATCGGAAGGGCAGCAATCATTAAATACAAACTAATTATCAACAAACTAGCAACACGAAAATAGGTGATCATTAAGCGTTGAATGGCTTCAGCTTTCTGAACAAAAGCCCAAATAAAGATCACAAAGGGAATAATTAGTGCAAATATAACCGCCAGCCTATAGTCCGTCCAGACCAACGGTTGTAACCAAGAAGATTCGACGGCTAGTAAACAATTAAACATCCTAAATTATTAAATCCAATAAAGAAAAATTAAGCAACTGGGTTAACTTAAGTTAACTCTCAGTTGCTTATCAATTAACAGAAACTAGACAGCTTAGAAAAGAACTGATTAGTCTTCATAAATACGACATTCATGCGCACCAGGGTTATCGTTGCAATAGAGTTCAAAAGAGTTTTTGGGTTTTTTTTGTTTTTGGTGTGAAGCTTCAGCTTGTAATTCTTCTACAGCATCCCAAGCTGCTGCACACTCTTTAGAGTTCGAGCCAGTAACATCACAGACTGTGCGGGCTTCCACTACTTCTTTCTCGATGACTTCGTTGATGTCGTTCATAAACCTTTCGTCCAATCCAAATCTACTAAGTACAGGTTCCAATTCTACTTTAGAACATTTTTCAACAGTTCAGTCAACCCAGACAGTAACATTGATTGCATCTGCTGTATTCCACACAATCTGCTATCTTAGCACAAGAGAGCCGACTATTGAGGGAGGGCGAAGATGGCAGAATCAACAACCAAACCTATGCGCTGGGTCAGTGCTTTATCTGAACGTCCTTCCTTGGAAGCGGCGGTAAAAGAAGTTGTGGAAATTACTCAGGATGCCTTACGAGCTTCTCCAGACCTAGGCTTAGTCTTTATTTCCTCGGCCTTTAGTAGTGAATATTCCCGACTGATGCCCTTACTCCAAGAACATCTCAAGCTTCCCATGCTGATCGGTTGTGGTGCAGGGGGTGTGATTGGCATGAATTCCGATTACCAGGCTGAGGAAATTGAGGGAGAACCCGCTCTTAGTCTCACTTTAGCCCATTTACCGGATGTTGCAATTCATCCGTTTCATCTATCGGCCGATGATTTGCCTGATTTGGATAGTTCCCCGGATCAATGGGTAGAATTAATTGGAGTTAAACCCGAAGATCAGCCCCAATTTATTCTGTTAGTTGATCCCTACTTTGGTCAAATTAATGATTTCCTGCTGGGTTTAGATTACGCCTACCCGGGTTCGGTAAAAGTGGGAGGAGTGGCCAGCACTGGAGCCATGGGTGGGGCTACAGGGGTATTTTCCGGTTCCAAACGCTATTCTGAGGAAATTGTTGGTTTGGCGTTGTCTGGTAATATTGTGATTGAAACCATTGTTGCTCAAGGTTGTCGTCCCATTGGCCATCCCTATCGCGTGACCCAAGCTGAACGCAATATTGTTTTAGAAGTGGAAACTCCATCGGCAGATTCTGAACCAGAAACCAAGTTTTCCGTTTCTGTGCGCTTATCTCCCCTAGAAGCATTGCAGGATCTGGTACAGGAGTTAAGCGAAGAAGATCGACAACTGGCTCAACATTCTTTGTTTGTTGGGGTAGTGCGGGATGAATTTAAACAGAAATTAGAACCTGGGGATTTTTTAATTCGGAATTTAATTGGCGTCGATCCCAAGGCTGGGGCCATTGCTATTGGCGATCGGGTTCGTCCCGGCCAACGGATTCAATTTCACCTCCGAGATTCTCGCACTTCCGCAGAAGATTTAGAATTATTAATCGAACGTTATCAACGACAGGCTTCTTCCTTTCCCCAAGGAGTCACAAATGCCGGAGCATTGATGTTTTCTTGTTTGGGACGGGGAGAAGGGCTTTATGGGGAACCTAACTTTGATTCCCGACTGTTCCGACGATATTTTAATATTCCCTTGAGTGGCTTTTTCTGCAATGGTGAAATTGGCCCGGTGCGAGATACTACGTTTCTACACGGTTATACCTCGGTTTTTGGAATTTGTCGGCAAAAAAATTATTAATTAATATCAATTCAATTTTTGTAAAAACTAAGTTTTTGAAGTTTATGCAGGAAAATTCACAACAGCTTTTGGTTTTGACTCAATTGTTTAAAGTCGGTATTGATCGGGCGGATATGATGTTAGCAACTATCTGCCGATCGCCGATCAAGTTAAAGTTACTATCTATCGATTTATTCCCCCCGCAACAGTTAACTATGCAGTTGGAAAAACGGTTGGGTACTAAGGATCTAAAATCGGTAGAAATGGTATTTACAGGGGAGTTTCAAGGGAATACTCAACTGATGTTTCCGAAACAAACTGCGACAATATTAATTGATTTGATTGAAAGTGAAGATCGGCGCAAATTAGATAAAGGAGCTTTTGAAAAAGCCATTTTTAGCGAAGTAGGAAATATTTTTTATAATGGGATTATGGGAGTGATTAGTACCCTCTGTGAATATGGGATTACCTATATGATTCCTAAATATAAAGAAGGAGATCTGAGAAATCTATTGTTCGGGAGTTTATCTCCTAAATATTCAATTGCTTTGATAGGAACTATTGAAATATTCAAAGATCGAAATTTAGTCTTCTGGTTTCAATTTGATACTTTGGAAAAACTCTTGGAAAAAAGCAGTAATATTGAGGATTATTTTGATGTTTAATTGTAGGGGAGGGAATAGGGAATAGGGAATAGGGAATTACGAATGGGTAATGGGTAATGGGGAAGAAAAGAGTTCACCCTTGGGGTTTTAGTTTTAGACTCATTTGTTTTCCATAAATTAAGATAAAACTAACTGTGCAAAATTATCAATTTGATCTGTAGCACTAAATTCTTCAAAGTAGCGGCGCACAGACGGCGGAAAAACCTCAAAATTAAATTGAGTATCTCCGTTGGCGATATCTGCCCAAAAATAACGCAAATGGGGAACTAATTGTTCGGCTTCTTGAATCGTTAATCTTAACGGTGGATTGGTTAATAGTTTCATCATAAAGGGAAAAGAATGCTCCCCCATCCATTCCCGTGATTTTACGGATAAATCTGGCCAATCTTCAACGGCGGTAATTCGATGGGATTCTATCTTTAAAACGGGTTTTCCCTGAGCATTTGTATGAACACAAATCACACGATAGGGATGGGGATAACTAACTAATGATCCTGTGGTAATATCATAAATTCCTTGCCATTGGGCAATATCTTGAACGTGCAAATGTCCGGTAAAAACTAACTGCACCCCCGCCTGTTTTAAAATCTGTAAAAAACCAGGAGCATTTTCTAACATATATCTTCGTCCCAAGGGATTCGTCGCCTGTCCGGGTAAATGTTCAATCACATTATGATGAATCATCACAAAAACCAATTGATTTTTGACTTGAGATAATACCTGTTCTAACCACTCTAACTGTTCTGACTTTAAACAGCCTATTTGATTGCCATTAACATCAAAATGATTGGAATTTAACCCAATTAATTGTAACCCGGGTAAAATTTCCTGGGTATAATCTAAACCTTGATGGTTTTCATAGCCAAAAGCTTGATAATATTGGGGAAATTCCTTCAATCCAATGGAATTTTTATGGCTTTCTAATGCTGGAATATCATGATTGCCAGGAATTACATAAACTGGATAGGGAAGTTGGCTTAATCGTTGACTTAACCATTGATGATTTTCCCGTTCTCCATGTTGAGTTAAATCTCCGGGTAAGAGTAGAAAATCTAAATCTAATTCCCCTAAATGGTCTAATGCCAATTCTAAAGCGGGGATACTCACTTCCACTAAATGGAAACGATGGGGATGATCCCAAATTGTTTGAGGCAGAGCAATATGCAAATCACTGACAATGGCAAATTTAAAATTTAAGTTCATAATTAAATCGGCAAAAGGGCTAACAAAAAAGGTATTACTCGACGCAATAATTAACAAAATCAAGGTATAATTAAACGTCCATCATTTTGTTAAATTGGATGAACTTTGATCTCTTTACTAAAAGAATATAGCGAAATTAATCCCATTTTTTAAAGAATATTAATAATTTTAACATTACTTCATTATCCTCTCCCCGAACTGTCATATATTTTTATTTTTACAGATAAAATTAAACTCGCCTACAAAGGTCTAAATTTGTACTTTTCAATACATAAGAAACGGATTTTTGGAGGTATACAATCCGTAAATAATACCTTTTCCTTCCGATGGGTTTTTGCATATTTAGTTATGTACAATAACGGGGGTTCCCACCGATGCCCACTCAAATAACCATTTGGCATGATTCACAGCCACATTGGTACAACCGTGAGTAACAGGTGTACCAAATAAATTATGCCAATAGGCTCCATGAATAGCCATGCCCCCATCGTAGTACATTGTATAGGGAACATCGGGAACATCATAATCCGGGCCGGTCATGCGAGTTGTTTCATATTTGGTATAAACTTTAAAGACTCCGGTGCGGGTGGGAGTGTCCGCTTTTCCGGTGGAAACAATTACTGCATAAACGGGTTGATTTCCTTCCCAAGCTATTAACCTTTGTCGAGATAAATCTATTAAAATCCAACGTTCAGAAGATTGCTGTAATCCTATCATATTACGCGCAATCAGGTTGTGTTGTTCATTGGCGATCGCTAAATTTACTGGGGAAAATCCGGTGATTAATGTTAATATTGTCGCCGTTGCTATTATTCCCAAAAAACTTGATTTTGTTCTGGGAAAATGGGGTTGTTTGACCGGATTAAACCTGAAATCAGAGAGGGATTGAATTAGGGGGTTGAGCGTTTTCATAATCTACTCCTCTTGTTTAACTTAATTTAGATCAATGGGTGTGATTGTTAAATTCAATTATAGGGAAATTTCCGAGAACTGTTGTAGGAGGGTTTGAGTTTTTTTGGCGATCGCTTGCCAATTTTGTTCTCCAATTAAATCAGGTGGAAATAAATCTCCAGCCAGTCCCACCGCGATCGCTCCCGCTTGAATAAACTCAACAGCATTGTTTAAAGTTACCCCTCCCGTGGGAATCAAGGGGATATTTCCCATCGGCCCTTTAATACTTCTAATATAATCTACACCACCGACCGCAGAAATAGGAAATACTTTAACACAACTAGCCCCTGCTTGCCAGGCGGTGATGATTTCGGTGGGGGATAATGCCCCGGGAATTATGGGAATTTCCGCTTGTTTTGCCACCTGAATCATATCAGGGTTGGTATGGGGAGAAAATAGGAATTGCGCCCCGGATGCGATCGCATTCTGCACGTCTTCAATGGTAAATAATGTTCCAGTTCCGATCAAACATTCTGGCAATTCAGACCGTAATTCCGCAATTAATTCTGGGGCTTGATCGCTATTCCAAGTAATTTCAATTAACCCCATGCCTCCGGCGGCGGTCGCCTGAGCCATTTGTTTTCCGAGTTGCCTTTGGCGAGTGCGGATAACGGCGATCGCTCGATATTTTTTTAACCAAGATAACCAAAGTTCAGAATTCACTTTTAAATTAAAATATCCTTAAAATTGATTAACAATATTACCTAATTTATTATAGCATATTTAAGATATTATTATTCCCTATGCTCGTCTATAAAACTTAAAAATCTATGTTAAAATCAGAAAAATCAAACAATCTTATTAATTAAATTTATGATTAGTGTAGAAGAATTAATTGAAAAATATCAGCTTATTCCCCATCCTGAAGGTGGATATTTTCGAGAAACCTATCGTTCTGAGGGTGTAATTTATCAGAATGCTTTACCCGAACATTTTAAAGGTGATCGCAACTATTGTACAGGAATTTATTTTCTACTACCCCAAGGGACAAAATCCTGTTTGCATCGGATTCAATCTGATGAAATGTGGCATTTTTATTTAGGAGGTTCCATGACTCTGATCTTAATGCACGAAGACTATGGGGTACAAAATATTATTCTTGGGTCTAATATTTTAGCAGGAGAACAAGTCCAGTTTGTGGTTCCGGCGGGATGGTGGTTTGGGGGTTATCCTAATTCTGAAAGTTCCTATAGTTTCGTTGGTTGTACCGTTGCACCCGGGTTTGATTTTGCCGACTTTCAATTAGCAAATCGCTATGAACTACTCCAGAAATTTCCAGGATCTACGGATATTATTTTAACATTAACCCCTGATTTAGAATTAATAATATAACAGGAAGCAGGGGGAGCAGGGGGTGTAAACTCATTCGTAATTCGTAATTCGTAATTCGTAATTCGTAATTCCCCATATTACATCCGTTCTAAGACAGAAATTCCTAACAAAGATAACCCTAATTTTAAGGTTTTTGCCGTTAAATCACATAATGATAAACGAGAAGTCCGTTGAGGTTCTCTGGCTTTCACGACGTCACATTGCTCGTAAAACTGATTAAATTTTTGGCTTAATTCAAACAAATATTGACATAAGCGGTTAGGTAATAAATCTTTAGCAACTTCCTCTAAAATATCCTGCAATTGTAATAAATGTTTAGCCAAAACCACTTCTTCATCTGCTTCTAAAACCAGTTGAATATCTGTTTCTAACTTTTGCCAATCAATATTTCCCTTACGACTAATTCCTTGAATTCTTACATAGGCATAGAGCATATAGGGAGCCGTATTTCCTTGTAATGATAACATTTTATCAAAACTAAAAATATAATCACTGGTGCGATTTTGGCTTAAATCTGCATATTTGACCGCACTTAAACCCACTATCTCTGCAACATGATCAATAAACTCTTGGGTTTCGGTGCGTCCTTCAGCTTTGATGCGGGTTTCTAAATCTTTTTTAGCATAATTAACCGCCTCATCTAATAATTCCCTTAAACGCACGGTTTCCCCAGAACGAGTTTTTAATTTTTTTCCATCTTCTCCTTTCACAACTCCAAAAGCAACATGAACTAATTCGACATTTTCCGGTATCCAACTCGCCCGTTTTGCTACTTGCCAAAACTGCATAAAATGGTTAGATTGTCCAGCATCAGTAACATAAATAATTCGAGTCGCTTTCTCGGTTTCAATCCGATGTCTTAACGCGGCTAAATCCGTTGTAGCATAATTATAACCACCATCGGTTTTCTGCACAATTAAGGGTAAAGGTTCTCCTTCTTTGTTAGTAAAACCTTCTAAAAACACACATTTTGCTCCTTGATTTTCGACTAATAATCCGATTTTATCTAATTCTTCAACAATTTGGGGTAAAAATTGATTATAAAAAGATTCTCCTCTTTCAGTTAATTTAATCCCCAAATCATCATAAATTAACTGAAATTCCCGCCGAGATTGTTCACATAATAATTGCCACGCCCGACGGCTATCTTCTGCCCCTGCTTGTAGGCGTACAACTTCTTGGCGGGAGGTTTCTTTAAAGGTTTCATCCTGATCAAATCTAACTTTTGCTTGCCGATAAAATTCTACTAAATCCCCTAAATCGAGCGCATTTGCAGTGGTTAAAGCATCGGGATAAACTTCTTTTAAATAGGTAATTAACATTCCAAATTGAGTTCCCCAGTCCCCAACATGGTTCAGACGTAAAACCTCATGTCCTTGAAATTCTAAAACCCTAGCAATACTATCTCCAATAATCGTAGACCTTAGATGTCCGACGTGCATTTCTTTAGCAATATTTGGACTAGAAAAATCTACAATCATTTTTTGGTTAGGGTTAACTTTAGGAATATTTAACCGTTCATCCCCTAACATTTTTTGGAGTTGGATTTGTAAATAGTCTGTTTTCAAGCGTAAATTAATAAAACCAGGGCCAGCAATTTCCGGAGTTTCGCAAATTTCATCAATAATTAAATTGTCTATAATTTGAGTTGCGATCGCTCTAGGATTACTTTTTAAAGGTTTAGTTAAAGACATCGCCAAATTACATTGATAATCACCAAATTTAGGATTAGTTGATGCAACTACCATCGGATCAATTGTGGCAAAATCTTCACCAAAGGCAGCTACTAACGCTTGATTAAATTTAATCTTGAGAAGTTCTACTGTAGATGTCATGATTAACGCTTTCGGTTTAAGGCTTAATTTAAGGATATCCTTGCCTATTGTACCTTAAAGAGAGTTGATTCTATCAAAAAACTAGAGTTTGAGGAATTTGTCAACTTCAGTCCTCCTTAAACTAAAATTACAGACTTAATTAATATAAGGCTGATAAAGGTGCATTCCTTGGGAATATATTCGTTGTTCTCTGGTTAGCTTAAATTAGAACTATCTAATACCGACTTGTGCTAAAATCTGAAACAGAATTGAATTAATAAAACTCAGGGCTAAAGCTCCAATTATAGCACTCCAAACTCCCCAACGTAAACGAAATCCTTCCACCAGTTTAGCCGCTAAAGCAAACATAGCCACGTTGAGAATAAACGAAACAAAAGATCCGGCAAAAATTAAAGTCGCTGGAGCTATAATTAAGGCTAAAATTGGACGAATTAAAGCATTAACAATTCCAAAAACCGCCGCCGAAATTAGGGCTTTTTTGAAATCCTCAATTTCAACTCCAGTAAATTGACTCAGTAAAGCAATCAAATATAAGCTGACGGCTGTTACTAACCAAGCGATTAACAAACTAACCAACATTTTGAGAACTCCAATATTTCTATAACGCCTAATTTTAACCCTAATTCATCACAATCTGAAGATAAAATTATAAAATCTTTATTTTTCCTTAATAAAATTTAAGATAAATTCACCCCGCACCTGCTACCAGTACGGGGTTTACCGTCAGAAATTAAACATTAAATCGGAATAATAGCACATCTCCTTCTTGGACAATATACTCTTTCCCTTCACTGCGAACTAATCCTTTTTCCTTCGCAGCATTCATCGAACCAGTCGCCACTAAATCCTTATACGCCACCGTTTCCGCTCGAATAAATCCCCGTTCAAAATCAGAGTGAATCACTCCGGCGGCTTGGGGTGCAGACATTCCGGCTTTAATTGTCCAGGCGCGGGTTTCTTTCGGGCCAGTGGTTAAATAGGTGCGTAATCCTAATAATTCATAAGTGGCTCTAATTAAGGATTTTAAACCTCCTTCTTCTACTCCCAAAGAAGCCAAAAAGTCAGCCCGTTCTTCTTCCGACAAATCCACTAATTCCGATTCTACCTGTGCCGAAATAATCACTACTTGAGCATTATCAATTTTTGCCACTTCCCGGACTTTTTCAACTTGGGCATTTCCTGTTGCTAAATCATCTTCTGAGACGTTTGTTGCATAAATTACAGATTTTTGAGTGACTAAACCCAACCCTTTTACTGCTTCTAGTTCTTCTTCAGTTAATATTGCTTGACGGGCGGGTTTTCCTTCATTTAATAAAACTGCAATTTTTTCTAAAGCGGTGACTTCAAATTGCGCTTCTTTGCTGGTTTTGGCTTGTTTGCGGGCGCGGTCGATGCGTCGTTCAACTTGAGATAAATCTGATAAGGCTAATTCTAAATTAATAATATCAATATCTCGCAAGGGATCAATTGAACCCGAAACGTGAATAATATCATCATCTTCAAAACAGCGAACGACATGAACAATGGCATCTACTTCTCGAATATGGGATAAAAATTGATTCCCTAACCCTTCTCCTTGACTCGCCCCTTTGACTAATCCAGCAATGTCTACAAATTCAATTCGAGTGGGGATAATTTGTTCAGACTTGGAGATTTTTGCTAATACATTTAACCGTTCATCGGGAACTCCGACAACGCCGACATTCGGTTCAATAGTACAAAAGGGAAAGTTCGCCGCCGTCGCCTTAGCATTGGCAACTAAAGCGTTAAATAATGTCGATTTACCAACGTTGGGAAGTCCAACAATTCCGGCTCTTAGCATGGGTTCGATGGTTGAGTTAAACGTTCAATAGACTATCAATTTATGATTATAAACCTTCTGGGGACGAATTCAACAAAGCTGTATCTAAATTTAAAGAAGTTTCATCTTTAACTTGTTTCATTATTAAGATAAAATGAATGTACTGTATGTGCATTGTTTACCACAAAGACACAAAGACACGAAGAAAGAAAGAAGAATAATTAATGGGATATGGGTTGTGGAAATGGTATGGTTTAATCATAACATAGAAAACCCTCATCAGTCCCTTGCCTGACTAAAAACTACTATCAACTTAGAATGACTCTTTTATCGGTTCCTTTGTGTCTTTGTGGTTACTTCTACATACAATAGTTAAAATATGGATAATTCTCTTAAAATAGCAGATTTATTTTCTGGAATCGGTGGGTTAAGATTGGCTTTTGAAAGTGCTGATTATCAATGTGTTTATTCTTGTGACAAAGATCCCGCTTGTCAATCTGTCTATTTTAATAACTTTGGAGAAAAGCCAGAGGCAGATATTACTAAAATTGATTATAATAATCTTCCTAAATTTGATGTTTTAACGGCTGGGTTTCCTTGTCAACCCTTTAGCATTTGTGGAAAACGCCAAGGGTTTGAGGATACTAGAGGAACCCTATTTTTTCATATTTGTGAAATTATAGAAGTTCATCATCCTAGGGTTGTTGTTTTGGAAAATGTTAAACATTTGTTACATCATGATCAGGGAAAAACCCTCAAGACTATTTTATATTCTTTAGAAGATTTAGGCTATGCTGTTGATTATAAATTATTGAATGCTAAAGACTTTGGACTTCCGCAAAATCGAGAGCGAGTAATTATTGTAGCTTGCAAAGATAAAAAATTTTATTTCTCAAAATTGCAGAGGGTTTATCCTATTCCTAAATTAAGAGATTTTTTAGATCACAAGGGAAAATTTGAATACTTAAACCCGGAAGAATATACACTTATCGAGGGTTACAAACAGCAGTTATCGGGTCTGATTTTTGTGGGATATCGTAATAAGAATATCTGGAAAAAAGGGATTAGACCCAACACAGAACATTTATCTAGGGTACATCACCAACCAAATCGAATTTACTCCATTGATGGAGTCCATCCCACCATTCCATCCCAGGAAACATCGGGACGTTTCTTTATTTATATTCCCGAGGAAAATCGAGTTCGTAAGTTAACTATCCAAGAATGTTATAGAATTATGGGGTTTCCTGATACGTTTAAACTCCATCCCAATTTGGGAGAATGTTATAAACAAATTGGAAATTCTGTTTGTATTCCTCTATTTCAAGAACTGGCAATACAGATTAGAGAGCAAATTTTTGGTTATTCTGATCATCAGCATTTATCTGAATGGACGGTCAAACAATCAATTAAAGAACCTATTCAACTTAAAATACCAGGACTTTTTGAATAAATATGAATTACAAAGAAAAACTGTTAGAAATCTACAATAACGCTATTTCAATTATTGATATTGAAAATGAAATTCCTGAACAGGATAAAAACTCTATTTTAGAAATAGGCTCTAAGTGTAAGAGTCAGAAAGGAGTTTATACAGTTCTTATTACATTACTGATCTATAAGATTTTGAACCCTCAACAAGATATTAGGTATCATCAATCTAATATGCCTAGTGGTTTTTCTGGTCGAGTTATAGATACACAATATATTACACCAACCCTAAAACAATTAGGTCTTCCTGCAATGGCTGAAAGTGGTTGGTTAACCCGTTCTCTTGAACAGCCTTATCCTTATACCTTAAACTATGAGGGGAAAATCAATGATAAAAATGTTAAAAAAGCGTTTTTATCTATTATTGATTATGTTCAAAACAACCCCGAAAAAGCAGAAATTTGTTTAAGGTTATTGATGAATCAGGTTATAGAAATTACCAAGGCAAATCAAATTAACATTGTTAAACTATCTAATCCTGACAAGATTGATATTAAGACTCTGATCAATTGCCTGGATCAACATTTTAACTTTGACTATGAAACTCGTGGAGGTTCTAAACTTCCTGTCATTGCTTTTTATGCAATTTATAGTTGTTTAGTTACTGAAATTGAGAGATATAAATCCTGTACTCTCAAAATTTTGGCAAGCCATACGGCATCTGATCTGACATCTAAAAGTGCAGGAGATATTGAACTATTTGATAAAACAGGTAATTTATTTGAAGCGGTAGAAATTAAACACGGAAAGGAAATTGATCTTAACATGATTCATATAGCTAAAGAAAAGATTATTAAATATAATCCTCAAAGATATTTTATATTTGCGTCCAAAGATATTAAAGAATCAGAATCTAATCTGATTGAGATAGAAATAAAAAAAATAGCAGAAACTCATGGTTGTCAGATTATTTTAAATGGGATTATTCCTACTCTCAAATATTATTTTAGACTAATTATGTCTTTAGAAAAATTTATTGATGAGTATTCAAAGCTTATTGAGTTAGATCAGGAAATTCAGACAATTCATAAAACTAAATGGAATCAAATTTTATCCAAATTTAATTAAAATCCAGATATATCTGTTACCAATTAGGAGGTAAACCGTATAATTCTAACATTTCTTCATCTTGTAATAATTCATGAGTCGGACGCTCTACGACAATTTTTCCGTCAGCTAAAATTAAGGATTTATGGGTAGTTTTTTTAATCCAATTCAGATCATGGGAAGCAACTAATATTACTTCTAAGGGTAACTCAGATAATATGGTAGCTAATTTTTTACGCCAAGCGGGATCTAAACCGTTTGTTGGTTCATCTAAGATTAAAATACTGGGTTCTAAGACTAAAATTGATGCTAATGCAGCTAGGCGTTTTTGTCCTCCTGATAATTCATGGGAGGAGCGATTTTCATAATAGATTAACCCGAATTGAGATAAAACCAATCTTGCTTTTTCTTTTGCTTCTATCAGAGGCATTCCATAGTTAAGCAAACCAAACATCACATCTTCTAAAATAGTTGGCATAAATAATTGATCATCAGGATTTTGAAAAGCAAATCCTACCTGAAGACGAATATCAGAAAGATTTTTAGATTCTAAACTAATACCATTAATGAAAATCTGACCAGATTTGGGCAATTTTAAACCGATTAAGTTTTCTAATAAAGTGCTTTTACCCGCACCTGTAGCTCCCATTAAAGCCACTCTTTCACCGGAATTTATGGTAAAAGAGATATTTTGCAATATAGGCTCTTGTCGGGCATATCCAAATATTAAATCTTGGACAATTAGGGTTTTTTCAGAACTATTAATTTTTGACATAGGAAAAAAATGTTAATAAACTAGCGATAGTGCCAACAATAATTAGGGCAAAATTATCTCTGGGTGTTGATAGAGATTCTACGGGTAATTTACCTTGATAACCTCGCAAAATCATGGCATTATAAACTCGTTCAGATCGATCTAAACTGCGTAAATAAAGAGAACCGATCATGGCGGCACTTGTATAACGTAACCAACCGGAATAACCAGATAAACCTCGCAATTTTGCCGATTGTTGCATTTGACGAACTTCTGAGATTAATATTTCTAAATATTGCCCAGTTAATAAGATAATTTCTTGAAAAGTTGCGGGAATTGGTAAACCTTTTAATGCAATTCCTAAACTATGGGATGGTAAGGTGATTAGAAAACTATTCATTATTAGTAAACAGACCAGGGAACGACTTACCATAAAACTGGCTTTTTCATATCCCATGGGTAAGGCTAATAATGAAAGGAAGATTAATTCCGCCCCTAATAGTTTTGAGATGATTTTTAGGGGCGGTTTTAAAAGAATTACCCAAAAAAATGCGATCGCGCTATAGTAGGCTAAGGCCCACCATACAGATGTTTTGAGTAAGGCAATTCCGATTACCAGGATCAGAGAAACCCGTAATTTAAACGGGATAGAAAGTTGAATCATTGTTGAATTATAACTGATTTGGTTTACCAATTTGGAGAATTCCAAAAGCAACACCAAAACAGATTAAACTTCCGATAATTCCAGAAATGCTAGTGCCAATTTCTCCCCATCCTTTGATACTATAATCAGCGAAAGGTGTGGGAATACTAAACCGCACATTTTCGGCTAATTCAGCAAAACCGTGAATTTCTGCCACCTTTTCTAAACCATCGGGCCAAGCTGATGCAAATAAGGATAATACCCCGGCAATTAATAACGTACCAATTACTGGAATTAACCATTTATTTAATTGGGGTTGATCTCCGGGTAATAAATCGGGTCGGACTGTAATTAAATAAGTTAGAATTCCGGCGGTAATTAATCCTTCACCAATTCCAATTAAACTATGAACTCCGATCATTGCTGGTAAAATTATCGCCGCCTTAGCTGTCCCTGATAAAATTAAATTGATGGAACAAGTGATCGCGGCGGCAATAACACTAATTCCCCCAGCAATACCCGCAGCTAAGGGTAAGCGCAAACTAGAACCTCCTAATAATTGTTGGAGAATTTGTGTTAAGATCCAACCGACCCAAACTCCCACAATTGCCATGTTAAAAATATTGGCTCCTAAAGCGGTAATTCCACCATCAGCAAATAAAAAAGCTTGAATAAATAAAACCGTCGCAATGGATACAGAAGCTGCCCAAGGATTTCCTAAAATTACTGCCGCTAAAGTTCCTCCTAAAAGGTGTCCACTGGTGCCACCAGCTACCGGAAAATTAATCATTTGGGCGGCAAAAATAAACGCGGTTGTTAATCCCATAACTGGCGCGTATCGTAACCCTACATTCTCGCGGGTACGCCCCAGACAAACTGCTAAAAATCCGGTGCTGGTAAGACTGGTAACAGTTGCTACTACGGGGGAAATAAATCCATCGGGAATGTGCATAAATTAAGCCCTAATCCTTGAATTGCTGTATGAATGAATTTATCAACATTAATAGTAAATACCTTTTTTCCATAATTTGCAATCCCCTCTAGGGGTATTGTCAGGAAAAAATAGCAAACAATATCATCTAACTCTTGTATTTACTGACTTTTCCATGAATAAAAATAAAATTTATGTTAGATGAGTGTATTTATTAGATATATTATAATATAGTAATATTTGGAGTTGAATTTTAGATTGTTAATATTTGCGCTTAAGCGCAACAACAACGGAGTTTTTTCATGTTAGAGCAATTTCCAACACCATTATTAACGGCTTTAAAAAATTGTGCTAATCAACCCGACGCGCCCTTTTATGCCCCCGGACATAAACGCGGGCAGGGGATTTCACCTTTATTAACGGAATTCTTAGGAACTCAACTTTTTAAAGCAGATTTACCTGAATTACCTGAACTGGATAATTTATTTAATCCAGAAAGTGTAATAGCAGAAGCTCAATATCTTGCATCCGAAGCATTTGGGGCAGAAAAAACTTGGTTTTTAGTTAATGGGTCAACTTCTGGAATTATTGCTACTATTTTAGCTATTTGTGGAACTGGAGATAAAATTTTAGTCCCTAGAAATGCTCATCAATCTGTGATTTCAGGTTTAATTTTATCCGGTGCGATCGCAACTTTTTTACAGCCAGAATATAATCCAAGCTGGGATTTATCCTATAGTATTACTCCAGAAACCGTTGCTAAATCTTTACAACAACATCCCGATGCTAAAGCCGTATTAATAGTATATCCTACTTATCAGGGAGTATGTGGAAATATTACCGAAATTGCTAAAATTACCCATCAATATAATATTCCTCTGATTGTAGACGAAGCTCACGGAGCGCATTTTAATTTTCATCCCGACTTACCAACCCCAGCCCTAAAAGCAGGAGCAGATTTAACAGTACAATCTACCCATAAAATATTAGGTTCCATGACACAATCTTCCATGCTTCATGTTCAAGGAAATCGTATCAACAAAGAGCGTTTATCTCAAACCTTACAATTCGTCGAATCTACCAGTCCGAATTATATATTATTAGCATCCTTAGATGCTGCCCGTCAACAAATGGCAACCCAAGGCTATAATTTAATGAATCAAACAATATCCTTAGCACAAATAGCCAGAACAGAAATTAGCAAAATCCAAGGTTTATCTGTTTTTGGAAATCTCGAATTAAAACCTACATCAGGATGTGTTAACCTAGATATCACCCGTTTAACTATTAAAGTATCAAACTTAGGAATAAGCGGGTATGAAGCCGATGAGATTCTCAGTCAACAATTCCATGTTATCGCAGAACTTCCTAGTCTTCATCACCTAACTTTTATTATTAGTTTGGGTAACACTGAAACCGATATTTACCAACTAATTAACGGATTAAAAACCCTCTCCGTTGAATACCAACTTTCTGCGGCCTACCACCCTGCCCTTAATTTCTTTCCTACACCCCACTCTGCGCCTTCTACACCCCCTTTTTCCTGTCGGGATGCTTTTTTTGCCCAAACAGAAAAACGTCCTCTTACAGACTGCGTGGGGTCTGTGAGTGCGGAAATTATTTGTCCCTACCCGCCTGGTATCCCCGTATTAATGCCAGGTGAAATTATCACCTCTGATGCTCTAAAATTTTTGCAACAAGTGATAGCGTTGGGTGGGAAAATAACAGGATGTAGTGATCCGAACCTGCAACAGCTTAAAATTGTTAAGGGTTAAATTAAGAATAGACAACTATTTATTTGTCCCCAACCTAATCAATAAAAGTTGAAATCTCACCCCCAATTAATTCCCAAAATGTCTAAACTTTGGCCTTATGTTACTCCGGGTATTCCTGATGATTTATTTGAACGGTTGCCCGGTATCCCCTTGAGTAAGCGGGAAGTCCGTTTATTATTAGTATCCTTCATGCGATTGCAACCTGACTCAATTGTATGGGATATTGGGGCTGGAACCGGAACAATTGCGGTGGAAACGGGGCTATTATGTCCCCAAGGTCGAATTATTGCCATTGAAAGGGATGAAGATGTGGTGAATTTAATTCGAGTCAATTGTGAACAGTTTGAACTACAAAATGTTGATATAGTTGAAGGGAGTGTCCCCGAATGTTTACAAAGTATTCCCTATCTACCTCATCGGGTTTGTTTGGAAGGAGGAAAACCCATTAAAGCCATTCTGCATGAAGTTTGGAAATACTTACAACCGCAAGGAAGAATTGTAGCCACAGCATCTAATTTAGAAAGTCTCTATGCCATTTCCGAAGGATTTTCCGAGTTACAAGTTCGCAATGTAGAAGTGGTTCAATCTGCCATTAACCGATTGGAAAAACGGGGAAATCATCAAACTTTTGAAGCCGTTAATCCTATGTTTATTTTAAGTGGTGAAAAAATAGATTAAATTTAAAATACGCTATAGATAACTGCCCCAGATCGTCTTAACTTCTGACTCCTAACACTATGCCTTCTTTGTCTCGTATTATCAGTGGAATTATTGGAATTATTTTAGCATTGGGAATGCTCATTTTTGGAGGATGGTATTTTACCCTGGGATTGAGTGTAATTATTTATTTAGGTCAATTAGAATATTTTCAATTAGTTCAAGCTAAAGGCACTGAACCTGCGGTTAAAACAACTTTATTTGTTAGCCAAGCCTTACTTTTAACCGCCGCATTTTCTCCTAGTTTAGTCGATGCGATGTTTGCCTTAGCTGGAACATTAGTCTGTTTTTATCTATTATTCAGACCTAAATTATCAAGCATTGCCGATATTAGTTCTTCAATTTTAGGCTTATTTTATGGGGGATATTTACCCAGTTATTGGGTACGGTTACGAGTTGGACTTGAACCCAATACTTTACTAGAAAAAGCCTTCGCTAGTCCCATTGCTTTTAATGAAAATTGGTTAGAAAATTGGTCAATTTCTAATTTATCCCCAGGATTAACTGCTACCTTATTAGCTTTTAGTTGTATTTGGGCGGCAGATATTGGGGCTTATATTTTCGGAAAAACCTTTGGTCGGACTCGCCTCTCAGATATTAGTCCGAAAAAAACCGTTGAAGGGGCAATATTTGGGTTTTTAGGTAGTATTATCGTCGCCATATTGGGGTCTTGGTATTTACAATGGCCGGGGTTTCCTTGGCCGGGTTTAATCCTAGGATTATTAATTGGAATTTCCAGTTTATTAGGCGATTTAACCGAATCTTTAATGAAACGAGATGCAGGAGTTAAAGATTCCGGTCAACTCATCCCCGGTCACGGTGGAATTTTAGACCGCGCCGATAGTTATGTTTTTACCGCCCCTTTAGTTTATTATTTCATCACATTATTTTTACCCTTGATGTCACTCTAAAAAATCATCAGGCTATCCACCCGCTTATCTTAATATTATGTCCGATTGATCAACGAGAAATTTAATGCTGATCTCGAAATTGTTTAATTAATTCTACGATCTCTGTATGTTTCTCCGAAGATGCCCAAATTAAAGCCGTCCAACTATTCTGATCTTTTGTAGTTAAATCTGCGCCACTATTTAATAATAATTCTACAATGGGTTTATGTCCGCTTCCAGCCGCCCCCATTAACGCCGTTAACCCAAAATTAGTTTGAGCCTGAATATCCGCCCCGGTATCTAATAATAACTGCACCATTTCTAAGTAACCACTTGCCGCCGCTTCCATCAAAGGAGTCCAATGATCATTGTCAGACACATTAACATCCGCCCCCGCTTCTAGTAAGAGTTTTACTATCTCCTTTTTGCCTAAAGTAATCGCTGTAATTAATCCCGTATTTCCCTGTTCATTCTGAGCATTAATATCTGGGTTTTGACTTAAAGCCGTTTTAACTTGATCTATTTCTCCCGTTTGAATTGCCTGAATTAACTCAGTCATTGGTTTTGCTCCTTTCGTTTATTTAAAAGTATGGATATACAGTTAAGGATACCTCAAAAATAATAGCATTTATCCCTTGCTTCTTAATCCCTAATCTAAGATTTTTCCCCTCAGAAATTGACAATTTTGCAAAATAGGGGTAATATTGTCAATAGACTATCATTAGGGATTTTATGTCTAATCCGTTCCTGCACCTCGACTATGAACCCGCATTTGAGGCGTTAGGCGGTGACTACTCCGATATTGTCACGGCTGCGGAGTTCCCGATGCACCAACTCCGGTTCCGCAATAATTCCGTATTAACCCAGTTAGGACTCAACCCCGAAACCGTTACCGACGAACATTTTATCGAAGCCTTTGGCAAATTTGAAGCCGTGCCTCCGTTGTTGGCCATGCGTTACCACGGCTATCAGTTTGGAGAATATAACCCCTATTTGGGTGACGGACGGGGGTTTTTATATGGCCAAGCGCGGGGAATAGACGGGGAATTATACGATTTCGGGACAAAGGGATCGGGAAGAACCCCCTACTCTCGAAATGCCGACGGTAGATTAACCTTAAAAGGTGGCGTGCGGGAAGTTTTAGCCGCCGAAATGTTGCATCGAATGCGAGTCAAAACCTCTCGGTGTTTAAGCTTAATTGAAACCGGGGAACAACTGTGGCGAGGAGATGAACCTTCCCCCACCCGTTCTTCCGTGATGATCCGATTTAGTCGCTCGCATATTCGCTTCGGAACCTTTGAACGACTACACTATTTTAAACGAAAAGATCTGATTGAAATTTTGTTAGATCACGTTATTACCTATTATTATTCTAGCATAAAATTAGAGAGCGATCGCTATATTTTATTTTACATAGAATTAGTCAAACGAGTCGCAGAATTAGCCGCCCAGTGGATGGCTTCAGGGTTTTGTCACGGGGTTTTAAATACCGATAATATGTCAATTACCGGGGAAAGTTTCGATTATGGCCCCTACGCCTTTATGCCCGATTATAACCCACAATTCACCGCCGCCTATTTTGATTATGGAAAGTTATATTGTTATGGAAATCAGCCCTTTATTTGTGAAGGAAACCTAGAATTATTACAAAAACCGTTATCCTTAGTTATACCTTTAGAAGAACTTAAAGCCGGGTTAGACCCTTTTCAAAACTATTATCGAGAATTCTATCGTCAACGGATGATTAATCGTTTAGGATTTGAACAACTTCCCACCCCAGAAGCAGAGGAATTATTGCAAATTACAATTAATTTACTCAAAAATAATCGAATTAGCTATCCCGACTTTTTTATACAACTGCGAGAACAATTTTGTCAGCAATGGCAAGACCAACCCCAGAATATTTTAAAAGATGCTGAACCTATGGAATATTTAGAGGCTTGGAGACAACAATATTATCATCATTTACAAACCTTGTCTAATCCCGAACTCAATGAAATTCAACAACGATTAAACTATTATAATCCTCAAGTGGTGATTATTCGTCCTGAAATTGAAGCAGTCTGGGAACAGATTACACTTGAAGATAATTGGCAACCTTTTTATAATTTATTAACACAAATTCAAACAGAATAGCAAAGTCTTAATTAAGGGCTAGAAAATCTTAAACAGGAGATTTATTGATACTATCTCAGCGCCCTATATCTTCCCTTACCCTACATCTTCAGGGAGATTTAGCCAGATCGAATCTAATTTTCAGTAAATTCAGTTAAAATATAGAAGTAATACTCTGGGCGTTAACCTGAAATTGGGCTTAACCCCAGCAGCAATTATTTTAAAGGAAAAATCTGATGACAGAAAATCAACCCACGGATACACCCACGCCGATAACAACATCCATCCTAGACAGTATTAAAGGATTTATCGGTAAAATTCTGAGTAATTGGAAAGTCAGAATCACCCTACTAGGAATTGTGCTTTTAGGAGGAGCAATTTTCGCCTTCTTTTATCAACATATTATAGCAGAAATGGGAATGAAAATGTGGACAAGTAGTTCCGGTGCTAGGCCAATTGAATGTGTTTTGAAAGATAGTAATAATGATAATTATGTTAGCTGTAGCGCCTTATTAGGTGATCAAGTTGTCCCGTTAGAGTGTAGTTCTAGTTTATTTAATTTGGGTTGTCGAGTTAATTATGGCTCTGCTGTACCTAATATTAAAGCCTCAAAAGGGAGTTGACAACAAACCGTAGTAAGCCCTTTAGGGCTATCTTAATCTAATATTAAGAGAGTCCTAAAGGACTCACTACGATTTTAATTTTTGTTTATTTTTGAGGATTTTGATGTTTAATTTTAATCGTCAACAAAACCCTTTACAAACCCCCCATAGTGGGTATCATTGGGATGGAAGCGATCGCCGTTTTTTTGAAGGCTGGTACTATCGAGTCACATTACCTCAAGAAAAACAGACCTTTGCCTTCATGTATTCTATCGAAGATCCCATCGGAAATCAACCTCAAAGTGGAGGCGGAGCCCAAATTTTAGGGCCCGATGATGGGTATTTATGTCGCACCTTTCCCGACGTTAAAACCTTTTGGGCAACCTCCGATCAACTCGGATTAGGACATTGGGGAAAAACCGATTTAACTGCCATTCCTGGCTATTTAGAACCCACAATTTTTGAAAATTCGATTCAACAAGGCTATCAAGGAACAGCCACCTTACATCAAGGAAAATTAGCCGATTCGGGCAGTTCTCAATATTGTAATTGGCACTATACAATTCAACCGATTTATGGCTGGGGAAATCCCAATCAACCGCAACAATCAACCGCCGGATGGTTGTCTTTTTTGCAGATATTTGAACCGGGATGGCAAATTTTAATGGCCCATGGTTTGGCCACAGGTTGGATTGATTGGAATGGTCAAATTTATCAATTTGAAAATGCTCCCGCCTATGGCGAAAAAAATTGGGGTGGGAGTTTTCCTAAACAATGGTTTTGGGTAAATTGTAATAGTTTTGACGGAGAAACCGATTTAGCATTAACGGCCGGAGGTGGGATCAGAGATGTGTTATTCTGGTCAGAATCCGTAGCTTTAATTGCAATTCATTATCAGGGAAAATTCTATGAATTTGTGCCTTGGAATTCGGAAGTTAGTTGGCAAATCGAACCCTGGGGAAAATGGCAAATGACAGCTAAAAATAACGAATATGAAGTCTGTTTGACCGCTACAACCGAACACCCAGGAACTTTATTAAGAGCGCCAACCCAAGCCGGATTAATCTTTCGTTGTCGAGATACGATGCAGGGAAAAATTAACTTGCAATTAAAAGCAAGAAATAGTATAATCTTAGAGGCTACGAGTTCCCTCGGTGGAGTCGAAGTTGGGGGGGATTTATGGCAAGAAACCTGGAAAAAATAAATTATATTTCAACATCACCGAATTAAAATTTTTCAAAGCCATGTATCAACGAAGTCACACCATGAAATTTTCCCTAATTCCTGAACTCGAAAACAGTTTATACTTTTTACAGTAACTCAGACACAAACAACAATGGAATTTACAGCCACCAACACATCCTCCTTAAACTGGTCGGGAGACATCCTCGCCTTGGGTTTATTTGAAGACCAGATAGAATTAACCGGGGACTTATCCACCTTAGATGATAAACTAGCCGGAACTCTAAAAGAATTAATCACAGAAACCGAATTTAAGGGAAAAGCAGATAGGAGTATTTCAACTCGCGTGGGAGGAAATAGTCCCATTCGCAAAGTGATTTTAGTCGGTTTAGGTAAATCCGATGCTCTCAAATTAGACAGCTTACGCCGCGCCGCCGCCAATATTGCTAAAACCGCAAAATCCCTGAAAGGCAAAAGTCTTGGGGTGAGCTTACCAATTTTTGAAACTCCAGAAACCACCGCCCAAGCTATTACCGAAGGCATAGAATTAGCCCTCTATCAAGATACCAGATTTAAGTCAGAAACCGATGATAAGAGTCACGGAATTGAACAGATTGAATTATTAGGTTTACCCGGCACAGAATCCGCCATTACCCGGGCTAAACAAATCTGTTCCGGGGTAATTTTAGCCAGGGAATTAGTCGCCGCCCCTGCCAATGAAGTCACCCCGATTACGATGGCAGAAATGGCTCAATCCCTAGCCCAAGAATACGGCTTAGAATTGAATATTTTAGAAAAAGAAGACTGCGAGAAATTGGGGATGGGGGCTTTTTTAGGGGTTGCCCAAGCCTCGGATTTACCGCCTAAATTTATTCATTTAATCTATCATCCTTCAGTCACTCCTCGCCGCAAATTAGCCATTATTGGTAAAGGCTTAACCTTTGATTCCGGTGGGTTAAATATTAAACCCACAGGTGGCGGGATTGAAATGATGAAAGTCGATATGGGAGGCGCAGGGGCAACCTTTGGGGCGGCTAAAGCTATTAGTCAATTAAAACCGGACGTAGAAGTGCATTTTATTAGTGCGGTGACGGAAAATATGATTAGCGGCCGCGCCATGCACCCAGGGGACTTTCTAACAGCATCTAATGGGAAAACCATTGAAGTTAATAATACCGACGCCGAAGGACGATTAACCCTAGCTGATGCCCTGGTTTTTGCTGATAAATTAGGGTTAGATGCTATGATTGATTTAGCCACTTTAACTGGCGCCTGTGTGATTGCTTTAGGAGATGATATTGCCGGGTTATGGAGTCCCGATGATCAGTTAGCAATCGAGTTAGAAACCGCCTCCAAAACATCAGGGGAGAAACTCTGGCGGATGCCCTTAGAAGACAAATATTTTGAAGGTTTAAAAGCCATCCACGCCGACATGAAAAATACCGGGCCAAGGGCTGGAGGGTCAATCACAGCCACCTTATTCCTGAAGCAATTTGTGGAAAAAACTCCCTGGGCCCATTTAGATGTTGCTGGCCCGGTTTGGGCTGATAAAGATAACGGTTATAATAACGCCGGAGCAACGGGTTATGGGGTGCGAATGCTAGTGAATTGGGTGTTGAGTTAGTTGATCTCCTAGCAGCATCGGGAAGGGGGAATCGGAATTTGGATCATTCCCCTACCTATTACCCATTCCCTATCCTTTAACATGAACTGGAAGCCAAACACTAAAAATAGAACCCTTATCCATTTGACTTTCCACCGTAATCACGCCTCCGAGAATTTGACATAAACGCTGACTAATTGCCAGTCCCAACCCAGTCCCACCAAACCGTTTAGTTGTCGAAACATCTGCTTGAATAAAGGGTTTAAAAATATGTTGTAATTGCTCTTCAGTCATCCCAATTCCCGAATCTTTAACCCGGAATACTAAATATTGAGACGAATTAGCAACCATTGTATACATAAATTCATCATCTTCTGGAATCGGGGGTTTTTCTTGGGTACGTTCAGCAATTAAATAAATCGTTCCTTTTTCGGTAAATTTAGAAGCATTGCTGAGTAGATTTAACAGAATTTGTCGAACTTTCGGCATATCGGCATACATAGTTCCAATATTCGCTTTGGTCTTGACCTTCAAAACATTATTATTTTTTTCTGCTAAAGGGGTAGCGGTGGTAATCACATCTTCTATGAGTTGATCAACAGGAAAATTTTCTAAATAGAGAGTAACATGACCCGCTTCAATTTTAGAAATATCTAAAATATCACTAATCATATCCCGCAGATGTTTTCCCGCAGTTTGAATCCTTTCTAGGTCGGGTAAAAAGTCCGTATAGCCTAAATCTTCCGATTCATCATGGAGCATTTCACTATAGCCAATAATCGCATTTAACGGCGTGCGAAGTTCATGACTCATATTCGCTAAAAACACACTCTTAGAACGGTTAGCCGCTTCCGCTATAATTTTCGCTTTCTGTAATTCTTCCGTATATTCAGCCACCCGTTGAATTAGATGATTTAAAGATTCAGTTAATACCCCAATTTCATCGGAACTGGTAACGGGTGCTTGTAGGGCAAAATCCGATTCCTCACTCACCTGTTCTGCAACTTTAATCATAATATCCAGGGGAGTTGCAATCATATTACCCGTAAAAATTGCAAAGATTATTGCTAAACCAGTAGATAAAAATAAAGTTATGATAATAATTTTATTGCCTAAAGATTGAATTTTTTCATAATCTTTTAGAGCAGTTTCAGCCCGCTTTCTGAATCTATTTTCCATTTGGGTTGTTTCAGCATAAACCGGATAAACTTGAATAATTCCGGTTGTCCGATTCAGGTTAATCAAAGATTTTTGAACCGACTGCAAAATTTGAGGATTCAAATTCGGTTTTTCCGTAGTTTGAATCAGGGTTTCAAACTGTTCTGAATAGCTAGTCAACTGTTCTTTATAGCGTTGAGTTAAGTCCTGTAGGGCTTGATAATCCTGTTGAATTGTAACATCCATTGTTTCAGGAATATCTTGAAGTTGTTGCAATTCATTATTCATCACAAAGATATTTGAACGCAGGGCGGAAACTCCCCGTTCAATTTTTTCTATATCCTTGGTATCGCTAAGGAACTGCGCTAGATTATCCTGATTATGCTTTAACTGGAGTAGACTTTGGCTGAGTCCATCGAGAACTTTTGCCTTTTGTTGGTCAATTTCTAATTGGGCACGCAAAGGTCGCACCGAATAGGTCGCCACCAAGAAGGCAGAGGTCACACCCACAAGGACGACCCCGACTACCACCCCATAACCCCAGCCAATTTTTTGCCGAATGCTTAAACGATTAAACATATACAGGACAATGCCAGGAGAAATTTTACTTTTAGTTAAGTTATGTTGAGACGAAATTGGAGACATCCGTGAGGTCGCTCTTAGCCTGGAAGTTCAATACTAATTCTATGCTAGGTTGCAAAGATATTCTTTAACTATACATTGGCTGATTACCTCATCTTTGATTTGGGTGGAAGTTTTTAGGTTTTTGATTAATAAGGCTGTCAATTAAAACATTTAATTATTTCTAATAGCTTCCAGGTCTTAGGTTAAGCTAGATCCGTAGCGTCTTCAAGTCTGTACTATTTGTGACTCGATCTCCTAATTCCCAAAAGTTAATTTTTTCCTACCTATTTGCGTCTATAACGGTTCTACTGGTCTTGTTATGGACGCTTAGGGGTCTATCTGTTTTAGCGTTTATCCCGGGTTATGTGATTTGGATTTTGCTATTTCTGTCTATTGCGACTGGAATTCTAAGTTCGATGAGTCGATAAACTTGAGTTGCTGGGTTCACCGAACCTAATATAGCAACCGCTTTGTAGCCATTACAACATGGACTAGATATTGCCCATTGTTGTAATATTGCATGAAGGGGAATAATCCCACAAAAGATTTTCAAATGTTGTTGTAGACCATTTAAGGAGAGGACATGACCCAAGTTATTCTGGGTGAAAATGAACAGCTAGAGTCAGCATTAAGGCGTTTTAAGAGGGAAGTTTCTAAGGCTGGTATTTTGGCGGATGTTAGAAAAAACCGTCACTTTGAAACCCCTACAGAGAAGCGTAAGCGCAAGGCGATCGCTAATCAACGTCAAAGACGTGCTTTCCGCAAAAAACGGACATCGTAGCTCTAGTTTTGGTGATTTTCAAAACCTGAAAACTGCTTTTGTATCTACCGCGCCCCAACTCCCGCTTAATGCCTCATGGATGAAGCACCGGAGTAAAGTCGCGGATTTTGCTTTTTAGGGGAATCTTTAATTTTAACGCTTCTAGGACTTACGCATTGACAAATTAGCCCAAATATGAATGAATGGCTAAAATTACAGCATTCTTTTGGGGGGTAAAGTTTTTTCCACCACAAACAGGTGCAAAAAGCCCTTAAATGTAGAGTTTTTGCTAGTCAATTAATAGGGAACTTGCAGTTAGTTAATATTCAGCTTTTAGACCTACTTTTTAATTTAGGTAATGGAGAATGAAATCACGAACTACCTCTAAAGATAAATTTCTTTGAATTTCATACCAATTATCAATCAGTGCCTCTGCCCTCATCAATTCTAATTGGACAAAAGCCCGAATTGAACAGAAGAAATGGGTGAAAATAGCCGCAGAAATTCTCACCATAAACCTTTTAATTCCACAAAGTTGTTTGATGGCTCTGTGGTAACATTCAATTCCCCAATGTATCGAATGTGTGGTCATAAAATCACTTCTAGTTATAACTTCAGTCTCCTTGATTTCCGGCAAAAACATGATATAGTATCTCTCTGTGTCGTTTTTGAACTTCTTCTGAATGGTTTCACGTTCTGACGAAATCGCCAACAATATCTACATTCACTTGTTGAGCTAAAATTGTTCCGTGAGCGAACAAATTTAAACCGTGATCAAGGATATTAAACCCATCAAGAGGATTCAGCATTAGAATCATCATTATTATCGCCTCCATCGCTAGATTTTACCTGCAACACTACGAGGGTCATATCATCCCCATTTCGGTTTTCTGCACCAATAAATTGTTGAACTTGTTCAAACAAATAATCCAGAATTGCTTGGGGATTTCTACAATTCTGACACGCCCAATGGAATGCTTGGCTAAGATTTTCCTCATCGAAGCGATCGCCTCGTTGATTCATCGCATCCGTAAATCCATCGGTATAATAAATAATTGTATCCCCTGGATAAAGTTGGATTTTATCTTCATAATAGCGACTATTCGCATCTAATCCAATCAACATTCCCAAAGTATCCAACCTGATAATATTATTAGTTGCAATCTGCCATAATAACGGGGGATGATGGGCCGCATTACTATAGGACAACATTCGAGTCGCCGGATCATATTCCGAATAAAACAAGGTAACAAAGCGGCTAGAATTTTCCAAGTCCGCATACATAACTTGATTCAAATGCCCCAAAATCAAGGAAGGAGAATGGCGGTTTAATACCTCAGCCCGCAACATTCCCCTGGTCATAGTCATAATCAAACCCGCCGGAACTCCCTTACCCATGACATCGCCGATGACAATACTCCAGCACTCATCAGTATAGATAGTAAGATGATCACCCCGTTTGTCAAAATTAGAGGGAATAAAATCATAATAATCTCCTCCGACTCGGTTCGCCGTTTGACATTGGGCAGCAATGTTTAAACCCGGAATTGTCGGGCATTTTCGAGGCAATAATTGTAACTGAATTTCCGCCCCAATTTCTAATTCTCGATCTAAACGTTCCTTCTCCCGTAGGGAAGTTGCTAACTCATCATTGGCAATAGCAACGGCCGTTTGATCAGCAACTAAACGGATTAATTTCTGACGGGTCGGTGTCCAAACATAATTAACATCATGACTAAAAACATATAACCGTCCGCGCTCGATATTATTCACCAAAATCGGTGTCCCGAATAACTGCACCTCGGGGCCAAGATAGCGACTAACTTGATAATCTAAATTTGCCGTATAGGTTTGTAATGCCGATTCCGATAAGTCTTCTAACCTTCCTGTAGATGAGAGCGAGGTAATTTGTCGGGTTACGGCTTCGATCGCTTGCCGAATATCCTGACATTGACGTCCTTCCTGACAATGGAGCCGTTGAAACCGAACTTGTCCATTAGGTTTAAATAATACTAAAGCCCCCCCATCAGAATCCGTCACCCGACTAGCAACTAAGGGAGTTAACTCTAAAAATTGATTCAGGTTGTTGAAGCTACGCAGGGCATACCCCAAGGAACTTAACAACTCGTTCACGTTTTGCTGTTCTCGGTGCAAACGCGCCACCATTTCCTTGAGGGCAAAAACTGGCGTCGTTTCCGGTGTTGCAGAACCGGTAATCGAGTCAGCAAATTGATCGGAGCGTTTAGGGAGGGGCAAGGCTGTCATCTAAAACCTCACGGGAGAAGGGGAGCAGGGGGAGCCAGGGGGAGCAGGGGGAGCCAGGGGGAGCCAGGGGGAGCGGGGGGAGCAGGGGGAGCGGGGGAGGCAGGGGGAGCAGAAACAGTGCGACCGTCCTCGCTCGCTGAATATCACCCATTACCTATTACCTATTACCCATTACCTATTACCCAAAACCCAAAACCCAAAACCCAAAACCCAAAACCCATTACTTTGATTTAGCCACTGAGGAGGGCCTCGATAAACTCGTAGCTGGAAAACGGGCGTAAATCTTCAATACTTTCCCCAACTCCGATAAACCGAATCGGTAAGCCAAGTTGCTGGACAATAGCTAGGGCAACACCACCTTTAGCAGTTCCGTCGAGTTTTGTCAATACTACCCCACTTAATTGAGCCACTTCTGAAAAAACTTCGGCTTGGCGTAAACCGTTTTGACCCAAGGTAGAATCCAATACTAACAAAGATTGAATTTTAGCTGATGGAGCGCGTTTATCAATGACTCGACGGATTTTATTGAGTTCCTCCATTAAATTCTTTTTATTTTGCAAGCGACCAGCCGTATCAATAATTAACAATTCCGTATTTCGAGATATTGCCGCTTCTATGGCATCATAAACCACCGCCGCCGGATCGGTATTTTTTCCAGGGTTCGCCACGACTTCCACACCCGTGCGTTCTCCCCAGACTTTCACCTGATCAACGGCCGCAGCCCGAAAGGTATCCCCAGCAGCGATTAAACACCGATAACCGGATTTTTGGGCTAAATGGGCAATTTTGCCGATGGTTGTAGTTTTACCCGCCCCATTGACTCCGGTGACTAACCAAATATTGAGCGTATCTTTTTCCGGTGCGAAACTAATCGGATAGCCCTGGGAAAAGGGTTCTTCTAAAATTCCTCTTAATATTTGTTTAAGATAGGCGATCGCTTGTTCAGGGGGGAGGGCTTCTTGACGAAGTTTATTTTGTAGGGCTTCAATCACGCGATCGGTGGCTGCAACCCCGACATCCGCCTGTAATAGCATAGACTCAATTTCATCAACTGCCTGTTGATTTAATGGCCCTTGACCGACAATGGCTTTTAATTGGTTGAGTAAGTTGCGCCGTGTCCTTCCTAAAGCTTTCCAGAGTTTCTGTAACCAGGTAATTTCTTCTAAGGCGACTTGATCGGGACGGCGACCTTGATCGGCTAAGACCTGGGCCGACCACATAAAGACCTCATCAAACACCATTCCCGCTTCCCCAGAGGCGATTTCGCTGGTTTCGGGTTCCGGTTCAATGGCGGTTTCTTTTAGCCGTTCTAGGCGGGTTTGGCGTTCTGTGGTTGATGCTGCCCAAAAAGGTAGGGGTTCTGTTGATTCTGGGGGAGCAGGGGGGGTTTTTGTCTCTGGGAGGTTGGTTTCAGGTGCGCTAACGAATTCGGGTGCAACTGTTGGTTCAGTAATGCCCCCCATTGACAAGGGGGGGGTGGGGGGGGCGGCTTCCGTTTCTACTTCTTGAATTTCCTGGGTTAAAACGGTCTGTTCAACTTCCGGTTCAACTTCCGGTTCAACTTCCGGTTCCGGTTCTTGTTGTTTCTGAATATTTTTATAAGCTGCCTTTGCCCACTGTAAATAATCCTCAGAAATTTGAGGTTTTTCTTCCGAACTATCAGCCGTTTCAGTAGGTTGATCTACTTTGACTGGTTCGGATTGAACCTCCGTTTCCGGTTCTTGATTTTGATCTGTTTTTTCATTAAATTGACGACGAAACCAATTAAATACCATAGTTTTTTTTAATATTAGTTATCAGTTATTAAGAGCCAGGGGGAGCAGGGAGTTAAACCCATTACCCATTACCTACCTATTACCCATTACCCATTACCTACCTATTACCCATTACCCACTACCTGTTCCCTATTCCCTGTTCCCTGTTCTCCAGCTTTTAATTTATCGACAAATCGACGAAGAACGCCGTTAATAAAGCGAAAACTTTCTTCATCACTGTAGCGTTTTGCCAGTTCAATAGCTTCATTAATTGCCACTTGTTCTTGCAAATCTAAATACATTAATTCGGCAACGGCAATGCGGAGAATATCTCGATCAATTCGAGGGAGTCGGTTTAATTGCCAATCGACCAAGACATCTGTTAATAACTGATCGATTTCAGCTTTATGGGTATTAACTTGAATCAGAATATCAAGGGCATAATTACAGACTTCTTGTTGATTGGCTAATTGTACCAATTCCGGTAATTCAATAGCGGTACTTAAACGATTAATTGCTCCTTGAACTAACTCAATGGCTTCATAAACCATTGTTCTAGCACTTTGTAAATCATTTGCCCGAATTTGGCTACCTAAAAGGCGATCGCTACTGCGTTGTAGTTCAGAAACCGCCGTTTCTAAGGACTCCTGACCTTCAGCCGTCAACGTCCGAACTGCGGCAATTAAAACATCATGTAATTCTTGAGTTTCCAGGCGCTCGGAAGTCGCAGGAAGTTGACTAATTCCAAGTAAAGCGAGTTCACGGGCAGTACGACGGGCTTGCATAGGTTATAAGAATTTAAGAATAAAGATTGTCCCTTTAATTTTCGCTGACCCCAATGCCCTCATCTTCTAGGACAATAGCCGGAATTCTGTTTTCGGTTTTGAGCAGAGATTCTAATGGAGGTTCAGTTTTGGGGTTAAGGGCTTTCACCGTTGATGAAGACGTTGTATTAACAATTCCACCGGATACGATAATTTTAAACGCATCTTCTACCGAGATGGTCAGGTTAATGACCTCCTGCTGTGGAACAATAGCATACCATCCACTGGTGGGGTTCGGGGTCGTGGGAATAAACACACTAACCATTTCCTCAGATAATTTGGACTGCATATCACCACCGACTGACCCAGTAACAAAAGCCAGTGACCAAAGACCTCGACGGGGATATTCCACTAAGACTACACGACTGAATTTATCGTTTGAATCTCGTAAAAGGGTTTCTAAAAGTTGTTTCAGGGTTTTGTAAACCGAACCCGCTAGGGGAATAGCTTGTAAGATTTTTTCACCAAAGCCCAAAAGCCATTGTCCCGCAATATTACGGGCCATTAAACCAATAAATAATATTCCTGACAGGGGTACAGCTAACCCAACCAAAACATTCAGTAGGTTAACTAAAATGGGGTGCAAACCATCAAAGGGATTAATTTGCTTAGGAATACGGGTCAGAAACTCAATCACAGAACTGGAGATAGTGATGGTCAACCAGATTGTGGTTGCTAGGGGAATCACGACCAACAGACCTGCAATTAAGTCATTTTTTAAGTCCTGCTTCAAGCGTTGGAACACAGAGCGTCCAGTCTCCTCTTTTTTTTGGTGTTTCTCTTTCCTATTATTAACGATGATTTGTCTTTGCAGCGATCTATTTACCCAGATGGGAAGAAGAAATGAGGGCGGGCTTGAGCAGATGCTAGGAATGCCACTACTCTCAAGGTAGCCCAGGTAGTGTTTGAGAAACTAACTGTACAGAGAGTAGACAATTACTCCCCTATTGCTAGAATAGATGGGGTTAGTTCACACCAACCTCGCGACATAGTACAGAATATAACAATCGCAAAGACTTTCTACCCATTTTTCAATCCTCAGCAAAACACTGTGAATCCAAGCATTGAAGACTTAATCCAATCAGCGATCACTGATTTAGATGTGGGAAATCTGCGAGAAGCTGATCAGACAATCTCACGAATTTTAGCACGAGATCCCGATCATGCTCAAACCTATAAAGTTTTAGGGGATTGGTATGAAGTTCAAGGACTATTCCCAGAAGCCATTTCTGCCTATAAACAGGCAATTAAGTTACAACCAGATTTTGTAGAAGCCTATGCCTATTTAGCTCAAGTTTTACGAAATACAGGAGAGTTTGAGCCAGCCTTTTTCTGTTATAAAAAAGCCCTAAATTTGCGTCCAACTTGGACAGAATTATATTTTCAATGGGGTCAGGCTTATTACTGGAGTGGGGATATTCCCAAGGCGATTCGATGCTATCAAAAAACCTTAGAACAAAACCCCAATCATGTTAACTCCTATTTTACCTTAGCAATGGCTTATGGGCAGTTGGGAGATACAAAACGAGCTATTGCACTCTATCAAAGAGTGATTCATCTGCAACCAGATTTTGCTAATGCCTATAATAATTTAGGTTGTTTGTTATTTGGTATAAATGATTATGACGGGGCTTTAGAAGCCTGGGAAAAATCATTAATTTATAATGATAATGAAATAGAAAAATCATTAATTTATAATAATATTGGTCAAGTTTTTAATGCTCAAGGAAGAATTAAAGAGGCGATTAAATCCTATCATCAAGCCCTAAACATTAAAGATGATTTTCCTTTGGCTTATACCAATTTAGGCAAAATTCTCCAGCAACAAAATCAACATAAAAATGCAGTTTCCTACTTTGAAAAAGTTATTGAATTAGAACCAGAAAATATATTTGCCTATACCGACTGTGGAGCTTCTTTACTCAATTTAGGAAGACTGGATGCAGCGTTGAGTTGTTTCAAAAAAGTTATTGAGCTAGAACCTAAATTTGTAGAAGGTTACTGTCAAGGAGTACAGAAACGTTCGGAATTGGATGAATTATCTTTAGCCAGAAAGTCCTGTGCTGATTTTCTCATAGCATTACAACAGGATGATACCCCCCCAACTCCCCCTTGCCAAGGGGGGCTAGGGGAAGTACATCTGTCCCCCACCCTTACCAAGAGGGGGCTAGGGGGGGTAAAACGGTCTATGAACATCTCTATCAAACCTATCTTCACCTGGGAAATACTTTAACGATTTACGGCAAGTTTGATCAAGCAGTGAGCTACTACCAAAAAGCAACACAAATTCAACCCTATTCAGTAGAAATTTATCTAAAATTAGGCAATTGTTTATTCAAAAATCAACAACTAAATGCGGCTTTAACGATTTATCAAATCGCTCTAAATCTACTCAAAAACGAGTCTATTTTTTCCCATATTCAGTTACTTGAAGTGAATTTGCAATTGGGGAGAATATTGGAAAAACAAGGATATTGGGAATCTGCTGCGGACTACTATAGTCAAGTTTTACAGACTCAGCAGGAAAAGGAGTTTAATTCTTGGGTCAATGACCATCCCTCAATCTTAACTTTATGGCAAGAATGGGCAAATGCTCCCTATATTCAACAGACGGATATTCCTGAAGGAGTGTGTGATTCAACCCTAACCTGGCTGACCAATAATAATTTACAGGATAGCCATTATTGTAATCTATCAGGATTATGCGGTTCGCAAAACTTGGATAACTGGAAACAGACACCCTCTAAACCGAATCAATGTGGGGGGTTAGATTGTGAAATCTGTCTCAAAAATGTGTTCAAATGCTTTCATTGGCAGAATTTGGGACAGGGAATTCAAAAAGGTTTGACATCCAAAAATAATACAGTTTCAACGCCTTTGTTTGTGGCGATAATTCCTAATGGACGAGCCTGGATTGTTCCCCAACAGAATTATTGGATGGTTTGCAAAGCGATCGCTATTATTACACCTGATAATCAACTATTAGCCGATGTCTCAAGGGAATATCCCGCCCCCCTTCCGGGTTGTCCCAGTTATGACCCACAACAGCATCAAGTTTTTCAACAGTCAGAATTACCGCCCCTAGAGACCATTGAAGGTCGGGTCGTAGTATTATCGGGGCTGTCGGGGAATGTCTATTTTCATTGGATGGTGGATGTTTTACCGAGATTGGAATTATTGCGCCAAAGTGGGATAAATTTTGATCAAATAGATTGGTTTTTAGTCAATAGTTACCAAGCACCCTTTCAACGGGAAACCCTAACTCGCTTAGGAATTCCAGAGTTTAAAATCCTCGAAAGTGATCAATTTCCCCATATTCAGGCACAACAGCTAATTGTTCCCTCCTTTGCTGGACATACAGGATGGTTGCAACCCTGGGCAATTGATACTTTGCGCCGTTGGTTTCTCCCTAAAAGCTCAAATTCGGGTAAGAATTATCCCGAACGAATTTATATTAGTCGGGGAGATGCCAGCTATCGTCGGGTTTTAAATGAGGATGAAGTAATTCAATTCTTACGTCCTTGGGGCTTTGTGACCGTGCAACTTGAAACCCTATCCTTTACGGAACAGGTGGCTTTGTTTGCTGAAGCTAAGGTAATTATGGGGGCCCATGGTAGCGGTTTAACCAATATTCTGTTTTGTCAACCCGGAACCCAAGTAATTGAGTTTATGTCCCCCCACTATAATCGTCATTATTATTGGGTAATTAGTCAATATCTGGGATTAGAACATTATTGTTTGACTGGAGATGGGTTTGCTTGCTATCCGCTACGGGGGTTAATGTATCAAAATCCCCTGACCGAAGATATTTGGCTGAATCTGGTTTCTTTGAAAAGGCTATTAGAAATACTGTTTGTCCGATCACCGTGGAAATAAATATCTTAATCCCAAAAATCTGATATGTGAAACCCAAAACCCGATAGAATTGATTGGGGAAGATCCCCATTGAGTGTCAGCAACAGCAAACCAACTATGTTACCTAACGAAATTCGCGCCCGTAGTGTACAGTTTCTCCATCAACAAACAGAAATCTATATTAATCAAGGGCAATTTGAGGATGCGATCAAGGCTTGCAACCAGTTGTTGCAAATTCAGTCTGATTATGCCCCCGGTTATAAACTGATGGCGGATATATTCCAAAGACAGGGGAAATTACAAGACGCCCAAGAATGGTATACCCGGACATTGCAACTTCAACCTAATTGGCCAGAAGTTCATGCTAACTTGGGAAGTCTGTATGCTAAATCACAACAATGGCAACAGGCGATCGCTTGTTATCAAAAAGCTGTCACCCTGAAACCGGATTTCACTGGGGCTTATCGGAATTTAGCCAAAGTTTGGACACAACTTAATCAGCCCCAAAAATCCGCACAAGCCCTCTATCAAGCGTTTAAATTAGAACCAAATCAAGCCACCGCAGAAGAACATTTTAACCTTGGCCAGCAGTTGGCACAACAGGGAGCCACCACCGAAGCGCAGATCTGTTATCGGAATGCGATTGCACTCGATCCCAATTTAACCCCAGCCCATCAATCTTTGGCTAATCTGCTCAAAGACCAAGGAAAAGCCCAGGAAGCAACCCAGGTCTACCGGAAAGCGATCGAATTCAATACTCCGACCCTGGGAGCTCCAGCCCCTTCCGATACCCTAGCCGTCGCCACAGCCAGGGATTTATCACCCCAAGAAACTTTAGCCGGGGCCACTCGTCAGCAAACGGTGAGTCATAACACAAAAACCCCGATGAATCATCCTGGTAATCCCCAAACCTACTTAAAACAAGCCCAAGCCTATTGTGCCTTGAAAGAATGGGATCAAGCGATCGCTACTTGTCAAAAAGCATTAAAATTACAACCGGATTTAGCAGAAGCCTATAAAATTCAAGGCAATGCTTTACAAATTTTAGGGGAAATGTCGGCGGCGATTCGTTGTTATTCAAAAGCTTTAGAAATTCAACCCCAATATCCAGAAGTTTATGCAAATTTGGGCAGTTTATATGCTCAGGAAGAACGATTAGAAAAAGCTGCATCCTATTATCAACAAGCGGTTAGTTTAAAACCGGATTTTGCCGGAGTTTATCGTAATTATGCTAAGGTTTTAACCCAAATGGGGCAGTTAGAATCAGCCTCCCAATGTTTGGAAAAAGCCTATAGTTTGGAACCGGAAAAAGCCACGGCGGAGGAACATTTTAATTTAGGTAATACCAGATTTAAACAAGGTCGATTTGATGAGGCGATTGCTTCTTATCAAAAAGCTTTACAACTTAATCCTCAGTTGGCAGGAGTCTATTATCAATTAGGGCAATTATATCAAGCCCAAGGAGAAATTGAATCAGCTATTTCTGCCTATCAAAAAGCCTTAGAATTAGAACCTTCTCGGTTAGAATTTTATTATGGCTTTGCCGATTTATTTGGCTATCAGGAACGTTGGGATGATGCAATCCGAGTTTATAACAAAATCTTGGAATTAGACCCAAATCAATCCGTTGCTTATTACAAAATCGGAGAAATTTTTAACCGTCAGTGGCGTTTAGAAGAAGCAATTAATATTTATAAAAACTCAATTTCCTTGAATCCTAAATTGGTTTCTTCCTATTATGGATTAGGGAAAGTTTTAGTTAAACAGGAAAGTTGGCAAGAAGCAGTGCAGGTCTTGCGTCAAGCAGTACAAATGAACCCGAGTGGAGATGCGGAATCCTATAAAGGTTTCGGGGATGCACTGGCGAAAGTTGGGGAAGCAGAATCGGCGATTAAAGCCTATCAAAAATCGACAGAACTTGATCATAGTCAAGCCGAAGTTTATCAGAAATTAGGGGATTTACTACGAGATCAAGAACAGTTGGAATCTGCTATTACAGCTTATCAACGTTCAATTGAACTGAATCCTAGTGTATTCTGGACACAGAATAATTTAGCGGATATTTTCTTTAAACAAGAACGTTGGGAAGCAGCTATTTCTGCCTATCAAAATGCGATCGCCTTAGATTCTAGCTACTCTTGGTCATATAATAGTTTGGCTGATGCTTTAGTTAATTTAGAACAGTTGGAAGCAGCAATTCCTGCTTATCAAAATGCGATTAAACTTAATCCTGAATTTCCTTGGTCTTATTATAATTTAGGGAAAGTTTTAACGGAATTAGAGAATTGGGAAGAAGCGGTTGTCGCCTATCGGGGTGCAATTAAAGTTCAATCAGATTTACCGAGTATTCAAGAAAAACTCGCCGATGCGTTAAGAAATCGAGCTAAATTAGATTTACAGGAATCCTTGGATTATTATTATCAAGTAATTCAAGAAAACCCGGATCATGTGGCGGCTTATCATAAAGCCATTGAGATTAAACCCGATGATCCCCAATTGTATATTCAGTTAGCGAATACGTTGGTTAATCATGATCATTTAGATGGTGCGATCGTATTCTATCAAATGGCATTGCAGTTAGAACCCGATCATCCTGAAGTAGTTAAGAAATTAGAGGGAATTGTGGAAAAAAAAAAGCTAGGTTAACCCCCTACTTTTCCGTCTCTCAATCTCAATCAGAATATGATAAACTCTATCAGGCTTGGCTAAAATACAACACAATTCGTAGTGAGGTGTTCACGCCTCATAGCCCTAAAGGGCTTACTACGAAAGATTTCAAATATCAACCCCTGATTAGTATTATTATGCCCGTTTATAACACCCCGGAAGCGTTTCTAAGCGAAGCAATTCAATCGGTGTTAGATCAGGTTTATACTAATTGGGAATTGTGTATTGCGGATGATGCTTCGACGGCTTCCCATGTCAAACAGATATTAGAAGAATATCAACAGCAAGATAGCCGAATCAAAGTGGTTTTTAGAACTAAAAACGGTCATATTTCTGTAACTTCTAATTCTGCTTTAGAGTTAGCAACGGGAGAATTTATCGGGTTATTAGACCATGATGATGTTTTGACTCCTGATGCTTTATATGAAGTGGTGAGTTTATTAAATCAGAATCCCGTCGCGGATATGATTTATTCCGATGAAGATAAACTAAATGAAAAAGGAGAATTAACAGGTCATTTCTTTAAACCAGATTGGTGTCCTGATTCCTTTTTGTCCCGGATGTATACTTGCCATTTCGGAGTTTATCGACGAGAAATTATCAACCAAATTGGAGGATTTAGAACCGGATATGAAGGCAGTCAGGATTATGATTTAGTCTTGAGATTTACGGAAAAAACCGATAAGATTTTTCATATTCCTAAAATCCTCTATCATTGGCGGATTCATAGCAGTTCAGCCGCTGGAGGAACAGAAGCGAAACCCTATGCTTATGAAGCCGCGAAACGGGTGTTAAAAGATGCAATTGACCGCAGAGGAGAACCCGGAATTGTTAAAGATGTTCCGATTTATTTAGGACATTATCAAATCCGCTATAAAATTTTAGATTACAAGCGGGTGAGTATTATTATTCCGACTAAAGATTTAGGAAAAATCTTAAATCGCTGTTTGGAATCTATCTTTACTCTGAGCATTTATCCCGATTATGAAGTTATTGTCATTGATAATGGCAGTACGGAATCAGCAACCCAGGATATTTTAGAGAAATGGCAAGAAAAGGAACCGAATCGGTTTAGATATTATGCTTTAGATATTCCTTTCAATTTTTCTAAGATTAATAACTATGCCGTTAGTAAAGCCACCGGGGATTATTTGCTATTCTTAAATAATGATACCGAAGTCATTCATCCTGATTGGATTGATGCGATGGTAGAACAGGCACAACGGCCTTCTATTGGTGCGGTGGGTGCGTTATTAAGGTATCCTGATAAAATCGTTCAACACGCTGGTGTTGTGGTGGGAATTGGTCATTTTGCCGCCCATAGTCACCGCATGGCATCGGAAACAGACCCCGGATATTATGGTCAAATTATTTCTATTAGTAATTATTCGGCGGTGACGGCGGCTTGTTTGATGTGTCGGCGAGAAATATTTACACAGGTGGGAGGGTTTGATGAACAGTTAGCAGTGGCTTATAATGATGTTGATTTCTGCTTGAAAATCGTTGAACAAGGGTATAGGAATATTTATTTACCCCATGTTGTTTTATATCATTATGAATCAAAAAGTCGGGGTTATGATACAACTCCAGATAAGTTACAACGATTTATGCAGGAAGTGACGATTACACGGCAAAAATGGCAACGTTATGTTGATCACGATCCCTGTTATAATCCTAATTTAACCTTATCTGCTTCTGATTATAGTTTAAGGCAATTTTCTGAAGTAGAAATTAGTAAGATTGCCTTAGATTTTGATCATAACAAATTACAAGATTGTTCAATTGATCAACCAGAAATTGGAATTTATTATGGAATTAGTCAAATTTGTTTTAAAGGTTGGGTACTGGGACAGCAGGAGAAAATAACCGCAGTTCAAATTATTGGTAATTATGGCCAAGTAATTAAGGAAATTCCGACCAATTTCCCCCGTGCTGATGTTCATTTACTGCATCCTGAAAACCTAAATTCAGAGTTTTGTGGATTTTGCGAAACAATTGAACTCAGAAATTTGTCTGAAGCAACAGAATTGTTATTCCAAGCTGTTCTAAACAACGAAACTTATGCTAAATTTGCAAAAGTAAAACTAGAAATCAACCATTAAATTTAGGGTGCGTAAGAGCTTCTCGCACGCAACAACATGGAGCGCTGAAGCGCAACAACATCATGACTTAGTTCAATTCAGGAAATATCAAAAATGCTATCTAAATCCAACACCTTCAAAACATCTACAGATTTACTAGAAGAAGCCAATAAACTGAAACAATCGGGTCAATTGCAAGCTGCCATTATTGCTTATCGTAGAGCAGCACAATTAAGCCCTAATTTTCATTGGATTTATCATAATTTAGGAGAAGCATTAGCAGAAAATAATCAACTATTAGAGTCAATTCAGGCATTTCAGCGTGCCATTGAACTAAATCCTGATTCAGCTTGGTCACAATATCAATTAGCAGAAGTTTTATTGAAACTTGGAAATTTACCCGATACAATTAAGACGTTACAATGTGCGATCGCTATCAATCCAAATGCTAACGAATTTTATAATAGTTTAGGTCAAGCTCTATTTAAACAAGGTGAATTAGAACAAGCAATTAGTTACTATCAAAAAGCTCTGGAACTTAATTCAGAAGATGCGATCGCTTATCAATATTTAGGAGAAGCATTAGCACAACAGGGTCAACTGGATGAAGCAATAGAGTCCTGTCGCAAAGCGATTGATCTCAATCCCAATTTAGGAAATACTTATGAAATATTAGGGAAAATATTAGTTCAAAAAGGTTTGTTTGAAGAAGCCTTAAATATATTGTTAGAAGCCATACAATTTAATCCTAAATCACCAGAAATATATCATGCACTGGGAGATGTTTATTCTCATTGTCAACATTTTAATCAAGCTATTGATGCCTATTCCCAAGCAATTCAAATCAAACCCAATGCAGCGATATTTCATCACGGTTTAGGTAATGTTTTTGCTCACCTAAATCAATGGGAAAATGCCGTTTCTGCTTATTCCCAAGCAATCGTATTAAATCCTGAATCAGCCGAATGTCATCAGAGTTTTGCCGAGGTTTTAGTTAAATTAGAACGATGGGACGCTGCGATCGCTTCCTATTCTAAAGCGTTAGAATTAAATCCTAATTTAACAAAGATTTATTCTCAGTTGGCAGATACCTTAAAGTACCGACAAACCCCAGGCGATTTACAAAAAGCAAACCAATATTATGAAAAATCTATTGAATTTGATAGTGAAGATATTGAAGTATATCAAAATCTGTTAAAATCCCAGCCGGATAACTTAGATTTATGTTGGAAATATGCTAATTTATTATGGAGTAAAAATCAGCGTGAACAAGCACTAATTTATTATAAAAAAGTTAAAGATGCTCAACCCCAAGACTTTGAAATATTACTAAAGTTGGGAGAAGCATTTGTCAGGATGAGTGAGTTTGAAGATGCGATCGCTACTTACCAAAAAGCCTTAGAAATTAACCCCAATTCATCGGATATTTACCATCGTTTAGGGGAACCTTTAGAAAAAATAGGTGAACTGGAAGCAGCCGCAAAAACCTACCAAAAAGCCATTGAATTAAACCCTGACTTTTTTGGTTCCTATCACAATTTAGGAGATATTCGACAACGCCAAAAGAAATTTGAACAAGCGGTTTTATCTTATAAAAAAGCGATTGAATCAAATCCTGATTTTTACTGGTCTTATCATAATTTAGCTGATACTTTAGAAAAACAAGGTAATTCAGAAGAAGCGATCGCAACTTACCGCAAATGCTTAGAAATTAACCCCCATTTCGGTTGGTCACACTGTAACTTAGCAACCGCTTTAGCTAAACAAGGTAAAATAGAAGATTCTCTACATCATTATCGACGAGCATCCGAACTTGATCCCGCATTAGGAATTGATTTTAATGGCTTAAAAACTGCACTTTTAGATAAAATTCTAGTTGAAGATTATATGTATAAACTCTGGCGAGACAAGAACTTTCCCAGAGCAGCAGATTTAAGAAAAATGGCAGAAACGATGGAATTATTCGTGCATAAACCCGTATTTAGCGTGATTATGCCTGTTTATAATACCCCAGAAGAATTTCTCAGGGAAGCCATAGAATCTGTGATCAATCAAATTTATCCCTACTGGGAATTTTGTATTGCTGATGATGCTTCCCCCTCTCCCCATGTTAAGGAAGTTTTAGAAGAATATCAAGCTAAAGATTCCCGAATTAAAGTCATTTATAGAACAGAAAATGGTCATATTTCTGCATCCTCTAACTCCGCCTTAGAATTAGCAACAGGAGAATTTATTACCTTGCTGGATCATGATGATTTAATTACTCCCGATGGTTTATATGAAGTGGCTTTATTATTGAATCGGAATCCTGATTTAGATATGATTTATTCCGATGAAGATAAAATTAGTCCCAATGGTAACTTAATTAATCCTTACTTCAAACCAGAATGGTGTCCTGAATCCTTTTTGTCTCGGATGTACACCTGCCATTTAGGAACCTACCGACGTTCTATTATAGAAGAAATTGGAGGTTTTAGAATCGGTTATGAAGGCGCTCAAGATTATGATTTAGTCTTGAGATTTACCGAAAAAACTCAAAAAATTGCCCATATTCCCAAAGTTTTATATCACTGGCGCATGCACTCCGGTTCCACCGCAGGAGGAAGCGAAGCTAAACCCTATGCTTATGAAGCATCAGAAAAAGCAATTCAGGATGCTGTAGATAGACGGGGAGAAACAGGAATAGTAACAGGAGTTCCAGGGTTTTTAGGACATCATTTAGTCCGTTATGAAATTACAGATTATAAGAAGGTTAGCATCATTATTCCAACAAGAGATTTAGGGGAAGTATTAGACCGATGTTTAGAGTCTATTTTTACTCTAACAACCTATCCTAACTATGAAGTGATTGTGATTGATAATGGTAGCGTTCAAGACTATACATTTAAAGTGTTTTCTAAGTGGAGTTCTCAGGAATCTTCACGGTTTAAATGTTATCCTTTAGATATTCCCTTTAACTTCTCCACCATTAATAATTATGGAGTCAGTCAAGCAACGGGAGATTATTTACTATTCTTAAATAACGATACCGAAGTGCTTAATCCTGACTGGATAAATGCGATGGTAGAACAAGTCCAACGTCCTCAAATTGGTGCGGTAGGAGCGTTATTATTATTCCCAGATAATACGATTCAACACGCCGGAGTTGTCATGGGATTAGGGGGTGTTGCCGGGCATGGATATTATGCTATGTCTTCTGATATCCCTGGATATTTTGGCAATGTTATTGGGTTTAATAATGTTTCTGCGGTTACAGGAGCTTGTTTGATGTGTCGGCGAGAAGTATTTGAAAAAATAGGGGGGTTTGATGAACAGTTAACGGTGGCTTATAATGATGTGGATTTGTGTTTGAAAATGCTAGATAAAGGCTATCGAAATTTGTACTTACCTCATGTTACACTTTATCATCATGAATCTAAAAGTCGAGGTTATGAAGATACACCGGAAAAGAAAGAACGTCTAAACCGAGAATCAAAAATTATTGCCGGACGTTGGAAAAAGTATATTGATAATGATCCTTGTTATAGTCCTCACTTGACAAGAGTTTGTCAGAACTTTAGTATTAAAGTGCAGGATAATTAGTTATATTATTATTTACTAGCGGAATTTTTGTCTAGTAATAGATAGTAACAGTTATGATTCTCACCTGAAAATTTTTTGAATATCCAGGAAATCTACTTATGATTGCAGAAGACGACAAGATAATTGTAGCAATAGATGAGTCTTGGTCAAATGATTACTCTATTACTATTAGAGGCTGGCTCATTTCTAAAAAGGGAGAATTAGACAAAGTAGAAATCTTTGTAGGGGGTAATGGTGTTCCCATTACTGCATGGTATCCTCGTCCTGATGTCACTGCTGTTTATTCTCAGTATCAAACTCAGAATTGTGGTTTTATTGTTCATCTCCCTCGCATTGCTAAACATCAAATCACGTTTAATACTCACAGTCAAGGTGAAACTTATAACAAAACACTTGTTTTCGATGGATCTTTACCTCCGTCTGCTAACGATTATATCGATGCTAGTAACTTAATAGGAGATTTCGTTAATTTAGTTAACCAGAAACAGTTAAAAGTTTTAGAAATTGGTTCGCGCATTGTTTCCCCTGGAAGTGCCAGCAAGCGATCTCTATTTCCCCAGGCTAAATCTTACACAGGGTTTGACTACTATCCAGATTTCAATACGGATGTTGTTGGAGATGCTCATAAACTTTCTCAATACTTCGGAAATCAAAAGTTTGATGCAATTTTTTCTATCTCTGTCTTTGAACATTTAGCAATGCCTTGGCTAGTAGCCAAAGAAATTAGCAAAATTCTTGAAGTTGGTGGTATTACTTATCATATGAGTCACTTTGCTTGGCCTCTCCATGAAAAACCTTGGGACTTTTGGCGTTTTTCTGATGAAGGCTTTAGGGTGTTATTTTCTCAAGCGTTAGGATTTGAAATCATCCAAGCAGGTCTATTTGCGCCATTACGCATTCATTTAGATAACGTGATTCCACCGCAAGAATTACTAGCAACACAAACAGGTTTTGGGGGCGTTGCTATTTTAGCCAAAAAAGTTAGAGAAGTGAATTATGATAAATTTAGATGGGATGTTACCTTAGATGAGATTTTAGATAGTGACAGCCACTATCCAAAACCTCAGATCTAATTTTCATACCAGAAATGAACCATCCCAAATCTAACAGTATTTCAGCTTCAAGCTGTAATGTATTTATATTGTTCAATCATTGCTGATAATAAATGTTGATCAAATTTTTCTTTTGGCTGTAGAACAACTAAAGTATCTGCACTTTCAATAGGATCAAAAAACTTCAACACATCATGATAAGGTGGACGATCCCAAAAATCGTGCATAATTACTTTAGTAGTTGTGTTGATATGAGATAAAGATTGTAATGCACAAGCGACTCGAAATCGACCATCAATAAACACAAGATTAATGGGATCGGGTACTTTCTTCCAAATATCTGAGTAATACCTTGGCCAGTTTTCTTGAGAAGATTGATCGCGCGGATAACCCCAAGCACCAACAGGCCCAATATTGATATGAAAAAACTGAACTAAACTATTTTCCACTGCTTTCTGAATCCTGTCATACTCTTGCAGTTTGTTGATAAAGTCGAAATCGCTTTCCACACTGTAGAGTTGTTTAACTCCGGTTTTGATTGCTAAACCTGTGCTCCCTCCGGCTCCAAACTCAATAACAACTTTTTGTCCCTGAAGATATTTTGTAAACAGTTTAACTTCAGCCTCTGACATTCGGGGAGTTGGAAGTTGAACATCTTTAGCGGATGTTGTTGTTGCTTGCGCTGTTGAAATTTGAATTTGAGGTGATGGAGGTTGTAGAACATTAACCCAGATAGCAGAATTCGTCTTAGACACCTGTTGGAATAATATTTCTTGTGCTGAACTCACTTCCTGAATAAAGACAGATTGTTCTTGAGTATTTTGCCAAGGAAAGCGATAGGTCGGTTCTTTATTCAGGGATTCCAAAACTTTTGCATTTTTTCTACGTTCAGTTTGATTAGAATGGGATTTAGATTTTTGAGTCATTAACCCTTGATTAATAGCTGGATAAAGCCCATAAATGGGTAAAGGTAGGGAATCGATCACAGCAGAAAATCTCATGAAACGTTGAGTCCATTCGGCATGACCAAACCCATATCCTTTAAATCGACTATCTAAGTAACCAACACAATTGAGAGCGTGTCTTGAAGATGTTGTACATTGTCCAGTCGTTACCTTGAGCAAATCGGGAGAAGTCGGCATTCCACCACTTTCTTTATAAATATCATGAGGACGCTTCTCTAAGATCCAGGGTGCTGCATAGTTAACATGATGCCAAATAGCGGTTGTCTCTAACCAAGCTAATTCCCATCCCTTTTCTATGGGAAAGCAGTCGTCCTCCAGTAGCATAATACAGTTTGCATCTGTATACTCTTTTAAGGCATACAAAGCTCGATTTTTATTCCAACACACTCCTCGATTCTGACCTGTAAGAACTACCAAACCTTCTGATCGACACCATTCCACTGTGCCATCGGTACTTCCATCATCAGCAATTACAAGATAATAGGGGCTTGTTGTGTATTTTCTAATGCTTTCTACACATTTTTTGAGATGTTTCAGCCGATTATAGGTAATTACCCCAATTCCTAATCGATTTGTGGTTGCTTGTGATATAGTCTCCTGATTTCTTGCTTTGTTTTCCAGAGTTTTAAACGTTGTAAGACATTTTTCCTTGATTACCTCCTGATAATTAGGTACTTGCTTCAAAGATGCGCCTCTTGATACGTTTGCTCTAGGAAAAGGTTTTTTGGGTATCTCTTTACCCAAGAATGCACATAGTTTATCCCAGCCATCTCCTTCACAAATATTTAGAATCAGAAGGTCAGCTTCTCTGTGTTTGAAATATTCCTTAACATCTTCTAGGTGCTGGTCATATTTTTGGGAAAAAATATCTTCGTCATATTCGTCAACACCAGTCTGCTCAATCCGATATTTATACTGTATAGAATTCTGCTGTTTAGCCTTATGCCGAAAATGATTCATACAGGAGTTTAACCAACTTTTTTTATCCCGCACACTTAGAATAAATTTAGATCCTGGATATTGGATATCATATTCTTGATATCGAGTCTGGATCGGCATATCACTCAGGAATTCATGAGCAGGAATATCTTTGTCTGGTTCTAACAGATAATGCTTCGTTTTGTATCCAAGAACTTTCATGGCTACAGTCAAAGATGTTGTCCCTGTCTTTGATAATCCGATACAAAACACCTTATGATTTTTTGAGATTGGGTGATTGACTTCTTTCATGTTTTCTGTATTAAATATTATTGAATTTGAAGCCGACTCAATAGCAGATTTCAAAACTGGCACAAAACGTTGGATTGTTAAATCTTCTATTTGATTTTGATCATATTTTTCAAAGACAGCAAATTGTTTTTTTGTCCCATTGCCAGCACCTCTGTTTGATTTGATCCGAAACTCTTCCCTTGACTTCGTTAAATAGTGATTAATTCGGAGTTTTTTGACGGAAGTATGAGAAGTTTGTGGGCCAACAAAAACTTGGTGATTTTCTGTAACAGCTTGCTGATCATCTACATAAATAAAATGATGAGGAGTCGCCGATCTGATGGTTTGGGTCGGACGAATAATTGATTTCATCCGGCCATTATGGAGGATCAAGGCTTCATCCTCTAGGGGTCTTCGGGTAAAATTTTCCGTAACTAACCCTTTGGGTTTAGTGATGTGACCCGAACTCCCAAAACACAACCAATTCACTCCGATACCTGGATATTCCTTATATTCTTCTAATACTTTTTTTAAGTCATCTGCTTCTGAAGGGAATAAAAACTCATCTAAATCAATGAAAGCGATCCATTCGGATTCTTCTCGGTGGTGTTTTAGACAGTGGTTATAACTCGAATTTTGACCCCCTTGTTCTGGCCATTCATGCCAAACAATTTCACCTCGGTCTATGTACGGCTTAACCTTTTCAAAAATATTATCGGTGCTATTATTATCGTAAAGATAAAATCTTTCGACTCCGACTATTTTATGGAACTCTAACCATTCAATAATGTAAAGCCCTTCATCTTTGAGAATGGCACAAATACTGAGTTGGCATTTCGGTCTATCATTTAGAGGTTGGATAGCATTGGTTTGGGTTTTGGGGAATTCCGTTTGGATCTGTTGAAGTTGAGACGGAGATTGCTTCAGTTCAGCTTCGGTTTGGTGTAATTGCAGATGAGTTTCTTCTAACTCAGCTAGAACTTCATCAAATTGAGATTGCGATCGCTGTAATTCTTCTTTTGTTTCTTGCAGTTCTGAACAAGTTTTTGCCAAGTCTTGCTGCATTTTTTCTAACTCAACTTGGACAAATGTTAATTGTTCTGATTGCTGTTCAAACTTGATTTTTAACTGCTCTAGTTCTTCGTTTAACTCAGTTTTTAAGTTCAATTGTCTTTTTAAATTAAGTGATTTTTCAGATATTGACAAAGCCTCGGCGGGCAAATTATCTAAACCGTTTTTATGCAAGTTATAAAAAAAATTATAAACTTTTATGTCAACCCCGTTATAATCATTAAGAAAGTCTACAAACTTACTATTGTTTAGGAGTTCTTTCTTATTTAAAGCTGGTTTTGAATTGATATTTTCTCGATTAACGATAGGTTCTATGATATCTTCTAAACCAATCAGGCTAACATATTTTTTAATAAATTGACTATAATCCTCTGTTAATCCTACCAAATCAAAGTTTAATAAATTTTCTATAATTGCATCAGCATTATTGGAATCCGTTTTAAAATAACTAGATTGAGCATTCAATAACCATTTATTTTCTAGTAAAAAATCAATCACCTCAAGGGGGTTGGTTAAATCCCTTTCACAGAGGTTATATCCCATTTTTTTTATATGATCTGGATGAGATTGATAAAATCTTGAGTTGTGATCGAACTGATGAATATAAGCCAGCCAATTTACATGGGAGATAATTTGATCAAAAGGGTTTCTGAGTAGAGTGACTAATAAATATTGATCTCGTTCAAAATTTTTATTAAAATACTGAATACCCAAATGGCCAGAAACAAAATCCCAGCTTTTTAGGATATCTAAATTTTTAAATTCCCAGGGTTGACTCGATTGTCGGTAGGATTCACAATGACTATTTCCATGTAAATAGGTATGTAAAAATTTATTAAATGAACTTCCTGCCGTTTTAGCAACATGGACAAAAAACGTTTTCTTTTTAGGGCTACGGAAAGAATATTGAGATAATTTTAGGTCAGCCAATGAAATTCTTTGAAAATTTTCCAAAACAGCTTGAATCAAAATCTCTCCCGACTCTAAATTAATTTTTTCTAAGGCGAGATCAATCACAAAGCCACTGTGTTCAGCACCCGGAAAAGTTGCATAAATTTTAGCAGCACGAGGACGATGAATTGTTACAGGTGCGTACCCTACTAACTGACCATCTTGAATTAATTCAACACCAACTACAGGTGATTCTATTCCAATCACCCAACCGGATAATTTTAGATGTTCTTCTATTGTTTGTGGAACCGGATCAAAGTCAAATTTACAAAATTTATCAGCTTCTTCTATGTTTTTATTAAGATTAACTTTTGTCAGTAATTTCATAAAACCAAGGTATATTTTAGATAGAGAAGTAAAGTTAAAGTAAAACTAGATTACCATGAACAGTGTATTGATCAACAATGACCTAACTTCAGCAAACTATTTTGACCAAGCTAACAGACTAAGGCAACTGAACCAACTTCAAGAAGCGGTTATTGCTTACCGTGATGCCATAACCGAAAAACCCAATTTTTCCTGGTATCACCATAACTTGGGGGAAACCCTGGCTCAACTGGGTCAGGTAGAGGAGGCGATCGCCAGTTACCAAAAGGCCTGCGAACTCAACCCCAACTCGGCTTGGTCTTACTATAACCTAGGTGAACTCCTAGAGCAAGAGGGTAGAATCACGGAAGCAACGGAGGCCTATCGTCGGGCGGTGGAACTGAATCCTGATTTTTATGAGTTTCAGCAGAGTCTCGGAAAACTACTCTGCCAACAGGGACAGTTTGCCCAAGCCATTAGTTCCCTAGAAAAAGCAATTGAACTCGAACCCGATGCCACTGCCTGTTATCAATATCTGTGGGATGCCTTTGCTCAACAGGGACAGGGACGCGAAGGCATAGCCTATTTACACAAAGCGGTGACGGCAACTCCCAACAGTGGGGAACTCCATCAGCAGTTAGCCGAAGCGTTAAAGGCTAATAATCAAATTCAGGAAGCGATCGCTTCTTACAAAAATGTAATTCAGATTAACCCCAAATCCGCTTGGAGTTATTATCAGTTGGGGATGATTTGCCGAGATCAAGGTCAATATCAAGAAGCGATCGCTTACTACCGCAAAGCCACGGAATATGACCCCAAATCGGCCATTTATTATCATTTCCTGGGACATACCCTATCCCTGGTTCATCATTGGGAAGAAGCGATCGCAGCTTACAAGAAAGCCCTAGATCTCGCACCGACTTCAGCGATTATTTATCAACATTTGGGGGATGCGTTATCGACGTTACAGCGTTGGGAACAGGCGGCCACGGCTTACCGGAAATCCGTAGATTTGGAACCCCATTCCCTAGAAGCGCAAGATCATCTAGGGTTTGCCCTGGCCCAACTCCAACGCTGGGATGATGCGATTTTAGCCTATCGTCGGGCCTTAGATGTGAGCTTATCTGATGTCGTATATTTGCATTTAGGGGATGCCCTCGAACAACGTTCCCATGTTCAACCGATAGACAAAGATGCTCGTAACGATCTCGAAGATGCAGTTAATTGTTATCGTCAAGCCCTGGAATTAAATCCCAATCCAGAAGCTATTGACCAGAAATTAAATCATGCTCTATCCCAACTCAATCAGGCTTCTAAATTAAGGAATTAAGCGTAACTGCGTAAATTAGAGAGTGCGTTAACATCCTATAACGCACTCTTAATTTTTTGGGGTACAAACTGAATTTTATTAAATCTTCCTAATGGTTGAAGTATTCGGTCGTTGACTCTAGCGTATAATAGTAATCAGAAAACTATCAGGTGTAGTTTTTAGGTGGCAGCTATTGGAGGATACAGTTATGAAAATCCTATCCACAGCAATGTTTGGAACCGCCACAGTGCTTCTACTCGGTTTGGGAGTCACAACTCCAGCCTATTCTCAGAACCCTAATGATCTTAAACAATTATTAGAAACCCGATTCTGTCAAGGGTGTGATTTGAGAGGCGCTAATTTAAGCGGTGCTCATTTGATTGGTGTAGATTTACGAGATGCTAATCTTGCAGGGGCAAACTTAGCTAATATCAATTTAGAAGGTGCAGATTTAAAAGGAGCAAACTTAACATCTGCAAACCTAGAGGGCGCGTTTTTAAATCAAACTGAATTTAATGATGCTAACCTTAGTGGTGCTAACTTAACTAATGCTAATTTAGTTCAAGCTCAACTAGAAGGTGCAAATCTTTTAAATGCCGATTTAACCGGATCGGAATTTGCAATTCCTACTTTACAGACGGCTGAACTGTCAAGAGGTTCCGCCCAGGATTTAGGAATACCAGAAGAACTAACCATTGGACGTGATCCTGATAGTTTAACCTTCCCAATGGGGGGGCCAGAATTAGGTCAACCCTTTGAATATACCAAGGAATATTTGGATGACTTGTTTGAGCCAAATATCGACCCCTTTACAAGCAATAAAACTAATACTTTTCCTCGCATTAACAATATTCTAAGACCTGATGAAACTGATATCTTTCCTGATCAAATCATGAAATTTGATGATGATATGAGGGGAGATCCTCACGAATGGGGAGGTCAACACCGATCAGGAGTTGGTCTGTTAGAGGTTGGTCTTTAATCTGTGAAAAGTATTAGGTGTTGTTGTTTGACAAAAATTACCCGGACAGGGGAAGAAAGTATAGCAGTTCTTGTGGCTATGTTGACAACGGTAAAGCCTAATTTAACCACAAAGACACAAAGACACAAAGACACAAAGAAGTTGTAAACACTAACCTGCTGATTTAATTTTTCTGTATAATGAACAGAACTGTTTCGTGATGTAGAGTTAGGATAGCCGTGACTTCTCCAGGAAATTCATCTCAACAGCAACCCCAAGCCGAAAACCATCCGGCACTGATTTCTAGCTATTACACCTTATTAGGAGTTCATCCGAGTGCGACCCCGATAGAAATTCGACGCTCCTATCGGGAACTGAGTAAACTGTATCATCCTGATACCACAACCTTATCAAAGGCGATCGCCACGGCAAAATTTCAGAAACTCAATGAAGCTTACGCCACCCTTTGTAACCCAGATCGGCGTCAGTCCTATGATCAAAAAATTGGCTATTCTCGATATCATTTAATTCAAGTTCCAACGGACTTAAATCAACCCTATTCTAAAAATAATCGTCTTAATTCTTCTTCCGCCTATTTAGACCCAACAGATCGGCCTCTTTCCCCTGGGGAAGTTTTTTCATTATTTCTAATGGGATTAACTTTTATTGGATGTATCCTATTAGCAATTTTTATTAGTTTAACTCGTTATTAATATTTATGTATTGGTTAGAATTGATCAAAAATGCTATAATCAATACCCAATATAAATTAGCTCTCCTTCTTCTTATTTATGACTTTGCCGAGTTCAGAGACACCCTTATATAATCATCCCCTACCTGATATTGAAGAATGGTTACGCTCCCATGGGGGTGAACAAGATCAAAAAGAACTCCATTATTGGCGGATTGGAAACCCAAATTGGACAGCAGACTTGTGGTTAGAAATTGACCAAATTACAGTCCGTTATATCGGAGCTGCAACCAACGGTCAGGATATTCAACGTTCTTTTAAATATTCTCTTTCTCGTCAAGATCTTGAATCTGCCATTTTTGGGGGGCCTTAATCAGTTATCAGTTATCAGTCAACTGTTGATTTAATCCGTGAAATCCTTTAATCCGTCCAAATCCGTGATCAGTGATTCAAACTTTGCCGAATCTACGTTCCCGTTTTTGATAGGAAGATAAGGCTAGATGTAATTCCTTCTGATTAAAATCAGGCCAAAGGGTATCAGTTACATAAATTTCTGCATAGGCGAGTTGCCATAATAAAAAATTACTAATTCGCATTTCTCCACTGGTACGAATCAATAAATCGGGGTGACATATTCCCGTAGTATATAGATGCTGTTCAAATAGAGTTTCATCAATATCTTCTGGTTGAATTAACCCTTGTTTTACTTGATTAGCAATCTCTCGACAGGCTTGTAAAATTTCTTGTCGTCCGCCATAATTAGTAGCAATAGTAAATAAAATACCCTTATTTTGCTTCGTTTCCTCCATAGAATAATCTATTTTTTCCTGTAGAGATTGGGGAAGGGCTGCCAAATTTCCTACAAACTGAATTCGCACTTCCTCCGCCATCATTTCTCGTAGTTCTCGCATTAAAACCCGCTCAAATAATGCCATGAGAAAATCGACTTCCTCCAAAGGACGACCCCAATTTTCCGTGGAAAAAGCATAGGCTGTTAGTGCTTCCACACCCCAATCTCGACAACAGCGTAAAGCTTCTTTGAGAGCATCCACTCCCCGACGGTGGCCCATAGTTCGAGGTAAACCCCGACGCTTCGCCCAGCGACCATTGCCATCCATAATTACAGCAATGTGTTGAGGTAAACGGTCTTGGTCTAAATCTGCGGGTAATTCATATACAACCCTTGTCTTAGCACTCATTTTTTCTCCCGAGAAGCTTTGGATCGAGGACGGAATAGGCGAGACACTAAAGCCCACCCTTGGGAACCAATGCGGTTTCCCCAATGGGTAATGGAAATCGAGGTAGGAGTTCTGTCATCATTGGATGTCCAAGAACGAGCTTCTAATAGCTCTTTCAGTTTACTGCTAGTTAAGGGTCGGTTGAGGATTCCTTTTTCCGCCAGAGAAATTGAACCCGTTTCTTCCGACACCACAATACACATACATTTTGCCACTCGTTCCGTAATTCCCATCGCCGCCCGATGACGAGTTCCCAATTGTCGGGAGGCCATCCGTTCCGATAGGGGCAAAATCACCCCCGCCGCCGCAATTCGAGATGCCCGAATTAACACCGCCCCATCATGTAACAGGGTTTTCGGTTGAAAAATTGTTTGTAACAGTTCTCTGGAAACTTCGGCATTTAGTTTTACTCCAGGGACAGAAAAATCCCGTTCATCAATTGGACTTCCAGTTTCAATAATAATTAATGCACCAGTACGATTTTGCGAGAGTTCTTTAACCGCTTCCACAAGTTGATCAATTACCCCATCGGGTTCAGGAATGACACGGCGACCCTGACCAAACAGTTGCGAAATTTCTCCGCGACCCAACTGTTCCAAAAATTCGCGGAATTCCGATTGTAATATGACTGCCATCGCTACGGCAGAACCTGTAACTAAACTATTCAGGGCAATAGACAATAATTTCAAATTTGCCCAGTTACTAATGGCCGTTGCCAACATTAGAATAATAAACCCGCGCACCATCCAAAGGGTACGGCGTTCTCCAATGATGACCAAAACTACATAAGCGACGGCAAAAACTAATCCAATATCAAGACTTTGAATGAACCAGGGAGGAATTCCTTGCTTAGTCATGACTAGACGCCGCATTCATTGAATTTTGATCAAATTAATAGAAGCCTGAGCCAACCCCTTCTTACGGGGGATTTAGAGGGATCAAAGTCCCCCTTTTTCATGGGGATTTAGGGGGATCGGATCTCGGCTATCATCATCAGTTTTTGGCAATTGTTGACACCGATCCTGTACTTCACCCCTACAACCCCTAAGAATTTATGGTTAGGCGTTCTGGAAGTCGATCTTTACTAATTAAATCTTGGTAAGATTCTCGTTCAATAATGACGTTAGCATCACCATTACTAACTAAAACTGCCGCCGGTTTGGACAGTCGATTATAGTTAGACGCCATACTATAATTGTAGGCTCCCGTTGCCATAACCACGAGAATATCCCCAGATTCAACTTTAGGAAGTTGAGCATCCTTAATTAAAATATCCCCAGATTCACAATGTTTTCCTGCAACCGTAACGGTTTCGGTCATGGGTGCAGACATTTTATTGGCTAAAACCACTCGGTACAAGGACTGATAGGTGATCGGACGGGGGTTATCGGACATCCCGCCATCTACAGCAATATAAGTCCGAATTCCAGGAACTTGTTTTTGAGAACCTACTGTATAAGCTGTAACGCAACTAGAGCCAATCATAGACCTTCCCGGTTCAGATAATAATTTCGGTAGGGGATATTGTTTCTGTTCACAGGCTTTGATCACGGATTCAGTAACAATTTTTACCCAATCATCAATACTTGGGGGATCGTCTGACTCCGTATAGCAAATCCCTAAACCACCACCAATATTAACTTCTGAAATATTTAAGCCCTGTTGATTTGCTTTCATTAAAGTATCAATAATTACAGAACCTAAATCGTTATGGGGTTGCAATTCAAAAATTTGGGAGCCAATATGGGCATGAATGCCAACACAGGATAAACCCGGTTGCTGACTAATAAATTTAAAGACTTCATCCAGTTGACCGGGATCAAAACCAAATTTACTATCTAAATGTCCAGTACGGATATATTCATGGGTATGACATTCAATTCCTGGGGTAAACCGAATCATCATCCGAATCGGATGATCAACTATAGACCCTTGACTGAGTTTAGCGAGGGTGTGTAAATCTAACCAATTATCGGCAACAACGGTACACCCATTTTCAATCGCTAATTGAATTTCTTCTAAGGATTTATTGTTACCATGGAGGTAGGTTTTCTCCGGTGAAACTCCGGCTTGGAGGGCGGTATAGAGTTCTCCCCCGGATACGACATCAATACCTAATCCTTCGGCGGCTACAATAGCACAAATCGCTAAACAATTCCAGGCTTTGGAAGCATACAGGACGAGGGACTCACCGGGATAATAGCGTTTGAAGGCGTCCCGGTATTGTTGACAAGCCGTTCGCAGGGTGGTTTCATCGACAATATAGAGGGGCGTGCCAAATTGTTCAACTAAAGCGGTAACGTCACAGCCACCAATTTCTAAGTGATCTTGCGAATTGACTTTCGCCGTCAAAGGAAATAATTGTTGATTAGGCGATCGGGTTTCTAAGGCATCCGTTGATGCAGATAGGTATTGCAGTCCAGAATTTTGCACAGGAAATACTATATTAACACTTCTATTGATCAGATTTTACCGTAAAGTTGCACGGGTGTCGGGTGTTAACTATCGGATATTGGCTGATTTACAAGGATGATAGGCGTTTATGTTGAGTTTTTTTACTGGGGGTTTAAGATAGATTAGGGTGTTTTGCACTTTTAATCCCTATATTTGACTATGCAAAAAAAGCTGAATTTAAGGCAAACAATAAAAACAATATTCCTGATTTAGAAACCCAAAGAATAATTCAAGAATTATGTGATTTAGGGTATCCCAATAAAAATATATTATTAAATAGCAGTTTTTGGGGTTATAATGGTCAGACTTTTTTAGGTGATATTATTGTTTTGCCTGAAAACTCTGTATTGCATATCAATCCTATTTTGGTGATTAAAATTATTGACTCCTTAGATAATTTTAACGCTAAATTACTGGAAAAATGGCAATATTCAGGATCTAAGGTTTTAATCTTTAAACAAAAAGATATTATCAGAGTATTTGCCTTGGATAATAATAATCAAAATTATTATGATATTTCTCCCTTTATTCCTCATTTTAAAGAAATCGAAAACTTGCCAAATCCAGATTATTATCGTTTAAAATCTAGTTTGTCACCTGGTTATAATTTAAAATCTATTTTAGCCAATCTCCATGATCACCTCTATGGAAATAGTAATATTCGGATTCCTTCAAGATTAGGAATCGAAATTCAAAAAATACTATTAATTAAAAAATTTGATGAGGAACAAGTTTATGATCAATGCGAATTTTGTCTGACGGGGAAAGAATTATATAAAAAATATGATGATCAAATTACTCCTAATTTAGATCCCGTTAATCAAGTTGCTGAAAGGATAAAAAATCTTCTCCATAAATATAATTTAAACAAAGATGATTGTCATCAAATTAGATCTTTAGAGTTAGATAATGAATCAATTTATTATACTGTATTTCATTTAGAAGGAATATCTTTAACTCAAACTCCTAGCGATGTTTTAGGTGACGCTTTAGAAGCCTTCAGAAGCTATATCATGAAAAGAGAAGGAGGACAGTTTTTTACTCCTAGACCTGTAATTGAATTAGCATTAAATTTAGTTGGATTTACAGGAGAAAACCATCAAACATTAGCTGATATTAGTTGTGGAACATCAGGATTTTTACACCAAGCCAGAAAAATTATTATAAAATCAGCAGAAAAAAAAGGAATTCTTGATCAATTTAAACAAAACCAATTAATTTCCGATTTATTGTTGGGTTTAGAAGTTGACCAAGATCTTGTCCAAATTTCTAACACATCACCCGAATTAGAAAAACTCCCTCAAAAAATAGTAGAAAATCAAGATAGTTTACTTCCTTTTCAACAGTGGAAAAGCCAACTATTAGATCGAATTTCACCTAATTCAAAAATGTTTATGGTAGGAAATCCTCCGTTTGGAACTAAAATTACTATTAAAAATTTAGAGATTTTACAATCTTTTCAGTTAGCAAGATCATGGAAAAAGCATCAAGATCAATGGATATCTACAGAAAAAATTGTTCCCCGTTCTCCTGATATTTTATTCATTGAGAGAAATTTAGATTTATTGAAACATGAAACAGGTAAAATGGTACTTGTTTTCCCTTATCAAATTCTCAGTGGCCCTCAAGAAGAATTTGTGCGAGAATGGTTAATGACTCATTGTAAAATTATAGCTGTTATTGATCTTCCTGAAGATACTTTTCAACCTTATACGGGAACAAAAGGAGCATTATTAGTTGTTCAAAAACGAGAAAAACCCAATCCTTTATGGGAAAATGAACCCGAATATCCTATCTTTATGGCTAGACCTATAAAAATTGGACATGATCGTAGAGGAAAACCTGTCTTTAAAGATGATCAACAGACTATTGTAGATATAGACTTACCTGAAATTAGCCAAGCTTATGAAGAATTTTTAAAAGCAAATGATCCAAGTAAAGTTACTAAAAAAGCATTTATAATTTCTTCAAAATCTATTACACATTCTAACAATATTCGTTTAAATGCAGCTTATTATGAACCAAAATCTTCTAATTTAAAACAACAATTAGTTACAATAAGGGAACAAAACCCTGATTTTACTATTTCAACATTAGGAGAATTAATCGAGACATTGACCCGGTTCTACTAGATGTCCTAATAACCAAATAAAACTATTTTGTATGGAATTAGGTGGTAAAGGGGGTACACCTTCCATTGATAACGCTTGTAAAAAGTATTTAACTCCTACTAATTTAGCATCAATTTCAGTAGCATAAAATTTATGATTTTCCGGCAATTCCCAACGATTAATTCTATTACCATCTTGACCATCTTGCGGTCTTCCTGGTATACGACTGGAATTCGGTTTCCAAGGGGCTGAACGTGGCCCAGAATCATTGAATTTTGTACTAATGAAGAACCTTAATTAGCATAAACCCGAATAAACCCGATCCTATAATCGTGGGATTTGATTATTCAGCACTACCATAACCGCACCCCACAATTTAACCTAAAATTAACCAATACTCGCTAACTCTTTTCCCCGACCCAAGGGTACATTTAAGGCTTCTTCTAAAGGTGCTCGTCCTAACTTTTCCTCTAAAATATCCATCACCGTCCGTCCAAAATCATTGGAGTTTCGCTTCCAGGCTTCTAAACAGATTTCTCCAAAAAATGATCCTAAAGGTTCAGGATTCCAGAGTAACTTTCTCGCCGTCCAAGGCATTAAACTCATAGGATCATACCCTGGTTTTAATATCTGTTTCTTAAAGGCATATTCCTCTAAATGGGTATGGGGTTGTAACCCGATAAAGAAAATTGCAGGTTCGACTTTATCCGCCCCGAAAATAGCCTCTAATTCTCGATGGTAAGCAATTGTTTGACGAATGGTTTCAAAGGTTTCATCAATCACATTAAAAGAATAATTCACTGAAACCAAATCATTAAATCCGGCAGCTTTTAAATCTCGACAATTTTCTAAAACCACCCGCAAATTATACCCCATCCGCATTTTTCTAACTAATTCCTGCGAACCACTGGTAATCCCAATTTCAAAATAATTCATCCCAGTTTTAGCCATTAAATCACATAATTCTGGGGTTAAATTATCTGCGCGAATATAAGCCGCCCAGTGAATATCAGTCATCCCAGAATCAAGGATTTTCTGTAATAATTCCACCGCATCACTAATAAACTTACGGGCGGGAATAAATTGAGCATCGGTAAACCAAAAATTTCTAATTCCCCGTTGATAAAGTTGTTGAATTTCTGCCACCACTTCATCAGCGGGATTAATTCTAACTTTTTTCCCTTCAATAACGGTATAGATACAATAACAACAACTATGCGGACACCCCCGTTTGGTTTGGACTCCAATATAAAAGTCTTGATCTTGAAAATAATATTGAAATTCTGGCCAGATGGTTTCAATATAATCGTAATTACAAGCAGTTTTTTCAAAATTCATGGGTTGTTCATGAATTAAGCGATCGCGAGGCGTCGTTTCTCCGACAATATAACAACGTTCATCGGCTAAATCTTCCCCTCTCAATAGCCTTTCTAATAAACTTTCTCCTTCTCCCACCGAAACAATACTTCCTTTGGGCAAACTCTTTCCTAACTGTTCATAAAAAACACTGACCGCTCCGCCTCCAACGACAACCCGCGCCTGGGGATTATAACGTTGAGAACGGGATAATCCCCGTTTAATTAGTCCTAAATTCTGCCAAAGTTCCGTATAGTAGGAAGTGGCTAACCGTAATCCTCCTAAAGCTCCTCTTAATTTAATTAAAGGGTTTTTAGCATAATAAAATTCAAAGGCATTTTGTAGAGGATTTCCACCCCGTCCCCCCACGGGGGCATAAATTTGAATATCTCGCCAAGAAAAGACTAATAATGTGGGTTGAAACTCATCCACACAGGCATCCAATGTGGCGGCGTAGTCCAGAGGAGGAACTGCCCCTAAGTCAAAAATGCGCTGTTGGACGGTGGGAAATAGCTTGTGAACGTGGTCGGACAGGTAAACCACCCCAATCGGGAAAATCGGGTTACAAGGAAGGCGGACGTAAAGAATTTTATCTTCCATGATGCTGTTGTGCGTCGGGCGGGATTTGGGTTGAAATCGGTGAATTTATATCGACTTTGCTTAAGATTCCTTAACAATATAACAAATTTTCCGCCCTTTAGGGTCACGAATCTGAGAAATTCCTTAAGTTTCAATAATTTCAATAAGTCGATGGGACAAGGAACAACCGATCTCTACCATACCTATCCGAAGGTTTTGAAGGTCTATTTTTGGAAATAATTTCTTCAAAATCAGCTAAAACCAGTGAATTGACTAAAAATTTTGGCTCGATGAGTATAATTAGGGATTGGTAGTCGGGGTTACAACCAACTGGGATCAACAAATGTTAACGTAACGATTAGTCAGTAAAACGTTTAGCTTAAAGCCCCCAGATTCAGATATGGCTCAAATTCTTGATCCCCTACCGTCAAATAGTTCTGGTCGAATTTTGTGCTGCTATGTCAATGCTACCAGCCATATTCAGATCGCTCGGATCACCAATGTCCCCAATTGGTACTTTGAGCGGGTGGTATTCCCAGGACAACGCTTAGTTTTTGAAGCGATTCCACAAGCAACTTTAGAAATCCATACTGGAAGTATGGCGAGCGCAATTATTGCTGATAATATTCCTTGTGATCGGCTCCAGATTGATCAACAGTCTATCAGCTATGAGGATAAACCGTTAACTCCAAATCCTCAATCCAGAAATTTTGCCAATAAGCGTACAGTTAAACAGGAACCTTTAACCACTCCGGCTTTAACTTCTGTTGATTAATTTACAAAAAAACGATAATAAAATCATCTCAAAATTCACCGGAGAGATTCCACTGCGACTTACAAAATCGTGGTGGAATTTCTGAAGGTTAAGTAGGTGGGCGAGAAAATCAACAAGTATGTAACGAAAAGTTAACTTGGTTGTGGCTCCGAGTGAAATTTCATCCGTTGTGTGCTGTAGTTTCCTCTTTCTGCCTACCTACTTATTTCGATATAATGAATGTATTAATTGGGCTAAGTTGATATATGGCAATCGCAACCGACCGACCAATTCAACAGAAAGCACTCAGCTTTGACGAGTTTCTCATCCGTTATCGTGACGATAACCGTTATGAACTTATTGATGGAGATATATTTGACTTGGAACCAACAGGCTTGCATGAAGAAGTTGCAGCTTTTATTACCACAAAGGTATGCGTCCAGATTGACCAAATGGGATGGCCTTGGTTTGTGCTTCAGCGAGGACTTATTCGCCCTTCTAACATTGGAATGACTGCATTTCGACCTGATGTGGCAGTTATTGATCGCCATGAGCTTACTAAAGAACCAATTTGGAATGAGCAGTCAATTCTGACATTAGGCAGTTCAATTAAATTTGTAGCGGAAGTTGTGAGTAGCAACTGGCAAAATGATTATGCCCGTAAAGTTGAAGACTATGCAACTCTGGGTATTCCCGAATATTGGATTGCTGACTATGCCGGATTGGGAGGGGTTCGACATATTGGGAAGTCCAAACAGCCTACTCTCTCTATCTGCACACTAGCAAATGGAGAGTATGAAATTCAGCAATTCCGTGGCAATCAGATAGTTATTTCGACTACTTTCCCTAACCTAAAATTGACAGCCGCAGAAATTTTGAAGACTTTTTAAATAGCGATCGCCTAATCGCAAACTTGAGAAGATTATTGTTGAAGCGATCGCCAAAGTTAAGAATTGAGAAGCGATCGGGGCATAACAAATCATTGGATAGGACAAAGTTATGGTATTTTGGTTGAGAGCGAAAGTATTGTTACATGGTAGAGTTTAATCCCGCCTACCTACTTAATCAATTTAAAATCTGTTTAAAAATGACTGTTGAAACAGTAGAATCCGTAGCGTTATCTAGTCCAATTGTATTTCGCCTGTCTCCCATTATTAGAATCACGCTGTTAAGTTTATATGCGGTGTTGATGATCCCCTTACCTTTTTTGTCAAAAGCGGTTAATGCTCCCGTTTCTCCGATGTTACTTTGGCTAGGAATTGGGATCGGAGCGATCGCCCTATCAGCACTTTTAACAGAAAGAGTAATAGTAGATAATGAGGGGATTAAGGTGAGTTATGTTCCTTGGTTTACTCTGATATTCCGTCGGGGTTGGTCATTACCGTGGAATCAGATCAAAGCATTGAAACCTAGAACCACCGGACAAGGAGGACTGGTTTATTATTTCGTTAGCCACACAGGAGAAGGCTATTTACTCCCGATGCGAATGGCTGGGTTTGCCAAGTTTGTGGGAATAGTACAAGAAAAAACAGGAATTGATACAACCGATGTCCGTCCGTTGGCTCAACCCTGGATGTATTTTATTTTATTTGGCTGTAGTTTATTATTGGGCTTAGTGGATATTTGGACAATTTCCACCGCCCTCACCCTGAAATAATCCCCAGAGAATAGGGAATAATCAAAGTTAAGGATTAGATTTTGATTATTCCCAGAATCCCGATCAGATCAAGCACTACTCTCTGTTTTCACCCCTCGAATGGGTGGATATTTACCATTGAGTCTAACGGTACGAACCGTTTCGGCTTTCAGAATTTCTAAATTGAGACGATAGCCAATATTCCGAACAGTTTGGATTAAATTCGGTTGGCGAGGGTCAGTTTCTAACTTTTTCCGTAACGAAAGAACATGGGTATCAATCGTGCGAGGATTATCAATAGCATCTGGCCAAGCTCGTCGTAATAGTTCTGAACGAGTCAAGGGTTCTCCACAGGCTTGAGCGAGAACATAGAGCAGACTATATTCCTGGGGAGTCAGTTCAATTAATTGACTCTGTAAGCGTACGCGACGCTGTACCAAGTCAATTTTCAGAGATCCATAATCCAAGGTGGTTGGCGGAACAATGGTGCGACTACGGCGCATTAAGGATTCTGTCCTCGCCAAAAACTCCTGCATTCCAAAAGGTTTTGCTAAATAGTCATCAGCACCCGCCCTCAAGCCCCGGACAATATCGGATTCCGTTGTGCGAGACGATAACATCAGAATTAAAGATTGTCGCTGTTGCTGAAGCCATTGGCAAAATTCTAAACTATTTCCCTCTGGTAATTCAGCGTCCAAAATCACTAAATTGGGTTGATGAGCATAGAAGATATCCCTTGCATTCTGCAAATCAGCAGCCTGATGAACCAAATAACCGACGTGCTGTAAATGCCAACCCAAGAGCGACCGTAAATGCGGGTTTCCCTCAATAATTGAAATACAAGCAGATCCCACGAATGCGAGCTTCCTTCTTCAATGTTGAGTTTAAGAGTAACAGGGTAATCTTTCTGATTTTGTAGCTACTGTTACCTCCCCATAACCTTAATACTCAAAAGTATCAAAGCCAACCGGGGTAATTTTGATTTGAAGTTAAGATAGAAAGAGCTAACATAAGGATAGACGAGTCTTATTCTCGGAATCGGGCCCCAACCTCCTAATTCAGTCCAGTAATCACCCATTAAACCCCATTCAAACCATGCTTCAGGACACCTTAACGATTCGCCATTATCAGAAACTTACCGATGCCCTCGTCGAGATGTGGAACCGAGGTTATCGTTATGATGATCTCAGGTTATATTTAGACGGTTACTTAGCCGCCCTCAGACACACGAATGGCTTAGAACCCTATTTAATTAGTCGTTTGGAGGAAGAAGCGACTCGATATATTTACGACCCCTCAAATTTTGAAATGCCGATGCCTCAACGTCAAGTCGATTATTATTAACTTAGAAAGTCACCCAAAGGTTTGGGAATAGGGGAAAACGGGATAGAGGGTTAGGGAGGAATCAACTCCAACCCAAACCCTATACCCAAAACCCCACAACCGTTTTATGAAGCAAAAGTGACTTCTACAAGTTGCTGTAACTCACCTTTTTGATATAGTTCAATCAGCACATCAGAACCGCCAACAAACTTGCCGTTAATATAGACCTGGGGAATCGTCGGCCAGTTGGAATAATCTTTAATCCCTTGGCGAATTTCAGAATCTTCTAAAACATCTAGGGTTTCAAAAGGAACCCCCAAACTATTTAAAATCTGTACAACATTATTAGAAAAACCGCACATTGGCATGAGCTTTGTTCCCTTCATAAAAACAAAGACTTTGTTTTTCGTGATCAGATCTTTAATTTTTTCCTGTGGGTCTGTCGTCATGGTTTATTAATAAAATGAGGTAGGTTTGGATAGGTTAATTGATCGGCAAAACGATCATAGAATCCCAGATTTGAGTCTAACTGATTTCCAAGAATTTGGGCGTTAAGCTAGATCGGAGTTTAGGTACAATTAAGCCCCAGAACTGGCTTTTGCCCAATCTTGGGGGGTGTAGGTCTTTAATGCTAAAGCATGAATAGCTTCGGTAGCCATTGCTTCCTTAACAGCTTTGTAAACCATTTGGTGTTGTTCTACTAAAGTCTTGTCTTCAAATTCAGCAGACACCACAATTGCTTGTAAATGGTCACCTCCGCCCAAATCTTGTACTTGAACCACCGCATTAGGTAATTCTGACTTAATCATTGCTTCAACTTGATTCAGTGTAATCATTGCCATTCCCAAACCTTAGTAGATGTAAATATTTTAGAGGAAACAGGAGTCAGAAGTCAGAAGTCAGAAGTCAGAAGTTAATGATTTCTCCCCCTGCCCCCCTGCTCCCCCTGCCCCCCTGCTCCCCCTGCTCTCTTATTGCGCCGCAGTCGGTGGAGTTGTTTCACTACCAACCCGGGGGAAGGGGTCAGTCACAAATCCTAATTCTAGTAATTGTTGATAAGCTTTTTTGCCTAAGTCCCGGGTGGGGGCTTGGGAGCGGATAATTTGAATTAACAGAGGGACAGCCAATTCCGGTTGATTTTTGGCTCGGTGGAGTAGGGCTAACTGATAGGTGGCGGTATCGCGCATTTGTGCCGTGTCCCGGGCTGAATTGCGAAAACCATCGGCAATTCGGTTATCAACCCCAGAAAAACTACCCGCTAACTGTTGATAAAAATTAGATAACTGGTTAAAAACTTGACGAGCTTCCTGGAATTTTTTTTCTGCATCGGCATAATTTTCACGGCCAACGGCGCTATCAGCTTCTTGCATCAGCCGTTTTCCGCCCTCAATACTCAAAAAACTGCTATCTAAGGACAAAGGACGAATATCATTAGGATTGAGAGGCGCCAAATCACCCGATGGCTGGGCTTCTGGTGTTGCTGTTTCATCCCCCATCTGTACATTCCCCTGGGCGACAGTTGGAGAAGATTCTTGAGCATTAATCCGAAACGGCAACAAGACACCCCAAGCCACCATTAAGGGGATAGACAGATAAGCTGTAAGTCGAAGGAAGCTAACAGTTCCAGAGGATACCATGACTCAATTTCGCGAACGCGATAGAAAAAAACATTAAACTTCATGGATTTTATCATTAATCTTGAGCAATCCCATACTGTGCGAATAACCTGATCCACTGCGATCCCGATACGGGTTATATTTTTTGTCAGGGGTGGGGATAATGAATCGACGGATTTTCCCCTACACCCTTGAGAATAAATCGATCTGAAAATTCTGAATCCAGATTTAAACTTTTAAGGAGAAAGGATAGATTAAATATGACATCATCAGTTGATCCATCAAACGTTCCCCAACAAAACTATCAAGGCATTGGCGTTCCTGATAGCAGTATCGGCTTTGTTTTACAACGGGGAGGCGAAGAATTAATCCTGAACAAAGTCCCTGACCGCTTTACGGTGCAATTGTCCTCCCCTAACACCCAACTCAAAGATTTACCGCAACCTCCAATTCCCATCCAACACGCCAATAGTGTTCCTCCTGCCTTAGAGGAATTACAAGTCGCCTCTGAGCAACTGGATGAAGCGATGGAATTAGCCCGGAATTCTGAGAATATTAACTTTGCTAGTCATGTTTACCAACTCGATAGTGACCCTAGCTCCGTCGTCTATTTAACCGATCAGCTTACCATTCAGTTTAAAGAAGAAATTGATTCCTCAACCCGAGCGTCTATTGTTTCAGAATTTGGATTAAAAGAGTTAAAACCCATTGACGGTTTACCCTATGGTTTTGTTTATGAAATGACATCTAATTCCTCTGAGAATCCTCTGAAAATTACGAATCGTTTAACCCGTAATCCTCAAGTTTTACTAGCTGAACCTAATATTGTGATTAGAAGTCAGCCCTGTTATGTTCCTCGTGATTCTTTATATAATAAGCAATGGTATCTCAACCATAATGGGGGCAACCAACTCGCACCAGGTTCCCATATTTCCAGCGAAAAAGCCTGGGATATTACCCGGGGAGTTCGTTCTGTGGTAGTGGCTATTAGTGATGATTCTGTAGACATCAATCACCCAGATTTCCAAGGAGTCGGGAAAATTGTTGCCCCCTTAGACTTAAAAGACAAAGATAATCTTCCGCTTCCAGAAGTCCCTACGGATAATCATGGAACCGCTTGTGCCGGGGTAGCGGTGGCTGAAGAAAACGGAGTAGGAATTGTCGGGGTAGCTCCCGGTTGTGCCCTAATGCCAATTCGGACAACGGGATTTTTAGATGATGAATCGGTGGAACAGATTTTTAATTGGGCCATTGATAAGGGGGCGGCGGTGATTTCCTGTAGTTGGGGGGCGAGTGCGATTTATTTTCCCCTTTCGGCCCGACAAAAAGCAGCGATTAGTAAAGCCGTAACCAAGGGTCGTAAAGGCAAAGGTTGTGTAGTGGTTTTTGCCGCTGGAAATGCCAATCGTCCGGTGAATGGTATGCTCGATGAATCCGGTTGGCCGAATGATATTATTAGCGGTCGGGTGAAATGGTTGGCTGGATTTGCGGTTCATCCCGATGTGATTACGGTTTCTGCTTCTAATAGTTTGGGTAAAAAATCTGCTTATAGTAACTGGGGAGTTGGGGTTTCAGTCTGTGCTCCGAGTAATAATGTGCCTCCGGGGATGTGGTTACAGGAAACGGGCTATATCGGTACGCCTCCAGTCCTGAAGGGGACGTTGCCCGGTTTGGGGGTCTTTACTACTGACCGCACGGGAGCCGGAGGTTATGATCCATCGGATTTTACGCCCTATTTTGGGGGTACATCAAGTGCAACTCCGGTGGTGGCTGGGGTGGCGGCTTTAGTGTTATCGGTGAATCCGACCTTAACGGCCCAGGAAGTTCGCCGAATTCTTGAACAAAGTGCGGATAAAATTGTGGATTCTGATCCTGATCCTCAGTTGGGAATTCGGATGGGAAATTATGATAAAAATGGCTATTCTCAATGGTTTGGCTATGGCAAAGTTAATGCGTTTAAAGCTGTGGAAATGGCACAAAATAGACGCATGGTGCAGCAACAAATTTCTCGGAATATTTCCCAAGAAAATAGTCAAAGTGTTGAGATTCCTGATAATAACCCAAATGGGGTTAGTAGTTCAATTGCGATTACGGAAACCAGTCCGATTCAGGATATTCAGGTAACGGTAGAAATTCAACATAGTTTCTTGGGGGATATTGAGGTTTGGTTAGTTGCACCTAATGGAGATCAGGTATTACTTCAAAATCGAACTTTAGGGATTAAAACTCAGTTGAAAACCACCTATAACTTACAAAATACAATATATTTGAGACAATTTATCAATATTTCCGCCCAGGGAAATTGGCAGTTAAAAGTTGTCGATGCTATTCCTGAGAATACCGGAATTCTCAAATACTGGAAACTGGATTTAGGATTGTAATTCTACAGAAACCAGGTTTTTCTCAAGAAGCCTGGTTTCTCATTTTATCGGAACTAATAATAAACTTCCTTATGATTGATTTTTATTTGATTAGCTAACTGTTTAGAAATAAAAATAGTATCAGCACCCGTATCTAATAGAAACGTAAACGGCCCTTGATCATTAATTTTAAGCGAGGCTAACATCACTCCCAAACGACTTTTTAAGGGGATAGCTTATGATCAAAGGAGTCAAGCATTTCATTCATTATAAAGAGCTTGATAACAAGCATCAGATAGTTCAAAGTTTGCCGTTACATTCTGGATGTCATCTAAATCATCTAAACCATTCATTAACTTCATTAGCAATCGGGCTTTTTCAATATCATTAACTTCAATGATATTATTAGGAATCCAACGCCATTCCGCCTCGACAACATAAAATTTATGTTCCCTTAAAACTTGGCTTAACTGTTCTAAATTCGTAATTTCTGTATAAACTTCTGCCCCATCGGTATCATTAACAGGCGTTAATTCATAGGATTGGGCTTCTGCTTCTACGAGGGTTTCCAGAAGTTTTTCTTCATCAATTGGCCCGGTTAAGGTAACAACACCTTTCTGGTCAAACATCCAACTTACACATCCGGTTTCCCCCAAATTACCGCCATTTTTACTAAAAGCCACTCGTAAATCCGCCGCCGTCCGGTTGCGGTTATCCGTGAGTCCTTCAATTAAAATCGCCACGCCCCCGACCCCATAGCCTTCATAACGAATAAATTCTAACTCGGAAGCTCCAGCCCCCAGTTTCCCCGCCCCTTTTGCGATCGCTCGTTCAATATTATCATTGGGAATTGCCGCGGCTTTTGCCTTTTCAATCGCAGTTCGCAATTGAAAGTTTCCCGCCGGGTCGCCCCCTTGACGCGCCGCCACAATAATTTCCCTGGAAATTTTTGCGAACACTTTACCTTTTACCGCGTCTACTCTCGCTTTTTGGCGTTTAATATTCGCCCACTTACTATGTCCAGCCATACTTACACAAAATTACAGCAACATTTATAAGACGAAGGATAATAGTTGTAGCCCTAATAATAGCATCCCCATAGAGTGAAATTTGGCAACTCCAGCAGAAACCGGGTTTCTAAAATTGTTTTAAATATTTTTGTCGCCATTGGGTATCAGTTTTACGATTTGTTGGTATTTCTAAGATTCTAATACCTGTTTGGGGGAGAGGATTTAATTTTTGTTGCAGTTGTTCCCAAGATTGGATTTGTTCATACCCAATATTATAGGTTACTGCTAATTGAGCAAAATTAATATTTTGAGGGGTAGTAAAATATTCCTCAAAGGGAGGATCAAATTGAGAAATTGGCAACATTTCAAAAATTCCCCCGCCATTATTATTAATTAAAATAATAGTTAAATGTCCGATAAATTTATTTCTGATTAAAAATCCATTGGTGTCATGAAGTAAGGCTAAATCCCCTGTTAATAAAATACTGCTTTGCTGATAATGGGCAATTCCTAAAGCAGTTGATAGGGTTCCATCAATGCCATTTGCCCCTCGATTAAAAAAGGGTTGAATGTTTGAATTATTCGGACACCAAAAAAACTCTACATCCCTCACGGGCATACTATTAGAAATAAAAATTGGTGTATTTTTAGGTAAAATTTGAGAGAGTAACCAAGCGACTTTAGGTTCTATCAATGATTGAGTTAGATTTAGTTTTTTATCAATATTATTTCTGGATTGAGTTTCTAATTCATACCAATAATTAGCATATAAATTAGATTGATCTAAATGAATTTTTTTAGGATTTTTAGCTGGATCAATTTGTTTTGATAGTTGTTCTACTGATATCCTGAGATGGGTAGTTTTTCCATGTAATCCATCTAGGTTTTGATAACTAGGATCTAGGATAAAACAATCTGGTTGTTGTTGTTCTAACCAATTTCTTAGGGTTTTACTGGTGGGTAAATCTCCTATTAAAATCACAACTTGAGGGGTGAGTTTTTCTGCTAAGGTTGGATTTCTTAGAATTAAATCATAGGTTGAAATTAAATAGGGATTGAGGTTATAATAATTCCTAACGGGGGATAATCCCTCGGCTAAAACGGGATAATTTAAGTGTTGAGAAAGATGGGCGATCGCTTGACAATAAACCTCTGGATTTTCAGGTTGAGCTACTCCGGCAACAATAATTCCTTGAGAATAATTATACCATAGTTTCAAATAATTAGATATATCAATATTAGAGAAAATTTGAGTTTTTGATAGATTTATTTTAGCAAAAAAATCATCAGGAAATATGGCTTTTAATGCTTCTGTTTCTGGTTGAAATACCGGGTGTAAAGGATTGCGAAAGGGAATATTCAGATGGACAACGCCGGAAATAGGAAATTGCGATCGCTCCCAAGCATAAATTAAGGTTTGTCGCAAATAACCTAACAATCCTAAATCCAAACTGGGAATGCTTAATTCCGCTTGCCAGTTGGGATAATTCCCATATAATTTAACTTGATCAATGGTTTGTCCTGCATGACAATCTCGTAATTCAGGGGGGCGATCTGCTGTTAAAATTAATAGAGGAACTCGACTTTCTTTAGCTTCTATAATAGCAGGATAAAAATTGGCTGCTGCGGTTCCAGAAGTACAAACTAAAACCGTCGGCAAACCCGATTTTTTGGCAATTCCTAGGGCAAAAAAAGCAGCCGAACGCTCATCTAAAATTGGGATAGTTTCAATGCTATAATGTTGAGCAAAAGCAATAGTTAAAGGGGTAGAACGGGAACCGGGACAAAGAATAGCAGTTTTTAATCCTAATTGGGCCAAAGTTTCTACTAATACAGAAGCCCAAACTGTGTTAATATTACGGAAGTCAATCATTTTATCTGAATTAATTTTAAGTTTAATTTAACTAAGGGACTCAACCATGTCTTTTGTAGGTTTACATATTCATAGTGATTATAGTTTACTGGATGGGGCATCACAATTACCCCAATTAATTGACCGAGCATTAGAGTTAGGAATGTCTGCGATCGCTATCACCGATCACGGCGTTATGTATGGGGCGATTGAGTTAATTAAAACCTGCCGAAATAAAGGAATAAAACCCATTATTGGCAATGAGATGTATGTAATTAATGGTGATGTTAAAGTTCAGGATGAGAAGAATAAGAAACGAAGAAAATATCATCAAGTGGTCTTAGCTAAAAATAGCCAAGGTTATAAAAACTTAGTTAAATTAACCACTATTTCACACCTGGAAGGGTTTCAAGGAAAAGGCATTTTTGCACGTCCCTGTATTAATAAAGAACTATTAGAACAATATCACGAAGGGTTAATTGTTACCAGTGCTTGTTTAGGGGGAGAAATTCCCCAAGCAATTTTACAAGGGCGTTATGATGTCGCGCGGGAAGTCGCTCAATGGTATCAAAGGGTATTTGGAGAAGATTTTTATTTAGAAATTCAAGATCATGGTTCTCCAGAAGATCGGATGGTAAACGTTGAAATTGTTAAAATTAGTCGAGAATTAAATATTAAAATTATTGCAACAAATGACTCCCATTTTATCTCCTGCAATGATGTGGAAGCCCATGATGCCTTACTTTGTATTAATACTCAAAAATTAATTAGTGAAGAAAAAAGGATGCGCTATAGCGGTACAGAATATTTAAAATCTGCCGAAGAAATGGGGCAATTGTTTCAAGATCACCTACCTAATGATATCATTCAAGAAGCGATTAATAATACCGTAGAAGTTGCTAATAAAGTTGAACCCTATAAGGGCATTTTGGGAGAACCTCGTATCCCTGACTATCCAATTCCACCCGATCATACGGCGGATACTTACTTAGAAGAAGTTACCTGGAAAGGGTTACTACAAAGAATGAATGCTAAAACCAGAAGCGAGATTAAACCTGTTTATAAAGAGCGCTTAGAATATGAACTAAAAATGATGCAACAGATGGGGTTTTCTACTTATTTTTTAGTGGTTTGGGATTATATTAAATTTGCCAGAGATAACAATATTGCCGTTGGGCCAGGACGAGGTTCGGCTGCGGGATCATTGGTCGCTTATGCTTTAAAAATCACCAATATTGATCCAGTTTATCATGGTTTATTATTTGAAAGATTTTTAAATCCTGAACGGAAATCTATGCCTGATATTGATACGGATTTCTGTATTGAAAGACGAGATGAAATGATTAAATATGTTACTGATAAATATGGAGACGATAAGGTAGCCCAAATTATTACTTTTAACCGCATGACTTCTAAAGCTGTGTTAAAAGATGTCGCCCGGGTATTAGGAATTTCCTATAAAAATTCGGATAAAATGGCTAAATTAATTCCGGTTTCACGGGGAAAACCAGCCCGTTTGAAAGTGATGATTTCAGATCAAAGTCCCGCGCCGGAATTCAAAGAAGCCTATGATAACGAAGATGTTGCTATTCATAATGATGCCGGGGATGAAGTTGGAACAATTAAAGTTAAACAATGGTTAGATATGGCAATTCGGATTGAAGGTACGAATAAAACCTTCGGAGTTCATGCAGCGGGTGTGGTGATTTCCAAACAGTCTTTAGACGAAATTGTTCCCCTACAACGGAATAATGATGGGGCGGTAATTACTCAATATTATATGGAGGATTTAGAAGCCGTTGGGCTATTAAAAATGGACTTTTTAGGCTTGAAAAATTTAACCATGATTCAAAAAGCCGTTGATTATATTGAACAAAAACATCACTATAAAATTGATCCTGAAAAACTTCCTTCTGATATTGAAAGAAAAGCCCAAGATGCCTATAAAACCCATAAAAAGTTACCTGAAGATGTGCAGAAAACTTATAAATTACTGGAAAAAGGAGATTTAGATGGCATCTTTCAGTTAGAATCTTCTGGAATGATGGATATTGTTAAAAAACTCAAACCTTCCTGTTTAGATGATATTTCTTCTATTTTAGCGCTGTATCGTCCGGGGCCCTTAGATGCGGGTTTAATTCCACAATTTATTGATCGTAAACATGGACGGGATGAAATTAGCTATGATCATCCACTGTTAGAGCCAATTTTAAAAGAAACCTATGGAATTTTATGTTTTCAAGAACAAATTATGAGATTAGCTCAAGATTTAGCGGGCTATTCTTTAGGTCAAGCCGATTTGTTAAGACGAGCGATGGGAAAGAAAAAAGCCGAAGAAATGAATAAGCAACGGGAGACATTTATTGATGGAGCAACTAAAAATGGAGTTCAGCAAAAAATCGCCGAAAAACTGTTTGAACAGATGCTTCAATTCGCGGAATATTGTTTAAGTTATGATACAGAAATTTTAACCGTTGAATATGGGTTAATACCCATTAGTAAAATTGTTGAGGAAAAAATAGAATGTACAGTTTATACTGTTAATAATCAGGGTTATGTCTATACTCAACCGATTGCTCAATGGCATAATCGAGGAGAACAAGAAGTTTTTGAATATTACCTAGAAGATGGTTCAGTTATTCGAGCGACAAAAGATCATAAATTTATGACTGTTGAGGGTCAAATGTTACCTATTGATGAAATTTTTGAAAAAGAGTTAGACTTACAACAGATTAATTTTAATTAAAATCTATAACTAAGTTCCCAAACAAGTCATAATAGAAGCATGGGGTTTTCCATGGCTTTTGTAACGTGATGCAGTCGCCATATATATAAGCAAGTTTAGCATATTTTAGAAAAATCATTACTGCTTTTGATACAAAATTTAATTATTTTGCTATAATTAGATTGATTCAATTTTTTCTATATCCTCAAGGCAAGAAATGAATTTAACTGAAGTGATTGAAATTTTGGGTGAACCTTATTATAAATCAAATACTTGCTTGATTTATAATTTAGATTGCTTAGAAGTCTTAAAAAAGATTCCTTCTGATAGCTTACAATTAACTGTTACAAGTCCTCCTTATAATATTGGGAAAGAATATGAAGAATGTCTGCCTCTCAATAAGTATTTAAGCTGGTGTATAGAATGGATTCAAGAAATTTATCGAGTAACTAATCCTAATGGGGCATTTTGGTTAAACTTAGGTTATACTTCTATTCCTGGTGTTGCTAAGGCAATTCCGATTCCTTATTTACTATGGGATAAAATACCTTTTTATTTGATTCAAGAAATTATTTGGAATTATGGAGCAGGAGTTGCTGGAAAAAAATTCTTTTCACCTAGAAACGAAAAATTTCTCTGGTATGTCAAAGATCCTAATAATTATATTTTTAATTTAGATGATATTCGAGATCCTAATGTCAAATATCCGAATCAAAAGAAAAATGGTAAAATTAAAGTTAATCCATTAGGAAAAAACCCGACGGATGTTTGGTCATTTCCTAAAGTAACATCCGGTAAAAATCGCGCATCTAAAGAACGAACTTCTCATCCGGCACAATTTCCTATTACTGTTATTGATCGGATTATTAAAGCATCTTCTCATCAGGGAGATTTAATTATAGATCCTTTTTTGGGTTCTGGAACAACTGCGATCGCAGCTTTAAGTTTAAATCGTCAAGTAATTGGTTTTGAAATTAAACCCGAATATTGTGAAATTGCAACTCAAAGAATACAAAATTATTTAGAAGAAATAAATTTTATACAAACTTCATTGTTGCCTCTGATTTATAATTAAGGGATAAATCTGGTAACGAATATTTATTATATTAACTCAATTCTAAATCTTCAAGTTTTTGTTTAAATTTTAGCAATTTTTTATTAACTCCTTGATAATTTTCTAACTCTCTAACTGTCTTAATTCCTTCATCTTCAAATATTTTTGCTGTTTTTCCCCCAATACCTTTGAGTAGGGTCACAGGAGTATTTAACCGATATTCTCCAGCAATAGGAATCAATTTATAGGTGTAAATTTCTTCACTCAAACCTGCCGATTGACCTGATTCTGATGATTGTGCTTTCCAATCTGAATGATCAATCCAACCAAATCTGATCAAATTGATTATCCGATCATAAAAATTAACAGTGATATAATAACCCGATTTTTCTTTTTTAGCTAAATCAGGATTTTCCACTGATTTTCCATAACTGCGATTTCCGAAAATTTTCAAACCAAGTTGACCTGATGTTTTGATCTCAATAGAATACAATTGATCTGAAATATAAACTAGATCTTTTTCTTCTTTACTAACACCACCCCTCCACAGTTGAGGTTCTCTCTTTTGTAATTCCTTCGCAAATAACTTTTCAAAAAAGTAACCAACAACCATGGCAGGGACATCTAAACTATAAAGTGGAATTGCTAATTCACCTTCTCCAATTGTTGTTTGCCATAAAATATCCCAACTTTTCAAAGCAATTTCTCTAATCATTTCTAAATGAAGCGGATGATTTTCAATTAACTCTTGTGTTTTGGATTTCCATTGCTCAATACTTAAACCTTCATAGGGTGAAGTCATTAAATTTTTTACTCCTTATTCAAACGTTAAAAAGTTGATGTGTCACATCTAAATACCTGATATCTGATGATTTATGAAGAAGGTGCAACCGTTTGTACTAAAATCTGATTACGAGTTGAATCACCAATACCCGGACGACGACCATCAATATGAGGTTGAATTAATTCGGGTAAGCTATCAGGAGAACCCCATTTACTCACTAATTGCTGTAATAATAAATCTTGATCCGCTCTTAACCCATCTAAATTTGTGCCTCGATTAATAATAGCAAACCAAACTAAACCGCGATCGCGAGTTGGTAGAACTCCTGCTAAGGCACTCACGTCTGATAATGTTCCAGTTTTAACAGGAGAAGAAACCGGAATTTTTCGATCTTCTAATGTACCTTGGGTGTCGATTCCGGCAATAGGAAATAAATCGGCAACGGTAAGATTTGTATCTTGTAAATATCGAGCTAAAGCCATAAACATTCCGACAACTGCCCTCGGAGAAATTTGATTTTCCGGTTCTAAACCCGAACCATTAATCAACCGGATTTCATCTATGGGAACTCCCGCCGCTTGTGATGCTAATTGTCTAACATTCGCAGCCCCGCCCACATTTGCCGCTAAAATTTCAGCCATGAGATTATTACTATAAATATTCATTTGTTTAATAATTTCAACTAAAGCTAAAGACTGATGACGAATAATTGGGGTTGAATTCACAGCCCCAGTTTGAGCAATAATATTTCCTGAAATCACAACTTGAGGTTTAGCGGTTCCCGGTGTCATCCGAGAATGCTGACCAATAATTTCTTCCTTCCAAGATTGGGAATTAAATGCCTCTTTTAATAATTGACCCACTTTCATCGGATCAACTTCATAATTCATATAAAAACGATCCGTAATAATTAAATTACCCGCGACCCCGCGAATTCCCATTTGATTTAAACTATTTCCCAAAGCGATCGCTTCTTCCCAAATAAAAAACGGATCACCATTCCCCGTAACTACTAAATCTCCCTGTACCACCCCCCCAACAATTGGCCCAGTCACCCCTAGAATCGTCTCAAACCGATGTTCAGGGGGCCAAACCTGGAGGGATGCCAAGGAAGTCGCTATCTTCGTTAGAGAAGCGGCTGGCAGGGGTGTAGTGCCGGAATTTTTCGCCAAAGGAACCCAACTTGACTGTACCCAAACCCCCTGGACATCCTGGGAAAGTCCCTTAGCCGATAACCGATTCAAATATTGCTGTACCACTGCTTCTGCAACGGGATCAGGCTGTTGGGGAAACACCACCTGAGATAACTCCGTTTCCAAGTTCTCCAATACAGAATTATTGAGTTCCGCCCGATCCATCCCCGCCATTTGCAACCAAACACTAACTAATCCCGAACTCAAAATATCAATCATATTCAAATGCTAAACACTATCAAACAAACCAGTATTACATGGAACAGGACTTACGCAGATGCGCCATGCGTAGCGTAGCTCTGTATAGAAAATTGTTAATATCTCCTAAATTGTCTAAATACCTCAGCTAAGAGCTTAAATTAAATAGGAGTGTAATTTTTTCACCCGAGGATCAACCTATGGCTGATACGATTTTTAACAAAATAATCCGTCGGGAGATTCCGGCTGATATTGTTTATGAGGATGATTTGTGTCTGGCTTTTCGGGACATTGCCCCCCAAGCCCCGGTTCACATCCTGGTTATTCCTAAAAAAACTATTCCGCAACTGGCTGATGCTACACCGGAAGACCATGCACTGATGGGACATCTACTGTTAAAGGTGAAACAGGTTGCTCAGGACGCGGGACTAGACGGTGGCTATCGAGTTGTGATTAATACTGGCGAAGATGGCGGACAAACTGTAGATCATCTTCATTTTCATATTCTTGGTGGTCGTCAACTGCAATGGCCTCCTGGTTAAACTCTTTGGGCGAGGCAATCTCGCCCCACCCCGATATAGCAGAAATCAAAATATAAGATTTCCTGATTACATAGATTGGGAAAAATTTTATTAAAACCTCTTTACAAAACGCAATCATCTGTGTCATATTAGTAATCAAGGTAGAAAAACAACTACCGACGAACCTCGACAAATACATAGCAATACATACCTAACATGACAACCACGATTCAGCAGCGCGAAAGCGCCTCCATCTGGGAACGGTTCTGTAACTGGGTGACATCCACCAACAACCGCATTTATATCGGTTGGTTCGGAGTCCTGATGATCCCCACCTTATTAACCGCCACCATCTGCTACATCGTCGCCTTCGTCGCGGCTCCCCCCGTAGACATCGATGGTATCCGTGAACCCGTAGCTGGTTCGCTGTTATACGGAAACAACATCATCTCCGGTGCAGTTGTTCCTTCCTCTAACGCCATCGGTTTACACTTCTACCCCATTTGGGAAGCAGCCAGCTTAGATGAGTGGCTGTACAACGGAGGCCCTTACCAGTTAGTGATTTTCCACTTCCTGATTGGGATTCTGTGCTACATGGGACGGGAATGGGAACTCTCCTACCGTTTAGGGATGCGTCCTTGGATCTGCGTCGCCTACTCTGCACCAGTTGCAGCAGCAGCCGCCGTGTTCCTGATCTACCCCATCGGTCAAGGTTCATTCTCTGATGGTATGCCTTTAGGTATCTCTGGAACCTTCAACTTCATGTTAGTGTTCCAAGCCGAACACAACATCTTAATGCACCCCTTCCATATGTTAGGAGTTGCTGGAGTTTTTGGTGGTAGTTTATTCTCCGCCATGCACGGTTCTTTAGTTACCTCTTCCTTAGTTCGTGAAACCACCGAAACCGAGTCACAAAACTACGGTTACAAATTCGGTCAAGAAGAAGAAACCTACAACATCGTTGCAGCCCACGGTTACTTTGGTCGTTTAATCTTCCAATATGCCAGCTTCAACAACAGCCGTAGCTTACACTTCCTGTTAGGCGCATGGCCTGTAATCGGAATTTGGTTCACCGCTTTAGGTGTATCCACCATGGCATTCAACCTGAACGGTTTCAACTTCAACCAGTCAATCATCGACTCTACCGGTCGCGTGATCAATACCTGGGCTGATGTGTTAAACCGCGCTAACCTGGGTATGGAAGTAATGCACGAGCGCAACGCTCACAACTTCCCCTTAGACTTAGCTTCTGGTGAATCTGCTCCTGTGGCTTTGATTGCTCCTCAAATCAATGGTTAATTTTTAACCTAAATAATACAAAAGACGCTCTCCGAAAGGGGGGCGTTTTTTGGTGTTTATCACTATAATCCTATATTTCTCGCTCGCAATCATTATTTATCAGAGTCTCCTATTCACTTCAATTCCGATGATTATTAATATGTCGAATTCTTGCCCCAGCCCATTGTAATTTTTCTCTTAGTGTTTGATAAAACGAATAATTTTCCCGCAGAATAATAAACTTTGCCTCACAATTTGCCATGGAAACATCCACCCGTTGACCCGGCCAAATAGAGGTTGCTAATACCCCATCCATCCAGAGTTTTGTATCATGTTCCGTGTCAGCCAATGGCCAAACACTAACAACAGAACCCGCAGGTAAAACAATCGGGCGACTGGATAAACTTAAAGGACAAATGGGAGTCACACTAATTGCCGCCATTCCGGGGTGTAAAATCGGCCCTCCGGCGGAGGTATTATAACAGGTGGAACCACTGGGAGTTCCCACAATTAAACCGTCTCCTTGATATTGATCAACGACTTCTCCATCCACTTCCATCTCTAAAAATGATGTGGGCATTCGATAGGCGGAAGCGGGTTTGATACACATTTCATTTAATGCTAAAAAGCGATCGCTCACGGGTTCTAAATTAGTTCGACTTCCTTCATAAACCATCGCTTGTAACATCACCCGACTTTGCACCGCATAGCGATCTTCAAAAAGTCGATCAATGACAAGTTCACTATTTTCAACATCTTCAAAAGATTCGGTTAAAAATCCTAAATGTCCCCCCACATTTGCCGCTAAAATGGGAATACCTTCCGGGGCTAAATGTCGGGCTGCGGCTAAAGCTGTGCCATCCCCACCCAAGACAATTGCTAAATCAATTGAAACATTACGAGAAGCGAGAAAAACCGGATAGGGGTTATCTTTGGCTCCACTGGGCCCCATTAAAACATGACATCCGCGCTTTTCTAAATATTGAGCATATTGTTCTGCCCAGCGTTTGCTTAACGGATCTCTAGCTTTATGGGCGATAATTACCTGTTTAATTTCCATGATACTATCCCATTATTTCTGACAGTCTTGTTATTATTATCCCTGATCTGTCGCCAAAATTAGATAAATTGATTACAATAGATTGATAGAGCTAAAATAAAGTTATGGTTCAACTACAACCTCTGCTATCTTCTGATATTATTTACCCAGAAAGTGACGGTAAACCAATGGCTGATAATACAAAACAATTCCGTTGGATTGTTATTATTAAACAGAATTTAGATCAACTTTATACCAATGATCCGAATGTATTTGTCGCCGGAGATTTGTTTTGGTATCCCGTTGAAGGACGCAATACAATTGTGCAAGCACCGGATGTTATGATTGCTATGGGTAGACCAAAAGGAGATCGCCCATCCTATAAACAATGGCAAGAAGATGGAGTTTCTCCCCAAGTTGTATTTGAAATTCTTTCTCCTTGTAATTCTCAAACGGATATGGAGAAAAAGCTATTATTTTATGATCGTTATGGAGTAGAAGAATATTACATCTATGACCCGGACAGGAATCAATTTAAAGGGTGGTTACGTCGGGAAATGGGCTTAGATGTGATTGAAGAAATTAACGTTTGGGTGAGTCCCCGTTTAGGTATTCGCTTTGATTTATCGGGGGAAGAATTGCAAATTTATCGTCCCGATGGTATCCCCTTTTTATCCTATCAGGAAGTTAGCGAACAATTAGCACAGGAACGCCAACGGGCTGAACAAGAATATCAACGGGCTGAAAATGCTCAACAAAGATTAGCAGAAATGGAAACAGTATTGCAACAATACCGCGATCGCTTTGGTTATTTACCCTCTGAATAATTCCTGGGAGAAAACAAGGTTTTTTAATACAATAAACCCTGTTTATTTTATCTAACACTAGGCCAAGGAATAGTCGGGTTAGTGGCAATTTCCCTCGCGACTAAACTGGCTCCATAGCGGTTTAAATGGCTCGGATCAACAAAATATTGATATTGCCTTAATACTTTTTCGGATAAGTTGATAAAAATAAAGCTATATTCCTGAGATAACTGTTTCATTTGTCGATTAAATTCGACTTCATAAGACCAACGAACAGAATCTAAATAATCATCTGTGATCGGTAAATTGACAAAGACTAATTGAATGTTATTAGAACTCGTAAATGCCACAACTGAATCAAAGGCTCTGGCCTGTTCTCCTCCTAAATTAAATCCTCGATAATCGCCATCATAGGTTCCCGAAACATAGGGTTTTTGTTGATAATAGGTATTGGGATTAAACCGAATAGATAGGGGTAAAAATCCATTGGCTTCAATGGCATCTAAAGAAACAAGAGTAGCAGAAAAATTAAGTTTTGAAGCACGATAGAATAAATTCTGATAGTTAGATGGGTTATTCTTCGGTGAATTATCAGCTAAATTATAATCATTTTTTTTAATAAAATTAGAAGTCTTAAACTGAAATTTAGAGTTATCTTTATGTTTACAAGAGTTGGGTAATTGATAACATTTGGTTTGAAAATTTGGTTCAGCTTTAGCTAATTGGGGTCGAATGCCAGCAGCTATTTTTTGATGGGCTTGGGAAGCCATAATTGCCTCAAAGGTTCGATCAATTCGACCACTATTAAACGCTCGAACTCCATCGGCCCAAATTATCAATTTAGGCAATTGTTCTGGGGTTAAAACTTCTCTTAAAATATAATCGACCACTTGCGCGGTTGCACCATTTACCCCAAAGTTAAAAATCCTTAAATTTTGATATCCTTTTTTAGCTAAAACTTGCTGCATTTGTGCGGGGTCAACTCCTTGTAAAGCGCGAGAACTTCCCACAATTAAAATATCAGGTTTGCCCACGGTACTCAAATAAGATAAATATAATTTTAATTGTTGATCTAAGGGTTCACTATCAAAACTAGGAAACTGGGAAACCGAACCCGAACGCGCGGCTTGCTGTTGAGAATAGGTTAAATTTCTCATATATTCAACCACTTTCTTTTCAGCAAAAGTGCGTCTAGGACTATTAATAGGAACCGCTTGCATCCACGCCACTGCCTGTAACCATAGGCGGGCAACTTCATCCCAATCGGATTGAGATTGAGCGGTTTGGGCTAAATTAGAGGCTTGTAGGGCAAATTTAACCGATTCATCAAAGGGATTTTCTTCGATACAAGTTTGAGATTTAGCAGGATTTTGAGAGATTAAATTTTCTGGTTTTCCTGATATTTTATTCTGATTCAACTGCTTAGTATTAGGGGTGACAGAAGCGGCGATCGCAGTTTGGGAACCAACAGAAGGTTGAGAGGATTCTTTTGATGAACACCCAATCGTTAATATTATCAGAGGAACTATCGCCATTACCCCACTATTTATACGGGTTGATCTCATGAATAGGCTTAATATAGACAATAGACTCATAGCAATTGTTAGCTGGAATTAGATGATTTCGGTTAATCGGGATTTCTCTTGTCCGATTATAAATCAAAATGTTCCTGTTAACGAATGAAAAAATAATAACTTGATCAATTATTATTAGTTTTGATACTAAATGGAACTATTGAGCCGTACCTTAACTCACTAATTAATTTATTTCCGGTGAAGGGGATGACATCGGGGGGGAGGAAATCAAGGTTAATGGGGAAGTTACTGGATGTTCTGGCGTAGTTCATAGTCAAGCTAATGGGTTTGATGTCAACCTGCTTTACAAATTTTAATCAAAACCTTGGCTTTGGTCTACTATGAGTTCTCTTAGATAATAAAAGCGATCATTTCGCCAGTCTTCGGTTTTTTTTCGTCCGATATATCCCGCTAGAGGGGAAGACAGTTCGACCAGGATTTCATGAAGTTCCCGTTCTGATAGGAATTGAGGCTGATTGGAGCAATAACGTCCATGAATTCCTGAAACTGTTGCTTCTGCCATTTGAGCATTATTTAGATAGTCTTTGACTACTTGAATAATATGCGATCGCAATTTTAAACGATTAAACACGATTTTAATATATTTATCTATGTTATCATCCATTTGACCCCATTCCTCGTTATCATCCATTTGACCCCATTCCTCTTGATCCCCTTTCTTTTTTTTAAAATAGTCTTTGAGTTCAATTAAGTCAACTGAACCCGGATATTGAGCTTGGAGTTTAACGAGTTTTTCTAATGTTTCAGGATTAATAATTGTCATCTTATGTACTTTTGCTGCCTTGTTCAGTTGTTTAGTAGGTTCACTAGGGCCTATAATTAATTTAATGGCGTCTTTGAGCAGTTTTTCATCATTTAAACGCAGTGTTCCTAAATTTAAGAGTTGAACTGCTGTATCATTGGGGATTTTTCTCCCAGCTTTACATTCTCCAACTAATGGATAGGGTTGTGAACAAAATAAATCTAATCCTCCTGCACCTCCTTTATGAGCATAGTCTATAGTAAAACCTAAAAATTCTAAACTTTTTTTGACAATATTCTCAAAGTCTGTTCCGGCTTGATAGTTGCTTTTGCCTTCATCTAGTTCTTTACTTCCGTTTCCTAATACTGCTATTTCATTGATCCAATTTAAGCTGGAATCATCGGTTAAATTGGCAGGTTGTGAAGTTTTCCAGCCTAAGAGTTGATGAATATTGGCTTGTAAAAGGTTTAAACCGAGTTGTTCTTCCTGAGATAAAGAGTTAGTTTGAAACTGGGCGATCGCTGTTTCTAATTCTTCTAATTCAGGATGTTCTGGGGGTTGACGGTTGAGAATTTTTCGATATAGATGTTCAAATTTATTATCATCTAAAATCGGATTTGTTTCTGTTACCGTAATAGAATGGGGTAAAGGGACAAATCGAGCATTAGTTAAAGGCGACATTGTTATCGGTTCAGGAAGTTTATAAACCCGAAGATAAGTTAAAAAAATGTTTCCTCGCTGTTGTAAGAGGGCCTTTAATCCTTCCTCCGTCCAAAGGGTTACTTTAGATAACTTAGTCAAATCTTCGGGATCGTTTACTTGAGAACAGTTGTGACATTTACCCCAAAGCTTAATTTCAACTTCATCAGAATTTATTTCATCTAAAACAGTTTTACAAGTTGACAAAAAACTTGATTTATAGTATTCCTCAACTGGAAATAAATTCAACAAAGTATTAACGGGATAAAGGGCGAATGATCTCCCCAAATACATATCAACATGAGTAATAATGGTGATCATTCTGCCCTGACTTAAGGCAACAATATCAGGATATGGTACTGATAAAGCATTATCAAGCGAAATAGAGTTATACATTTTTAAAATCCAGATAAATCGATATCATTTTCTGATTCATAGTCGCTATTTCCTGGCTCAGAAGATAACGTTAGAGGTTCCTCCATAGTCACATCATCAGGAACTTGGTATGAAGGATCACTCAAAATTTCTCGAAGTAATGGATTACTTTCCCCCAAATTATACTTTGCTCCTTTTTCATGAATAAATTTTAAGATTTCTTCTTCTGTTAATTGATAATCAACGCTACGCTTTTGATGAACTGCACGAATCGCAATTAAGGGTTTAATTTCTTCTTCATGAAGTTCTACATATTCTCCCCCTTGACGAATTAAAGGTTGTAGATAAGTTGCTTCCATATAGCCAGTAATTTTTTTAGTTTTAGAACGCACTAAACACCCTCTTGTAATTTCAATTGAATAATCTTGAGGAGCAATCAGCCTTTTAAACCCTGCTCCTAGCGCATGACCGCCATCATACTGAAGAACTGCTACACCAATTGCTATATCTTTCTCACCCTGTTTTCCTATAATTTTAAAATTTAAAAAATTGTCTTTAGACTCTTTTCGTTTTAAACGCCTTACCTGCTCTGTAACTCCTTCAACAAAAATACCTTCAATCGTTTCACCAATTAAACTTTTGCATCCGAAAAGCAAAGCGTCAGCAATCAAATAATTATCATCAATTGAACTTTCTACATCTTGCTTCATTTCATCATCAAATGCCTGTTTTACTGGGTCTTTTTCTAAAGGTTCTATTATAACTTTTTTGTCGGGAATAGTTGGATTTTCAGTAGTGAAAGAGACAGGCAATATTTTGTCAGGTAAATTTTTTTTACACAAATTCAAAACATCTCTTACTGTACTAGATTTTCTTTTCCCTAAATTTCTGAGTTCCTTTTCCTCAAAAGGATAAAGAGGATCGTGGGGAACTAAATTTTTACTGGCGTAAAAACTTGATAAACGCATTTTTACTAATTCAATAGCTGCATTCTCATCCACAAATTTTAAACTGAGTGGATCGTGGCTATAACTAGAAATCTTATGCAAAGGGAAGCTGTCTGGTAGTTTTTTAATCTTGTCTTGCCAAACATTAGGTAACATAACACTTAGAATAATACCTCGTTCGAGGTTTTCAAAGAGTTCTTTAATTAATCCAGCAACAAACTGTACTCTTGCATATCCTAAATCTGGATCTTGATCAACGATATTATCTAATTCATCAAAACAAATAATAAGCTGATTATATTCGCTAATCAAATCTAAAATCTGTAAAACAGCATCAAAAGATAAGTTTTGAGGAGGTAAACCTAATTCTACTGTTTTATGTTGAGCTAATTCTTGACCCCCTAACCAATTATTAGCATACAAAACTTGCTCTGAAGAAAGTGTCCAAAATAGACATCGAACAATATCAGGATTCAAATTAGGATATTTTGTTGATTTTAATTGGCAAAAAGATGTGGTTAACTTAGATATCAAGCCTTTAATTTTCTTTCCAGAATTTGTTACTTTTTCTACTAATTCTTGTGCAGAGTAACTTCTGATCTTGTTTTGAATAAAAGTTTCATTCGCCATATTAGTAGCGAGTTCCTGCCATTGTCTAACATCCTGACTTCCTTGTTGATTTAAACTATCTGCAATGGTTTTTTGGAAACCATGTTTAATATTTTTTAAATCCCCATACTTATTTGCATAAATAAATAAAGCTCCTCCTTGAGATTTTAGGCGATGTCGAATGCGACTAATAATATGGGATTTTCCCGTTCCATATTCTGCTGTAATCACAATTGATGTTTTACAGTTTTGTTGTAAAGTTTGGAATACAGCATCAGACGCATGAGCATTCAGAAAAGCCACATCTGGAAACTCTTGTTGCCAGATATTTTGATAAGTTACAGTCACTTCATTAAAAGGATTGTGACTCAGTAGGGCATGGTTTAAATCTTCGATTGAGGAAGTTTGAGGATTAGACATAATAACTGGTACAAGGTAAAGGAACAAAAAAATCAATATTTATTAGGCTTCTAAACGCTTGGTGTAGTAACGCATAGCTCCTAATTCGGTTTGAATAGAATCTTCAACTTTGTCAGGCGTACTATCTGTCATTTGACCTCCAATCAGTTGAACTAGATCATTAGCCTGCATTTCTAACATCCATTCACTGAACTGTGAACGAGTAACTTGATCGCCGATAGTCCGACGAATGCGATAAATCGGAACTAAGTTATCATAGTTATAATCTTTATTTAATTGATCATACACCTGAAGGGCGATCGCTTTAAACTCATCATAGGAAACGATCGCAGCTTGTTTAACAGATGTTAGAGGAATTCCTCCTTGATGCAGTTCTCGAATTAACGCAATTAACCCATTGGCTAACCGAGCCGCCACAACCGTTGCATCAAAAACAAAGTCAGGATTTATTAACGAATCAATTAATATTTGTTTTCCGGTATCGGTGAGTGATACCATAGGCGTTTGATTTTGCTTATAAATTTTGATGACATCCGCCGCTTGCAGTTCGTCGTAAAGACTTTGAGAAACACCAACATTTTTCCCCTTGCGTTTTTGCTTAACTTTACTCGTCAATTCACTTTTTTTAACCGTTCCCTCAGTACAACTCATTGCCCATAATGTCAAGAGTAAACGAGTTTTTTCAACGGTTTCAGTCGCAGAAGAAATAGAACTAGAAGCATCTATAGAAGGTGTGGATGACATATTATTGATGACAGGATTGAATAAACCGATCAAATTTTACATCAAATGGGGATTAATTAAAAGTAAAAATGTTCATTTTAATGAGTACAAATCCGTATATTCTCGTAGAGTTTATAAAATCTTGATACCAAGGTTGATGGATTTCCAGGCTTTTGACATTGACGGGACATTTTTCTTAAAATAATTCTGTGGATTGATCAATATCTGTCCAACATCGACTAAGCTGTTCTTAAATTAGACCATCCGATTTATCGGTTTCCTCATGTCCGTTTCTTCCTCTCCAAACCCCAAATACACAGAACTACTTAATCGCCTCACGGAGATTAACGATATTAAATCGGCAATTTCCCTGTTGTATTGGGATCAAGCCACCTATATGCCGCCTGGGGGTGCTCCGGCCAGAGGGCGACAAATGGCCACATTACGCCGCCTCGCCCATGAAAAATTCACCGATCCGGTTTTGGGAGAACTCTTAGAAGACTTACGGACGGAGGAAGCTAACCGTCCCTATCCCTCCCTAGAAGCCAGTTTAATTCGTGTCACCTGTCGAGATTATCAGCGAGCGGTACGGGTTCCTTCAAAGCTGATGGCACAGATATCCCAGCATCAATCTGCCTGCTATCATGCCTGGGCTAAAGCACGGGAAGCCCAAAATTTTGCTATTGTTCAACCTTATTTAAAAACCACTTTAGAATTGAGTCAGGAATATGCCTTGTGTTTTCCAGGGTATGAACACATAGCCGATCCCTTAATTGATCAACAGGATCAGGGGATGACGGTGGCAAAGGTGCGATCGCTATTTGAACCTCTGCGTGAACAATTAGTTGCGATCGTAGAAGATATTAGTAGTTGTGTTCCGTTAAACAACTCTTGTTTACATCAAGATTTCTCTCCTAAAGAGCAGATTAAGTTTAGTCTTGGGGTAATTCGATCTTTGGGGTACGACTTAAATCGAGGACGTCAAGACAAAACCTTGCATCCGTTTATGACGAAATTCTCGATTGATGATGTTAGAATTACTACCCGTGTTTATGAACACCATCTGGAACAAGCCTTATTTAGTACCATTCATGAGGCGGGTCATGCCCTCTATGAACAGGGAATTGCACTGGAGTTAGAAGGTACTCCCTTAGCGGGGGGTGCTTCCTCTGGTTTGCACGAAAGTCAAGCTCGTTTATGGGAAAATGTCATCGGTCGCAGTCGCGGGTTTTGGGAATGGTTTTATCCCCGGTTACAGGGGGTGTTTATGCGGCAGTTAGGACAAGTTACAACTAATCAGTTTTATCAAGCAATTAATAAAGTTACTCCTTCTTTAATTCGTACCGATGCCGATGAAGTTACCTATAATTTACATATTATGATTCGGTTTGATTTAGAGTTAGCAATGTTGGAGGGAAAATTAGCTATTTCTGATTTACCTGAAGCTTGGAATGAGCGATATAAAAAAGATTTAGGGGTGATTCCAACAACAGATATTGAGGGCGTATTACAGGATGTGCATTGGTATATTGGACTAATTGGGGGAATGTTTCAAAGTTATACGTTAGGGAATTTAATGGCGGCTCAAATTTATCATACTATCATTAGTTTTGATCCTGAAATTCCCTTTGAAATTGAACGGGGAAATGTGAAGCGGTTATTAGAATGGTTGCAACAAAATATTTATCAACATGGTCGAAAATTTACCACATCAGAATTAATGGAACAGGTGACGGGTTCTCCCCTGAAAATTGATCCATTTATTCATTATCTGCATAATAAATATGAATATCTCTACAATTGTAAATTTTAATTACAAAAGATGTCGATATAAATGTAAGGGGAGTTCTGTCCGTTTTTTAAAATCCAGAAAAGATTTATAACTCCCACGCTTTTTACGTTCTAAAACAACGATTTTAGCCGCGTTGATATGGAGTCCTAAACTCACTAATTCATCTATGGATAAAACATTTAACCGTCGCCAGGAATGATGAATCTCTTTGTTCATATCAAAACCAAATGAAACTAGAGGTTCAATGTGTGTTAAAGTAGCTTCAGGAATCCCAATTAATTCTGAAAGTTCTTCTAAACTCGTGAAATTATAGCCTTCCCGTTTCATTTCTTCAATTTCATTGGCATAAACAATCGGTAAATCTAAGCCGTGAACTAATTCATGTTTAGAACAATTATTGATATCAATTTTGTCTCGATGTTTAGCAATTAATTTAATCAGGTTGGATTCATTGGATTTGGTTAAAGAGTTAGGATAGGTTTTAGCTAGAAATTCTTTTTTTAGGGCAATCGCCGTGGCAATTTGAGCAATCCAAATGATTCCACTTAACGAACTATTTGATAAGATAAAAGCCGTCGCTACAAACCCTAAACCGATGTAAACCCAGGATTGAGTTTTAGTTTTACTTCCCGCATAGACAATGGCTAATCCTCCTAATACGGGAAATAAAGACCAGTATAACCACTGCGGGGTTTTCTGAAACCATTGGGATAGATTAGACACCTTGAATGTCACTCCTATTAATATTTACAATTCATTTAATAATTTGCGACGTTTTTCTTCATATTCTTCGGCAGTAATCGCATCTTGATCATAGAGTTTTTTCAGTTGAGAAATGGCGATCGTAACATCTTCTCGAGAATGACTCCCCCTTAAAACTGCGGTATTTAGACCCGGATTAAATCTAGCATCAAAGGTTTGATCAGACATTAATAATAAACTCATAAAATCAAAGAAGGCGAGAATAGCAGGAATAAAAGTCCAGGAAAATAAAAAATAGAGAATTCCGCCAAAATTTTCCCCTAAATAAAACTTATGAATTCCAAATGCACCTAAAAAGAAAGCGAGTAAAGCGGCTAAAAATTTATTTTTCATGAGGTATTCTCCTGAATTTAAAATATTCAAAAGACTAATCAAAGTCAAATCAGTAGGAATTAGAGATCGATTTTACGAGTTGGGATTTTGGAAAGCCTAGCTATCATAAAGTATAACAAAACTATAGAAGTTTGTACTTCTATGAGTGTTAAATATCCTTTCACAAAAATATTAGAATCCCAAGTCGAATTGAAATAGAAAATTAGAAGACCCAGTACACCGTAGGACAGGAAACGGAATCGACTCCACAAGGGCTTGGGTTGATTAGTCTTAGAAAGAGTCATCTTTAATTACACATCCTTATGAGTCAAATATAAAAAATCTATAAGATTTTCAAATCCTCTATATTACTTTAACACATCTATATTAAAGGATTCCGTAATTAATAAGTTTTCAATTCCCTTTGAGTCTTGGGATCTCTAGCCGTTGTTGTGAAAACTCGTATCCTGTGCTACACCATCTCTAAAAATATTTGCTATCTTCATAACAACACATATCTTCTTAGAGGGTAGTGGACAATTTGTCAAATACTTGTTACACTTGTTAATAATACTGGAGAACCCGTAAGGAGTCACCCATGAACCAACCCGCAGAATTATCTCTTGAGCAACAATTCAACCTCACCTCCTTCAAGATGCAAGTCGGTCAAATGAGTCCAGAACAGGCTCAGGAGTTTTTGATTAATCTCTATGAACACATGATGGTCAGAGAAAATATGTATCAACATTTTCTCAAACACCATTGGGGACTCGAACCAAATTTTGCTCAGGAGTAGACCTTGAAACTATTGCAGTCGGCGACCTCTATCTTTCACTTCTTTCCGTTGATCGGAAACAAGTTAAGGTAATGGGGCGTCAAACTGATGAGGTCGAATGACTTGGGGTTAAATTGATATTCAAGATCAACCCTGAACTCCTATTTATGATTTACGTTCTAGGGTCGCTTCCACCACACTGATTAAATTTAGGGAATGGCCCGCCATGATTGCACTGCAATAATAGTAGTGATTAGAGTCAACTTTTCTCAGGGTTTCAAAACCATTCCGACGTTGACGTTCATCTCCTAAAACTCGATAACGTTGGACAATTGATTCGGGGCTAATTAAACCTTCGCCTTCAATTTTTCCAAGTTGACTATGTTGTAAAACAAAGGTATATTCTCTTTCATTACCATCTAATCTTCCCCGATACTGTAAAATAATATCTTCGCGATCGCTATTGGGGAAAACTAATTTTGTCACCATACTGAACCAGTCGCTTTGATGCCAAGCAACCACTGTTTTTCCGCGAATGGCAATTGGTATTTCGCCTCGGTCGATCCAATTTCCTTCTAATAACCATTGACCAGATTCCATCAAAAATGTGTGAGCCACAGTGCCACCTTTATTTGCACCAAGATTGAAAAAATTTTGTCGATTTAAGTTATTGATTGGGATCGTATCACATTAGGAGTAAAGACCGGGTGAATTTCTCCCAATAAAACCTCTGAAACCGCGCCCGTTACCGAAGGTAAATTTCCCGGAATTTCTAATAGTCGCCAATAGGCTAAAACCGCAAAAGCGATCGCTTCTTTAAAATCAGCATTTAAGCCTAGTTCAGAAGTGGAAAAAACTGGAATTGGGGCGAATAAAGTTTGTAAACGCTGTTGTAAATAGTGGTTATGGCTACCTCCCCCACATAATAAAATCTGATCGGGTAATTCCGGTAAAAATTGACAATAACTGTGATGAATTGAAACGACGGTTAATTCAGTTAAGGTAGCTAAAATATCCGCCGGACTTAAATTATAGGGTTCAGCTTCCCTTAAACAACGTTGCCAATAGTCCACCCCAAATAATTCCCGTCCCGTCGATTTCGGGGGCGGTTGTTGAAAAAAATCCTGCTGTAACCACCCTTCAACTAGGGCGATGCAGGGGGTTCCCGTCGCCGCCCAAGCCCCGTCCCGGTCGTATGTTTGAGCGCCCGCAGAAAAATACTGTACGGCCAAATCTATTAAGGCATTTCCCGGCCCAGTGTCCCAGCCTAAAATCTGGTTATCGGTTTTCGGGACATAGGTGACATTGCCAATACCCCCCAAATTTTGAATGCAGCGATCATAGTTGGGATGGCGGAGGAAATAGGTATCGAGAATTGGAACTAGGGGGGCGCCGTGACCTCCGGCGGCAATATCCGCTACCCGAAAATTACTGACGGTGGTTAAACCCGTTAACTGGGCGATTAGCTCTCCCCGTCCGAGTTGCAGACTGTAACCCAGTTGATGATTTTGGGGGGGACGATGAAACACAGTTTGACCGTGGGAGCCAATCAGTTCCGCAGGTTCAGAGGACTGTTGTAAACTTAAGGCAGCATCGGCAAAAACCGTGGCGATCGCATCATCTAATTCAGCCAGTTCGGGCATGGATAGAGACTTTCCAGCACATACGTCCAAAATTTGTGATCGCAAGTCCACCGGATAGGGGAGGGTTGTCCCAGCCAGCAATTCTAAATGCCAATCCCCTGGGGAACCCGAAATCTCCACCAGGGCCCCGTCAATCCCATCCACTGAAGTTCCACTAATCAAACCAATCACACGCATGGGATTAACTATGATAGTTCACTCAATCGCGACCACAATCACCGTAATATTATCCTTCCCCTCCCGATCTTTAGCCGCTTTAATTAAAGCCGTAGCTGCGGTATCGCAAGCTCGAATTGATTTCAGGTTGGAAGCAATCACCCCGTCCGAGAGTTCTTCGGTCAAGCCATCACTACATAACAATAGGCGATCTCCCGACTGGACATCCATCTGATCAATCTCAATTTCCGAGAGATCTTCGCGTCCCAAACACTGGGATAAAACATGACGCCAAGGATGGGTGCGAGCCTCATCTTGCTTGAGACGGGAGGACTTAACCGCTTGAGCTACCCAAGTCTGATCTTCTGTAATTTGTTCTAATTGATGTCCCCGTAAACGATATAAACGGGAATCCCCCACATTCGCAAACCAAGGACTATCGGGATCTCGGAATAAAGCCACAACCGCCGTTGTTCCCATGTCTGAGCGTTCAGGATGTTGTTGCTGATCCTCTAAAAGTGCTTTATTGGCGGCGACAAAGGCATTTTTGAGGATAGTTTGGGATGCTTCAGAACTATCCCAATGCTCAAGAATATGTTCTTTAATGGTTTTAGTAGCAATCAGACTGGCTTCCTGGCCGCCTGCGTGTCCACCCATGCCATCGGCGACAATAAAAAAACGGCCATCAGGATCAATATAGTAAGCATCTTGGTTGACGTTACGAACATTGCCCGTATCCGTCATTCCAGCAAAATAACGTTTCATAAACAAGTTAAAGATTGACCTCTAGCTCCCAAGCGGATTGGGTTATCAAATTTTCTTATATCCACCCCTGGGGATCACTGCAAAGCTTTACAAGACAGATGACGAGTACAGGAGACATTTACATCATCCGATCCAAGCGATCAATCCGGCGTAACAGCCTTAAGAAAGCAATCCCCAGAGCAACAGCTAAGAATACTACAAACAGAGCTAATCCCACTTTATCACTAATGAATAACAGTGTCGCCGATAGAGTCAAGGCAGCGATCAAGACGGTGTAATTCGTCCCCATTTGCACGTTACTCATCCGTCTTAATGCCCGGTCGGTTTCCGCTAGACGAACCCGCATTCGCAGATCTCCTTGTTCAAGTTTTTCCAGGGTATCTTCAATGCGTCCTGGTAAACCGAAGGCCGAGGAACCGACTTGAACCGCTTGGCGACTGAATTCATTAAAAATACTATTGGCAGTATTGGGAAGATTTCCATTAGACATAAGCTGCATGGCAAAAGGCTGTGCCACCTCCATAAAGTTAAATTCGGGGTCGAGTCCTTTTCCGACTCCTTCTAAAGTGGAAAATGCCCGCATCACAAAGGTAAAGGTTGCGGGAAAACGAAACGGTTGGTCATAAGCAATTTCGTACAAATCATCACTAATGGAGGCAATGGATTGATTTTCAAAGGGTTGATCCATAAAGTTGTCCAGCATATACTGAACCGACCGACGCACTGGCCCCATATCTCCGGTGGGGGCGATCGCTCCCATGGCAATTAAGGATTTAACCACCCGATCACCATCTTTTTGAGTAATTCCAAATAGGGTTTCCATGAGTTTTTCCCGCAGATTGGAGGTAATTTGTCCCATCATGCCAAAATCATAGAAAATCAATTCTCCCCCAGGACTCACCGCAATATTACCCGGGTGGGGATCGGCATGGAAAAAGCCATGGTTAAGGAGTTGTTCTAAATAGGCTTTTGCCCCCATTTCTGCGAGTTCTTTGCGATCGAGTCCCGATGCTTCTAAGGCTTCATAATTACTAATTTTAATCCCCGGAAGATACTCTAAAGTTAGGACTCGGGGGGAGGTATATTGCCAAGAAACCCTCGGCACTTTTACCCAATCAAAACTACGGAAATTCCGCCTAAAGGTATCGGCATTTCGACCTTCATTCAGGTAGTCTATTTCTAACCATAAAATCCGACAACATTCGTCATAAATTCCCACCCAATCTCGACCTTTTCCCCACCGAGGATGATTTTGGAAGTAACGAGCAATGCCTCGCAAAATCGCTAAATCAATTTCAAATAATTTTTTTAGTCCGGGGCGCTGAACCTTAACCACCACGTCTGCACCCGAATGGAGTTGGGCTCTATGAACTTGGCCTAAACTGGCGGCAGCTAAGGGAATTGGATCAAAATTCTGGAATAAATTTTGAACGGTTTTACCCAGATCTTCTTGAATAATTTCTTCACTTTGTTCATAGCTAAAAGCCGGAACTTTATCTTGGAGTTTGGAAAGTTCTTCTACATATTCAACGGGGAATAAATCAGCCCGGGTGGAAAACAATTGTCCGACTTTAATAAAAGTTGGCCCTAAATCTAAAAATGTTTCCCTTACCCAAATTGCTTGCGCTCGACGACGAGCATTTTTTTTATCTTCGGTAAAACCGCCCCAGTAACTCCATTTTTTACCATCGACCCACAACCAAGTTAACCACGTCAGAACAAACGTCCAAATGTCAATAAAACGTCGTTGACGGGAATAATTTTTGCGGTTCCAACGGTAGGCTTTTCCCCCATAATTTTTGCCCGGAGGAGTGACTAAAGGCGGATTTATTCGTTGTTCTGAACCAGAACCCCGAACTGAATTATCAACAGGAACTGACACAACCGTTTCCACAATGAAGTTAACCCAATAAGCGCGTATTTTGACTACAAAAGAGTTTAAACGGTACGATTACGGTACTGTTGCAGTTCGGAGCGTAATTGCGCAACTTCGGCCCGCAGTTCGTCAATAGTGGCCTGTAAGTCTACGGGTTCACTGTTAGATGCGGGAAAGTTACTATCGCCAACAACGGTTGCCACTTCTTGGGTGGCGCGTTCCATCACCTGTTGGGTAAATGAGCGTAGATGTTCTTTCTGTTCGGCCTCAAATTTTCCGAGTTCACTCAAAGCGTTGGTCAGACTATTTCCCAGTTGTTCGTATAGTCCTTCAGCTAAGGCACGGCCTACAAAAAACGAATTCACGGCGGGTTTACTCATAAAACTTAAGTTTTGCTAACTAATGTTGGTCGAAGGAGGCTTTACAGCCACCAACTCCCTTACAAAACCGTGCTTGCGACTTTCACCGCACACGGCTCCTAATGAAGTCTTAGTAAGTATTTACATAGAAAATCTTACCTTTTATAGAAGGTACGGAACCCTTCTATCTATTCCCCTTGTTCTTTTGAACGCAGTGTATCAAATCATTTCACTACTCAATTTTTATGATAGTTCAAGCCGGATGTTCACTTGCGTTATTCTTGGGCAATTGGCTAGAGAACTGCTTAGGTATTTGACTTATACCCGATTTCCCGTTATATCCAGCTTCAGAGTTTTGATAATCAGTCTGGCTCTGTGGATATTGCCGAATCTCTTTGGTACGGTAATCTGTACCATTGACTTCGAGATTGACCTTCCTTTAAGGTCACATTTTCAAAGTTAAGACGGGCTTGATTGGATTTATTAATGGATTTAACTCCGTATACCAATTGTCTAAACCTATCTCCCTGCTTACGTTTCGGGTTTTGACCCTATACTTTGGCAGGAACGTCTCGCACTCCGTAACAAATTATAACCTGCCTTTCTCATCTTAAGGGTTTTGTTTGGGTAAAAACACCTCTGTAGAGAGGTTGTATACAACTAAATTAGACTTTTCATGCAACGTCTCTACTACATTAGTCGGGATTAATTCCTAATGCTCGGAGTCTTTCTGCTAAACGTTCAGCCCGTTGGTGTTCGGTTTCAGCCCGTTGGTGTTCGGTTTCAGCCCGTTGACGTTCGGTTTCAGCTAAGATTTGAGATTGAAGTGCGGCTTCTTGTGGGGTGGCAATTAATTCCCCGGCTGCACTAAAATAACGCAATTGATTGTGATAAATTCCCAAATATAATCCTAATACATGACTCCATAATAACCCCGATTCATTCAGTAAAATGGGTTCATACTCCTCACCACTTAAGCGAAATCCAGCTAACTCTAAATCTTCGGGAGAAAACCAGAAATATTCCGGGGTTCTAAACCGATTTTGATACAGATTTTTCTTTTCTCCTCGATCAATTTTTGCTGTAGAATCCGAGAGTAATTCTATAATTATATCGGGATATTTACCATCTTCTTGCCAGACAACCCAAGAGCGACGAGGACGTTTTGCCGTATTTTTAGCAACAAAAAAGTCTGGGCCTCTAAACTCTCGATTTTTGAGTTGTTGTTGACTATAATAAATAGTTAAATTGGCTCCAATAAAATAATCCTCTCGATCTCGCCAGAGCCAATCTAAACAAGAAGCTAACAAGGCTAATTGTAAATAATGTAAAGAACTTTCCATTTCCGGTTCATCACTTTCTAATTGACTCGTATCCGGCATTAAATCTGCGATTTGTTGGGCTGTGAGTGCCATTGTATTTACCTCCGTTGTTAATAATTTTAACAGACAATCAGAACATTTATTTCATTTTTTATTCTCCATTTTTTGTGTTTTTCTTTTCATCGCATTTTTCTCCAAACATTCAATAATTTTATCGGAAATATCAATACCCGTAACGGTTTCAATTCCCTCCAGTCCAGGGGATGAATTCACCTCTAAAACCAATGGCCCTTGATGGGAACGAATCAAATCAACTCCTGCTAATTTTAATCCCATCACTTTTGCGGATTTAATCGCCATATTTCGTTCTTCTGCGGTTAATTTAACATTTTCTGCTTTCCCACCTCGATGTAAATTAGCGCGAAATTCTCCAGGGTTACTGATGCGTTTCATTGTCGCCACAACTTTATCACCAATCACTAAACAGCGTAAATCTTCCCCATCCGCTTCAGGAATAAATTCCTGAACTAAAACATCAATATTTAACCCTTGAAACGCTTCAATAATCGATTTAGCCGATTGATAAGTGTCAGCTAAAATTACCCCCATCCCTTGAGTTCCTTCCAATAATTTAATAATTAAAGGCGCACCCCCCACCTGTTGAATTAAACTATCAATATCCTTAATATAAGTAGTAAATCCGGTTTTAGGTAAATGAATCCCTTCTTTAGCTAAACTTTGTAACGCATTTAATTTATCACGGGAACGAGCAATAGCTTGGGATTCATTCAAAGTCAATATTCCCATTAGTTCAAATTGACGGACAATCACCGTTCCATAAAAGGTTTTTGACGCGCCAATTCTGGGAATAATTGCATCAAATTCTTTTAAATATCTGCCTTCATAAATCACAGTGGGACTCTGGGAACTCAGTGAAATATGACATCTTAAATAATCAATAATTTCTATCTCATGCCCCCGTTGTTCCCCTGCTTGCCTGATTCTTCTAGTAGAATATAGGGAACCATCCTGGGATAAGATTGCAATTTTCATAAATAAACTTTGTTGTTGGGCTTTAGCCCCTCCTAAGAGCGCTAAAGCGCAACAACGAGGGCTTAGGTTTTTGGGTTTTTGGGACGATTAGGAGAACGATAGAAGGGACGTTTAACCACCGTTGCTGGGTAGGTTTTGCCCCGAATTTCAATATCTAAAGATTGACCAATTTTGGATAATGCTGTGGGAACATAGGCCATAGAAATGGCTTTTCCTAACGTTGGTGATAGAGTTCCACTGGTAATTTCTCCCACGGTTTGACCATTAAATAAAACCGGATATCCGTGACGAGCAATATGGCGTCCTTGCATTTCTAAACCGACTAATTTTTGAGTTACTCCGGCAGCTTTTTGCTGTTCTAAAGCTTGACGACCAATAAATTTTCCTTTAGTTTCCCAATGAATAATCCAATTTAAACCCGCTTCTAAGGGAGTTGTAGTTAAACTAATATCTTGTCCATATAAAGCCATTGCCGCTTCTAAACGCAGGGTATCTCTAGCACCTAAACCACAGGGAATTACCCCCGCAGTGGCTAAACTTTTCCATAATTCCACACCAACAGAAGGAGCAACCATCACTTCAAAACCATCTTCTCCGGTGTATCCGGTGCGGGCGATGAAGGCTGGTTTTCCGAGTACGGTGGTGGTAATATGACCAAAAAATTTAACTTCAGAAAGACTATCCCCGACAAAAGGCTGTAATGTGGCTTCAGCCTGGGGCCCTTGAACCGCTAATAGGACTTTATCTCGCGATAAGTCTTCTAATACTATCGCCTGATCCTCAATATGGGCAATGATCCAAGCCTTATCTCTGGATTTTGTCGCCGCATTCACAATCATTACCCCTTGCGGCAGATTCGTTACCGGGTCAATCCCCTGATCATAAAAAATAATATCGTCTAAAATTCCCCCCTGGGCATTTAAGAGGGCGCTATATTGGGCTTCACCTGGCTGTAAACGGCTCAAATCCGAAGGGACAAGGGATTGTAAGGCTTCGATGAGTTTTTCCCCACGCAGAATAAATTTGCCCATGTGGGAGATATCAAACATTCCCACCGCTTGACGGACAGCTTCATGTTCTCGGTTAATTCCGCTAAATTGAACCGCCATTTCCCAACCTGCGAAGGGCACCATGCGGCCATTCAGTTCAACGGAGACGTTATACAGGGGAGTATGAGAAAGGGTCGTTGTCATGTTCAGTATCAGGTTTCGGTTTTCGGGTGACGATGGGTTTTTGGGTCAATCGTTGAATTTCTCCCGTTGTGATTATCATACTACCGTTGTTAAACCAATTCTTAATACCCAACAACTGAGTTCTGATATTAGAATGGTTAGAACCGCTCAATTGTAGTTTTACAGGATTTATTCATGTCAATATTGGCAGCGATCGCCGTTCTTGCAGTATTAATTTTTGTTCATGAACTGGGGCATTTTTTAGCCGCCCGTCTCCAACATATCCATGTTAATCGTTTTTCGATTGGCTTTGGCCCGATATTATGGAAATATCAAGGGTCAGAAACCGAGTATGCAATTCGAGGTTTACCCTTGGGGGGATATGTGGGGTTTCCCGATGATGATCCTGAGAGTACGATTCCTAAAAATGATCCGAATTTACTGAGTAATCGTCCCGTTTTAGATCGGGCGATTGTGATTAGTGCGGGGGTAATTGCTAATTTGATTTTTGCCTATTTTTTATTGGTGACTCAAATTGGAATTATTGGGGTTCCTAGTTTTAACCCGGAACCGGGGGTGAAAGTTGCAGAAGTTACTCAAAATGTCAGTTCTGCGGCCAACCGAGCCGGAATTGAATCTAAAGATATTATTTTGGCTGTAGATGGTCAGGAATTAGGGGCTTCTGAAACTTCAATTAAAACCTTGATTGAAGCCATTAAAACCCATCCAAATCAACCTTTATCAGTACAGATTAAAAGACAGGATCAACTGGTATCTGTTAACCTGGTTCCCGATTTAGCAAGTGATGGGAAAGGTCGGATTGGAGTACAGTTAACCGCGAATGGCACGATTGTTCGTCATCGGGCTGCGAACCCAATTGAGGCATTAAGTAAGGGTGCAACGGAATTTCAACGGATTATTAACTTAACTGCATCTGGTTTCGGACAACTAATTAGTCGATTTAGTGAAACCGCAGAACAGTTATCTGGCCCGGTGGGAATTGTCAAATTTGGGGCCGATATTGCCCGTTCTGATCCGTGGAATTTACTGCAATTTGCGGCGTTAATTAGTATTAACTTAGCCTTCATTAATATTCTACCCCTTCCGGCTTTAGATGGCGGTCAGTTAGCCTTTTTGTTATTTGAAGCCCTGAGTGGTAAACCCTTACCTGAGAAAATTCAAGAAAATGTGATGCAAACGGGTTTGATGTTGTTATTAGGATTAGGGGTTTTCTTGATTATTCGAGATACGATTAATCTTACGGATTTAGGTTGGGTGCGATCGCTATTTCAACAGTAAATAATTAATATGGTGACTCAGAAAAAGCGTAACCCAAAACAACGCGCCTTGGAAATTTTATTACGACTAAAACGCTTGTATCCCGATGCAACCTGTAGTTTAAATTATCAAACTCCGGTGCAATTATTAGTCGCCACAATTCTATCGGCTCAATGCACAGATGAACGGGTAAATCAAGTGACTCCGGCTCTATTTGCTCGGTTTCCCGACGCCCAAAGTTTAGCCAAAGCCGATATTACGGAACTGGAAACCCTAGTCAGGTCAACGGGGTTCTATCGGAACAAAGCCCGCCATATACAAGGCTCCTGTCAACTGTTGGCGGAAAAATACGGGGGACAACCGCCAAAAGTGATGGAACAACTCTTAGAACTCCCAGGGGTAGCTCGTAAGACCGCTAACGTGGTGTTAGCCCATGGCTATGGGATTAATATGGGGGTGACGGTGGATACCCATGTTAAACGGCTGAGTCAACGGCTAGGACTGACTTCCCATAACGATCCAATTCGGATTGAGCGGGATCTAATGCCTTTGATTCCCCGGGAGGATTGGGAAAATTGGTCAATTCGCTTAATTTATCATGGTCGGGCCGTCTGTACAGCGCGTAGTCCAATGTGTTATAATTGCGAATTGTCTGATTTATGCCCCTCTGCTCAAGGATCAACCGTCCCCAGCGCAGGAAAAAAACTTGGCTTTAGCATAAATAATTATTTACAAGGAGAACAGCCTTAATATGGCTAAAAAAAGCATGATTGAGCGCAATAATAAGCGCAAAAGAACGGTAGAAAAATATGCGGAAAAACGCGCCGATCTGAAAGACCAATTTGAGCAAGCTGGGTCTCAATTGGAAAAAATGGAAATTCACCGCAAAATCCAACAACTCCCCCGCGATAGTTCCAGAACCCGTGTCAGAAACCGTTGCTGGTTAACTGGACGCCCCAGAGGGTTCTATCGGGATTTTGGATTGTCTCGTAACGTTATCCGTGAAATGGCCCACGCAGGATTATTACCCGGTGTGGTTAAGTCCAGTTGGTAATAGATAGGGGCGAGATATCCGACGGTGGGTATCAAATGTCAGCTAAAAATAAGCTATAAAACTGAAAGTTAGTTGATTTTTTCTGATATAACAGGGAACAGCCCCCCAAACCCCCCGTGCACGGGCAGGGCTGTTTCATTTTCCATTGCCAACCCCTAAGACCTAACCCCCCAACCCCCTTCCCTAGTAAGGTTCCAAAAGTAATCCGATACCACCCTTGGCGCAGTCCTTATGCAATGGGTAAGGTTAGAACCGGGGTTCGCCATTCTCCTGTTTCTAAATTTTGCCAACTTAGTCGAATTAATCATGAATAAACTCTTAATTACAGGAGCTAGTGGTTTTTTAGGATGGCATCTTTGCCAACTTGCTCAAACTCAATGGCAAGTATATGGCTTAACTCATTCTCAAACTATTGATATTCCTAATATTTATCTTTTTAAGACAGATTTAACGGATATTCCAGGATTAAAAAATCTATTTCAAGAAATTAAACCCGATGCGGTTATTCATGCTGCGGCTCAATCTCAACCCAACTTTTGTCAACAGTATCCTGAAATATCCTATCAAATTAATGTTATCGCTTCTTGGGAAATTGCTAAGCTTTGTGCTGAGTTGAATATTCCCTGTGTTTTTACTTCAACGGACTTAGTATTTAATGGTTTAAATCCACCCTATACGGAAACCGATCCCGTATCCCCAATTAGTTATTATGGGGAACAAAAAGTATTAGCTGAACAGGGAATGTTAGAACGCTATCCTCGAACAACTATTTGCAGAATGCCCTTAATGTTTGGGGATGTTCCTAACCATACCACCAGTTTTATTCAGCCTTTTATTAAAACTTTAAAAGCAGGAAAAGAGTTAAATTTATTTGTAGATGAATTTAGAACTCCCGTGGGGGGAAATACCGCAGCTAAGGGATTATTATTATTAGCCCTAGAAAATATATCAGGAATTTTGCATTTAGGAGGAAAAGAACGGATTTCTCGTTATGAATTTGGCTTACTCATGGCTGATATTTTAGAGCTTCCAAAGCATTTAATTAAACCCTGTTCTCAAGTGGATATTAAAATGTTAGCACCTCGTCCTCCTGATGTTTCTTTAGATAGTTATAAAGCCTTTAATTTAGGATATCAGCCCCGATCAATTCGGGAGGAATTAAGTAGATTAATAGTAGATTAATAATTCTCATGGTAAGCTAGAATCTATAATGCAATACATGAGCGAGAGAATAGATATCAAAAAACAACAATACCATTCGCTAAAAATAAACAAATAGGAGCATCAATTTATGTACAACACGAAAGCTTATTCCGCAGCCAGTGCAACATCAGCGCTGTCCTCCACCCAGATCGGACGACGGGATCTAACCGAACACGACGTACAGATTGAGATCCTTTTCTGCGGTATCTGCCACTCCGACATCCATTCGGTGCGTAACGAGTGGAGCAGCGTCATGCCCACTACCTACCCAATTGTCCCCGGTCATGAGATCGTCGGCCGTGTTACCCAGGTTGGCTCGGCAGTTACGAAGTACAAGCCCGATGACCTCGCTGCGGTTGGTTGCCTGGTTGACTCCGATGGTACTTGCCCCCATTGCCAAGCTAATCTTGAGCAGTTCTGCCCGAACCTAACCTTCACCTTCAACTCTCCCGACAAGCACCTCGGAGGCGTTACTTATGGGGGCTACTCCGATAGTATTGTTGTTGATGAACGCTTCGTTCTACGAGTTCCTACTAACCTCAATCTCCCTGGAGTCGCGCCACTTCTGTGCGCCGGGATTACAACCTACTCACCCCTGCGTCACTGGGGCGTTACTAAAGGTAAGAAAGTTGGCGTGGTCGGTCTTGGTGGGCTCGGTCACATGGGGGTGAAATTTGCTCATGCGTTTGGAGCCCATGTCGTTGTCTTTACGACTTCACCCGATAAGAAAGAAGACGCGCTCCGTCTTGGTGCCGACGAAGTGGTTGTCTCCCGCAACGCCGACGAGATTCAGCAGCACGCTGGCAGTTTCGATTTTATTCTCGATACCGTCTCCGCTAATCACGATATTAACGCCTATCTCAACCTGCTTCGCCTTGACGGTAACATCACCCTTGTCGGTGTCCCGGAGAAACCCCTGGATGTTTCGGCATTCAGCCTGATCATGGCTCGCCGCAGTCTTTCTGGCTCTAGCATCGGTGGGATCGCCGAAACCCAAGAGATGCTCGACTTTTGTGGCAAACACAACATCACTGCCGATGTCGAAGTTATCCCAATCCAGAAGGTTAACGAAGCCTACGAGCGACTGCTCAAGTCCGATGTGAAGTACCGCTTCTGCATAGATATGGCATCCCTTAAATCTGCATAACCGAGTTGGAAACTCGAAGTGGTTATCCGTTAACAAACTTATCGGGAGTCATGGGTAAGTCTCGCAGGCACTTACCTGTGGCATGATAAATGATAACTGATGACTGAAATTCAAGCTGAAAGTTTAATCAATAAACTTGTAACTTTTGCGCCTAAACTTTCTACATCCTGCTGTTGTTTGGGATCTTTTAAATTTCCATCGGGATTAAAGGCTTCAAAGGCTTGAGAAATAGAGCGTTGTTGAGGAATAACTAATACCCCAATACTTTCTAAAATAGCCCGAACATGAACTAACCCGCGCATTCCTCCAAACCCTCCAGGGGAGGCGCTCATAATCGCTGCAATTTTATTATTAAAACAAGCTAATCCGGGTAAATTGGGTTCGGGACGGGATGCCCAATCAATGGCATTTTTTAATAACGGTGTAATCGAACTATTATACTCAGGACAGGCAATTAATAAGCCTTGATGGGCTAACATTAAATCTTTAAATTCACGAACAGCTACCGGAATGCCCTGTTGGGCTTCTAAATCTTCATCAAATAAAGGCATCGGGAAATCCCGTAAATCAATATAGGTGACTTCCACCCCGGCTGTTTTGGCTCCGGCGGCTGCAATTTGGACTAACTTTTTATTATAGGAAGTTTCCTTAGCACTTCCAGCAAAGGCGAGAATTTTGGGAGAATTTACCATGATGGTATCCTAATTATTTCTGCGTATTATTATAAGTTAAAGTTGGGGAATTTGCCAAATTTTTTGCTTGAATAATCGGGCAAAAATCCGATAATTGTTGCAGATGAGTTAGGGTGATTTCAGGTTTATCTCGGTACATGGTCACCTGTCCACTAATATAGACATAACTCCGTCCTAACCCCGTATATCGTTTATTAATTAAATGAATGATAGGAGAATCTTTATTATTACTAGCTTCAGGAATCCATAATTTTAAATTCCGATCTTTTGTTCCAGTATGAATAATCCCACTATTGCCAATCCATTTAGTAATTCCCTCCTGTAAATCACAGAAAATAGTAATAGATTGTTGCTTCATTGCTGCTAATAATATATTAGGATAATCTAAACGCACGGATAACACGCCATTCGGTTGTCCATAGCGACGAAAATCATCCACAATCGCAGCGCGTAACGACCACCAAGGCATTAAAATAGTATAGTTTCTAAAGGCACTACTTTCGTTGGTTTGGCGATTCCAAATCATGCGATTATGGGCTTGGGCATCGGCTTCAGCCCGCATCATTTCTTGATGATATAATCGAGAATTTCCATATTTAATAAAATAAGGACTCCACCCTTCCTTAATTAATTTTAAATTATAATTTTCTCCCTGTTTATGAACATAACAAATTAATCGTCCGTGATGATCTCGATATTTTTCTAAACACACTTCTGCTGGTTCATTGCCATCAAATTCAATATCGACTTTTGTTAAAAAACCATGTTCATTCATAAAATATTGTTGTGCCATTTCTGCGGCGGCAATTCCCGCATTTGTTCGGGGTTTAGAATCATGGTTGAGTATTTCTTCGGTATCCACACAATCGAGTCTTAAAAATTCCCGCTTATCATTGAGTAACACCTTAATGGTGTCCCCATCCACGACTTTTGTGACTTGTAAATTCTTAATCCGAGTTCCCACAATATTTGATTTTCCTTTTCGTTATAATTGATACAATTTCTCTTGGTACTGGCATTAATCGTCGTCGCCATAATACCATAGTTGGTTAAAATTGCATCCTAAATATTGATTAAGATGAAACTTATTAGGTATAATTATTAAAGATGAATGATCCTAACCTGATTTTACAGGTTGTTTTTTACAAATCTGAACTTGACAATGAGCCTGTTAGAGAATGGCTAAAGTCCTTTCAGTTAGACAAGGAGATTTTTCTCATGGCACTGATGACAATAAAAGACTTAGAAAACTTACAAGCAACTCTCTCGGAAGCTGGACAGGATTACCAATTAGAACTTGAAAATGGGAAAATTATCGTTATGGGGCCATCAGATATTATCTCTAGCGAAATAGGTGTCCGTTTAATTGCCTTTCTTTTCGCTTGGGTTGAACCTCGTCGCTTAGGGCGAATATTTGACTCCGCAGGAGGTTTTATCATGCCCGATACTAACTTAAAAGCACCAGATGTTTCTTTTGTTCGTGCATCTCAGCTACAACAAAGTGTCCGATACTTTGCCAAATTAGTTCCAGATTTAGTTGTAGAAATTAAATCTCAAAGTGATCGAGTTAAAACACTAGAAAAAAAACTCAAAAAGTTTTTAGAATTAGGTGCAATTGTGGGAATTTTGATTGACCCTGATGAATTGACTGTTACCGTTTATCGACCGACAGGGGAACCCATTATATTAGCAAATGAAGATATTTTAACTCTACCCGAACTATTTCCCGGTTGGGAATTATCAATTTCTGCATTATGGCCGCCTATTTTCACAGAAGCAGAAGTTGATGATTAAACGAGAGGTTCTATTAAATCAATAATTTGCTCAAATTGATATTGACGCACCAGTTTAGTCAAGATTTTAGCTAAAGCAGCGTCGGTTTCAGGAATTTCTGGAATTAATCTCATGATTTGCTGCTCATCTGCTTCGAGAACTGCTCGATATAATATACGATTTCCTTGATTATCGGCTGAATAAGCTGATTTATAAACTGTGATAAATTTTAAATACTATAAAAAATCTAGGGAAGATCACAAAATCAACACTAATAACTGATAACTGATAACTGATAACTGATAACTAATAACTGATAACTAATAACTAATAACTGATAACTGATAACTGATAACTGATAACTGATAACTGATTTACGCCCCTCCCCGCAATTTCTCTAATACACTGCGATCCTGTAGCGTAGAAGTATCTCCCGTAATTTCCTGACCCGACGCCAGCGATCGCAATAAGCGCCGCATAATCTTCCCAGACCGGGTTTTAGGTAGATCATCCGTAAACCGAATTTCCCCAGGACGGGCTAAGGCGCCAATTTCCTTGACAACGTGCTTCTTGAGTTCCTGTGCTAACTCATCGGACGCTTCCTTGCCTTCTTCTAAGGTGACAAAGGCGACAATCTCCTCACCCTTAATCTCATCGGGTTTCCCAACCACCGCAGCCTCAGCCACCGCGTGATGGGAGACTAAGGCCGACTCAATTTCCATTGTCCCTAAACGATGTCCCGACACACTGATCACGTCATCCACCCGACCCATGACCCAGAAATAGCCCTCCCGGTCTTGATGGGCTCCATCCCCGGCAAAATAGAGGGGAATACCATCTTTTGGTTTCAAATATTCCCAATAGGTGCGCCGGAAACGATCGGGGTCACCATATATCGTCCGCATCATTCCCGGCCAAGGATACCGCACCACCAAATAACCACCACTATCATCGGTTACGGGATTTCCTTCGGTGTCTACCACATCCGCTAAAATCCCAGGAAAGGGTAAGGTAGCCGAACCGGGTTTGGTGGGAGTCGCCCCGGGTAAGGGGGTAATCATGAACCCGCCCGTTTCCGTTTGCCACCAGGTATCGACAATGGGGCATTTACCGTTACCAATTACCCGTTGATACCACATCCAAGCTTCGGGGTTAATCGGTTCTCCCACGGTTCCTAATAGGCGCAGAGACGATAAATTACGGGACTTGGGATGGTGTTCTCCCATTTTCATAAATGACCGAATTGCTGTGGGTGCAGTATAGAATATCGTCACCCCGTATTTTTCCACCACATCCCAGAAACAACCGGGGTTAGAAGTACGCGGCGCTCCTTCATACATTAGGGTTGTCGCCCCATTGGATAAGGGCCCATAGACAATATAACTGTGTCCAGTAATCCAACCGACATCGGCCGTACACCAATAGACATCGGTATCCTGTAGGTCAAAAGCCCATTTATTGGTAATGTGGGTATAGAGGTTATATCCGCCCGTGGTGTGAACAACGCCCTTGGGTTTGCCCGTTGTCCCACTGGTGTAGAGGATAAATAACATATCTTCACTATCCATCGGTTCGGCGGGACAGTCGGCGGAAACTCCCTGTCTGAGATCATGCCACCAATGATCCCGTCCGGGTTCCATATTGATTTTTTGGTTAGTTCTTTGTACCACTAAAACGTTATCAATACTGGTAGCCCCGGCTTCAATGGCTTTATCGACTTGTTCTTTTAAGGGAACAATGGCATCTTTACGCCAGCCACCATCGGCGGTAATCACTAATTTAGCTTCGGCGTCTACTAACCGATCTTTAAGTGCTTCTCCGCTAAACCCCCCAAAGACAACGGTATGGGGCGCACCAATGCGGGCACAGGCTAACATAGCAATGGCGGCTTCGGGTATCATGGGCATATAAATGCCAATCCGATCGCCTTTTTGCGCTCCTAACTGTTTGAGAACGTTCGCCATTTGACAGACTTCTCGATGCAGTTGGAAGTAAGTTAAAGTTCGGGTATCGCCCGGTTCTCCTTCCCAAATTAAGGCGGCTTTATTTTTCCGCCAAGTGGTTAAGTGCCGATCTAAACAATTATAGGAAATATTAATTTTGCCATTGACAAACCATTTAGCAAAAGGCGGTTGCCAGTCTAAAACCTGATCCCATTTTTGAAACCAATGGAGTTCTGTTTCCGCTAGTTCTGCCCAGAACGCTTCGGGGTTGGCCTTAGCTTTTTCATAGAGTTGTTTATACTCCTCTAAGGTTTTAATGTGGGCATTCTGGGAAAACTCAGGATTAGGTTGAAACAACCGATTTTCTTGCAGAATCGATTCTATCGTAGGTTGTGACATAATCAGTTATCAGTAATCAGTAATCAGTTATCAGTGTAAGAGTTAAGAGTTAAGAGTTAAGAATTGGCTTGATAATTCTTAACTTTTGTGATTACTATTTACTAATTACTGTTTATGGAAATGATTGGTCAATTATTAGATCGAAGATACCGGATTGTTCAAGTCCTGAGTTCAGGGGCCTTTGGACAAACCTATTTGGCTGCGGATACCCGACGTCCGGGTCATCCCCAATGTGTGGTGAAACAATTGCGACCACCTAATAATAATTCTAATACTTTAAAGACCGCATTACGATTATTTCGCCAAGAGGCAGAAATTTTAGAACGGTTGGGAAAACATGATCAAATTCCCCAATTATTAGCTTATTTTGAAGATCATAATCAATTTTATTTGATCGAAGAATTTGTTAGTGGACAGCCTCTTATGAAAGAGTTAGTTCCCGGGGTTCCTTGGTCAGAAGAACAGGTGATTTTATTAATCGAAGATATTTTAGAGATTTTAGTATTTGTCCATGATAATCAAGTGATTCATCGGGATGTCAACCCTTCTAATTTAATCCGTCGTAAATCTGATAAAAAATTAGTATTAATTGATTTTGGTTCCGTCAAAGAAGTCAGTACCCGACTCGCCGATGGTAATGGTCAAGGATTACGAACCATAGCCACGGGAACTCCGTTTTATATGCCCATTGAACAGTTCCAAGGTCATCCTCAATATAATAGTGATATTTATGCTGTGGGGATGATTGCCATTCAAGCAATTACGGGGTTAGAAGCTTCAGATTTACCTAAGTTACAAGATCCAAATTTATCGAGCACCGGAGAATTGAGTTGGCAAAGTTATGCCAAAGTTAGTGCTGGATTAACCCAAGTTATTGATAGAATGGTACACCCTTATTATAGCAAACGCTATCTGACTGTAATTGATGTTTTAGATGACTTAAGAAAGGCAACCGGACGATCGGGATTTAATATTAATAAGTTAAAAAGTTTCCCAATTTATCAAGAAGAAAAAAAACCGATTCCTTGGCCTAAAATAATTGCAATTACCACAACGGGATTAGTCAGTTTAATCGTGATTTTTGGCTTGCTCCAAGTTTTAAATCGTCCCGATCCCGTCAAAGCTGAAAATGCCTTAAAAAGAGGCGTGGAAAAAGTCAATCAAGGTGATCCAAAAGGTGCAATTCGAGCCTTTAATCAAGCCATTAAATTTAATCCTAATAATCCCGAAGCCTATCATAAACGTGCCAATGCTTACTATGATTTGAAGGAATATGAACAAGCCTTGGCAGATTACACTAAAGCCATTGAACTAAATCCTAAGTATGTCAATGCTTATTTTAACCGGGGTTTAACTCGTTATGATATGTCGGATTTATCTGGGGCTTTGGCTGATTTTAACCAAGTCTTAAAACAAGAACCTCAAGACGGAGATGCTTTCTATAAAAGAGGTTTAATTCATTATGATTTAGAAGATTATACCGCCGCCATTAATGATTATAATACGGTTTTACGACTGCAACCGAAAGAAAGTAAAGTCTATCGTGCTAGGGGGACTGCATTGGTGAAATCAGGGGATTTACAAGCAGGAATGGCCGACTATACCGAAGCTATTCGCCTAGAACCAAAGAACCCGATAGGATATTATGATCGAGGTCGAGCCAGATTTCATTTAGGGGATTATCAAGGGGCGTTAGCTGATTATAATACCGTCCTACAAATTGATCCTAATAATTCTGAAGCCTATGCAAATCGTTGTAGTGTTTATATTAATTTATGGGACTATGATCAAGCGATTAAAGATTGCACCGAAGCGATTAATAGAACTCCGAATGAAGTTGCCTATAATAATCGTTGTATTGCTAATTTGAATTTAAAAGATTACCCCAAAGCGATTGAAGATTGCTCAAAAGCTATTGAAATTAAAGGAGATGATTATAAAGCCTATAGTAATCGAGGATTAGCCCGTTCCGCCGCCCAGGATTATGAAGGAGCAATTGCTGATTATACCCAAGGAATTAATATTAATCCCAATGATGCCGAAGCTTATGGGAATCGTGCCCAAGTTCATGTTAGAATGAAAAATTATGATAAGGCGATCGCCGATTATGTCCAAGCCATTCGTCTGAAACCTAACTATGCTGCGGCTTATTATGGACGAGGATTAGTTAGAGTTGAAATCGGTGATAAAAGTGGCGCTATTAGTGATTTTGAACAGGCGGGAAAACTCTATTTGGAACAAGGCTTAACGGGAGGTTATAAGGATGCCCAGTTCCAAATTAAACGCTTACAATCAGGAAGTTAGTCGAGTTTATCTCCCAATTCGATTTTTAAAACCAGAGGCTTTAAATTGTTTGAGTTGCAGAGGAGTTTCCAGGTTAGAAGGAATCGAAATTCTAAATTCAAAATCACTAATTCCAGGGGGAACTGTATCAATACTCCCTAACCGTCCTCGATTTTGCATCACTGGGTTATTGGTCGCATCATAAATCCGACCAAAAATATCGGCATCTACAACAACTTTTCCCGATGTATTATTCGCTTTTCCGGTAATAATAAAACAGTTGGCATCTTGACTAGAACCACTAGATATATACCCTTCTGCTAATTCAGGAGGACAGTCTTTGTAACTTAAATCTTGAAGTTGAATCGGAATTAATGCCCAAGCTGGGGGAGTCCAAAAACCGATGATTAAAATGCAGAAACAAAGGCAAAAAATAATCGGTGAAATTCTAAATTTCATACAATTTTTGAGTTATTTTATATTTAGATATTGTTGGAGAGACTGACGCATAATCTCGACGGGAACAGGTTGCTGTAACCACAATTCTAAGGCAGCGGCTCCCTGAATTACTAACATTGGTAATCCATTTAAAATCAGCGCACCTCTAGCCCCTGCTAAAGTCAAAAATTGGGTGGTTTCAGGGATATAAATTAAATCATAAGCGATCGCACCTAATTTAATTTTATCCAGCACCGACGCCTCAACGGGAGACTCCTGAACGTGAGGATACATTCCCACCGGGGTCGTATTTACCAATAAGTCCGCTTGGGGAAGAAGACTCGATAATTGTTCCCAGGGATAGGTTTTGACCGCCACCGATAGGGGAGAAGTCACCCAACTCTGTTGAAATGTGGCCAATTTTTGGGGGTTACGACCGACAACATAAATTTCCCTGATCCCTAACTGGGCACATCCAGCCACCACCGCCCGCGCCGCCCCGCCATATCCCAAAATCACGGCCACTTGATCATGCCAATGTTGATGATACACCTCTAGGGGAGTCAGAAAACCCACAACATCGGTATTGGTGCCACTCCAACCCTTATGAGTCCGCCAAACAGTATTCACCGCCCCGACGGACTGAGCTAGGGTTGTCACTTCTGATAAAAAGGGTAAAATCGCCTGTTTGTGGGGAATAGTAATATTAAATCCCTGAATTCCAATAGCTGCAAATCCCTCCATAGCGACCTTTAAATCCTGGGGAGAAACCGCAAATGGCAGATAAACATAATCCACTCCTAAATAGGCGATCGCAGCATTGTGCATCACCGGAGAAAGGGAATGTTCAATCGGATCACCGATTACTCCTAATAGTTTGGTTGTGCCCTTAATCATCTTTTCTCCTGTTTAATCAATTCTTGCCATTCTAAAATGACAGGAGGAGGAAGAGTTAGAGTGCGTTGTTGACCCTCTAACGGTAAATGTAACTTCACCTGTTCTGTTGAGGATAGTTGAGGCAAAATTTCCTTGAGGTTATATTCACCAACATTAGGCGCTGGTGACTTTTTAGCCAATTGATCCTCAGCTTGAAATAGTCTTCCTTGACGAGTCATAATTTCTAACCCTTTAGGATGAAGAAATGCAGCCTGATTCGGAAATCCCACTAAACGTAAATTAATGGTGTCAATCTGATCATTCTTGACTCGTTTAAACAGAACAACTTGCCAAGCAGTCCCGGTTTCATCTCGTAAGCTATGACGGGATTGATACAACATTTGTCCGGGGGCTTCTTGTTGTTGCCCGATAGTCGCGTTGGCTGGTTCTAGGATGAAAAATTGGCTTCCTAAGATTAAGAACAACAAAGTCATCCCGATGACTACGGCTTTGGTTAATAATCTCAACATCATTCCTCTCTCTAAAAATCAAAAATAGCTAGGCTTTGACCAGCTAAAATCCGTGTAATCAGTGTAATCCGTCTAAATCCGTGATCAAAATTCCTGAGCTTCCGCCAAAATCGGGTTAATATCATACCAAAAATGTTGGGCTTGGTGATATTCAAACACCCATAAACTTCTTAATAGGGTTTGATATTCCATTTGACCACTTAATTTTTTAGTTGCTGCAACTTGACGTAACATTTGTTTTTCTTCGGCTTCAATAGCTAAGGTTAATTGATGGCGACGTTGTAAAATTACCTCCTCTAAGGATTGTCTGGTTAATGGAGGATCTTCTTTTTGTAAACAGCTATATAACAAAATTAATAAACTGCGAACATGACCGCCACTGATAGTACAAAGTCGATCTAAAGTTTCAGGAGTGTCAAAAATTTGTGTTACTAAGTCTGGATATTCCTTCGGATCAATACCCGGAAAAGCTCGAGCCATTACCATTTGGCGTAATAGTTCAATTCCTGCTTCGCAGGGTGTACCATCTTCAAATTTTACCGTCACCATTGGTAAAGTTTTTGGGTCGCTCCCAAAGCGATTCATCAGTTGTCCTAAATCATTAGAAAAAATTAAACCCAACGGAATCGTATAAACAACATGACAATTGAGTTTATTCAGTTGTTCGCCCCGATCAATAAATAAATATTCCGGTTGCGGGCGTCCGGTACTATTTTTGCTATCAATAATTCGGTCTAAATTATCAACAATTACGACCAAACCCTGTTTTCCCATTTGTTTCAATTGTTGGATCGAGGGTTCTAATAATTCTTTATTGATCGCCTCTAAAATATTATTAGTTCGAGGTTCTAAATATTGACGCAATAAAGACCTTAAATCTCGACTATCTTTGGTTTTAGCCGTAATATTCCCAATTCCCGTTGATAGGGAAAACTCCCCTTCCGTACTTGCAGCTAACGTCCCAATTCCGGGAACATTAACATCTCCTTTTAAATCAATTTCTGTATTTAAAACCCCGATCACTCCACTGAGTAAACTTTTAAAGCCTTTAGGTTTTAATTTAATTTGTAGGAGTTCAATACTTTCACTGACTTGACGGGCGATCGCTAATAAAATATCGGTAATATCCACATCCGCCATGTCTAAATCCTTGCTCGACTCAAAATAAACGACATGGAATCCTTCTTTTTTGAGTTGAGCTTGAAGTCGGAGTAATTCCGTTGACTTTCCTGATCCAACATGACCAGTAAAGAGTTGACAAGTAGGGCGATCGGGTGATAGACGAGTAATGGTTCGAGCAATTTGTTCAATTAGTTTCCCACCGCGTGCCGGAGAAAAATCAATATAATATTGTTGATCTTCCGGGTTTTCTACATTCAGGGTTTCAGCCGGATTAGAAGCTTTAAAAAAGCGAGATAAATCAAGTTCCATTGTTGTTAAATGAGTTTGAATTTTGACAAGATCTCTATTACCTTGAGACTTAACATCGATGTTTCAATGTTCCCTATTTTCTGCAATCAAACATAAATCGTTAGTTTGACAGAATTAGTGGGCTAACCACAACCCAAAACTAAAACCGAGGCCGGAAATTATCCCTAAAATCAAAAAGGTATAAAACCCATTGTAGGACGCAAGTAATTTTTCTCCCGCCGCCATTTGCGCCACGACCCCAGCAACCAAAGCGATCGCACCCCAAGCAGCAATAATAAGCTCTGGCTGTATTTGTTCAATCACCCGGATGATGGCTTTCTGACCCGCCCCAATGCCAGCCCCGATCCATCCTCCTAATAGTAATCCAAATAAACTCCCCGTTCCTAGTTTGGCTCTTGATTGAAATATTGCATCTAAAATAATCCCTAACATTAACCCCATAATCACCCCAAAACCCCCACCGAAAACTGAACCTAACCAGTTTCCCCGGCCAGTTCCGGCAATTAACCCGGCAATAGCAGCAATTCCCATCACCGTCAACAGTCCAATTACCGATTTAGAGGCTGTTTCTGAGCCTGCGATCGCCCCTAATCCGATGCCAACCATCCCCCACACAGTTGCTGTAATTACCCCCCCAGCTTCATTTCCTAGTACCCAACCAGCGATCGCTCCAGCAAACATCAACGATATTAACCAAGGTTGAGACGAGTCCGAATCTTTACTGGCGACAAGGGTAATAGTAAACCAGGCAATTAGACCAAATATCCACACCCAGAAGGGAATCTTCAAAGTTATTAAAATCCAAGCGATCAGGGTATAACAAACAAATACCCCCGTTAGCCAACCTAGGGGGATAGTTGGAGCAGGGGAGGTAGGTGAGGTAGGGGGAATTGGGGGAGTTGGGGGAGTTGGGGGGGTTGTGAAGGTTGGGGGAGCAGGGGAGGTAGGGTAACTTAAATGAGTTTTTAGGGTTTCGTAGGCGTGGCTAATTTCTTTGAATTTGGCTTCGGCTTCGATTTGGAAGGGAGAATCTTGGGGATAACGATCGGGATGCCATATCAATGCCAGATGTCGATAGGCTTGTCTAACTTCCTCTAAGCTTACCCCTGGTTTTAGGTCTAATATTTTATAATATTTTTCATCCACGTTTGAAATTTGTTGACCTGCTCTTAATTTTCAGCCCTCAGAATTATTGTAATAAGGAATAAACCCCATTATTTACGGAACATTCCTTCATCCCTTGTTCAACTGGTACTAATTTAACATCACTCAACTTTAATTGTGAATTTTCAGAGCAAATGATTTGTGTAGGATATTGTGATGAATTTTCAGAGGGAGAAATAGGAGAATTTTCAATAGTTTTTAATGCCGGAATTAGTTCCGACATAACTACCAATGCTAAAGCCCAAGGTAAATCAATTGCCATGATCAGATCTCCCAAATAATGATATCAATAATTCCTTAAAGTTGTTTCTATTCCCCACCATTACTATAGTAGGCAACAGGCAACAGGCCACAGAATACCCCCTAATCCATTCCTTCGTGTCTTTGTGGTAACATCTACAGGAATAGGATTTCAGTGAATCGGTTTCTAGCTTTATGTTATAGCTAAATTTGACCCTGGAAAAAAAATCTTTTGCCAAAGGGGTTGACATTCCCAGAGAAACAGAGTAAATTAGTAAATTGTGAGGGAGAAACGAGCGAACCGCAAGAACGCAAAGCCCTCAAGAACAGGAAAAGTTTTATAGAGCTTTCCTGGTGTCTATGGCTCAGTGGAACCACTCCGATCCATCTCGAACTCGGAAGTGAAACGCTGACACGGCGAAGATACTTGGCGGGTAGCTGCCTGGGAAAATAGCTCGGTGCCAGGTTAATATTAAACTAAATCCTTCTTCCAGTGATAAATCGGAAGAAGGTTTTTGTGATTCAACACAAAAGCTAAACCTCAAGATGGAATCTGGTATGGTGAATATGAACCTATTACTACTATTTTAAATTATGACTTTCACTCTCCAAATACTGCATACATCCGACCAAGAGGCAGGTGTTGAAGCACTAGAAGATATCCTCCCTTTTTCCAGCGTCATTAATGCTTTGCGTTCTCAATTTCCTGAACAAACCCTGGCTCTAACTTCAGGAGATTTATACATTCCCGGCCCGTTTTTTTTCGCCAGTAGCGATCCGGCACTGAGTGCTGTAATTGGTAAACCCGGTGCAGGACGAGCCGATATTGAAACTAACAATGGCTTGTTCTTTGACGTCGCCACCTTCGGCAGTCATGAATTTGACCTCGGTACGGGGCTCCTCGCCTCCTTGATTCCCGCAGACCCCGTTATCGAAGGAGCCTATAACTATCCGGGTACTAAATTCCCATTTTTGAGTGCGAACCTCGACTTCAGCACCGACAGCAATTTAGCAAAATTCGTTGTTCCTGACGGACAGCCCCCCCAACCCAACAGCATTGCTAAAAGCACGGTGATTTCTGTGCAAGGGCAACCCATCGGCATTGTTGGGGCTACGACGCCTCTGTTGGGCAGCCTCTCGTCTCCTGGTAATGTTGGTATATCCCCCTCAGACCCCAACAATTTCGATGCTCTGGCGGCCACCATTCAACCCTCGATTGATGCCCTCACCGCCCAAGGCATTAACAAAATTGTTCTGCTATCCCATATGAGAGACCTGAATATCGACCGGGAACTCGCCTCTCGCCTGCGGGATGTGGATGTGATTGTGGCTGGAGGATCTAACGATATCTTGGCAGATGCTACTGACCGCCTGCGAGTCGGAGATACCTCTGAAGGTCTCTATCCCATCCTCACAACCTCCACCACCGGGCAACCCGTTGCCATTGTGAATACTAAGGGCAACTATAAGTATGTGGGGCGTTTGGTCGCCGATTTTGATGATAATGGGGTTCTAATTCCCTCAAGCATTGACCCCAAGATCAGTGGAGCTTTTGCTGCGGACGAAACGGGGGTGATCGAGACGGGAAACGTCCCACCCAATGAGGAATTATCGGTAGGCTTGGCTGCGGGACAACTTTCCATTGTTCCCAAAGACGGGAATACCTTTGGCCGCAGCGAGGTATTTCTCAACGGTGGCACCAGCGATGTCCGCACCCAAGAAACCAACCTGGGTAATCTTGGGGCGGATGCTAATTTGTTTGCGGCTCGCCAAGTCGATCCGAGTGTGGCGATCTCGATTAAAAATGGGGGAAGTATCCGCTACTCAATCGGGGCGATCAGTAGCGAAGGCGAAAAAATCCCACCGCTCGCTAATCCTATTGCTGGGAAGGAAGCGGGACAAGTTTCCCAACTCGATATTGAAAACGTTATGCGATTCAATAATGAGTTAACGGTGCTGACCCTAACGGCATCGCAACTGCAACAAGTGCTCGAACATGGCTTGGCGAAAACAGTAGCCGGGGCAACTCCGGGTCAGTTCCCACAAGTTGGGGGGATGGCGTTTAGCTTCGATCCCAGTTTGCCCGTTGGACAGCGATTGCGTTCTCTCTCGCTGCGAGATGAATCGGGCAGCGTTACGGATATTGTGGTGGAAAATGGTCAGTTAGTCGGCGACCCGAACCGATCTTTCCGTACTGTAACCCTGAAGTTCCTGGCAGATGGAGGCGATGGCTATCCCTTCCCAGACTTTGCCTCCACCTCTAACCCCGTCACCCTCGCAGCGCCAGAATCTGACTCAACTTTTAATACCCCAGGTCGGGAGCAAAAGGCGGTGGCGGATTATCTGACGGCGATCGGATCGTTCACCGAGGCGGATGTACCACCAGCCCAAGACGATCGCATTCAAATCCTAACCGCCCGCAGCGATACGGCTCTAGCCTCGGATTTCTTTAACTTGAATAATGCCGATAATGTTTTTACAGTGACGTCGGGACTATTGGCGGGGCGTTCGGGTGGTTTGCGATCGCTCGATGGGAATGATGTCGTCACGGGTTCGGCTGATGCGGATATCATCAATGGCAATCGCAACAACGATAATATTTCTGGCCTCGGTGGTGACGATACTATCTTTGGAGGCGCGGGAAACGATGTTCTCAAGGGTGGTGAAGGCAATGATCTCCTTTTCGGGAATTTGGGAGGTGACACATTAACAGGTGGTTCCGGTAGCGATACTTTTGTCTTGCGCTCTGGTGGCGGTGGCGATGTGGTGACTGACTTTGAGAATGGGTTTGATTCCTTGGGATTGCAAGCTGGTTTAACTTTTGCCCAACTTTCTGTTACCCAAGGCTCGGCGGGAACCTTAATCTCTTTTGGCCAGGAAGTTCTCGTCACCCTCAATGGCGTTTCATCTAGCTTAGTTACGGCGCAGAGTTTCAAAGCGATCGCATAGCAAGGAGTTTCGTAAGAAACCGGGTTTCTAATTAAAAGTTAGGGTACGAATAAGGCATCTGCACAGAAACCCTGTTTCTTTGACCCACTTGATCCGTCAAACCCCCTCACCAAGCCGGATCAGAGGATCAAAAAAAATATTTTAAAAAAGGGGTTGACATTCCTAGAGAAATCAAGTAGATTATTAAATTGTGAGGGAGAAACGAGCGAACCGCAAAAACGCAAAGCTCCCAACACAGGAAAAGTTTTATAAAGCTTTCCTGGTGTCTATGGCTCAGTGGAACCACTCCGATCCATCTCGAACTCGGAAGTGAAACGCTGACACGGCGAAGATACTTGGCGGGTAGCCGCCTGGGAAAATAGCTCGGTGCCAGGTTAATATTAAACTAAAGCCTTCTTCCAGTGATAAATAGGAGGAAGGCTTTGGTATTAGAAACCCGGTTTCTTTGACCCCCTGTATTGTAGGATGTTTTGATATTCCTAATAGATTGAATATGAATGCAGTATTACCTCCTAGGGTTATTTTAGATCCCCTATTACAACAATGGTTATTAGAAGATATTGGACGGGGCGATCGCACGACCGCAGGATTATTAATCGGAAATCAGATCAAATCTGCTGATTGGATTGTTAAAGAAAAGGGTATAATTGCCGGATTATCTATTGCGGAAAGAGTGTTTCAACTGTTGGATCATCAGATAGAATTTACTCCTTTAGTTAAAGAGGGAGAATGGTGTGAAAAAGGGACAAAAATTGCATTTTTAGAGGGGAGTTTAGAAGCATTATTAACAGGGGAAAGAGTCGCGTTAAATTTAGCGATGCGACTGAGTGGAATTGCTACGGAGACGCGGAAATATGTAGAAGCGATCGCTGATTTACCCTGTCAATTAGTGGATACCCGTAAAACCACACCCGGATTAAGATTATTAGAAAAATATGCGATTCAAGTCGGTGGGGCAAAAAATCATCGGATGGGATTAGATGATGCGATTATGATTAAAGATAATCATATTGCGGCGGCGGGGGGAATTGCAGAAGCGATCGCAAAAATTCGAGAAACTATGCCTTATCCTTTAACTATTGAAGTGGAAACAGAAACCTTAGAACAAGTTAAAATCGCTTTAGACCATCAAGCGGATATTATTATGTTAGATAATATGTCCTTAGAGTTAATGGGCGAAGCCGTTAATATAATCCGTGAATATAACCCCAGAATTAAAATAGAAGCATCGGGAAATATTACCTTAGAAACTATTTATTCAGTTGCAAAAACCGGAGTTGATTATGTTTCAACTAGCGCCCCGATTACCCGTTCAAATTGGTTAGATTTAAGCATGAGAATCTAAATTAAACTTTAGGGGCGAGTAAACAAACCTCGCCCTAAGATTACACTTTTATTCCTAACAACTACTTAGAAATAAAATGTACCCAAAAACTACCATCAGGTATGCAAACACGGCGGATCAGTCGATAGGAATAATTCAAATAAGACCCACTCAAATCCGTGCGATAACCGGAGGAAAACCATTCCCCATAAGGGTCATGAACAATAAATCCATATTCGTCATAACCCACCACAGGCATAATATGACCAAAGGAGGTGAAATACCCGTGAATAACGGCGGGATTTCCGGCTGCAATCCAATCTTTGATATCATCAATGACGGCATTTTCAGTAAAATAATCCTGACAACCATAATCGCGAACAATTCGAGCTAAATCGTAGGGATTATGACGACTATAGCCTTTATTAATGGCATATTCATAGAGTTCATCTTCAAACTGACCGGAAACTGGTTTTGCGACGAGCTTTTAAATATTCTAAACACATCGCCAGGGAAGTTACGTTACAAGAGCCCGTCGGATTAAACCAATTATCCAATTGAGATTTATAGGGAACATTGAGACGGGCACTTTTGGGAATGGGTTTAGGATAAACCCGGCTGCCATTTTCATGAATTTCCGCGTGTTCTCCCCAAATATATAAAACAGAATATCCATCGTAGGATTCAGTGCGTAAAGCGACTCGTAAATGTCCACGGATGGGATCGTAGGCTAAAACACTAAATTCTTTATTGGCGGGAATCGCAAATTTTTCCGAGTCATTTAGTTGAGAAGAAGCAATCGGTTTAACCTTAAAAACTGTACTTTTAACGGTTTTCAGAATTGGAGTTGCTACGGGAATCTGTTCCCGTTTTGCTTCTATTAGCTTTTTCGCCGTTACTGCGCCCAGATAACCCGCTTCACCACACTCCATCAACTTCTGAAATTGGTGTAATCCCGCCGTTGATTTCGGGCCAAAAACCCCATCCACAGGCGGATCAAGTAGTCCTAAATCAATTAGTCGAGTCTGAACTTGGCGGGAAAGTTCGTCATCTTCAGAAATACCTTTAATATCATATCGAGTATTTTTACCAAGAAAATCTTGTAGTTTCATCAGAAAAATGGGTAGAAACCCCGTCCCATTCGACAAGCTCAGGGCAAGCCTTATAGGACGGCTTTATATTTCCCCTTTCAGGGAGGAGGGTATGGTTGCCCTCCTAACTCCTATTTCTAGGGTAAAGTTAGCTTAGTGCTTCGCACACGCTACGCGAACGCCAAAGTTTTAAGAGCTTGTTAGGCTAGTAGCACTGTCTTACCCCTCGTAAAACTGTTTAACTACTAAGGACAGAGCCAGGGACTAGCTATGGATGACGCCACGCTTCGCTATCGCATCCAACAGGGTGTCATAACTCAAAAAACGTAGTCAGTTAAGACTTAGGCTGGTCAACTAACTGAAGTTAGGGGCACCAGTCGCGTAGCCTGCGCTCCGCGCATGGCCCCGTCACAGAGAGTGCGGGGTGCTGACAGAGGCTAATTCTCACCAATGACTCAAAAAACATGGGGATCAAAGTTGTCAGGACAATTTTACCATTATTAGTCCCGGTGAAACTTCCCAACTCGGGGTTTTCTTTAATTCAAGGAACGTAATTTTTTACTCTTTCACTGATAACTGATAACTGACTACTGATGACTGTTTGAGGAAGGTTTCAAAATCACAATTCCATAGGCATCAGGAGACAAATACCGTTGTGCTGCCTGTTGAATGGTTTCTGAACTCAAACTTTGAATATGATCGGGGTAATAGAGACCAGCAGTTAAATCCCCCACCAAAGATTGATAGTATCCATACAACCCGGCGCGATCGCTAGGAGTTTCATTTCCAAAGATAAACCGATTTGCCACCTGCATCCTAACTTTAGCAATTTCATCTTCGGTAATTAATTCGCTTTGGATTTGACGAATATGATCGGTGAGAATTCCTTCAACCAGAGCCAAATTCTCCACGGGCAAACGGGCTGAAATATAAAATACCCCCTGCCAACGCTGGGTCATATTACTCGCAGAAATCGACGAAACTAACCCCCGATTTTCTCGTAGGTCTTGGAATAGTCGTGCGGTTCTGCCCTGACCTAAAATATAGGCTAAAACATCTAAAGGATAGGTTTCAGAAAGTTCTACTAAACCAGGTACACGCCACAACATCAATAATCGGGCTTGTTCCAAGGTATCATCAATGATTTCTTGACGAACAATTTCCTGAAAACTCGCTTCAGGAGTCCAGGGTTGTAGTTCAGGGAGGGCAGAACCCGACGAGGATGGGGAATAAACCGAGCTAACGGAATTTTCTACCGTTTGGATCAAATTTTCCACGGGTAAATTTCCGACCACTGCTACGGTCATGGAGCGGGGCTGATACCAAGTGCCATGGAAATTCCGCATTTGTTGAGATTGTAACTGCTCAATCACCGATGCTGGCCCCAAAACCGGACGACGATAGGGGAGTCGCTCAAAGGCGATTTCCATGGACTGACGGAAGGAACGCCGACCTGGGTTATCTTCAGCCCGACGAATTTCTTCTAAGACGACAAATCGTTCCCGTTCAAAGGCTTCATCCGCGACACTGGCATTCAGAACCACATCAAATTGTAGAGGAGCTAAATCCGCAAAGTCCTGGGGGGCGGTGGTGATGTAGTAATGGGTATAGTCCTGACTGGTTGCTGCATTGGTGACCGCGCCCCGTTGTTCGATTTTTTGCTCAAATTCCCCGATTTGCAGATGGGGTGTGCCTTTAAAAACGATATGTTCTAAAAAGTGCGCCATACCGTTGATATCATCGGATTCAATGGCTGAACCAATATTAATCCAAACATTGAGATTTACCGCATCAACTGCTAACTGTTCTGCCACAATGGTCAGACCATTGGAGAGTTGATGAACAGTGGGAGTATTGATCGGTCGAGGCAAAGATGGTTTAACGAGGATAGAAGTCATTTAATTCAGTTATCAGTAAACAGTTATCAGTGGTTAGACGCGCCTAAACAAAGCGCAATCTCGTCAGGCTGTTATTGCATCCGTACCAGTTATTAGTTATTCGTTCATAGTTGATAGTTTTTATTGTATTGTAGGTTATTAGCTAAAAACCGACAATTCCTACACTGAAAACTGTTTACTGATAACTGATAACTGATTATGGCATTCTTTCGTCAATATATAGCCCCATTGATTGTGGTCATCATGTTTTTATTCGCTCTGTTCGTTGTCAGTGCGCGAATTTTTCTCCCTGGAGATATGACCGCCCCAGCACCCATTGGCACGATTACTACATCGGCGACCTATTTCCTTAATCATATCCGTGTCTGAAGTTTTTATTCCCGGTTATCATTTGCGCCAGGGGTCACGTTTAGATCGGGCTTTATTACTCAAGTTTGCATATCGAACCTATAAGGAACAATTCCCCGATCAAGATTTAAGCCATCTCGCCCTAACTGTTGAGCAGTATTTTTCGCCTCAAACTCCTTTGTGGTGGGTGGATAAATTCAACCCAGACTCCTACCCTCCCGAACCGATAGCTTGTTTATGGTTAGGTAATGCGATTGATTTGGCCGACGGAGAACGCACCGCCCATGTTTTTTTGTTGTATGTCGCACCAGAACACCGAAAACGGGGTATTGGTTCGGCTTTAATGGCTCATGTCCAACAGTGGGCCATAGGACGAGGCGATCGCAAAATCAGTCTACAAGTTTTCACGAATAACCAACCCGCTCTCAATCTTTATCAGAAACTAGGTTATCAACCTCAATCTTTGTCGATGCAGAAGATTCTATACAGAGAGGTTGAACTTCCCTAGAATTGATAACATCAACGATGACAAATTGTTGTAAATTAATGATATGGAGGATGAAAAACTGATCGTAACCAATAATCAAGACCCCTTAGAAAGTCCTTTGGATCAATTGGATGATGGCGAAATGGCCAAACCCGATCCAGAGGAAATGTTGCTGTTGTTAACCTCATCCGAACCGCAACAGCGCATGATTGCGGCCAGGGCATTTTGTGAAATTAAGGACAGGCGGGCTATTCCTGATTTAATTCGGTTGTTGAAGGATAGTTGCCCTTTGGTGCGGGTAAGTGTGGCCTATGCCTTGGGACGCAATTCTAATTCCCAAGTGGTGGAAGCTTTGATTACACAACTGCATCAAGACTGGAATGGTTATGTCCGTAAAGGGGTGGTTTGGGCTTTAGGAACCTGTGGCGATCGCCGAGCTTTAGAACCTTTGTTAGATGCCCTAAAAACCGATATTCCCGCCGTGCGTCTGTGGGCGGCGAGTTCCCTCGGTCAAATGGCGAAAGTGAGTTATGATACCGTGATTCGGGCAATTCCCCCCATGATTGAAGCCCTCCGTCAAGATCCGGTTCCGGCGGTTAGAAGTAACTGCGCTTGGGCATTGGGTCAACTCTGTCGAGAACTACCCTCTAATGTTGTTTATGCCGTGGCTATTGATGCCTTAATTGAAGCCTTAGAAGAAGATGGGGATGTAGGGGTTAAGGATGATGCTAAATCATCGTTATTAAGAGTCGGTGATCCGAGGGGATTACAAATTATTGAAGATTTAGAAATGGACGGCCTATTATAGTTTCTATCGTTTCAGAACTTGATCGATAAGGTTAACCGCAACGCCGTGTTACCTCAGCTTTTGACCTGGGCAAAACCAGGTGGGTACCTCGACCAGACTTAAAGTTTCCGAGTCTAAGCTCGGTTTACTGCCGCCTGCAATTCTCTTGGCTCCCGTATTCTTAAAGCTATAGATCAAAAAAACATATCGGCAAATCACCAACGCCGCAGCACAACCTTGAAACCATTATAACAGATTTTTCTGGGATAGCAAGGAGATCGGGCAAGAGGTAATGGGTAATGGGTAATGGGTAATGGGTAATGGCTGTTGTTCATCAAAAAATTAAATTCTTTGTTGAGCTTTAGCTCCGCCGGTTGTTGCGCATCTTCTCTGTTATTGTAGTTTAACAATAGATTGCGCTTAAGCGCAACAACAATATCAAATATGCCTCTTTCCTTAGAACAACAACTCAACTACTGGACTAAATATTTTCATTCCCATCCTGATGATATTCGGGGATATATTCAACGGGGAATGGTTTATTTTAAATTAGGGAAAATTACTGAATCAATTCAAGACTTTGATCACGCAGAAAAGTTGGATTCTAGCATTAAACCCTATTTGTGGCAACGGGGATTATCCTATTATTATACAGAACAATATCAACTCGGTGCTGAACAATTTGAAATTGATTTAACCGTTAATTCCCAAGACGTTGAAGAAACGGTTTGGCGATATTTATGTATTGCCCAATTTCAGGGAATTGAAGCTGCTAAAAATACCCTGCTTCCAGTTAAAAATGATCCGCGTCCAGTGTTAAAAAGTGTTTATGAATTATTTGCCGGGAATTGTACCCCGGAAGACTTATTAAAAATCGGACAAAAACAAGGAAAACAAGGGAATTTTTATAGTCATCTTTATTTGGGATTATATTATGAAGCAGAACAAAATATAGAACTTGCTAAAACCTATATTAATCAAGCTGCAACTGAATATGAAATTGATGATTATATGTGGAATTTAGCCGTTGTTCATCAAAAAATTAAATTCTTTGTTGAGCTTTAGCGTTATCTATTATAATTAGAGAAACATTGCTGTTGATGATTAAAAAGGAGGCAGTAACATGACCCTAAAAGACTTAGAACCTCAACTTCTAGCATTAAGTCTAACAGAAAAAGCACAGGCGATTCAATTGCTCGTTCAAAGTTTAAGTAATGTTTGGCAAGGAATTGAAAAAACTTCTGGGGTATGCGGTGGCGATGCTAGAATTGCTAACACTCGTATCCCCATTTGGTCATTACTCAATTATCGTCGTAATGGTGCTTCTGATGCTCGAATTTTACAAGATTTCCCTCACTTGAAAGCAGAGGATTTAGTCAATGCTTGGACTTATGCTGATACTCATTCAGAAGAAATTGAGGCAGCTATTCGCAGAAATGAGGAAGATTGAAAAATGGATCGTCTATATGCGGATGAAAATTTTCCATTACCAATTGTTAAATTATTGCGTCTCGCTGGTCACGATGTGCTTACCACTGAAGAAGGGGGAAATTCGGGATTAGGAATTCCTGATCAGGATGTTCTTGCTTATGCTGTCAGAAATGAGCGTGCTATTTTAACGCGAAATTGGGATGATTTTAGACAATTGCACCGAGCGCACCCTGATCATTTTGGAATTATTATTTGCAAAGAAGACTTAAATACCGAAAGACAAGCTACACGCATTAATGAAGCTATTTCTGATCAAGGAAATCTCCAAGGTAAGTTAATTAGAATCATTCGTCCGCAGCAATAATTAACCAAGTTACCAGTTTTCTATTCCCTGCTATATGTGGAATTTAGCCGTTGTTCATCAAAAAATAAAATTTGGTGTTGAGCTTTAGTTTTTAAGCTAAGGTAAAATCAGAGGCTCCTAGTGCTACGGTTGTACCCGATAAAACCGCGATAATTTCCCCAGTTCCAGAAATTTGAACGGCGCTTCCTCCGGCTTGGGGAACAATGGCTAATTGTGCAAAGGTTAACCCTCCTGATAAAGCCAATTCATCGGAACCTTGAATAAAATCTGTAATAGTATCGGTTCCCAAACCCGGGGCGAGAATAAAGCGATCATTGCCTCCACCTCCGGTAATCGTATCATTATCCCGATCACCGGAAATAATATCATCACCTTCACCGCCATTGATTTGATCGGCTTCTCGACCAGCATAAATAGTATCGCTTCCTACACCCCCATCGAGAATATCGCCCCCTTTTCCACCATAAACCGTATCATTTCCATTTCCTGATTGAATACTATTGTTAAAACGGTTGCCTAGAATTTCATCTTGGCCTGCGGTTCCAATTAAGTTTTCAATTTCGGTTGTAAAGGAGGTATAGGTTCCAAAGGTATCTGTTTTATAGGTCGCTCCCTCTGGTGCTCCTTGGGAGGGTTCTAAATTATAGTCTAATCCCTTGAGGGCGGCTTGGGTGGTAAAAGGTAGCCCAGGAGCTAACCGCAAGGTATAGACTTCATCCGCAGATAAACCCGAAAAATCAACGGTATCAATACCACCACTATCCCAAATTGTGGCAACCTGTTTAAAGTTCGTATCATTGAAGGTATAAACATCATTACCAGTATTATTATTCTTAACCCCATACAAAAACTGCAAGGCTAAAATATCGAATGGCATTAGGGTTTGAGGTTCCGGTGCTCCTGCGTCCCCTGCTGTGGCGCTACCCGGATTATAGGACATAACCGTATTTCGAGAATTGTCCTGTTCAAAGGGTAAGAATACTCGCCCGGGTGGAGGTGGAGTCGGATTTTTTTCTCCCGCATTGTAATTACCAGGATGTTCTAAACCCAGTGCATGACCTAGTTCATGAATCAGGGTTGAATATTCATAGGTACCGGGGAGATTCCCAAAGTTATATTCTCCTGTTTTCAAAACTACAGCCTGAAAACCATTTGGGTCAGTATTGTAGTTTAACAACAGATTGCGCTGAAGCGCAACAACAAGCGCAACAACGGGGTTATTTGAAACGTTGCAAGGGAACAGTTTTCGGATCGAGAATTTTAGGACTGAGACTGCTAAATTTAATCGCTAAAGACATTTTATCTTTATTTGAGAAAACGTGGGTGACTTCTCCAATTCCAAAGGTACGATGAAAAACTTTATCCCCTACTTTCCAATCCTTAACATCCGATTCTAATTTGTCACTTTTGGCTGGTTGTTTAATCTCAGTCGGTGATTTTGACTCTTTTTTAGTTCCTTTATTTTTAGTTGTTTTGGGTTGAATGGGAGGGGTATAACCATGAATTAATCCTTCGGGTAATTCTTGTAAAAACATTGAGGGGATACAGGATTCTAAAGCTCCCCATAACCGCCGTTGACAAGCATGGGTTAAGAATAACTGTTCCTGGGCGCGAGTAATCCCAACATAACATAAACGTCGTTCCTCTTCAATAGATAAGGGGTCATTTAAACTGCGATAATTGGGGAAAAGTCCCTGTTCTAAACCGACTAAAAATACAATCGGAAATTCTAATCCTTTCGCTGCATGGAGGGTTAATAAGGAAACCGCTTGTTGTCCTTCTTTTAAGTTATCTAAATCGGAAGCTAAGGAGGCACTGGCTAAAAATCCGCCCAGGGTATTATCCTCATATTCCTCTTGAAATTGGGAGACGGCATTCGTCAATTCTTTAATATTTTCTAAGCGGTTTTCGGCTTCATCTGTTCCTTCATTTTTCAAGTCTTGAATATAACCTGCATCCTGTAAAATTCCTTCTAAAATTTGCATGGCGGAATGGTCTTCTAGGCGTTCTTGCCAAGTTTTAATAGTTTGGGCAAATTGATTTACGGATTTTGCTGAACGTCCGGCTATGGTATTAACAGAATCTTCATCACTAAGCACTTCCCAAAGGGGTATTCCTAACTGTTTAGACGCATTTAATAACCCATCAATAGTGGTTTTACCAATACCTCGACGGGGAACATTAATAATTCTAAGTAAACTAATACTATCGGCGGGGTTAGCAATTACTCGTAAATACGATATGGAATCCTTGATTTCTTTGCGGTCATAGAACCTTAATCCCCCGACAACGGTATAGAGAATATTATTTCTTAATAACACATCTTCTAGGGCGCGAGATTGGGCGTTGGTTCGATATAAAATGGCAAACGCCCCGTAATCTAATTCGGGATTTTGTTGACTAATTCCTTGAATTTGTGATAGAATAAATTTGGCTTCATCTACTTCATCATCTGCCCGATAACAATAAATTGGTAGCCCTTCTCCTCGGGTGGGACGGAGGATTTTGTCAATGCGTTCGGTATTTTGTTGAATTAGATGATTTGCTACTTGTAAAATATTTTCCCGGGAGCGATAATTTTCCTCCAGTTTAATCATAGTACGGGTATCGTCATCGGGGAGGCGATCGCCAAAATCCTGTTGAAATTCTAACAATATTTTATAGTCTGCCATCCGAAACGAATAAATAGATTGATCTACGTCTCCCACCACAAAAATAGAGCGATTTTGCCAATTTTTAATGGTTCTGGGGTTTTCCCCATTGGTAACTAATAACCGAATTAAATTATATTGAGTGCGGTTAGTATCTTGATATTCGTCTACTAAAATATGGCAGAATTTTTGATGCCAATAGGCTAATATTTGCTCATTTTGACTGAGTAAATCAACGGTGACTCTAATTAAATCATCAAAATCTAAGGCATTATTTGAAGCTAATTGAGATTGATAGGAACTATAAACTTCCGATACGACTCTACCATAATAATCAGGATTTTCCCTGGCATATTGTTGAGGCGAAAACCCTAGGTTTTTAGCATTACTAATAGAATATCTAATTTTTTTAGGTTCAAATTTCTTATCATCTAAATTCATATCTTTGAGAACAATATGCTTAACTAACTTTTGGGCATCATCTTCATCAAAGATGGAGAAATTCTTATCCCACTTTCTGCCACTTTCGTCTTGATATTTATTAATATCATATCTTAGAATCCGAGCGCATAAACTATGGAAAGTTCCCATCCAAAGATGTTTGCTAATACTGCGATAAACCTTTGATTTCAAGCGAGTTTGTTCATCGGCAGCTAAAGCTGATAAGGGTTTTCCAAATTCGAGTTCTGCCTGTTGTTGAGCAAAAATTAACTCAACCCGTTCTTTAATTTCCTTGGCAGCTTTATTAGTAAAAGTCACCGCCAAAATGTTCTCAGGATGAACCCGATGACTGCGAATTAAATTAGCGATGCGATAGGTTAAAGCCCGTGTTTTACCCGAACCTGCCCCCGCCACCACCAGCATCGGGCCACAAAAATGTTCCACCGCCTGACGTTGGCAGGTATTTAGATGGCTAAGGAAATCAATTGTTTGAGTCATGGCTACAGAAAACACGGGAATTGAATCAACTTCTATTTTATCCGTAGCCGGGGGTCGCGGACACACTGAACACCGAAACAAATAGGATATACCCTCAACAGAGTCGGAATAGATTAGGATTTTTGAATTCTGTTATAGGTCTGGTGAACCATATCCAGTAAGGTTAACAATTGCTGCCACTGGGCATCTCCAGTCCCATTAGCAGTTTGCTGTTCCGTGGTTAAACGGTCTTTTAGATGCTTAAATAAATCATTAACTGAGGCCTCCTCAGATGAATTGTCTGTCTCGTACCGACCCTCCTCTGAATCATCATCTTCTCCAGAATCGGCTGAGTCTTCGTGAATATCCTGGGCTGTTTCTGCCAAGGTTAGGGCCCGTTGAGCAATATTTTCAGGGAGTTTAGGACGTTCTCCTAAAGCAACCCGAGACAATTCTAGTAATAGTTGACGCACCTGTTCAATCCATTGGCTTTTTTCAGATTGCCAACCTGTTTTGGCAACTTTTTGCTGAATATTCTGGGCTTTTTGGGCTAAAGGTAAGGCTTGAGTGGAAACACTATCAGGTAATTTAGGAGTATCTGCCAAAGAAGCGCGGGCGACTTCAATTAAGAAATCATGGACTTGCTTGACCCACTGAAGATCGGATAATTGTGAACTTACTCTAGGCATATTTTAAACTCTTGGATTTTTTACTAGACAGTCCGCCATTATTCTCCGCAGGTTGCACTTCGTCTAAGGTGGGGGATTTTGGGTAGATCAGTTCAAATAAATGTTTTCAGGGTTCGATTTTTTCAATCCCTGACATTAATCTAAAACCCAGTTTATCAAAAAACAACTGATTGAGCAGATCGTATTGTTAAGAAACAAAGGTTTTAGTCTACAATAATTCAGATATTCAGCGAACTACTGAGCTTTGAACCTTCAGTGATTTCAGGCGATTCCGCAATTTATAGCCCTAAACCCATCGAACCGATTCCCCCACCCCTTGCCACCCCTCAAGATGCGTTAACGGCTCTCTCAGAGGGGATTGCGCTCCTGATTGACTTGGCACAACGGGGAGAAATTGATCCTTGGGATGTGCAGGTCATTGACGTAATTGATCGTTATTTGAGTAAACTAACCCCCCCAGAGGAATCAAGCTCGATCAACAATTTTGCCGAGTTGTCCCAGTCGGGTCAGGCGTTTTTGTATGCCTCAATGTTAGTCTTGCTCAAGGCTGATAGTTTAATGGCGACGGAAATCCTTGACCCGAATGCTGGCCCCATGGAAGGGGAAGAATTCCTAGACCCTGAAGATGAGGGAAATGGGATTGAACGCCCCCAACAACTGGAAAAACAAATCCGGCGGCGGGCTGTTGCCAAAATTCCCCAAAAACGACAAGTGACGTTGCAAGAACTGATTGAACAGTTGCAACTGATGGCCGCTACCATTGCCGCCCAAAAAGCCCGTCCTCGTCCCCGCGCCAACAACGCTAAAAGCAGAGCCACTACCGCCAAGGCGATCGCTCAATTAGCCCATCAAGAAAATTTAGTTGAAATGGCGGCACAGGTCGAACAGCTTTTGAATTCAGGATCACAACAGAATCCAGAATGGTTTGATTTGGAGCAGTTATTAGGTCTATGGTTGGAGATCAAGCAACCGGAACAGGTTCCGCCCCCGGAAGAAACCCCGATTCAGCATGGCCCCAATCATGATCGGGTGGGGGTGTTTTGGGCATTATTATTATTATCGGCCCAATCTAAAGTGGAACTCGCTCAAGAGGAATTTTACCAAGACCTGAAGGTTCGTTCTTTAACAGAACCACCTACAAAGTCTTGAAATCGTGTAAGTTGAAGTTTTCTGGAATCCTACGGATTAAGCAACATGAACCTTGATAGGCTATTAATTGATGAATAGACTCAAAACTCAGATTGTAGAATAGAGCAGTTATGCTGTATCAGTGCTTGGTGCATACAAGGCATTTAGCGATTCTGATTAGTCAGTTGAATGTGAGTGGATAATTTTAAACATAGCTTAGGGTTGTGAGGAAGTGAATATGAAAGCCATGATTCTGGCGGCTGGAAAAGGAACTCGTATCCGTCCAATTACTTATACCATTCCTAAACCTTTAATTCCGATCCTGCAAAAACCGGTGATGGAATTTTTGGTGGAATTACTACGAACACACGGTTTTGATCAAATTATGGTCAATGTCAGTCATTTAGCAGATGAAATTGAAAACTATTTTCGTGATGGTCAAAAGTTTGGCGTTCATATTGCCTATTCTTTTGAAGGACGAATTGAAGACGGAAATTTAATTGGAGAAGCATTAGGTTCGGCGGGAGGGATGAAAAGAATTCAAGACTTTAATCCCTTTTTTGATGATACTTTTGTGGTTTTATGTGGCGATGCGTTAATCGATTTAGATTTAGCCACAGCCGTAAAATGGCATAAAGAAAAGGGAGCCATTGCCACCATTGTGATGAAATCTGTTCCTAAAGAGCAGGTTTCTAGTTATGGAGTTGTGGTAACTGACGAAACAGGTCGGATTAAAGATTTCCAAGAAAAACCCTCGGTGAATGAAGCCCTCAGTACAGATATTAATACGGGGATTTATATTTTTGAGCCAGAGATTTTTAAATATATTCCTTCCGGGTGTGAATATGATATTGGTAGTGAATTATTCCCCCATTTAGTTGAAATTGGAGCTCCTTTTTATGGGATTTCTATGGATTTTGAATGGGTGGATATTGGGAAAGTCCCTGACTATTGGCAAGCAATTCGCAGTGTGCTGTTAGGACATATTAAAAATGTTTCTATCCCTGGTCAACAGGTGCGCCCTGGCATATATACGGGGCTGAATGTAGCGGTGAATTGGGATAAAGTTAATATCCAAGGCCCTGTTTATATTGGCGGGATGACTCGAATTGAAGACGGAGCGACGATTATTGGCCCGACAATGATTGGCCCGAATTGCTGGGTTTGCAGCGATGCCTATGTGGACAATAGTGTGATTTTTGAATATTCCCGTTTGGGGCTGGGAGTGCGTTTAGTTGATAAATTGGTATTTGGGCGCTATTGTGTGGACAAGCTGGGAGCTTCTATTGATGTCCAAGCAGCAGCCCTGGATTGGTTGATTACGGATACCCGTCAAGTTTTTCATAACCAATCTTCTGAACGACAAGCGATCGTTGATTTATTAGGTAATACTTAATCTAAGCGGTGTCGGTGTTCGGTTTTCCGGCTCCGTTACCCGCCACCCTTCTCAATATTAATCCTCAACAAAAACTACTGATGTCTTCTTTGACTTGCGATCAATCTAAGTTTATTGTTGCCGAACCTGGTGCATCTTACTATCAGAATGATTCGGATAATTCTGCTTTAAATTCAGAATGGTTTATTGAAGTATTAGTTGATGTTCCTTATGGTTTTAATACGGAAGAACAAGAGGAACAAAAACTATTTACTTATCGCGTTCCTCAAGATTTAATTGTCAAACCTGGAGATATTGTTAGTGTTCCCTTTGGGAATCAACAATTAGGAGGAATTGTGATCCGGTTGATGGATCAAGTTCCTTCTGATTTACCGGAAAGTAGAGTTAAAGCTGTTGAAGATATTATTTGTAATGGTTTCTTCCCTTCAACCTATTGGCAACTATTACAGCAAGTTTCTAATTATTATCAAACTCCCTTAATTCAAGTTATTCGGACGGCGTTACCCCCAGGATTATTAGGAAAAAGTCAACGTCGTATCCGTTTAATTCCTGAAACACTCCCAAGGGATGCTCAATTATTTTTAAATCCGGCTGCTGCTTCTATCTTAAAAATCTTACAATCTTCAGTTACCGGAGATTTTACTTGGAAATATTTAAAACAAAATGTGATTAATCCCCAACGGGGTTTAAAAGATTTATTACAAAGAAAATGGATCGAAAGTTATTTAGAACCCCCCAGTCCTCCCCGTCCTAAATTAAAACAGGCGGTGACATTAGTTGATGATATTATCCCCTTAGATTTAACCTCTCGTCAACAGGAAGTTTTACTGCTTGTGATTAAAGTTCTCAAGCAACAAGGGGGAGAACTATGGTTTAATGATTTAATAAAAATTTGTAGTACCAGTTCTAGTCTGTTAAAAAATTTAGCTGAAAAAGGCTGTATTGTAATTACTGAAAGGGAAGTTTTAAGACAGGAACAAGGTATTTTTAAAACCTCCGATCAACCTAAAATATTAAATCAATATCAAACGGAATCTTTACAAGCAATTAACAGTTTATCCAGTTATGCTCAAATATTATTACATGGGGTTACGGGTTCGGGAAAAACAGAGGTTTATTTACAAGCGATCGCACCCATTCTAACTCAAGGAAAATCAGCCTTAATATTAGTTCCTGAAATTGGCTTAACTCCCCAATTAACTGACCGATTTCGCGCCCGTTTTGGCGAACAAGTCTTTGTCTATCATAGCGCTCTTTCCGAGGGAGAACGTTATGATACTTGGCGGAATATGACCCTCGGTTTACCCCAAATTATTATTGGAACTCGTTCAGCTATTTTCGCACCTTTACCGAAATTAGGATTAATTATTTTAGATGAAGAACATGATAGCAGTTTCAAACAAGATCAACCTTCTCCCTGTTATCATGCCCGAAAAGTTGCCCAATGGCGGGCGGAATTAGAAAATTGTCCCTTAATATTAGGATCAGCAACTCCCTCCTTAGAAAGTTGGCTAGAAATTAAACAAAAAAACCAACAAAATCGGTTTTATTTATCCCTTCCCGAACGTATTCAAGCGCGACCAATGCCGCCTATAAAAATAGTTGATATGCGTCAAGAATTGCGTCAAGGAAATCGCTCTATTTTTAGTTATGATTTACAAACCGCCCTACATCAATTAAAAGCCACAGGTCAACAGGGGATATTATTTATTCATCGTCGGGGACATAGTACCTTTGTTTCCTGTCGCAGTTGCGGTTATGTGATGGAATGTCCCCATTGTGATGTCTCCTTAGCCTATCATCATGAACATCAAAATGCCGCCCAACTTTTGAGATGTCATTATTGTAATTATAGTCAACTCTATCCCCAAGGTTGTCCCGATTGTGACTCACCTTATTTTAAACATTTTGGTAGTGGAACTCAACGGGTTACAGAAGAATTAAATCGGTTATTTCCTGAGTTAAAATGTATTCGCTTTGATAGTGATACTACCTCCCGAAAAAATGCCCATCGCACCCTATTAACTCAGTTTGCTAATGGAGAAGCGGATCTATTAGTGGGAACCCAAATGTTAACTAAAGGATTAGATTTAGAGTCTGTTAGTTTAGTCGGAATTGTATCAGCAGATGGGTTATTACATTTATCAGATTATCGCGCCAGTGAACGGGCTTTTCAAACCTTAGTTCAAGTCGCAGGACGGGCGGGGCGAGGGAATGATCCTGGGCGAGTAATTTTACAAACCTATACCCCCGAACATCCGGTGATTCAAGCGGTACAACGTCATGATTATGAGTCTTTTGTTGCTACGGAATTACAACAGCGACAGGAGTTAAATTATCCGCCTTATGGTCGTTTAATATTATTACGTTTAAGTAGTTTTAATCAGCAAGATGTTGAACAAACTGCTCAAAGATTAGCAGAATTTTTATTAGAAAATAATCCTAATTCTGACTTTGAATTATTGGGCCCGGCTCCGGCTCCGATTCTTAGGGTTGCTAATCGTTATCGGTGGCAAATTTTAATTAAAACTACTCAAGATTCTTCTATGATTTTACCTAAATTTTATGAGTTTAATTCTGGTTCTGTCTATATTAATATCGATATTGACCCTCTACATTTATAAAGGATTAAGACTGAGCCATCTAAATGGGTATATCCTGGAAGGAATTAGCTGGAACAGTTCAAGAAATATTTACTCTTTTTCACTCCAATCATGATATAATATAATAGGACAGAATTTAAGTCAATTATGTAAATTTAAAATTTTGTCAACTAATCCATGCCAAATTGTATTGAACAAATCCGTTAGAATGAGAATATAAATTATTAGAATTTATAATTTTAGAGACCTGAAATTAAACCTATTTTTTGAATTAAAATGCACAGAATTGCAGCCACACCCGGCGGATGGAACCCCGATACAGACGGAGTGATTTTTATTGAACAAACCCCCGCACCAATTATTTTTTTAACGGCGGCGGATACGGATATTCAAACCTTGGCCACGGTGGTATCCAAACTTCCGGCTGATTTTCCGGCGTTGCGGGTAACAAATTTATTACAATTACAACAACAATTAACCATTGATACCTACGCAGAAACTGTTTTAGAAAAAGCCCAAGTTATTATTTTAAGACTATTAGGAGGACGTTCCTATTGGTCGTATGGATTAGAAGTTTTACAAAACATTTTTACTAAAACTAAAACTCAATTAATTATCCTTCCGGGTGAAGATCGTCCCGACCCAGATTTAATCAGTCATTCCACAGTATCATTATCAATTGTTGATCAAGTTTGGCGATATTTAACTGAAGCGGGAGTCGATAATTTTGCTAATGCTCTGTTATTAATTAGCCATCATATTTTCAATAAAAATTATCCGATTATTCCGCCAGTTACGATTCCAAAAGTGGGTTATTATCAGTGGAATCAATCGGCAAAATCCGATGATTATAGTGCTGGGGTTGGGATTCTATTTTATCGCGCTCATTACTTATCTGGAAATTTAGATCCGATTGATTCTTTATGTCAAGCATTAGTTGAATATCAGTTAAAACCTATTCCTATTTTTGTTTCTTCTCTACGAGATCCCGACATACAAACGGAAGTTTTAAACTATTTTAATTCTAATATTCAATTATTAATTAATACCACCAGTTTTTCGATTTCTTCGACTTCAGAAGATAGTAGTCAACCCCCATTATTTTCCTTGGATATTCCAGTATTACAAGTAATTTTAAGTGGGGGAAGTTTAGAACAATGGGAAAATAATTTTATGGGACTTTCCCCCAGGGATATTGCGATGAATGTCGCGTTACCCGAAGTGGATGGACGAATTATTAGTCGGGTGATTTCTTTTAAAGCTATTGAAAATTGGCATCCTACCTTAGAAACCAATGTTGTTAGATATGTGGCGGTGCAAAATCGGATTAAATTTGTCGCCGAGTTAGCCAAAAATTGGATTAATTTACAACAGAAACCCCCATCAAAACGAAACATTGCGATTATTTTAGCTAACTATCCCTGTCGAGATGGACGTTTAGGTAATGGAGTGGGTTTGGATACGCCAGCCAGTTGTATTGAAATTCTAAAAGCCTTAGAAAAAGCGGGATATTTCCTAGAAAATTCTCCTGAAACCGGAGAAGAATTAATTGATCAATTAACATCAGGAATTACCAATGACCCGGAAGGTTGGGAGTTGCGATCTATTGATCAAAGTTTATCCTTTGCAGACTATCAAGACTATTTTTTAACCTTACCCCTTACCATTCAAACTGCTATTAATAACCGATGGAAAGATCATTTTCAAGAGGAACAAAAGACCGCTAAAGGCTTTGCTATTTCAGGGATTCAACGGGGAAATATTTTTATCGGGATACAACCTTCTCGGGGCTATGATCTTGATCCTAACTTAAATTATCATGCCCCGGATTTAGAACCTACACCGGATTATTTGGCATTTTATTATTGGTTGCGATCGCAATTTCAAGCCGATGCAATTATTCATTTAGGAAAACATGGGAATTTGGAATGGTTGCCGGGTAAAAGTGTAGGATTATCAGAAAACTGTTATCCTGAAATAGCTTTAGGTGCATTGCCGAATTTTTATCCATTTATTGTTAATGATCCAGGGGAGGGAACCCAAGCTAAACGTCGTTCTCAAGCGGTAATTTTAGACCATTTAACCCCTCCTTTAACCCGTGCGGAATTATATGGATCATTACAACAGTTAGAAGGGTTAATGGATGAATATTATCAAGCCCAAAGTTTAGATCCCTCGCGGTTATTGTTAATTTCAGAAAGAATTATTCAGTTAATTCAACAGGAAAATTTAGAGGAAGAATTGGGTTTACCCAAACTCAATAAACAGGCAGTTTTAAAGGATCAAGATTCCATCTTTAGTGAATTAGATCGCTATTTATGTGAGTTAAAAGAAGCACAAATTCGGGATGGATTACATATTTTTGGGCAATGCCCCCAAGGTGAACAATTAAGGGATTTAATTATTTCCATAGCCCGTCATCCTGACAATAAACGATTGGGTTTAACTCGCGCGATCGCCCAATATTGGCAGTTAGACTTTGATCCCTTAACATCAGATTATGGGGAAATTATTAATCAAACTATTAATCATCAATTCTGTCGAACTGTTGGGGATGGGGTGGCAGTTATTGAAGAATATGCGATTAATTTAATTGAAGAATTACCCCCCCTAACCCCCCCTTGCCAAGTGGGGGAACAAGAGTTTTTAACTTCTACTTTTGTTGAAGAATTACCCCCCCTAGCCCCCCCTTGCCAAGTGGGGGAACAAGAGTTTTTAATAACAATTCCAGTTTCCCCCATTACCAAGGGGGGGTTAGGGGGGGTCAAATCTACAGAATTAATCCAAAGGGAATTAAACTGGATTCAGAATAAATTATTACCCAATTTATTGAGAACTTCCGAAGAAATTACCAATCTATTAAAAGGTTTAGACGGTCGATTTATCAAGAGTGGTGCATCGGGGGCACCAACAAGAGGAAAACCCGATGTTTTACCCACCGGACGTAATTTTTATTCCGTTGATATTCGGGCTATTCCTACAGAAACTGCTTGGAGAGTTGGGGAATTAGCCGCATCAGTATTAATTGAACGTTATACCCAAGAAAATGGCGAATATCCCCGCACATTAGGATTATCAGTTTGGGGAACTTCAACAATGCGAACTGGGGGAGATGATATCGCGGAAGCCTTAGCATTATTAGGCGTAAAACCTGTTTGGGATTATCCTTCGCGGCGAGTAGTTGATTTTGAAATATTACCAGTTTCTATTTTAGGTCGTCCCCGGGTGGATGTCACACTAAGGATTTCAGGGTTTTTTAGAGATGCTTTTCCCAATTTAATTGATCTATTTGATCAGGCGGTAATTGCTGTTTCTAATTTAGATGAAACTGAAGATCAAAATCCTTTAGCCGCCAAAGTTCAACAGGAAACCAAATTTTGGATACAAGAAGGGTTAACAATTGAACAGGCAAATTTGCGATCGCGCTTGAGAATTTTTGGGTCTAAACCCGGAGCTTATGGGGCAGGTTTACAAGGATTAATTGAATCCCAAAACTGGCAAACAGATCAAGATTTAGCAACAGCCTATATTAACTGGAGTAGTTACGCTTATACCAGCACAAATTCTGGCTATCAACAGGGAATTTCTGCGTCAGAAGCCTTTCAAAATCGGTTAGAAAATATGCAAATTGTTCTGCAAAATCAAGATAACCGAGAACATGATTTATTAGATTCCGATGACTATTATCAATTTCAAGGAGGAATGACCGTTGCGGTTAGAACCTTGACGGGAGAAAATCCTGAGATTTATTTCGGAGATAATGCTATTCCTGAAAACCCAAAAGTTAAACTTTTAAAAGAAGAAATTTCTCAGGTATATCGTTCCCGGGTTATTAACCCTAAATGGATAGCTGGAGTCATGCGACATGGCTATAAAGGAGCTTTTGAGCTATCAGCAACCGTTGATTTTTTATTCGCCTATGATGTGACAGCAAATTGTGTTGAAGATTTCATGTATGAAGGGGTGGCAAATGCTTATATTTTTGATCAGAAAGTACAACAATTTATTCAAGAAAAAAATCCTTGGGCGTTACGCGATATGGCAGAAAGATTATTAGAAGCCCATCAACGCCAATTCTGGCAAACAGCGAGTCAAAATATGATTGAACAGTTGAGGGCAATTGTTCATGAAGCCGAGGGAATAATTGAAGGGAAGACTTAGGAATGAAAAATCAATAAATGGATTAAACAGAACCAAAAGGGAAACCTCTATATATACTGTCTATGAAGTAGATAACTCGCTCGGTGTCCCAAACGAAACCTCGCTGAAAAGATGGTATTCTAACCATTCCTCTTTCCAAATCGCTAATTAAGTCTTTAATAAAGTAGTAAGTTTCAGCCATAGAGAGGAGAGTTAGTTTGAATCTAGCTTGTGAGTCTCTAAATACCAGGCAATAGAAAAACACTTGGATAAATAACCTAGATGTTTTTCATTTACACAGAAGACTTTAACTTAAACATATTAAAGGTGGCGATTAGTTTTTGATTGCGAGCGATCGCATAACACCAATGCTCTTAACTCTGACACTAATAACTGAGCAAGGGCGGGGTTCTCCCGCCCCTACAGATTAAACAACATGGCTTAATGGCAAACGCTGTTCCTGTAATAAATCTCGATAGAGATGTTCCAACTGGGTAATATTTTGACTCAGGGTATAGCGTTCTAAAACCCGTTGACGGGCTTTCTGACCCACCAGGGGGATCATTTCAGGATGATCTCGCAATAGCGGTAACAGAGTTCGTAGTTGGGAAGTTACGCCCTCGGTCTTCATAATAATTCCCGCGCCGCCTTCCATCACTTCCCCATCCGCCCCCGCATCCGTCGCCACGCAAGCCGTACCGCAGGACATCGCCTCTAATAATGAGATTGATAACCCTTCGACCATCGACGGTAAAACAAAAACATCCGCCCCCCGTAAAATTTCAATCCGTCGGTCTTCATCCCCGATGAACCCAAACCAGATAATCCCATCCTCTGGCCCATAGGATGCCTGGAGAGAGGGGGCTAAGGGCCCATCACCAACGATGACCAATAGACAACCTGGCCCCATGTCCGACTTCTTCCAGGCTTTGAGTAGTGACTCTACGTTCTTTTCCGTAGCCAAACGGCCTTGATAAACAAAAACCCGTTCCGCCCCTAATTCCTCCTTGAAGCTCGATGGCCCAGGAGAATATTTCGACCCATCGACTCCATTAGGAATCACTGCTACCCTGTGTTTTTCGACTCCTAGACGGTTTAACATCTCCCGTTGGACTTGGGAAAAGACAATCACACGGTCATAGTTTGCTAAAAAAGGCGCGTAAATTTGATAGGTTAAATGTTGTGTCCCCGATTGGAAATTCCGCAATTTGTGGTAGAAGGGCGTATGAAAGGTCGCCACCAGGGGGATATTCAGTTCTGCACAAATTTCAGGTAAGACAAAATCCAACGGTGAAAGAGTCAGGGACGCATGAACCAAATCGGGTTTCAACCGTTTTAGGGATTTGGTTAAGACTTTACTAGAACTGAGGGTGGGAATTGTATAGACTTGAGACTTATACAGACAGGGTAAAGACACCTCCTGAGTCATGGGAAAGGGTGTCACCTTGCCATTTTTGTCCTCGGTAGAGATTTTCCAGTTACCGTTTTCCAGTTGCCATTCTGGGTTGCGGTCGTTCGTTCCTTCCTGAGCAAAGTGCAGAAAGCTGACTCGATGGCCCCGGTCTAACAGGGCGTTAGTGATTTCCCGGGAATAGGTAACGTTACCGCAAAAGGGTGATTTTTTTCCAAGCCAAGCAATGTGCATTCAAGTGATTTGGAATTTATTAAAATGGGTTTGATCAGCATGACTTTACCACGATTACCGCATTCTGTCCTTAGATTAGTCCTTATATCTTAGATCGGTCACTCCATCCTATATCGCAGGGAATAGAAAACCGGATTACTGCTTTTGGGTTCAATATCCCGGTCATTGTATTGCGTTTTGTGAAAAATATTAAAATGAAGGTGCGATCGCCTGGTAAGATCAACTGTTGATTTTTACAAACAGTCAATATTTACACCCGTTAAATTTGGAGGAATAATGGACGCAATTACAAGTTTTTTGAGCAATATCAACTTTGAGCTTATTGCACAGTTGACAATGTTAGGTCTGATTGTGGTTGCTGGCCCGGCAGTCATTATCTTACTAGCTTTTCGTGGCGGCGATCTCTAATCAAGAGGATGGAGACGTTGGTAGCAACGTCTCTAGCTAATTTTAATCTTGAATATAATCAGACCCAGAAATTAAGGCGATTTCCGCCCGCACAAATTCCCGTCCCAGATACAACGCATGATCCAAACAACTAATAGGACAGGGTTGGGTTTCTTCAGTAATTTTAATCCCTAATTCCTTAGCGGTTTTTCCAGTAAAAATAGCCGTGGGTTCGCGCTTTAAACTCCCCGTACAAGGGAAAGGTTCTCCGGTTTCAGGATCAACAGCTAATCCTTTTTCGTTGATAGCATTGGTATAGTGTTCGGCATAAATTAATCTCGCTTCTCGATCAATATAAATAATAAAATATCCCGCCGGATCTAGATGAATAAAACGATTAGAAAGCTGATCGTCTAAAGCGACGAGTTCTTTGGGGTTGGGAGTAGTTGTAGGTTGAGGAGACACGGTATTTATTATGAATGGACTGATCAAGTATACCTGTCTATAGTTTATCTCATTTTCCGCCTAAATTTTCATCAAACCCCGTAGGGGCGGGTTCGAGTCAACCTAGAAAACTCACCCCAAAACCTGCTAAACCCGCCCCTACAATATCTTGTGAAAGCGAGAATATTTAATAGACCTCATGAAAAATTTATACATAATTTGTGGATATCTTAAAAATTTAGAATAAATCCGAATGTGAACCTGAAATCGTATAAGTTTCTTCTTCAATCCGCTTTTCTTTTTCAGCTTTTTGTAAAAATTCATCCAGATGCTTCTGTAGATATATTGCAAGAGTATTTTGTTGATCTTCAGGAAGCCGTGAAATTTGCTCAAAGGTTTCTTGTATTAATTTAGTCATTTGATTTCTTTCTCTGAAATTTCTTCTTAGTAAGATTATAGAATAAATTTTCTTGAAATAGAGGGGTAAGGTGGGCAGATTTTGATAATTTTATTAATTTTTTTGAGAGTTTTTCGATCCTGATTTTGCCAGTAAATATAATTGTCCCAAGCCTCGTCAGTCCAAGCCAATATGCGATTACTCATCTATCAACTGATGTTCAAGAGCTTTCCCCTGCCTATATTGGGCAATAGAACGTTCTAAATGAGCAGCGTTGGCTGGCGACTTTAATAAATGAACCGTTTCCAGTAAACCATTAAAATAATCAAGGGACATGACTACTGCATGATCAGCATCGCGTCTGGTAATTATGGTGTAGTCAGCATCTTCAACTACCCGATCTAACACCGTTTTTAATTGGCTTTTCGCTTCGCTAAACGTTACTACTTTCATTGCTGTTACTTGTACGACTATGAGCACAAGTTAATTGTAGTAGATTTTGATTAATAGTAGTTGCGCGATCGCACTGATGGCAGAGTGTTTAAATAATGCCATAGTTAAAAAAGCCGATTCATTATTACCCTCATAAAAAATTTATACCAAATTTATAGATATCTTAAAAATATTGAATGATTAACGGCTTTTCTGGGATAAATCGAGATTGAAAGGCTTCTTTTTTACCAACGGCTTTAAAATTAGAAATATTCAGGGGAACATCTAAGGGTTTGAGGTCGGTGACTTCCCAAAAAATCGCAAAATTTGGAGCATCAGTTGCCGCCGTAGCTGGACGATATTTCATCCCTTGGGGATGGCGACCTCGGCGCGAGTCTAAATGACCAATATATAAGGCTTGCCAGGTGACTTTAGGAATAAAAGAACGATTGTCTTGCAAAGTTGCATAGATAAAAACCTTAACGACCCGATCATTTCGGTCTTGGTCAAGTTTACGAAAAACTTCAAAATCTTGACTCCCAAACGCTACTTTTCCTTCCTGTTCACAAACATCCTGACCGGAAAGCAAATGAATTTCAGGTACGGACACAAGCAGTGAAAAATTACGGGTGATCGGTTTTACAGTAGAATCGTGCATCAGCATCCTTTTCAACACAAGATAATTAAATTATCCCATGTTTAGGTCAGAAAGAACAGGGAATGCCACTATCAAATCAATTAAGGGTTAAAGGGAAACCCGTTGAGATAATTCTTTTATTGCTTGATCGGTGCTTAAAAAAATGCGATCGCGTCCTAATTTATCCACAAATCCCACCTTTTCTAATTGATCAAAAATTGGGCCTTTGACCTCAGAAAGATAAAACTCAATTTTCATCTGGTGTAAATCTTCTATCAGACGTTGTAGGGTTTCTAAAGCACTGCCATCAATCGAGTTAATCCCACTACAGACTAACAGTAAATATTCGACTTCTTTCTGTTCTGTTACCAGTTTTAATAAATAATCTTCTAAATATTTAGTATTTACAAAATACAAACTTTCATCAATTCTTATCGCCAAAATATGGGGGCTAGTCGTTACCGGATGTCGTAAAATATTGCGAAAATGTTCCGTATTTTCCAACCGTCCTAAAACAGCAATATGGGGTTTACTGGTTCGTGATAAATGTAAAACTAGAGAAATTACTACTCCCAAAATAATTCCCTGTTCTGCACTTGTTAGCAACACCGAAATAAAGGTACTAAACCAAGTAATTCCATCGAGTTTATTATAATTCCATAACCGTTTAAGAGTGGCAAAATCGAGTAAGTTGCCAACGGCGACCAAAATAATTGCAGCTAAACTTGTTTGCGGTAAATAATAAAATAAAGGGGTAAAAAACAAAACTGTTAACATCAAAAATAACGCCGTAATGATTGAGGCTAAGGCTGTATTTGCTCCGGCGGAGAAGTTAACCACAGAACGACTTAACCCTCCTGTGATCGGATAACCTCCGGTGAATGCAGCCGTTATATTTGAGGCTCCCAAAGCAATTAATTCTTGATTAGCTTCAACTTTTTTGCGTTTTTTACTAGCTAAAAATTGACCGACAGAAAAGGCTTCCATAAAGCCAACAAAACTAATAGCTAAGGCAGAAGTTCCTAATAATTGGATATTGTTTAAATCAAAATTAGGTATAGTAAAAGGTGGAAACCCTTTAGGAATTTCTCCGATCACTTTAACTCCAAATAATTGATCTAAATGTAATAATCCCACTAATATTGAACTACCGATCACTACCATTAAAGGGGCACTTTTCGTGATCGGTATAATCAGAGATTCCTGAATTCCTTGGGATTTAAGATGTTTTCCTAAGCCGCGATTAAAATATAATAATAATGCTAGACTAATAATTCCTAAACTAAAAGTTACTAAATTTAGATTAGGACTTTCTTTAATAATATGAATAACTGTACTAAAAAATGATTCAGTTTGAGGAATTTTAATGCCTAAAAGATGCTTTAATTGGCTAAATCCAATCAAAATCGCTGCCGCACTAATAAACCCAGAAATTACCGCTTGACTAAGGAAATTTGCTATAAATCCTAACCGAAAAATTCCGATCAAGAGTTCTATTATTCCTACTAATAATGCTAAGGTTAAAGCATACCCCCAATATTCCGGTGTGTTTTCGGTTGCGATCGCACTAACGGCCGTTGCTACCATTAAAGAATCCACCGCCACCGGAGCTACAGATAGCATGGAAGCTGTTCCCAAAAACCCATAAACAATCTGAGGAAAAATACTGGCATAGAGTCCCACTTCTGGGGGTAAACCTGCCAGTATTGCATAGGCCATTCCCTGGGGAATTAATAAACTCGCCACAATAATTCCGGCGGTTAAATCTCCGGTTAAATCGTCTCGTTTGTAATTTAATCCCCAATCTAAAATCGGAAAATATTCCCGCATTTTTCCTAAATTACGCACGCTGATTATAGGGTAATTTTGCCAATAACATTGCCATCGCACAGGTATTACTAATTCCGGCAAATAGTAATCCGGCTCCGACAAAGCCACTTAAAAATAGGAAATTCGGAGAAACAAATGCCCCCAATAAAGTCCCGGTTAAAATCAATGACCCGGCAACAATTTGCACCTGCCGCATGATACTAATAGGAGCATTTTTATTAATAACTGTTGGATATCCCGCTTGTTTCCAAGCATTTAATCCCCCTTGTAGATGTATGACTTCTTGAAATCCCGCCCCCAATAATTTTTGAGCCGCTTGTCCACTGCGGTTACTGGTTTGACAATACAAAACCACGGGTTTAGAGGAATCCGATGGTACATTTTTAGGATCAAAAGTAGATAAAGGCACTAGAATTGATCCGGCAATATATTCCCCAGCGTGTTCAGAAGGTTCTCGAACATCAATCAAAGTAATTTTTTCTTGATCTAGCCATTGTTTTAAGGTTTCAGAATCAATGGACTGTAAGCGATCGCCAAGAGATTTAACCATATTTTTAGATTTGATTAATTAAGTAATTTGGATTATCCCTAACTATTCTATCATACAGCATCTTGATAGGATGTTTCAAGTAAACTTCAAAAATCTCATCACTTTAATCTTTATTTCCACACCGTTGATTGGCGGGAACAGCTTCAGCAATTTTTTTAGGATTGGGTAAATTTAAGTTATTCATCATTTCAATAAAGCTATCTCGATCTTTATCCACAAAACGAGGATTAAATTGTTTTTCTTCTCCAATAGTAGAAACCGTTCTTCCTTGATAATCATGACCAGGATAGACGGCGGTTTGATCGGGAAGGGTAAATAATTTTTGGGTAATATTATCGTAAAGTAACCCGGAGTTTCCACTTTGAAAATCCGTGCGTCCACAGCCTCTAATTAATAAGGAATCTCCGGTTAAAATCCGATCGCCATTCACTAAATAAGCACTATGACTATCCGTATGTCCCGATGTTGCGATCGCTTCAATTCTAACATCTCCAATTTCTAATATTTCTCCATCTTTAATCCAGCGATCGGCACAATTAACAATAGCGTTTTCTGGAACCACCCCCAAACATCCCGTCAGTTCTCGCAATTTCCCAGTTCCGGTGATGTGATCGGCGTGAACATGGGTTTCCAAACAATAGCGCAATGTCAGTCCCAACTCTTGCAACAGGTTGAAATCTCGTTCCACTTGTTCCAATACTGGATCGACTAAAACCGCCTCTTTGGTGGTTTCGTCGGCAATCAAATAGGTATAGGTACTGGTTTCCGGGTCAAATAGTTGGCGAAAAAGCATGGTTTTTCACTCCTTTCGGAAGCGGGATAAGCTATAAAACCATACTATCATATAGTTATAAAAAATATAGATTTATGAAATTATAGAATTCAAACTCGGTAATCAATAACTTAAATCATGTTTTAAGCTGTTCAGCATCTAAATTGGTCATGCAGAAATCTTGAATCTTATGCAGTGCGAGCGTCCTCGCTCGCTGGAATATACAGTTTAAATGCACAACAGCTTATTCCTACGTCGTAAGCAAGTTTAGATCGGATTTAGGATTAAAACTCTACTTTATCATAAATATCAGCAACGGTAATTTCAAAAGATATCGAGTTAAGCATTAAGGTTTCATTGCTATTATTATACTCCATAAATATCCAGTGTTTCTGATCGGTTTTATAATAGTGTTCAATCTGAATATTATATTGATCAATCAGAATATATTCTTGAAAAGTGGGAAGGGTGCGATAGGCGGCAAATTTTTCGTCTTTGTCGTAATTTCTGGTTGATGCGGATAATACTTCTACAAGAATTAACGGATTTGTAATGGTATCTTTTCTCCCTTCTTGGAGTTGAATATCACCCTGAATTACCATAATATCAGGATAGGTATAGAGGCGTTTTTCAGGAATCCAAAGACGTTGATCCGTAACAAATACGCGATAGGGTTGACGCTTGAGGGCAAAATTTAGGGTCGCGGAGAGATTACCAGTAATTTGATTATGATTGGGAGTTCCACCGATTATGGCTCTAATTTCACCGTTAATATATTCGTGGCGTTCTGAAGAATTAACTTCAAAATCGAGGTATTCTTCCAGAGAATAGACGTTTTTTTGTTCAACTTGTAAAATCATTGTATTTTCCCTATCCTAAAATATAATTGTAACCTATTTATAGATTAGCAAATTTTTTTAACCTATGTTTCAAGCCACCCGACGACGGTTAGCGATTTGGTATACCGCAGTTACCGCTATTCTATTATTACTATTTGCCAGTGGGTTTTATTTCTATGTACGAAATACCTTAATTGAACGCATTGATGATACCTTAAATCATGTTGTAGAAGTGGTAGAACGTTCTTTAGTAATTGAACCTATGGCGACGCCGACCGCCATGTCTCCGGCGGTTTTAGCGGGGCAATTTCAAGTCAATGTTGAAGCCAGTTTTAGAAATAATTTGAATACCGTTGAAGATGATCATATTGATATTGAATGGTTTAGTCCTACGGGTGAATTATTATGGTCTACCTTTTCTCAAGTATTAGATATTCCAGTTGATCCTAAGCACAGTGGGGAAACGGTACATATTTCTGAAGATAATAATGTTTCAGAAACGATCTTAAGACAAGTTACAGATCGGGTAGAAATCGGACGACAAGTATTGGGTTATTTACGAGTTAGTCATCCTTGGTTTGAAGTGACAAAACCCATTCAACAGTTAATTTTTGATTTGACTTTAGGAACTATTTTAATGTTAATTGGTGTAGCTACTATTGGCTGGTTTTTATCGGGTTTAGCGATGGAACCTGTGCGGGATTCTTACCAACGTTTAAAACAATTTACCGCCGATGCTTCCCATGAATTAAGAAGTCCGATTGCGATGATTCAAACTAATGTACAAGTGGCTTTAGCTGAACCTAATTTATCTAGTTCTGAACAACAACACTTGCAAGTTATTGAACGAATTACCCGCCGTTTAGGTAGGTTAGTGGATGATTTATTGTTTTTAGCTAGACAGGATAGCGGGATTGTTAAACCTCAATTTGTTTCCCTTCCTTTGGATGGGTTATTAATGGAAGTAGTCGAAGAACAAACAGCGATCGCAACTCAACAAGGAATCCAACTTTCCTTAAATTTTATTGAGGATCTTGAGGATATTATTCTCAATTCTGATAGCAATTATTCCCAGGAAAATGAACCCTTTACTTTAGAGGGAGATTGGGATCAATTGGTGCGATTATTTACGAATTTAGTCAGTAATTCGGTACAGTATACTCCTTCTGGGGGTGAGATTAAAATTGAATTAAAATCTATAACCAAACCCAAGCGACAAGCTGCATTAGGAAAAATGACAGAATCTTGGGAAAAATCAAATTCCCTCTTGAAATTTGAAGGATTACAAGTTATAATAAAAGATACAGGAATTGGGATTCCAACTGAAGCATTACCTAATATTTTTGATCGTTTTTATCGGGTTGATCCCTCTCGTACTCATCGCAATAGTGGGGGGTCTGGTTTGGGTTTGGCGATCGCCCAAGCTATTGTGGAAAACCATCACGGTCAAATTTATTTAGACAGCCAAATTAATCAAGGAACAACCGCTACAGTCCTCTTACCCCTGCATTCTAGCGGGTTATAGGCGGTTAGAAATTTAATTTTCCATTACCCCTTGACACTCCAGCAGAGAGGAGACTTTAGAATAAAAGTCAACAACATTGTGGGGTGTCCAAACCAAGGACAAGCACCACCAAACTGAACTCAAAAGGGAGTTTCAACCATGAAAACAAGCTATTTACGATTAAAAGGAATGGGGTGCGCCTCCTGCGCCAATACTATAGAAACAGCGATTCAAAATGTGAATGGGGTTGGGATTTGTCATGTTAATTTTGGGGCGGAACAAGCAACAGTTGAATTTGATCCAGATCAAACTAATATTGAGCAAATTCAACAGGCGGTTACGGATGCGGGATATACGGCTCAACCCCTAGAAGATACAAATTCTAACCTCAAAGATAGTGAAAAAGAAAACCAAGAGATTGAACAAAAATTAACCCGAAAAGTGTTAATTAGTGCCATTGTCAGTGGGTTTTTAGTCATTGGAGGATTACCGATGATGACGGGTTTAAATTTACCTTTTATTCCCCCATGGATGCACAACCCTTGGTTACAATTAATCCTAGCAACACCCATTCTATTTTGGTCAGGTCAATCCTTTTTTATGGGAGCATGGAAAGGATTAAAACGTCATCAGGCGGATATGAATACTTTAATTGCTGTGGGAACAGGATCGGCTTATTTATATTCTGTTTTTGTTACCTTTTTCCCGCAATTTTTCCTAAATCAAGGGTTATCGGCGGATGTTTATTATGAATCTGCGGTTGTAATTATTACCTTAATTTTACTAGGTCAATTATTAGAAAATAAAGCCAGAGGAAAAACCTCCGATGCGATTAAAAAATTAATCGGATTACAAGCCAAAACCGCCCGGGTAATTCGGTCTGGAGAAGAAATTGATATTCCGATTGAAACTGTTAATTTAGGGGATATTATTCGGGTACGTCCCGGGGAAAAAATCCCCGTGGATGGTGAAGTTATTGAAGGTAATTCTACGGTGGATGAAGGAATGGTGACGGGGGAAAGTATTCCCGTTGAAAAATATCCTGGGTATGAGGTTATTGGAGCTACAATTAATAAAACTGGAAGTTTTAAATTTCGAGCTTCACGGGTGGGAAAAGATACGGTATTAGCCCAAATTGTGCAGTTAGTTCAACAGGCGCAGGGGTCAAAAGCACCAATTCAAAAATTAGCAGATCAGGTTACAGGCTGGTTTGTTCCGGTTGTAATTGCGATCGCGATCGCTACTTTTATTCTCTGGTTTAATTTAACCGGAAATATCACTTTAGCCATTACTACAACCGTAGGAGTTTTAATTATTGCTTGTCCCTGTGCATTAGGATTAGCTACACCGACTTCTGTAATGGTTGGAACGGGTTTAGGGGCAGAACATGGGATTTTAATTAAAGGAGCAGATAGTTTAGAATTAGCCCATAAAATCCAAACTATTGTATTAGATAAAACCGGAACTTTAACCGCAGGAAAAACATCCGTAACCCACTATATAACCGTCGGAGGAACGAATAACGATCATGAATTGAAGTTATTAAAATTAGCCGCAGCTATTGAACAGCAATCGGAACATCCGTTAGCAGAAGCGATTGTTGAATATGCTAAAACTCAAGGAGTTAATTTTCCCTTACCTGAAATTAATGATTTTCAAGCCTTGGGGGGAATGGGAGTTCAAGGTTATATTTCAGATCAATTGGTACAAATTGGCACCTCTCGCTGGATGGAAGATTTAGGAATTAAAACCGAACCTTTACAACAGTATCAATCGAGTTGGGAAGCGGAAGGAAAAACAATTTCTTGGATAGCATTAGATGGAGAAATAGAAGGGATATTTGCTATTTCCGATGCAGTTAAACCCACTTCTAAAACGGCAATTCAAGCGTTACAAAAAATGGGTTTAGAGGTAGTTATGTTAACAGGGGATAATCAAAAAACCGCCGAAGCGATCGCATCGGAAGTGGGAATTAAACGGGTATTTGCAGAAGTTCGTCCCGACCAAAAAGCGAATATGATTAAATCCTTACAAAATGAACGGAAAGGGCAAAACAAACAGGATCAAATTGTAGCAATGGTGGGGGATGGAATTAATGATGCTCCGGCTTTAGCTCAAGCGGATGTGGGAATTGCGATTGGAACTGGGACAGATGTGGCGATCGCTGCTAGTGATATTACCTTAATTTCAGGGGATTTAATCGGGATAGTTACGGCTATTAAACTGAGTAAAGCTACGATGAATAATATTCGCCAAAACCTGTTTTTTGCCTTTATCTATAACTCGGCTGGAATCCCGATCGCGGCGGGAATTTTATACCCTTTAACGGGTTGGTTACTGAATCCAATTATTGCCGGAGGAGCCATGGCAATGAGTTCGATTTCTGTTGTTACTAATGCGTTAAGATTACGTCAGTTTAAGCTCAATTAATTTCTAAATAGGAAATAGGGAATAGGGAATAGCACCCCCAAACCCCCCGTTTACGAGGGCTAGGGGGAGAGGGAATAGGGAAGAAAAAATCTCACCCTCTGGGTTTGAGTATTATTATAATCAGGAGATCAAATCATGAACAAAAAACTAAAAATTGGCTTACAATTGAGCGGAATTTTTCTATCTATTTTAATTGGGAATTGTGCCCCAGTTCGGTCAATGGAAACCCATGCAGAACCCGCCAATAATCAATTGCGGACAATTGAACAGCCCTTATTAACTAAAATGGTGGTTACTGCGGGGGGATTAGCCTTAATTGGCTTAGAACTTTGGTGGTTTTTATTGAGTAAATCTAAAGCCAAAAAAGCAACAATCAATCAAGATGCTCAAGAATTAGATATTTTAGTGGATGGAGGCTATCAACCTAACCACATTACCGTTCAATTGGGTAAAAAAGTCCGTCTGAACTTTATTCGTAAAGATCCTAGTCATTGCTTAGATAAAGTGTTGTTTCCTGACTTTAATATTGCTCAAGATTTACCGATGAATCAAACTACAACCATTGAGTTTCTTCCTGAAGAATCTGGAGAATATACCTTTAGTTGTGGGATGAATATGATCCGGGGAGTTTTAGAGGTTCAGCATTTAAACGCTATTTAAACGGAACAACATTAGGGCTAATTCATGAATTTACCCAGTCGAAAGTAAGATGATTAGAGTGAAGCGGACGATGGGACTCGAACCCACGACGTTCAGCATGGGAAGCTGACATTCTACCACTGAATTACGTCCGCGCTGGGGGTTTTATTTCAAACTCTTGTTGATTATAACCCAATTTTCCAAATTTTCAATACCCCAGATTCACCAAAAAGCGAAAACCCGCGAACAGCAGTGCTAGGATCACGAGTTGGGAGCAGTGCAAACGTCCTCGTTGACTAAATTATCCGGGTATTCAGGATAGATACTGAGTGAGGACACTCGCACTGCAATAGAATTAAAATCGGATTAGGAAAGATTACTAACAATAGGTGCTTGAGGATCGCTGGAGCTACTATTGAAAGTGTCAACATCGACTGGAAGGTTAATCAAGGTTAAAGCCTGCTGTAATGCCTCTTGACGCACCAACATCAGATGATGAGGCGGAAGCATATCTACAATTTTGAACCGTTCTAAACGTTCTTTAATCTTCCCTTTTGCACCGACAATAAAGACGTGGCGCCCTTTTTCTACTGCATCTTTAATGGCATTTTCAATGGCTAGACAAGCAGTTACCCCTAACATGGGAACATCACTTAAATCAAAAATCAGCACATCATAATTTTGAATCATGGATTCTTCTCTGGAGATTGCTTTAGCTACTCCAAAGATCATCGGGCCGCTGAGGTAGAATAACAATACTCGACCTTTCCCGGCGGCGAGTAATTGTTTTTCTTCCGGGGTCATCACAATAGCATCATCTTCATCGGTGATGGCTTTCACGTCCTGACCCTGCATATCACTCAAGCGTTCAATTGTAAGAATATTAGCAATAAATACCCCCACACCAACGGCCACAATTAGGTCAACAAAGACGGTTAATAACATCACCCCATACATGATCATTGCCCCTTTCAGGGAAACGGCATGGGCGCGTTTGAGGAAACTCCAATCGAGAATATCAATCCCCACTTTTAGGGCAATTCCTGCTAAAACCGCCATCGGAATATTTTGGGTCAGACTCGCCGCCCCGAGAATTACTACTAATAAAATTAACGCCCGGGTAATTCCAGATAAAGCACTTTTTGCACCGGATTGAATATTAACAACGGTTCCCATGGTTGCCCCTGCACCGGGTAATCCACCACAAACCCCCGAAACAATATTAGCAATGCCTTGACCAATCAGTTCTTTATTAGAATCGTGTTGAGTCCGGGTAATACTATCGGCAATTACGGCAGTTAATAAGGTATCAATACAGCCTAACATTCCTAACATCACCCCATTGACAAACATGATTGTCATTTGGTCAAAGCTAAAAACAGGCATTTGTAAAACGGGAAGTCCCGTGGGAATTTCACCAATTCGCCGAATATCTACTCCTTGAAAGAAGATTAAGGAAACTAATGTTCCAATCACTAATGCAACTAATTGAGGCGGAACAATCCGTTTAAATTTAGAGGGCATTAAGAAGATAATCCCGATAGTTAAGGCGGCTAAGGTAGCATCTACGGGATTGATATTTGTTAATAATTGGGGGATATTTTGAATTGTTCCTAATACTCCCCCTTTCGGTGTGGCTTGTCCTAAAAACGGCGGGATTTGTAAGATAATTAAGATAATCCCAATCCCTGACATAAAGCCCGAAATCACGCTGTAGGGCATCAGGGTAATATATTTACCCAGTTTGAATACCCCAAAGACAATTTGAAATAACCCAGCAATCATCACCACGGTAAAGGCCATAGCCAAACCGTTATCGGGGTCTTTCGCCATGAAACTGGCAACAATGGTGGTCATTACCACCGTCATCGGGCCAGTGGGTTCGGAAATTAGGGTGGGTGTGCCCCCAAACAACGCCGCAAATAAGCCGATACAGACGGCACCATAAAGACCCGCCACCGGGCCAACTCCCGAAGCTACCCCGAAGGCGAGGGCTAGGGGCAAGGAAACAATCGCGGCGGTCAGTCCCCCAAATAAGTCACCGCGTAGGTTGTTAAAGTTGATCTGGTTCAAGACTTGCATAGAAAAGGCTGATCTCCTATTATTGTTTTTTGACTATGATTTTAAATTTAGCTATTGGTTTTTCTTAATGGATAAGAGTACCACTACCTGTCTAGCGATCGCAAGACCTGACAGAAAAATTTTTATACCTAAATGGCAAAGCGGTCGAAAAGCCCTATAGAAAATGCTCTTGGTATAGTAGTCGCCACATCTATTAGGACATTCTTGAAAGCTAAAAGCTGCTCACAGTAAGTATTTACTTATAGCGAGATTGCCTATTCCCTATTCCCTATTGCCTCTTGCTATAAACCCAAGATTGTCAGGTCTACCCATGGGATTTCCCGATTTCAGTGTTCTTGGTTCTAGGATTGATCAATCAAATCATTTGATTTGTGGGGTTTTACAGAATTATTTGATCTGAATTGATGATATTGGTAAAATTATATGTAATAATATAAAATTATAGATGTCAATCTATGATAAAAATCCCGAAAACCATCAAATATTGGGTAAAAGGAGGATATAGAATTTTGATGCAGGCAACATTACACCAATTAAAGGTATTTGAGGCGGTGGCCCGTCATCGTAGCTTTACTAAAGCCGCCGAAGAAATGATGATTACCCAGCCAACGGTCTCCACCCAAGTTAAACAACTGACTCAGACCGTGGGTTTACCGTTATTTGAACAAATTGGCAAACAACTCTATCTGACCGAAGCCGGGGAATCTTTATTATCTACCTGTCAGAATATTTTTGAACAGTTGGACAATTTAGAAATGCAGATAGCAGCATTAAAAGGAACAAAACAAGGACGGTTACGGTTAGGAGTAGTTTCAACAGCTAAATATTTTGTCCCTCGATTATTAGGTTGTTTTTGTCAACAATATCCGGGGATTGATATTGCCTTGCAAGTCACCAATCATGCCACTTTAATTCAACGAATGCAAGATAATCAGGATGATTTGTATATTCTGAGTCAACCTCCTGAAGATATTGCTTTATCTACTCAACCTTTTTTAGATAATCCTTTAGTGGTGGTGGCTAGACAGGATCATCCTTTGGTTGGAGAAAAAAATATTCCAATTAAATCTTTAATGGGAGAACCTTTTATTATGCGAGAACAGGGTTCAGGAACACGCCACGCAGTTCAAAAACTATTTGAGCGCTATAAAGTTGGGGTTAAAGTTCGGTTAGAATTAGGCAGTAATGAAGCCATTAAACAAGCGATCGCCGGAGGTTTAGGGCTTTCAGTATTATCTCAACATACTTTAGTAGCAGAACAGTTAATGGGAGAATTAACCATTTTAGATGTCCAGCATTTCCCGATTCATTTGCGGTGGTATGTCACTCATTTAGAAGGAAAACAACTGTCTATTATTGCAGAAACATTTTTAAAATTTTTATTAGAAAATACCAGTCATATTCCCACTTTAGGAACCCTAGGGTTACACAAGGAACATTTGAACAATAATAATCAGGGAAATTTAGTTAAAATGGGATAAAATAGATTTCAATAGTCTCGCATTATAACTGTTTACCTGTATATTTGTAGGGGCGATCTGAGTATTGTCCCTACCCTTTTTCGTAATTCAATATCTTGGATAACAGACATTAGAACGATTATATTAATACTTAAAACTTTTTATGTTACCTAGCCTACAAAATCTTAAGGATAGGGGTTATTGTTCGTAAATAACCTCCATCCTTAATCCTTAAAAACTGCAATATCTGTGTATTTAGATCATTGTTAACAATCAGCAGTTAACAGTCAACAATTATTTATTCATCATCATGAGCAAAGCGACGATAGAGGAAATCTAGGGCATAATTTCTGAGGTTATAATATTCTGGATCTTCCATAATTTGAGTGCGATCGCGGGGACGTTCAAAGGGAATTTCTAGGATTTCTCCAATGGTTGCCGAGGGGCCGTTTGTCATCATCACTAACCGATCAGCCAGGAATAATGCTTCATCAATATCATGGGTAATCATTAACACCGTACAGCGATGATCATTCCAGATTTTCAATAATTCTTCCTGCAATTCTTCCTTTGTAATTGCATCCAAAGCCCCAAAGGGTTCATCTAAAATTAATACTTCTGGACGAATAGCTAAAGCCCGAGCAATAGCAGCCCGTTGTTTCATTCCTCCCGAAATCTGAGGGGGTTTTTTCTCAGCCGCTTCTAATAATCCCACCAGGGCTAAATGATCTCGAACAATAGCATTTTTTTCGACCTTTGACTTATTAGGATGAACCGCATTAACCGCTAAATAGACATTTTCAAACACCGTGCGCCAAGGCAATAAGGCATAGTTTTGAAATACCACCATCCGGTCAGGGCCAGGTTTTAAAATCGGTTTGGCACGCAATGTCACCTTACCATCGGAAGGAATATTAAACCCAGACACCATATTTAATAAAGTCGATTTTCCACAACCGGAGTGTCCAATAACGCAAATAAATTCACCCTCATTAATCGTGAGATTAACATCTTTTAAAACCGTGTAAGCCCCTTTAGCCGTGGGATAAACCTTAGAAACGTTATCAAATACTAAATAAGGCTGATTGTTGACTGGGGATTTTTTAGTAAATTTTTTCCCAAAAGTAGAGGCAGAAATTTTAGTTGTAGTCATAGTTGATATTTCCTAAATTTTAAATTGCATTTGTAGAGACGTGCCACGGCGCGTCTCTAATTTTGTTGAATTAAGCCACTTTACTCCGAGGAGAATCTAATACAATTTCCGTTACAGTAAAATCCCGTTTAATCTTCAAACTATTCAGATAACCAATGGGATCTTCGGTATCAAATTTTGTACCATCAAATAATTGAATTGCGCCCCGACTATAACTAATTTCAGAAAGTCCTAATTCCCGGGCTGCGGTACTAAAAGCACCTACCGAACATAACCTTTCTAAAATTTCCACCCAGTTACGGGGGAAAGGCGTATGTCCCCAACGGGCCATTTGAACAATATGCCAAAGCTGTTCGGTGCGACTGGGACGGTTGACTCCATCGCCAAAAAATTGATGATGGGCATATTGACGCATGGGTTCATCCATGTTGCAAGCAATATCATTGGGATCAGCTAACTGAATATATTCGGGGCGAGTTCCCAGATATTGACGTTGAGCTAAAATCTGCTGAATTTCAGGGGCATTTTCCGGGTCAGCGCAATAAGCTGAAGCCTCTAATAGTGATTTGACCAAGGCAATATGGGTATTAGGATAGGCCTTCGCCCAGTCTTCCCGCACTCCCAAAACTTTCCCTGGGTGTCCGGGCCAGATTTCTAAATCCGTGGCCACCGTAAACCCGACATCCTCCATCATTGCCCGCAGGTTCCAGGGTTCCCCCACACAGAACCCATCAATAGTGCCAGCCTGTAGGTCTACCACCATTTGGGCCGGAGGAATGGTCAATAGTTCCACATCATGGTCGGGGTCAATCCCCCCAGACGCTAACCAATAGCGCAGTAACAGGTTGTGCATGGAACTCGGATGCACCACCCCCATGCGGTGCTGTTGTCCAGGGGACTGTAACAACATCCGTTTAAAGTCAGCCAGGGTATAAATTCCTTGGTCATAGAAGCGACGGGCGAGGGTAATAGCGTTACCGTTGCGGGTCATGGTCAGGGCTGTAATTACCGTTACGGGTTGGGTATCATCCCCTCCCAAAGTCATCCACAGAGGCATCCCAGAGGGCATCTGAGCCGCGTCTAAATAGCCTCCGGCGATACCATCACTGATGCCGCGCCAACTGGTTTCTCGGACAAGATTGATTTCATCGAGGCCGTGTTTTTCAAAAAATCCTAATTCCTTTGCTACGGCCAGGGGAGCGCAGGCGGTCAGGGGAACAAAACCCAATTCTAAGTTGATTTTTTCTAGGCCATGACGGGCAACGACTTTATTCTTTTTCGCCCGCATTTTTTTGATCAGTTTTTGTTGATTGAGGAAATAAATCATTTCACTCCGCAAGCGATAATAACTGGGATGTTCTACCACTTGCATCCGTTGGCGGGGGCGAGGAATATCTACATCTAAAATCTGTCCGATTTTTGATTCCGGGCCGTTAGTTAACATCACAATTCTGTCAGACAGTAACACGGCTTCATCGACATCATGTGTCACCATTAAGGCACTAATTTGATTGTCTTGGCAAATCTTCATTAATTGTTCTTGAAGATTACCCCGTGTTAAGGCATCTAAAGCCCCAAAAGGTTCATCTAATAATAATAATTTGGGTCGTAATGCTAGGGCGCGGGCGATCGCAACTCGTTGTTTCATTCCTCCTGATAATTGGGCGGGATATTTGTCTACGGCTGGGCGTAATCCTACCATATCAATATGGCTTTCAATGATATTTTTTCGTTCTGCTAGGGGTAATCCTTTCATCACGGAATCTACTGCTAAAGCAATATTTTCTCGGACTGTTCGCCAGGGTAATAAAGAATAGTTTTGAAATACTACCATTCTATCTGGCCCTGGTTGGGTAATTTTTTGACCTTCAATGGTGACAATTCCTTCTGATGGTAAATCTAACCCGGCTACCATGTTTAATAGGGTTGATTTTCCACAGCCAGAGTGTCCAATTAGGGTGACAAATTCACCTTTTTGTATTTGTAGGTCAATTCCTTTGAGGGCAACATATTGACCTCCTCCGGTTAAGTTAAAGACTTTATCAATTTGTTCGACTTCTATTAATGGTTTTTCCATGATATTAACTCCTGATTAATGGTTGACAGTGCGTGGGCTGCGATGAGTGCACCTTAGTTTACTTTTTTTCACCCGGGACAATTAATTGTTGAATGTAACCAATACCTCGATCTAAAATTAAACCGACTGCACCGATATAAACCACGGCTAAAATAATGTCACTGATGTAGTTTTGTTGGTAAGCATCCCAGATAAAGAAACCAATTCCCACGATACCGGACATCACGATTTCAGCAGCAATAATTGCTAACCAAGCTAAACCTACGGCAATTCTTAATCCGGTAAAAATGTAAGGTAATGCAGAAGGGAATAGAATATTTAAGTAATATTCTTTGCGGGATAATTGCAACACCTTGGCAACGTTATTATAATCATCGGGAATCTGTTTAACACCTTCTTTTGTGTTAATTAAAATCGGCCAAACAGAGGTAATAAAAATCACGAAAATCGCGGCGGGTTGGTTTTGTTGGAAGGCGACTAAGGCAATGGGAACCCAAGCCAAAGGAGCCACCATTCTTAAAAACTGAAATAGGGGATCTAATGCCTTATCTAAAATCGGGTTTGTTCCCACTAAAATCCCCACACTAATACCAACAATTGCGGCAATTGAATAGCCTTGAGCCACCCGTCCTAAACTGGCTAAAGTTTGCCAAAATAAGCCTTTATCTAATCCTCCTCGATCATAAAAAGGATACATTAATAAAGTTCGGGTTTGTTCATTAGTCACAACACTCAAGGGCCCTGGTAAACGGGTAATTCCTGATAAGGAGAAAAGTTGCCAAACTATTAAAAAACCCAAGGTTCCCATTAGGGGAAGAATAATATTTTGTGAGTTCTTTTTCCAATATTCACTCAAATTGTCAACAAAGCTATTTCCGTTAGTTCTTTTTTTGGCTGTACTTGTCATTTTGTTAAAACTCCTTGATTAGTTATTAATGTAGATATGCGCCATAGCACATCTGTATTAGTTATCAGTGAAGAAAATAGAAAGATGATCCTTTCTAGGCTTTTTTGATGGTTAAACTTTGAAGATAGGCTTCTGGTTTTTCAGGATCAAAAGTAATTCCATCAAAGAACTTTTCCACACCTCTTGAAGTCGAAGCGGGAATATCAGCAGTAAACCCAGCTTCTTTAGCAGATTCTCGCCAAATATCCTCACGGTTGACCTTATCAATAATGGCTTTTGCTTGGGCAATATCTTGAATTTGACCATTATGGAAACCCCAACGAATACTTTCAGTTAAAAACCATAAATCATGGCTTTTATAGGGATAGGAAACACTGCCAATGGGATCTTTCCAATATAACGGCCCTTTATTAAAGTCTTGAATCGGCGGTTTTCCATCTCCCATCTGATAGTTTCCTTGGAAGGGAGGAGTCAGAACAACTTCAGGAACATTAAAATAATTCCGTCCAGAAACTATCGTGATTAATTCGGCTCTGTTTTCCGGTTTATCACACCATTGTTGGGCTTCCATTAAGCCTTTTAATATAGCTTTTGTTGCCTTGGGATGTTTATCAACCCAGTCAGCACGAATGGCTAAATATTCTTCAGGATGAAACGGCCAAACTTCCGTGGTTAAACAGGACATGAAACCGATGTTATCACTAACAATTCGATAGGGCCAAGGGTCTCCTGTACTAAAGGCATCCATCGTTCCATTTCGCATTCCCTGCACCGTTTCTGCGGGAGGAACTGCTATCAAATCAATATCGACATCTGGGTTGATTCCACCCGCAGCTAACCAATAGCGAATCCAAAAATCTTGGTTAACATTTGGGAATGTATAAGCTGCTTTAAATTTGCGTCCTGTGGTATTTGGAAAACTGCGAATATATTCGGCAGCGCCTTTAATATCTAAGCCTATTCCTTTCCCTAAATGGGTATTAGCAATAGCAACACCATTGCCATTTGTATTTAATTGAGCTAAGACATACATAGGGACTTTTTTGCCCCCGGTAATAATGCCTTCTGTCAATAAATGGGGCATGGGCATTTGCCACTGTCCACCATCAATTCCTCCCCCACTTGAGCCAATGGTAACGTTATCCCGTGCTGAGGCCCAGTTTGCCTGTTTGGATACCTCAACATTGCTCATTCCATACTTAGCAAAAAAGCCTTTTTCTTTGGCAATAATTAAGGGGGCAGATTCCACAATGGGAATAAAACCTAGTTTAATTGCTGTCACTTCTGGGGCTTGTTCTGGACTAATATTAACTGCCGGAACTTGTGTTGTCGCCGGAGAACTTCCAGTATTACCAGTGGGTTCGGGTGGGTTGCCCAAACAGCCTTTTAAAAAGACGGTACTAGCTGCCGAAAATCCGGCGGTAATTAAAAATTTTCTCCGAGAATAACCTTTTGAAAATTCAGACATTAAACCTCCTAACAACCTGTCTGTTGAAAAAATAGGTTGCTACTTACAAAAAAAATTTTGTAGTAGTTAAATTATTCAGGACTTACGCACAAGACCAAAGAAACCGGGTTTCTAGCCCTGATTTTGCGGATGAAATCGGTGATTTCTCGTTCAGAAACTCGGTTTCTGCGTAAGTCCTATAGATAAAACATTACCCTGGGGTCAGGGTGACTTGGGTTAGGACTTGATTTTTAGTTAAGTCGTTCCATAGCGTCTATAAATACTAAAGTAGCATTATATCTATAGACTGGCAATAGCTTTTAGTGCCAAATACAGTTTTTTATTAAATAGGAGTGATCAAGTTTTGCTTATCATTCATCGTTTATTCTAAATATATTTATTTTAAACATAATCAAATATTATCAAAATAGGGATTTTTGGCCAAAAATCGAGACTTAAACAATAAATTAATGGTTTAAGTCGGTAAAAACAGGGGAATTAGACGCATTGATAAAAAAGAATACTTGTAAAACTTGACATATAAAAACGTCAATACACCGAAACCCGCCAGGGGTGTCTTATATAGTTGTATCCGCTTATCCTAAACAGCAGTGCGAGTGTTCGGTGCTCGCTAGGGTATTAACCGCGATATTTTGGGAAAGGAATCCCCAAACTGCTATGAAAATCCTGTTGAGTTTTAGCCGAAAGACGCCGGGAAACCTGTTTAACAATATTTTTTAGTAGGGTATCCCCGGTTTTTTGAATTAACCCTTCTGATTTAGAACGAATAAACTTAGGAATTTGTACCCCGACAGCCAAATCCAGATGCCATTTCGCCCCGGTAATTTGAGTCGGACATTCAGTTAATTTAATACCTCGTTCGGCACAAAATTCGGCTGTAGGTAATTCTATTAATGTCATCGTTGATTTAAAATCCACCTCATAACCAGGAGCCTTATAATCGGGGATGGGAACCGTCCGAATCCGATAAATCCCCTCTGCATCCGGTGGGACTAATTCTAATCCAATCCGCGCTTCCACTCGATAACCCAAGGCTCCAAACCTTCCAACTAATAAATCATAGGCATTATTTCCCATGGGTTCGGTTTTCATTGGTAACGCACACCGACAAAACCAGCCGCTATGTTGACCCAAATATTCAGCCACCGTATCCAAAGGCGCGAACATTTCCATGCAGTCTTCAAAATCGCTGTGAAACCAGATTAACTCCTGAGAATCTTGCTCTTGATTACTTTCTTCGGGGTTTGGGAGAGCAACAGAATCATCAACAAACTCAGATGATGCTCTTGACGGTTGAGGTTCAGAGATATCGGACGGCATAATATGTTCTCCTGCGAGGGTTTTTTCCTATTTCCAGAATGCCTTGTATTGTCGTGAACCGCTATGATAAATATACGTAACTTTTGATGTTACTTGGCAAAACTTGACACTTACTGAAAAACCTTTAACAGCATGAAAGCATTTGTCGCAGGGGCAACGGGGGAAACGGGACGGCGAATTATCACCGAATTAGTCAAGCGGGAAATTCCGGTTAAGGCTTTGGTTCGGAATATTGAAACTGCTCAACAAATTTTACCGACCGACGTGGAACTGGTGGTCGGAGATGTTTTAAATACTTACAGTTTAGCCTCGGCTTTGAGTGATTGTACGGTTGTATTGTGTGCAACAGGCGCCAGACCCAGTTTTGATTTTACTGGGCCCTATCAAGTCGATTGTCAAGGAACAAAAAATTTAGTTGATGTGGCAAAATCCCAGGGAATTGAACATTTTGTTTTAGTTACTTCCCTGTGTGTCTCCCAATTTTTTCACCCATTAAATTTATTTTGGTTAATTCTTTTCTGGAAAAAACAAGCGGAAGAATATCTTCAAAATAGTGGTTTAAATTATACCATTGTTCGCCCGGGTGGGTTAAAAAATGAGGACAATAATTATAATTTAGTTATGCAGTCGGCCGATACCCTATTTGAAGGTAGTATTCCCCGAACAAAAGTGGCTCAAGTTTGTGTAGAAGCATTATTTATTCCAACTTCACGGAATAAAATTATTGAAATTGTAGCTAATCCAGATGCTCAACAACAGCCCTTAGAACAACTATTTGCCAGTGTAAGTGATTGATGGAACATTATCAAAGAAAAAGACAGAATCTTAATCGCCGTAAACGGCTATTATGGAGTGGGTTACTCCTATTGACGTTAACCTTTATTGGGGTCAGAAGTTGCCAGGGAAAATCGGATTTTGAACCGTCAATTGATCAACAGGTGGAAGCACAATGGCTACCTTTAGTTATGCGGGGCGGAGATCCTTATATTCGGGCATTGATGCGAACTATTTCCGCCAGTGAGTCCAGTTATTCTGACCCCTATCATGTTTTATATGGCGGAAAATATGTCTCTAATTTACAGAGCCATCCTGACCTATGTATGAAGATTATGGTCGGCCCGAATCAAGGCAAATGTAGCACCGCCGCCGGACGTTATCAAATGTTAAAAACTACCTGGGATGAAAAAGCCGAACGCTATCACCCAAAACCCGCTCAATTTTGGTTTTGGCTTCCCTATAGTTTTGAACCAGAATATCAAGATACGGTGGTTTATCGTTGGTTATTAGATGATGAATTTTGGGGGGTTAATATTTCCCAATTATTACGCGAAGAAAAAGTTGATCAGGTGTTAGAATTATTATCAGGAACCTGGACAAGTTTAGGCTATGGAATTGAAGATAATCTGGTGACGGATTCCTTACCCGAAATTTATGAAAAGATTTTGCAAAATGAACTCAATCACGAAAATGGTAAGTTATTTAAAATGCCTCCTTAACCCTCATCCAGATCGATTGATTTAACCAATCGGATGCTGACCAGGCTTAACCGCATGAATATTTTCGCTCCCTGACTGGGGCCATCCCCTGCGATCACCCGATTCTGAGGGTTGTCCCCAACCTAATTGTAATAACATTTCTAAAAAACTCGATTTCTCCCACTTCCAAATACAAGCCCATTCCGTGCGTTGAATAATAGCATCCACTTCTTCTACGCAAATTTGACGATAATCCTTACCACTATTTAAACTTAAATATAAATCCATCCCGGCAGTTACATCATCCCAGAATGCCAATAATTTAATTTTTGCTGCTTTTAACTGTTCTAAATCATAAGGTAAGGCAATTAATTGTTCATTCACAAAGGGAAATTGTAGGGTTTTTTCCCTAACAATAATTTCTCGCCAAACAATTCCAGAAACTTGATGTTCTTGTTGGTATTGGTGAATCGTCGCCTTAAAATTTTGATAGGCTGTAAACTTTTGAATTCCCTCTGGTTTCAAAAAACAGTCAACCACGGGATTTCCCACCGCCGGAGTCGCCCTTAAATTCAAACGCTCCCCTTTCAGGCAGGCTTGGCGCTCCTGATTTAAGATTTGGATCAGTTCCTCTGTAGTGTAGATTTTTGACATCAGAAACGTCCTAAATTGCTATGATTTATAGCTTATGTCGGTAATTGAGGATATGTTAGTGCATCCGTCTTAAGGATGTCAAGGAACTGATCGACAAGTTGAATCTCTTAAAGACTGATTATTCAGTATAATTAAGTTTGGTAGCGCTGTAGTTCTCAATATCACTGCTCACCAATCTCCGACTTTTCGCCTAATATTCACTATAGCCAACTTGATCCAAACGCTCCTGTTTTTCCAGAACAGATTGTTTAAGATTTTCCCGATAGTCTTGAACTTTTTGCAAGAGTTCAGGATCATGACTGGCTAAAATTTGTACCGCTAATAAACCCGCATTTTTAGCATTACCAATTGCCACCGTTGCCACCGGAATTCCTCCAGGCATTTGTACAATAGAATACAGAGAATCAACCCCCTGTAAGGTGCGAGTTGTTACTGGAACCCCAATTACAGGTAAAGGGGTTAAAGATGCCACCATCCCCGGTAAATGGGCGGCTCCTCCGGCTCCGGCAATAATCACTTTTAATCCTCGCAAATGGGCGGTTTTAGCATATTCAAACATCCTTTCCGGGGTACGATGGGCGGAAACAATAGCAACTTCATGGGGGATATTAAATTCTTCACAAACCGCGATCGCCCCCACCATTGTGGGTAAATCTGAATCACTCCCCATGATAATCCCAACAACAGGAGTAGAGTTAGTCGATAATAATGTAGAGTTCAAAGCCAACTATTCCTCATGATCACAACACCACAGCAAGACACCGTTAACTTCGATATTATCAATGTCCGTCTCCCTGGATCACAAAATTTACAACAAGTTTTAATTCGTCAGGGTAAAATCTCTGGTATTGAAGCAATGGCAGGTTTATCTCAACCCAGATCAACCGCAGCAATTCAACAAATAGATTTGCAAGGAGATTTGCTATCTTTGGGAGGAATAGATTTACAAATTAATGGGGGATTAGGATTAGCTTTTCCCGATTTAGAACCGCAAAATTTCCCAAAATTGACGAAAATTTGCCAGTATTTATGGGAACAGGGCATTGATGGGTTTATGCCCACTATTGTCACCACTTCAATTGATAAAATTCACCGATCGCTCTCCACCATAGCAGAATTTATCCAAACCGTTCCCCAGGACAAACCCACCGCTAAAATTCTGGGGGTACATCTGGAAGGGCCATTTCTCAATCCCAGTAAACGGGGGGCCCATCCTCAAGAGCATTTATTACCCCTAACTTTGGAGCAGGTGCAACGGGTTCTAGGGGACTATGCAAACGTCGTAAAAATTATTACCCTAGCCCCGGAATTAGACCCCACAGATACAATAATTCCCTATTTGACAAATTTAGGCATAATTGTTAGTTTGGGTCACTCCCAGGCTACAGCAGAGCAGGCAGAACGAGCTTTTAACCTAGGGGCAAGGATGGTAACTCATGCTTTCAATGCCATGCCCAGTCTGCACCATCGAGAACCGGGTTTATTAGGGGCGGCTTTAGTTAATAACCAGGTGCAATCGGGCTTGATTGCCGATGGACAGCACATTTCTCCCCTAATGGTTAATTTGCTGTTACGGATGTCGGGAATTAACCAACCCAACGAAGCTACAGATTTAATTCCCCTGTTTTTGGTGAGTGATGCCTTAGCACCTTTGGGACTACCGGATGGGGTTTATCCTTGGGATGAACGACAAATTGAGGTGAAAGAAGGTACCGCCCGTTTAGCTGATGGGACTTTATCTGGAACCACCTTACCTTTATTTGTAGGGGTAGAAAATTTAGTTAAGTGGAATTGTTGTGATTTGGGAGAGGCGATCGCATACGCTACTATTGCCCCAAGGCAAGCCCTGGGTCTATTTTCCCCCATCGGTGAATCCGCCAGTCAGCTTTTGCGGTGGAAACTTGATCCAGCCTCTGAAACTGTTACCTTAAATTGGGAGCGACTATTACCATTTGTGATCGATCAAGGAATAATCGTCAACTTGCCAACAGATCAAATAAAATTGAGTAAATGAGTCCTACCGTTAACTTTTATATACAAATATGGGTGAAGCAAAACGCCGAAAAGATTCTATGGGAGAAAGTTATGGCCAAGACGAAAAATTTGTCCCTTGGTTTCCCCTCACTAAAAACCAAAGTCGAAAATTCATAGAAATTACGACTAAAGCCAGTTGGCTAGGGATTGGTTTACTGGTTTTTGTTTGGGTTACGATTCGATTTATCGGCCCTGGATTTGGGTGGTGGCAAATTGATTGAGGTTGAGGGAAAGTTTCTGTACCTGGAACTTCTCAACTGAGGGTTTTGGTTAACCTGCAAAACAGTCTCTATTTTGGCACTGGGGTGGGTAAATAGGGTGATCTTTTCAATTTAGGCTGATCAGACTAAGATTAATATTTCAGCACCATAACTTTAAGATTATGCTACATTTTGTAAATAATCCCAGGTGTGGTGATAGGAGGAGAATTATGTTTCTCAGAATTGCAGAACAACACCGCAAATTCGTTCAGGACTTGGTGATGAACCTCCAAGCTCTAGCTACGGTGCTAGAAAGACAGGGGTATCTTGCCTCCTGCTATACCTGCGGCGGTCAGATGAATAGCGCCTCCTTTATGGTTAGTTTAGGCGAAAGTCATCTGATTCGTTTCCTGGTGTCGGACTATGGAATTACCTGGACAGAAATGCGCGATGACCGGGAACTCATGAAATTAGAAGGTGCCGAAGCAATTCAACAGTTGCAGGAATTGGCTAATTTAGTCATTTACAGAGGAATACCTTCTCCCCATCTGATCAGTCCCAAACTTGCCCAGCGTGTTTAGAAGATGCGGAATTGCCTTTTTACAGACCTAATGAAGTTGATGGATTTAACCCCCGTCGGTGGTAATCTGGAATCACCGAGCAACTGTTTAACATTGCTCCAATCCGTTGAGGAAATTCTCTAAGACGTTAGCCTAAGCGCTTGTGAGCATTATATTGGAGTTTATGGTGACATTGGAATCTGATTGGCAACATCTGTTTGTAGAAACGAATAACATTCGTTTACACACGGTTACCCAAGGTGAGGGTGAACTCGTCATACTTCTACATGGATTTCCTGAATTTTGGTACGCTTGGCGCTATCAAATTCCGGCTTTGGCTCGTCATTTTAAAGTTGTTGTACCTGATTTACGGGGTTATAATGATTCTGACAAGCCGGATAGTGGCTATGATTTGGATACCCTCGTAGTTGATATTCAGGGCTTGATTCAACGATTAGGCTATGTTAAAGCTCATATTGTTGGGCATGATTGGGGGGGATTAATTGCTTGGCATTTTGCCCAGAAGTTTCCTGAATCTCTAAATCGTTTGGCGATTCTAAACGCTCCTCCCCCTTATCGTTTTGTGCAAGAATTAGTTAGTAATTTAGATCAAGTTCGTCGCAGTTGGTTTATTTTTGCCTTTCAAGTTCCGGGGATTCCCGAATGGTTAATCCAACAAAATTTAAAAGAATTTATTACTAATGCGTTGCGAGAACACGCTATCCGTAAGGGTGCTTTTAGTACCGAAGAAACTCAAATTTATGAAGCAGCTTTAGAAAAACCCGGGGTATTAAGAGCAGCGATGAGTTATTATCGTCATTTGTTTTGGCCGCCGACTTGGTTATTAAATTTGACAAAAACCCCGGTAAAAGTTTTATCTCCTACTTTAGTTTTATGGGGAAAGGAAGACTCATTTTTAAGTTATCATCTAACGGAAGGTTTAGATAGATTAATTGCGGCTCCGTTTAAACTAGAATTAATCTCCGATTGTGGTCACTGGATACAACAGGAAGTTCCCCAAACTGTAAATCGAGAATTGTTAAATTTTTTAAGACCTTAGCCCCCCGTGTACGGGGGTTTGGGGGGGTAATTGGGTTTAAATCCTACAATTCATCGGGATTAATTCCCATTTCTCTTAATCGTTCTGCTAATAATTGCGATCGCTGTTGTTCTGATTCTAAAGCAGTTTCAGCTATTTCTGCCCGTTTTTTTTCCGCATCTAACCGTTGCATAATTTCAACATAAGAGACAAATTTATCACCATTGGGATGATAGATTTGTAGTTCTTCTGCGGATAAATCAAAGCGAATTCCTAAACTGGGACTCACCCAATTGTCCAGGGTTTCTATCAAATCTAATCCCTCATCATTTCTAAGCCAACCTTTGAAATGATTACCGTCAGGATTATAAATATAATATTCTTCCACACCATAGCGATCGTAAAACACCAATTTTCGATCCATCTCATTCTGAGTATTTCCAGGGGAAAGAATTTCAAAGACGACTTGGGGAGGAATATTATCTTCTTCCCATTGTTTATAGGAACCCCGTTTTCCTTTCGGTCTTCCCAATACCGTTAATACATCCGGTGCATTCACAATATGAGGTTTTCCCTGTACCGGATACCAGAATAAATCCCCGGCAATAAATACATCAGGATCATCAGCAAATAACCCTTCTAAATTCTGTTCAATGACGACAATCCAGCGAAATTGTTCGGTATTATTTGCCATCGGTTTGCCATCAGTTTCTGGATAGATAATTTCTGTGGAAATTGCCGATTTAAGTTCTATAACCATAATCTTAAAGGGATTTTGGTTAATATTATAACCAATTAAATCAGTTATGAGATTTTCAAAAATCCCCGTCTCCTTAGAGCGGGGAATATCAATTAATAGATCTATCTAAATCCCACTAGGCTAAGGCTGGAACTTTCAAACTCAGATGGGGATAGAGGGGAAAGCGATCGCACAAATTCGCCACCCGTTGACGACAGGCTTCGCCGATACCTTCATCTTCGGGGTTTAACAGACGGTCGGCGATAATATTCCCAATTTCGATAAATTCCGTTTCTCCCATCCCCCGGGTGGTCATGGCCGGAGATCCCAACCGTAAACCACTGGTGACAAAAGGAGATTCGGGATCAAAGGGAACCGTATTTTTATTGGCTGTAATATTCACTTCACTAACCAGTTGATCTGCCCGTTTACCCGTCATATTGACAGAACGTAAATCCACTAACATCAAATGATTATCCGTACCACCGGAAACAATTTTTAAGCATCGGTTTTGTAACTGAGTCGCTAAGGCTTTAGCATTGGCAACCACTTGACCAGAATAAGTCGAAAACTCGGGTTTGAGGGCTTCCCCAAAGGCAACGGCTTTGCCTGCAATAACGTGCTCTAGGGGGCCACCTTGAGACCCTGGGAAAACAGCCTTATCTAATTTTTTGCCCAGTTCGGCATCTCGGCTGAGAATCAATCCCCCCCTTGGCCCTCTCAAGGTTTTGTGAGTAGTGGTGGTGACAACATCACAATAGGGGATAGGGTTAGGATGATGACCCGTTGCCACTAACCCAGCAATATGGGCAATATCAGCCATTAAGTAAGCACCGACTTCATCGGCGATGGCGCGGAATTTCTCAAAATCAATAATCCGAGAATAGGCAGAATAACCGCAAATCAGCATTTGAGGTTTATGCTGTTTAGCCAGTTCTAAAATTAAGTCATAGTCAAGTTGTTCGGTTTCCGGGCTAACTCCGTAATGGCAAGCCTTAAACCATTTACCGGAAACATTGACCGGGGAACCATGAGTTAAATGTCCCCCATGGGATAAGTCCATTCCCATGATCGTGTCACCCGGTTTGAGCATAGCCAAGAACACGGCAAAGTTAGCTTGGGCTCCAGAATGGGGCTGAACATTGGCACTCGCAGCCCCGAATAGTTGTTTGGCGCGTTCAATGGCTAATTGTTCGATGCCATCGACAAATTCGCAACCCCCATAATAGCGTTTTTTGGGAAGTCCTTCGGCGTATTTATTGGTGAGAACCGACCCCTGGGCCGCCATGACCTCCGCCGAGGTAAAATTTTCACTGGCAATTAATTCTAGGTGTTCCCGTTGACGACAGAGTTCATGCTGAATCAGATCAGCAATCACCGGATCAGTTTCAGATAAGATTTCTAAGTTAGTCTGACTCACAATAAAATTCCTCTTAATTACACAATTTGATTACCGATTCAAACGGATTAGGATTATCCCTGATTTTCCATCATAACTTTACTGTGCTGATGGTTGATTCCAAAATTGCATTAAGTTGTGACTCATTTAGCCGAATCCCCTATAACTGTGGGATTACAATAAAAGTATAATTGGGCGTCTGTCGGAGGAATCATTATGCTAGTCATTTTGATGGATAACCAGATACTTGCTTCTCAACAAGTTTGTCAGGGATGTTTATTAGCCGATCAAAGCGGTCAACCGCGTTGGAGAGGAGGCCAGTTGTCCTGTGGACATTTGGTTCGTCCCTGCATTGACAATCAACCGAGTCAGTATGAATGTCAGATGGGTTTCCGTATTGCCAATATCCAATAATATATTGGTTCTTGGTGATCAGCGAGGGGGTACTTGCACTCCTTGTGGGTTTTTCTTGCGAACATCTAACCCCAATCTCTAGGACTGCGCTATCCTGAGTTTAAGAGATACTCAGGAGAATTGGTTATGACTTGGCGCGGAACCACGACAGTACGCGATCGCATTTTTGCCGCATTACCCTATCTATTACCTTTAATGAATGGGTTGCCCTTTGGACGCTTTTTATTCCAACAGTTTCCAGTTTTACAAATTATTACATTGCCTGTTATTCCTTTAATGTTCCTTTATCAATACATTCCTTTTGCTGGATTTATTGTGTTTATCGGTTTATATATGTTAGTGGTTCGTAATGAAAATATTCCCCATTTCATTCGATTTAATACCATGCAAGCCATTTTGATTGACATTGTTCTAATTTTATGCACGTTACTATTCCAGGTATTTGGCAGTGTTCTTTTACAAGGATTTGTCGGTGAAACCCTCTACAACATGATATTCTTGGGACTGTTGGCGGTATTTTTCTATTCTGTAATTCAATCTTTGTCGGGAAAATATGCAGAAATTCCCACGATTTCCGATGCAGTCTATATGCAGGTGCGTTGACATCCACCCCGCGGTAAAACGGGCGGGGATTCCATCTATTTCAACAAAGAATAAAATTGGGCTAGATGTGCTAACAGTCTGAACAAGTGTCATCCCCTACATATCAAGATTAGATGCTGATTTAATCGAAAAGTCTCTGTTACCTAAGTTTACAATTGCGAGAGTGTTGATTGATCAAATGATTAACTTTAATGGATTTCACTTGCAATTTATAGGGGGAATGTTTATTCTATATACAGGAGCCAAAAAGAGCTTCTCTGACAGATCAGTAAACGATGTTCAAACGGTAAAATCTCTATTATAGGAGGCCCGAAACACGTTTTCTTGAGCGTCCGAGTTAAGTGAAATTAGGAGGTTAACTAAACTGTTTCATCTAACGTCTGTCGTCTTCCGCAGTAACTCTTTCTTTAGTTGCTGATATTTCCTCTAGTGAACCAAATGGGAGCAATGTAGCTTGGTTTTTAAAAAGTATACAACTCCAAACTTACGGATTATAAACGAGGAAATTCCTTAGCTTAACTAGGAGGTTAGTTACTCTGCTAAAGATCAATACAATCTGTCTTGTAGAATACGAACAACAGTACCTATCATTATATCCTTATACTTCCCCTAATCATGGTAAAGGGAGCAATGCAACTAGGCTTCGACCTTAGTAGCAACTCCACATCATCCAACATAAGAGGGGAAATCACTAAGGAAATGAGCTTTGGGTGCTGTTGTTTTGGGTTGGAACGATTTCGTCGCAACGCCGCAATCAGAAAAAGTTTTTATTGTTTTCAGAGTCTGGGGTGATATCTGGGATCTACAGGGTAGGCCCTCGGATTTTTGTTAAGTTTTGTAAAAAAATGAGAGAATATTTGATAGCATACTTAACAAACTTTAATCTTCAGACTCATATTCATGACCTTATTAATTGTTGGTGGGACTGGCACATTGGGAAGACAGGTGGTGCGACGCGCTATTGACGAGGGTTATACCGTACGTTGTTTAGCACGCAGTTACCGCAGGGCAGCGTTTTTAAAAGAATGGGGGGCGGAATTGGTTCCTGGGGACTTGTGTGAACCAGAAACCTTAAAATCTGCCCTAGAAGGAGTAACGGCCGTGATTGACGCAGCAACAGCGCGTCCTACGGATTCATTAGGAATTAAACAAATAGACTGGAAAGGGAAAGTCTCTCTGATTCAAGCGGCCAAGGAAGCAGGAGTGGAAAAATTTATCTTCTTTTCCTTTTTGGATGCCGAGAAATATCCCCAAGTGCCCCTATTAGAAATCAAGCGCTGTACCGAACTATTTTTAGCCGAGTCCGGTTTAAATTACACAATTTTAAAGCCCTGTGGATTTTTTCAAGGGTTAATTGGTCAATATGCGATTCCAATTTTAGATAAACAAGCGGTTTTGGTACCTGGGTTAAGTTCACCCGTTGCCTATATGGACACCATCGATATCGCTAAATTTGCGGTTAAAGCCCTATCCGTTGCTGAAACTGAGAATAGAAGTTTTCCCATCGTCGGCTCTAAAGCCTGGACAGCCGAGGAGATTATTCGTTTATGTGAAAGGCTTTCGGGTAAAGAAGCTAAAATTACTCGCACCCCTACACAAGTCCTGCGTCTATTCCGGCAAGTAACCCGTTGGTTTCAGTGGAGTTGGAATGTCTCTGACCGTCTAGCCTTTGCTGAGGTTTTAGCCAATGGTCAACCCTTGCAAGCGTCGATGGATGAAACCTATCAAGTTTTTGGCATCGACCCCAAGGAAATCAGCAGCTTAGAGACTTATATGCAGGAATACTTTAGTCGGATTATGAAGAAACTTAAAGAATTAGAATATGAACAGGAAAAGCTGAAAAAACGTAAACAGAGAAGCAATCCCTTCAAGCCCCTCTAACTGGACACAATCGCCCAAAGACAGAGTATGCTTTAACCATCGCTCAATTGTATGTCTGATCAGAATTGGGGTGGCAATCCCAGTTCTGAGATAGACGAATTAGTTGCTGTTAGGCTATTTAAACCCAATTTTAACAAGACTTCTCGTGCCAAAAGTAGGAATTATTTATAATGACTCCAAACCCACCGCTTGTCGTGCTGCGACCGAGATCAAAGATAAGCTGATAGGGCGGGGATTGAAGGTTTGCACTGCACCCGGAACCGGGGGCATCTTGGGCTATGCTACTGGGCCAAATCCTTTACACCGCATTCCTATGGATAAGCTGGCCCCGCCTGATTTTGATCAGGAGATGATGTTTGCCATTGTTCTAGGTGGGGATGGTACGGTTCTCTCCGCCTCTCGTCAACTGGCACCTCACGGTATTCCTCTATTGGCGGTGAATACGGGTCACATGGGATTTTTAACCGAAACCTACCTGAATCAATTGCCTTCGGTCTTGGAACAAGTGATCGACGGAAACTATATTGTTGAAAACCGGACTATGATTGCGGTGGAGGTATGTCAGTCAGAACAAGTGCTGTGGGAAGCTTTGTGTTTGAATGAAATGGTGTTACACCGGGAACCCATGACCTGTATGTGTCATTTTGAAATTAAAATCGGTCGTCATGCTCCGGTGGATATTGCCGCCGATGGGGTGATTATTTCCACTCCTACGGGTTCAACAGCCTATTGTTTATCGGCTGGAGGAGCCGTGGTAACACCCGGGGTGGAAGTGTTACAGTTACTTCCCATCTGTCCCCATTCTTTGGCTTCTCGGGCTCTGATTTATGGGGAAACTGAACCTGTAATCATTTATCCGGCTAGTCCGAATCAGTTGGTGATGGTAGTGGATGGAAATGGAGGCTGTTATGTCCTTCCAGAATATCAGGTGAAAGTTAAGCGATCGCCCTATCGTGCCAAATTTATTCGGCTTCAACCCCCCGAATTTTTTCAAGTTCTCCGAGAAAAATTAGGCTGGGGACTGCCTCATATTGCCAAGCCGACTTCTGTTGAATTGCCGTAGGCGGGGGAGACAGAGGAGGCAGGGCAGAAGTGTGTTAGCACGCACTAACACCTTAATAGTTAACGGAAAGTGTTAAAATAGTTTTAATTTTTTTGATCAAAACAAAATAAATAGATGAATAAGTTGGGGTTAGAGCAGCATCCTTCGATCTTAGTTATTGAGCCAGATGAACTGTTAGCTCAACAGATTAGCCTAGATTTAGAAGAAGCGGGTTATTATCCGATTGTAGTCAGTAACGGAGCAGCAGGATTAAATCAAGCAACGGAATTACAACCCGCATTAATAGTCATTGATCGATTATTGGGAGGAGAGTCAGGACTATCGGTTTGTAGTCATTTACGTGATTTAGGTAGCCGGATACCTGTGTTAATTTTAATGGCAAAAGATGCGATCGAAGACCGCATTGCTTGTTTAGAGTCGGGGGCAGATGACTATTGTTTAAAACCCTATCGGACGGAAAGTTTTTTGGAACGGGTCAATCTATATTTGCAACCAGGAACTAATACTAACGAACAGTTACGCTTTGGGGAGTTAGTCTTGGATTTGGCCACCAGAAGGGCACTCCGCAATAGTAGAACAATTGATCTAACAATGAAAGAGTATGAGTTACTCAAATATTTGATGGAACATCCGCGAGAAGTCTTAACCCGGGAACAAATTTTAGAGAATGTCTGGGGTTATGACTTTCTGGGAGAGTCTAACGTTATAGAAGTTTACATTCGTTATTTGCGACTCAAAATTGAAGACGAAGGCGAAAAACGCCTAATTCAAACGGTTAGAGGGGTGGGGTATGTTCTCAGAGATGGGTAATGGGTAATAGGTAATAGGTAATGGGTTTTGGGTTTTGGGTAATCTGCGTAATCCTGTTAAATCAGTGATCAAAATTGTCTAAGATGCTGTACAATCTTTTGTCACTGGGGATACAAATTTTTTGACAACCTTGAACCTTGAACTGTTAGTCGGATTTAGGACTGGTTTGATCTTGGCTTCTATACCCAAAGCCTTAGTTTCCATGGGTTTTGGGGCGCTCGGTATATTATTAGTTAGCTGTTCACCTTTGTTATCATCGGTTTCAATAGCACAATCTGTAGGTTTAGGAACTTCGGTTTCTCAATCTCCTATAATCACCCAAGAGAATCGGGGTCAAATGTTACCGATTACGGCGAAGGCTAAAATTGGCAGCCAGGTTATTCAGCTTGAAGTGGCTCGAACCCCTCAGCAACAAGCATTAGGTTTAATGTATAGAACCAATGTAGCCGATGATCGGGGAATGTTATTTCCCTTTGCTCAACCTCGGGTTGTGGGGTTTTGGATGAAAAACTGTAAAATCCCCCTGGATATGATTTTTCTGCGCGATGACGTGGTGAAAGCCATTCAGGTTAATGCTCTCCCTTGTGAACAGGAACCTTGTCCTACCTATGGCCCTGATGTTCCGGTGAATCAGGTGATTGAATTACGGGGCGGACGATCTCAGGAATTGGGTGTAAAAGTGGGCGATCGCATACCGATCAGCTTTCTGAATTCTCAGCCATCAGCTTTAAGTTGAAATAACTTTACAAAAATTCATGTAATTTGTTAAAACTTTAATGTTAAGGTCTACACCATAGCAAATAAATTTGTTAATCTGTTTATTCGAGCATTGTTCAGCGTAAAGGAAGTTAACCCTATACAGTTGATTTATTCTTCTTAGGTGTGAGGAGAAGCAAGCGGGCAAAGAAAATTGATCCACGACGATCATTGGTTGTCAGGGCTAATTTTGAGTCAAGTTCGCGCGTATTGAACAAGCTAGGGTTAAATAACCGTGAAACTGTGACTCTAAATTTTAGAGTTCCGCTACTTCTCTGTTTTGACAAGGAAACTGTTCTGTCTAGCGACGGATTAATTTTGATAGCTTCATCTGTTAAGGGTTACTCGTTCTTTCAGAAAGTGGGCCTGTGACAGAAAATTGTGTGGTTACTACTCCATTGTGCGGAATTTCAATCGCAGCTAATGTAGATGCGTGAGAAGAAAACTAGGTAAACAGTTTAGTAATACTTAAGTTTTTCTCTGGCCTAATCAATAACTACAGATCAATGTTCTGAAGTTTCAAACCTCAGACTTGATCAGTATATCAATCTATAAAAAAAGGCAATTAGCCAATTTTATCAGAAAAATTTTTTGTTAACCCTTAGATCAATATTAAATTAGGAGGTGAGTGTTAGAATGACACCCAGTAAATACTCTCGGTTTATTCACTTTTTGCAGGAAGAATTATCCCTATCTGCGGATTCAATTGCCATGGCAGAAAGAGCCAATCATCCCACGAACTCTCAACATAAATATCAAGATCCCAGTCCCGTATCTATGACTCTGTTGCAATACGGTTTAGTTACCTTAGAGCAGTTAGATAGAATTTTTGACTGGTTAGAAACGGCTTAAAATCTCGATTTTTAAGAACAAAATTATAAGTAGGGCTTGCTGAATAAGTAACAGAAAATGACACAAATTACTACAAATGAATTACCCCAAACCTTGCAAACTCTATTGATAGAGGTTGAACGTACCAAAACCCCTCTAACTGTTATCCATGAAGGGCAACCATTAGTAATTTAAGCAATATTCTATATTCATGTAGGCGATCGCTTTTTTTAAGACTGCGATCGCTCTCCCTACAATGATCACATTGATATAATGGAAACTGGTGATATAATAAATTAAGTAATTCTGGAATCGCCATGGCTAAACTTCAGATTGAAAACTTGCCTGATGAACTATATAGTCAGATTGAGTTTCTTGCCTCAGAGAAAAATTTTACTCTTAATGAAGCAGTTATTCATCTGTTGACGCAATCCTTATCATTTGAGCCTGACAAAGTAATGATAAATCGGACGCAAGAGAACCAACCTATGTTAGCAATTCTACAAAGAATTCGTAATCGTCCGAGAGTTAACCCCAGGGATTTTGGATTAACAGATAGCACTATTTTAATTCAAGAGGATCGCAATAGATGACCGTTAGTTTACGATGCGTAATTGATACAAATATTTGTATTAAGTTATTTGTTGCTGATCTATTGACCTCTAAAGTTAATCAACTATTTACTCATCTTGATGATCCTTCTGTTGAGTTTTTTGTACCTGATCTTTTTTATATTGAATGTGCTAATGTTCTCTGGAAGTATGTACGCGCTAACCTCTACACGGCTGAACAGGTTAAAGCCGATTTAAGTGACTTAAAAGCGCTACGATTTCAAGTCATTTCAACAAAAGATCTAATCAGTAACGCTGTTCAAATTGGTTTGGACTATGGGATTACAGCTTATGATGGCTGTTATGTAGCACTTTCAGAACAAGTTAAAGCGCCGTTGCTAACTCTGGATGAACGGTTAGTAAATTCTTTGACAGGTAGCAGGTTTGATGTGAGACTTTTTACAACTTTTTCTCTAAAATGATCACATTGATATCTGGTGATATAATAAATTAAGTAATTCTGGGATCGCCATGGCTAAAATTCAGATTGAAAACTTACCCAACGACTTCAAAAAAAATCTCTCTGAGTTATTGTCCCGTGTAGAACTTGGAGAAGAAATTATTATTTCCAATCAAGGGGTGGCGATCGCTAAGTTAATTCCGTTTCGTCCTTCATCCAATCGACGGGCGAGTTTAGGGCAAGATCAAGGTAAATTTATCATACCAGATGACTTTAATGAACCGTTACCCCAAGAAATTTTGGCAGCATTTGAAGGAAATGAACAGTGAAATTATTGTTGGATACCCAATGCTGGTTATGGTGGTTTGCCCAACCTGAGCGATTAAATCAGGAAGTGATCGCACAGATTGCCGATGAAAGTAATGAATTATGGTTTTCTGTTGCTAGTGTTTGGGAAATTGGGATTAAAGTTGCGATCAGAAAATTACCATTACCAGAGCCAATAGATACCTACATTTCTAGTCGTATGGTGCAGTTAGATATGCGATATTTGGAAATCACAGCACCTCATGCACTGCGATCATCTGCGTTACCATTACATCATCGAGATCCCTTTGATCGTATGTTGATTGCTCAGGCTCAGATTGAGGATATGACGCTGGTAAGTGCTGATTCAATGTTCAAGCAATACAGCGATATTTCTGTTCTTTGGGCTGCTAATTAATGTTGGATAGCTGCTCTTTTTGTAAGAGTGCGATCGCTCCTTTTTTAAGAATGCGATCGCTCTCCCTAAAATCATCACATTGAAGTGCGATCGCTCTTGATTTTAAGAAGGCGATCGCTTTCCTTAAAATTATTACAATAAAGTGCGATCGCTCTTTATTTTAAGAAGGCGATCAATTAGATTTATCAAGTAAATCAAAAAAGGCAGGATAGACGATTTACCTACCCTACCTAATTTTGTACTGACTAAGGATTTAATTAGACAGAAATGCCATCTCCTCCAAGTGCTGCAACAGTCGTGGCTCCTATTTTTGCACCAACAGCGGCTCCTGCTGGGCCTGCAACTACCCAACCAATAGCTCCAGCTACGGCGGCTCCTGCAAGACCTTTTCCCACAGCCTTTGCTCCCGTAAGTAGAGCAACCTCTCCTGCCTTTTTCAAAAGTGGAATCCAGTAATCGTCTCTCATCATTTCATCTCCCAGCAATATAATTATCGATTTAGATTGTAACTTCGATCTAAATGGAGGGTATAAGACGACAAGCGTTTAATCCCAAAATTTAGTTAGGTAGTAATACTTTTTATATGATGATTGAGAAATCTGATGTTTGTCTAGGTCAAAAATGTCCTATTTTGTCAACAACTTTTACTGTCTTTCCAACTATTTAATCTAGTTTTATACAAAAATATACAAAATTGTCTAAAAAAGTCCGCTAATGTGCGCTATAATACACAAAACTCTCCTATCTCCTAGCCGTAATGAACCTTAAAGAAATGTTAAAAGTGGCTGATGATATAGTATTTGCTAAAACTGGTAAGCATCTTGATGATTTAGAGGAAGCGGTATTGCGGGGAACACTGGAACATGATACATACAAACAAATTGCTAAGGATTTTGATTGTTCGGTGAGTAATGTGAGAAATGCAGGATCAAAATTATGGAAAATTCTTGCAAAAGAGTTAGGGGAAGATGTTAATAAATCTAATTTTAAATCTGCAATGGAGAGGTTACAAAATGCTAATCTTTTTAACTTTGCACAAGATGTCGTAGTTAGTGGTAGTTTTAATATTTGTGGAGAAAGTAGACATCCGCCAGATACACCAAACCCACATCAGCAAAATGAGAATATTTCTCAGTCAGAATCAATTGAAACTCTGCATAATGATTTAAGCGAAATGCCTGATTTGGGTGCTTTTTATAATCGCATCCCTGAATTATCAACCTTGACAAATTGGATTTTACAACAACGCTGTCGCTTGATTGCAATTACGGGTATTAGTGGTATTGGTAAAACAGCGTTAACGGTGCAATTGGTTCAACAAATTAAGGATGAATTTGAGTATGTAATTTGGTGTGATTTTGACTCATTGCCGATTTTAGCCGAATTTCAAAGTAATTTGATTCGGATAATTTCTCAGTCTGAACAGTTAGATTTATCGGCAAATAATCAGAAATTTTTACCTCTAATTAAATATTTACAAAAGTATCGGTGTTTAGTGGTTTTAGATAACATTCAAAATCTTTTTAGTAGTGGGGAATTAGCGGGAAAATATAAACCAGAATATCAAGATTATCGCACTTTATTTAAACAAATTAAAGAATTATCTCATCAAAGTTGTGTTGTGTTAATTGGTTGGGAACAACCTAGAATTATAACTGAGGTTAAAAGCGAAAATTCTCTAATTCGGACATTACGACTGACGGGTTTGGATATTGTGGCTGCGCGGGAAATATTTAGAGATAATGGGTTAACAGAAATTGATAACTGGGATGCCATTATTCAACGCTATCAGGGGAATCCCTTCTGGTTAAACAGTATAGCAAATTTGATGCAGGATTTGGGAGAATGTGAAATTAAGGTATTAATTAATGATACTCTATTGTTACCTGAAGACGTTAAAGATAGTTTACAGCAACAGTGCGATCGCTTATCGGAAATAGAAAAACAAGTGCTATCTTTATTGGCGAAGGAAAACGATCCGGTTAATTTAGTTAAATTGTTAGAAAATAGTAAAATTAATTCATCGGATTTAATTAATGCTCTACAGTCTTTATTAAAACGTTGTTTAATTGAACAACAAGGGAATTTTTATACTGTTTTACCTTTAATTAAGCAATATATAACGAGTACAAATTAGTTTTAAATAATTTAGTGGTTGATGGGTATCTCACGGATATTTCCATAAATTGAGTTCTGATATAAACCGATAATCTCGTTGGTTTTTACTCAGTAGGGGAATTTTGTACTCAATAGCTGTGGCAGAAATTAGAGCGTCTGGTATTAAGAGTCCATGACTAAGATAGTAATAATTAATCAGTTGTTCTGCTCTAACAGATATCTGTTGGTTTAGTTGGAGGATAATAAACTGTTTAAGGAATTTTTCTAAAGATTCTAATTCTCTTTTATTACGACATCCAACCATTAATTCTAATTTAGTAATTATACTAATTGTTAGCAATGATTTTTGCGATTCTTGCACAAGAAGTTCTTGAGCAATTATGTCGTTATTTGCGAAATCAATTAAAATATCTGTATCAATTAGAATAGATTCCATGTTACTGATGCCAATGTTGTTGTCGGATATTTCTCACCCATTGGGTACTATTTTGAGTCTCTGGGCGATCGCTCCACATTCCAATAAAAGGTTGATCTTCTAATTGCAGAGAATTAATCGGTGGCTTTTTTTCTATTTCATACCGTCTTTTTAAAACAGCGACCAGATCAGCAATAATTTCTTGAGCTTCTTCTGGTAGTTCTTGAATATCTATCAGTAGTTGTTCAGAAGAAAAGAGAGTCATATTAATTTTCGGGAAAATACAATGATTTGATGTTTAGATGATATTATAACAAATATAACCGATCACCATCGTTGTCAAATCAGATCCGGCGATCGCTCGATATTTCAGTTACTCTCTATCATGTATAGCAGAATCCCTTGGGCGATCGCTTGAGCCATGCGACAGCGTTGAGCCGGATCACGTAACATAGAGACTCAACAGCTTATCGGGTGAAAACTATCGGTGAATCTTTACCGCATAAATTCAGAAGCGACAATCATAGTGCCTATACCTGAATCAGTGAAGACTTCTTGTAATAAAGCATGGGGAACACGACCATCTAAAATATGAGCAGCCCGCACACCTTGGGCTAAACTTCTGACACAACAATTAACTTTAGGAATCATACCCCCGGAAACAATTCCTTGATCAATTAATTGTCGGGCTTCCTGAATATTAACTTGTGCAATTAAGGTATCAGGATTATGATAATCCTCCAAAATTCCGGCTGTATCTGTTAACAGAATTAACTTTTCAGCACCCAAGGCGGCCGCAATTTCCCCGGCGACCGTATCGGCATTCATATTATAAGCCTGTCCATCTTCATCCGTTGCCACACTAGAAACTACGGGAATATAACCACTACTTACCAAAGACTCTAAAAGTTTAGTATTGACACTACTGACTTCTCCCACAAAACCAATATCGGCTTGACCTTCGGGACGAGCTTTAATTAAGTTAGCATCCTTGCCACATAAGCCAACAGCTTCCCCTCCCGCCTGGTTAATCAGAGAAACAATTTCCTTATTCACCCGACCCACTAACACCATTTCCACTACATCCATCGTTGCAGCATCGGTGACTCGCAACCCATTTTTAAATTGAGGCTCAATTCCCAATTTAATCAACCAACTATTAATTTCTGGGCCACCGCCATGAACCACCACCACCCGAATTCCGACAAAAGATAGTAACACAATATCCTGCATCACCTTATCTTTGAGGCTACTATCTTTCATCGCAGCCCCCCCATATTTCACCACAATCGTGCGATTAGAAAACTTTTGAATATAGGGGAGAGCTTCACTGAGAATTTTAGCACGAACTGCTGTATCTGCTTGGTCAAAATCGCTATGTTTAAGCATATAAGTTTCGGTGAGAGCGTGTAGAAGCGAGTTCCCTGAGATCTTTGTGAATTAACCCAACTCTCAAGCAAACCCGCCCCTAAGATTTTAGTTGATTTGAGGTTTCCAGAAATGCCCACCAGCGATTAAGCGGCAGATAGATGACAGGAGCCCACAAACTACTCAAAATTGCTGTGGACAGTGCTACCCGTTGTTGATGTCGGAATAATTCATCTAAAGCCGAATATCCAAAACTGTTCAATTGAAAACCTCGGATAGCTTCTACCAAAATCGCCATTCCAAAAACAATCACAGCGACGGAAATAAAATCCTCTTGAATTTTTTTAATAATTCGTTTATACATCACTACAGTTAAAAGACTAACAATCACCAAGGAAATAATATGGGAAGGAGAAGAAACTGTTAATCCATCTAAAATCAACCCACAGCATAAACCCCCGACCATAGCCTGTAAAAAAGATCGTTTAATACTCCAAGTCACCAGCCAAATTAACACCCAATTCGGGGTAATTCCAAAGAGTTCTAACCCAGGAATCCGAACCAAGGATAACCAAATACAAACCATTAAAGAAATAATGGTAATCATCAAATTTAAAACTTGATAAAGCTGAAAAAACATATTTATTGTACGGATTACTGATCACTGATTACTGACTACTGTTGACTGGTTTTTGATTCGGATAAATAATCACCCATTCCACAGAAGAAACAGAAGCAAAAAACTCAACAATTGCTTCGGGGGATGGGGCTTTATTCATATCTACAGAAACGACTTTACCAATGGGCAAACCTTCAGGGACAAGCTGGCTATAACTAGAAGTAACAACCACATCTCCCACCTTGACTTTAGGATCACTTTCAAAAAATTCCATGATTCCTTGTTCGGTCGAATTTCCCTTGAGAAATCCCATATTGCGACTGCGACTAATTGTCACCCCAATCCGACTCATCGGATCACTCAAAAGCATCACCTTACTGGTACTAGGTGTCACGCTCATCACCCGTCCAATTAATCCCCCAGGAGCCACCACTAAATCCTGATTCCGAACCCCCTGCTGACTCCCACGACCAATAATAATTTGTTTCCACCAAGAATCAGCACTGCGACCAATCACAGGAGCCACAATTCCCTTACCCTGTTTTTTAGAAGCGACATAATTTAAAATATCCTGAAACTTTTGATTTTGGTTTTTCAGTTCTTGAATTTGAGCTTCTAACTGATTAATTCGAGGATCAATTTGTCGAACAATTTTTTCCTGTTCCATTACTGTTGATGTCGATAAATGAAACGGACGAGTTACCCAATAATACATTTCATATAAAGCAGCCCCTTGAGTTTGTCGCACTAACCAAGCGGCTAAAATTGCCAAACCCAGTAAAAAAAATTGATTCCGACTGCGACTCCACCAACTGCGTGTTTGCATACCGATTAAAATTAACTGTGAAAATAATTAATAATTGATAATTGTTTTTTTCAGGGTCAATTACCAATTATCAATTGTTACAGATTTCGGGAACCCCCAGTAAAAACCCGTTCTAACTGTTTGAAATTTTCTAATACCCGACCTGTGCCCAATACCACACAACACAGAGGGTCAGCCGCAATATGGGTAATAATTCCGGTTTCGTGGCTAATCAAGGCGTCGATACCCTTGAGTAAGGCTCCTCCACCCGCCAACATAATTCCCCGGTCAATGATATCCGCAGCCAGTTCTGGAGGAGTGCGTTCTAAAGTGCGTTTGACCGAATCAATAATAACCGATAAAGGTTCAACCATACTTTCGCGCACCTCCGTGGATTTAATGGTAACGGTGCGAGGTAAACCAGATAATAAATGAATCCCCCGTACTTCCATAATCATTTCTTCATCGGCGGCCGGATTCGGGTAAGCTGAACCCATCTTAATTTTGATATCCTCAGCCGTTTGTTCTCCAATCACTAAGTTATGAACTTTTTTCATATACAAAATGATCGCATCGTTGAGTTCATCTCCAGCCACCCGCACGGACTCGCTCAATACCGTTCCCTGTAAACTCAGCACCGCGACTTCTGTAGTACCGCCCCCAATATCCACAATCATATTTCCCGTCGCTTCCGAAACGGGTAAACCTGCACCAATCGCCGCGGCCACAGGTTCATCAATTAGTCGCACGTCCCGCGCCCCGGCTTGAGAAGCCGCTTCAATCACCGCCCGGCGTTCTACTCCAGTGACTCCACTGGGAATTCCAATCACAATTCGAGGAGCAATCAGGGTTTTTCCCTGATTCACCCGCCGAATAAAATGTTTGAGCATTTGTTCGGCTGCATCAAAGTCCGCAATCACCCCATCCCGCAGGGGTCGTAGCACAACTACATTTTCGGGAGTGCGGCCTAACATTTTTTTGGCTTCCTCTCCTACCGCCAACGGGACTTTTTCTAGTCTGTCAATAGCGACAACCGAGGGTTCTTGTAGTACAATGCCCTTACCCGATACATAAATCAATGTGTTAGCAGTCCCTAGGTCAATGCCCATGTCCTGCGAAAAACGACTAAAAAGACCCACTATTCTTTCCCTATAAAAAATTAACAGCAATCCTTTCGGAGTGTCCGTAAGGGCGACTAACCGATGTAGATTGTATTATGTTTTGGGTTGTGCGTCTAGTCATCACGGCTGAGAACTTCAACCCAAAATTTCTAGCCATCGGTTTTCAGGATCATAGTTCACTTCGTGGGATAGAATACCGGATCAGTGATAATCAACCAATCCCCTCAATAATCGGATGGAAGTAAAACGCAATACCCAAAACGGTATAAGCAGCCAAGAGTAAAACCCCCTCCAACCAATCGGAACGGCCATCGGAACTGACGGAATTAGCAATTAACACAGACACGGCAACGGCGATTAATTCAAAGGGGTTAAAATTCAAATCCATCGGTTGGCCTAATATCCATCCGGCTAAAACTAACACAGGGGCCACAAATAAGGCAATTTGTAAACTCGAACCCAAGGCCACGGATACGGATAAATCCATTTTATTTTTCATAGCCACGGTAACGGCGGTGGCGTGTTCAGCCGCGTTACCAATAATGGGAACTAAAATTACCCCGGTAAATAATGCTGTTAGTCCCAAACTAGAGGTAGCTTCCTCTAAAGTCCCCACCAATAATTCCGACTCGAAGGCTACAGTTAGGGTAGCCAATAACAAAACCCCAATCCACAGCTTTAAATTCACATTTTCTGCCTCATGTCCGGCTTCTTCTGGGGTGATTTCGCCGTCTTCATCGTTTTCGGCCACTCCCACATCATATAAATAGGAGTGGGTTTTCATCGAAAACAGCAGGGTAAGAACATAAACCGTAATTAAAACCACCGCCACCGCCGCCGAGAGGGTTTGCATGGTGGATTCCTCAATGCCAATGGAGGTAACATCTACTGCCGTTGGTACTAAAATAGCAATTATCGCTAAATTCATGGCCGAGGCATTCAAACGGGCAATCACGGGCTGGAATTTTTGCTCTTTGAAGCGTAAACCTCCTAAGAACATGGATAAACCCATAACTAATAGTAGGTTTCCTATAATTGAGCCGACTAAACTGGATTTGACCACATCAATTAATCCAGCATTCAGGGCGACAACTCCAATAATTAATTCCGTTGCATTCCCAAAGGTGGCATTTAACAACCCGCCTAAATTCGGGCCCAGGACGACGGCTATTTCTTCGGTTGCAGTTCCCATCCAACCCGCTAAGGGGATAATCGCTAAGGCTGAGGTGACAAATACAATAGTTGATCCCCACTCCAAAAAGTGACCCGCAATCGAAATCGGCACAAAAATTAACAGGGCGGAGAGTATAGTTTTTGTATTCAACATTTCAGTAATCAGTTATCAGTAATCAGTTATCAGTTGTAGGGGGCGGGTTCATCGGCGATTTAGGTAATTAACAAAGATCTAAAATAACCCGCCAGTACCAGTAATCAGTAATCAGTTATTAGCGGTAGAATTTATCATAGAACCTGTTGGCACGACAAGACCAGATCAACAAATATTAATTTTTTGATCTGGTCTTGCCAGAGGTTATAATTGGAATCAACATCTGTAATCCATGTAAACCGTTAATATTTAACCTTAAAAATGAACTTTTTTAACCAATTATTGGCAGCAATTGAACGGCAAAATAGTTTACTTTATCTTGCCCTAGAACCTGATCCCGATAGCCATATTTTTGAAATTGGAAATTGTGGGGGAATTGATGGCGATCGCTCTGATATTATTGAACAATGGCAGGAATGGCTAGGTTTTATTATTCGAGAAACTTCGGAATTTGTCTGTGCCTATAAACTCTCTTTCGGGTTTTATTTGGGTTTGGGGATACCTGGTTTAAAACTATTGGAAAAAACCATAAAATTAATTCCGCCTAATATTCCGATTATTTTAGATGCCAAACATAGCGATTTGAATTCTAGTACCGTTTTTGCTCGTTTTGTCTTTGAAGATTTAAAGGTTGGCGCTTGTACCTTAACTCCTTATGCCGGATTAGATCAAGTTGCACCCTTTTTAGTTTATCCTGATCAAGGGGTTTTTATTTCCTGTGCCACGGCTAATCCTTCGGCTTCTATTATTCAAGAATATCCTCAATCTCAACAACCTTTATATTTAGAATTAGTCCGGGTATCTCAAACTTGGGGAACTCCTGAACAATTGGGATTATTAGCGGGAATGGTACCGGATATGTTGGCAAAAATTCGTCAAGCTGCACCGGAACAATTTATCTTATTAGAGGGGGATGTAGCTGAAGAAAATGATTTAATGGATGTAGAAGATTTAACCCCAATTTTAGCCGCAGGGTTGAGTTTAAATGGCGATCGCTTATTAATACCTATTCCTCCTAAATTATTAGAAAAAGAAACCGTCAGAACCGAAATTAAACAGTTAAGAGATCAAATTAATGAAGAACGACAACAGGTAATCAGAGGAAATCCTACCTGTGATTTATGGTTGCCCGATGTTTGTTTTTTAAGACATCAACCCCATCGAGATTTAATTTTACAATTGTATGATATTGGCTGTATTATTTTTGGAGATCATGTTCAAGCATCGGGAGAAACTTTCCCCTATTATATTGACTTGAGACGGATTATTTCAACTCCCCAAATTTTTCATCAAATTGTTGGTGCCTATGGGGATATTTTAGAAACCCTAAGTTTTGATCGAATTGCGGGTATTCCCTATGGTTCTTTACCAACAGCAACCGGGTTATCATTAAGATTACAACGTCCGATGATCTTTCCCCGAAAAGAAGTTAAAGCCTATGGTGCAGGACGATTAATTGAAGGACATTTTCAGCCAGGGGAAACTATTGTAGTGGTGGATGATATTTTAATTACGGGAAATAGTGTAATAAAAGGAGCCCAAAAGCTACAATCTGCGGGATTAAAAGTTAATGATATTGTGGTTTTAATTGATCACGAAGGAGGAGTTAAAGAAAAATTAAAAGATAATAATTATCAAGCCCATGCGGTATTAACCCTTTCTGAAATCGCAGAAACCTTGTATGAAGCGAACCGAATTACCGAAGAACAGTTTAACTTTTTTTAAAGGGAATAGGGAATGGGTTTTGGGGAATGGGAAAAATAATATTACTAGAGATTCCTGTTTTTTTAGTGTTTAGTGGGGATAACCTTGAGGATTAATTTGCTGTAATTGCAAAACTTGACTAACAACTTCCGATAACTTTTGAGCATCAAAGGGTTTAGTGAGATATTCACTCGCGCCCGCTAGACGGCCTTGAACCTTATCAAAAGCACCGTCCCTTGATGTTAACATAATAATAGGCAAATTCTGAAACTGAGGAATACTACGAACGGTGCGACAGAGTTCTAGGCCATCAATTCCCGGCATAGCCACATCCAGAAGTAAAACCGAAACAGCTTCATGGTAAATTGTGGATAAAGCGTCTACAGCATTATCAGCAACAAGGACACGATATTCTTTCCCTAATGCCTGTTGGACGAGTCCTTGCATGACTTTACTATCGTCAACGGCTAAAATGGTGAGTATAGAACTTTGAGATACTGACATAGTGATTCATGTTCCGTGAGTCGAGATGCCCTGCTCATCTGTAATCAAACCTATAAAAAATAGCCTTGATTGTTGGATCTGAGTCCGACTATCTATTATTTTCATTATAGTTGAAAAGGATTCGTTCGTTTTAATATCAATAATTCTATACTTTTAAGCCGAATAATGATTAAGAAATTTGATCAAATCTGTTTTCGGTGTTTGTGATTGATCTAATCGCGAAAAATTGGATCTTTCTTTGTTAAGATTAAAGTAGATTAAAAAAGTTGTGTGAGATCAGGACGTTTGGACAAACAATGTCATACAGCTAAGGCGAGTCAAACAAAAGTCAGATGTCGGGTAACAGTTGGGGTGTTGAGGTGTTAAGGTGTTGAGGTGTTAGCGACTAACCCTTGACCCCTCAGTTAATATGAACATCTCATCCCAAAAAGCTAAATACCCAGTTGCTGATATCTAGCCACTCCCTTTGTATGGTGATTACCGGTCATGAATGCAAGATTTTTAGGTCAAACCATGTTCAGCCCAGAGGGCAATAATCTTTCTCAGGTCATCCACAGGTTTGCTGAAATTCCCTTTGATGATTTGACTCACTTAGCGTCCCATCTAGCCCAGACGCCGATTGCTTTAATTACCTTTATGGATGTCAGCCATCAGTGGTTGAAATCCCAGGTGGGTTTAACGGAAAAAATACATCCCTACTTGAATTTCTGCGAGTTTATTATCTACTTGCAGTGTCAATTTCAGTCGTTAAGGGAGGATCAAGAAGATCCCGATCATTCTTTAACCCCAAACTCCTCTAACTCTACCTTAAAACTATCGCCAGAACCAATTATCATCCCCGATACCTGGGATGATCAACGGTTTTCTAGCCAACCTTTAGTTAAACAGGATCATGGCATTCGGTTTTATCTGGGTATTCCTTTAATCACGACTGATAATTTAATGGTGGGGATGCTGTCGATTATGGATTATCAGCCCCGGAAGTTATCACCGGAAACCATTAAGGCGTTACAAGCTCTCAATAATCAAATTATTAGCCAAATTAATTTACACCGTCAACTGATTCACTCCAAAACCAAACTTAGTCAACTCGAAGATATTATTAATGAACGCAAGCAAGTCTGGGAAGTAGTTCGTCAAGAAAGAGACTTTGTTTGCGCTGTTCTCGACACAGTTAGTGCCTTAGTGATTGTCCTTGATCCCGATGGTCGAATTATTCGGTTTAATCGAACCTGTGAACAACTGACGGGATATTCCGCCGAGGAAGTCGAAGGAAAAACCTTTGATGAGTTGGGGGTCAACCTATTACCCTTGGATTCTGGTAGTCAACCGCATTCTGGAGGGATGATGATTGAGTTTGACGAACCTCCCAAATCAGTGAAAACTCAAAATTCGGTTCCTCTAATCCCCAATCATACCCGTTTAAATGCTTGGGAAACCGAATGGGTTAAACCTAATGGCCAACGCCATTGGATTACTTGGTCAAATACGGCTTTATTTCAGGCGAATGGCCTGATCAAATATGTGATTGCTACGGGAATTGATATTACCGAACGCCGACAGTCCGAAGTGCGGATGGAATTGCTGGAAAGGGCGATTACTGCAAGTCCTAGCGGAATTGTGATTAGCGATTTTGCCGCCACCGATTGTCCGATTATCTACTGTAATCCTGCCTTTGAAAAATTAACCGGCTATTCTCAGGAGGAGGTTTTAGGACGCAATTGTCGGATGCTTCAGGGTGAGGATACTGATCCAAAGGAATTAGCTCGTCTTCGGGATGCGATCGCCCAAAATACTGATTGTAGCGTTACCCTAAAAAATTATCGTAAAGATGGCAATTACTTCTGGAATGAACTGTCGATTTCTCCGGTGCGCGATCGAGAGGGAAGTTTAACCCATTTTATCGGAATTCAAACCGATATTACCCAACGCAAACAGTCTGAGGATGCTTTGCGCGAAAGTGAGGCCCGTTATCGACTTTTGGCTGATCATGCGACGGATTTAATTTCTCGACATAGCAACGATGGCACTTATTTATATGCTTCTCCGGCCAGTCAGCAATTATTGGGATACCAACCGGAAGAATTGATCGGGAAATCGGTCTATGACTTGATTCATCCCGAGGATTTGGCAGGGACTCAAGAGAAATATTTGCTATTAAGAAATAGTCAAGATATTTATACCGTGAGTTACCGAATTCGATGTCACAATGGAGAATATATCTGGTTTGAAAGTACCTGTCATGGCTTGAGAAATCAGAACTCACAAGACATTGATGAAATTATTGCGGTTTCGCGGAATATTACGGAACGAAAACAAGCTGAAACCCTATTATTAGAGCGATCAAGGCTTTCTCAATTGGAAGCAGAAGTGGGAACAGCCCTGGGACATGGGGGGTCGATTGCCAGGATTCTAGGCCGTTGTATACAAGCGATCGCCCAGTATCCCGATGTGGCTGGGGTGGGAATTTGGACATTAAATCTTAATAGCAATCAATTAGAACTCCAAGCCAATGCCGGATTAACTGTTCATGAACATAATATTACCGAAACCGATGTTTTAACCTGTTCGATTCCCTACCCCCTACCCCTAATGAAAAGTCGGACGTTTGATTTTCCCTTGGTGGTGGAAGGGCGTCTAGTGGGGTTAATGGCTATTTGTAGCCACTCCACCCTCAATGATGAAGCTCGGGGGGTTTTGGGATGGGTGGCTAATGCTCTAGCGGTTGGGATTGATCGGGTGAAGGCGCGGGAAGAACTGCAAAGTCGTCGGGAAGGGTTATTATTTCGGTTGGCGAGTCAGATTCGGGATTCCTTAGATATTGATACGATTTTGGGGACGGCCGTGAGTGAAATTCGGGCTTTATTGCAGGTGGATCAATGTCATTTCCTCTGGTATATGCACATTCAACCCAATCAACAACCCAGTTTCGCCGTCACCCACGAATCCCTAAATCCCGATTTATCCAATGGTTTGCAGGATTATCCCCCAGAACAAATCCCTCTGTTAGCCGAAAAAATTCGGATGGCCCAGACGATTAAAATTGATAATCTCCACACCACAACAGCCTTAGATGAATCGACCTGTCGGTTTTTACAGGCGGCGGGGATTTTTTCCCTGTTGTTATTACCCTTGGAAACCCGATCGGGTCAACGGGGGGCGGTAGTTTGTAATCATTATGGGGGATCTCGACCCTGGCGGGACAGTGAGGTGGAGCTTTTACGCGCGGTGGTGGATCAGTTAGCGATCGCCATTGACCAGGCGGAATTATATGCCCAAACCCGGGCGGCGGCCTTAGCAGCCCAAACCCAAGCCTTTCATCTGAGTGAAGCCCTACAGGATTTAAAACAGAAGGAATCTCAATTAATTCAAAGTGAAAAAATGTCGAGTTTAGGACAAATGGTGGCGGGAGTTGCCCATGAAATTAATAATCCGGTTAATTTTATTTATGGGAATCTCACCTATGCCAAGGAATATACTCAAGATATTTTAGAATTGTTGGAATTGTATCAAGAAATTTATCCGATTGCAACTCCCGCCCTTCAAGCTAAAGCTGAAGAAATTGAATTAGAGTTTTTATCAGAAGATTTACCAAAAATTCTATCTTCAATGGAAATGGGAGCCGATCGGATTCGTCAAATTGTAGTGTCTTTGAGAAGTTTCTCGCGATTAGATGAAGCTGAAATGAAGCCTGTCAATATTCATGATGGTATTGATAGTACATTATTAATCTTACAAAATCGCTTAAAACCCAAAGGATCATCCGGTGGGATTGAGTTAATCAAGGAATATGGCAAGTTACCCAAGGTTGAATGTTATGCCGGACAGTTAAATCAAGTGTTTATGAATCTGATTGGGAATGCAATTGATGCCTTAGATAATCAGTCCGAACCTCGAATCATTAAAATTACTACAGAGATCATTCATCCGAATTTGAAAGAACATAAGGGGAAATTACCCCCATTAGAACAGGTTAGAATTACGATTCGAGATAACGGCCCTGGCATTGAAGATAAGGTAAAAAATAGGCTTTTTGACCCATTTTTTACCACAAAACCGGTGGGCAAAGGAACAGGTTTAGGGTTATCAATTAGTTATAAAATTGTGGTAGAACAACATCTAGGAGAAATTCTCTGTTACCGAGATCAAGATAATTTTACCGCATTTCAAGTTTCTATTCCCATATTCCAAAAAGAGCAGAATCAGTAATCTCCATAATGTCGGGTTGATTTATTGATTAACTTTGATTTAGGGATTATTTCTCAAGGCGGCAATAATTTTTTCATTGGCTTTAGGAAAGGGAAATTGATTAATTTCATCTAAAGTGACCCAGCGAATTTCATCACATTCTAAAGGCTGGGGTTCTCCCCCCAAATAACGACAGTGATAGACATTTAAAGTTACTTTAAAATCGGTATAGGTGTGTTCAATAGTAATTAAATGATCTTCGACTTCTATTTCAATCGCTAATTCTTCTTGAATTTCCCGTTTAATACAATCTTCTAGGGTTTCTCCCGCCTCCAGTTTTCCCCCTGGAAATTCCCACAGTCCTCCCAATAAATCCTTGGCAGGTCGTTTATCAATTAAAATTTGTTTTTGATGATTCCAAATTACACCAACACCAATAATTTTATGGGCTAAGGGAGAAGATATTTGAAGCATAGGAAGATAATAATTTACTTGACACTCTCAGGTCTGAAGACACTGAGTTTCCACACTCCCATCATGATCTTATGAACAATACAAAACTTTCGCAAACTCAAGATTCAGCTTGCCAAAATTTGAAACATTTTGTATTCATGGAATGGCACGGGATCAAGGAAAATAACTATTCTTGAGGGGCTTTTTCAATACCTGGGACAGATCGTTCAAATGCCATTCTCTGTTCGGCGTTGCGAAGGAAATAGCCACTAATCATCGCAGACGCTAAGAGTCGTCCTAAATGTTCACGACTGGTTGTTACCGTAATTCCAAAATGTTCCGAGGGTAAATTGCCCAATAGTCCGATAATATTTCGTTCCATGACTTGGAAGACTTCCGAAGAATTCGGTTTCGACAGTTGGGAAACGGTATCAGGACTCATTGACTGTACATATTGCCACAAGAGGTTCCCCATTTCCCCCGTTTCTTCCTGAAAAAATTTTGAATTTCGGTTAGATCTGTCGTTCATCTTTCTTCCCCCTTATACAAGAGTTTCAGTTGATCTCAATCTGAATCAAATGTTGATCCCTACATTCTAATTTAGCAGGATGTAGAGACGTTTTCAGAAAACATCCCTACTCTTTGAGGATGTGTTATCCCCCCTAGAACAATGATTTAACTGGCCATATAGTCGTTAATATCTTGTTTCCGTTTTCGCAATTTTGTTAAGGCTTCCCTTTCAATTTGTCGAACCCGCTCTCGACTAATATTCAGCCGATCGCCAATTTTAGCCAAGGTTAAACTTTGCCCATCTTCTAAACCAAATCGCAGGGATAATACCTGACGCTGTTGTTCGGTTAGGTCAGCCATCATTAATTCTAAATCGCTGCGTAGAGAAGATTGTAAGGCAAAATCCTCTGGAGAAGTTCCCGTATCTTCTAAAAGATCTCCTAACTCCGTATCTTGATTATCACCCACCCGCAGATCCAGGGACAGGGGTAGACGGGCACGTTCTAAATATTCCCGAATTTGTCGCGGGGTGAGTTCTAATTCCACGGCTAATTCTGCCATGGTCGCAGCCCGTCCCAACTCTTGAGCTAACTGACGTTGGGCTTTTTTGATTTTGTTGAGTTTTTCGGTAATATGAATCGGGAGACGAATTGTGCGGCCTTTTTCGGCGATCGCTCGGGTAATCGCCTGACGAATCCACCAGTAGGCATAGGTGGAAAAACGATATCCTTTAGTGGGATCAAATTTTTCAACGCCACGCTGCATCCCAATGGTGCCTTCTTGAATTAAGTCCAGTAAGTCCACATTTCGCTTGATATATTTTTTAGCAACGGACACCACTAAACGCAAGTTCGCCTCCACCATTTTGCGTTTCGCACTTTGGCCTCGTTCGAGTACCCGTTCTAATTCCGCTTCCGATAGTCCGGCCGCCTCCGCCCATTCTGCGGGACTAGGCGCTCGACCTAAACAGGTCGCTAGATCTTCCCACTGATTTTGAACGAGATTCAAGTGTTGAACTTGTTTACCATAGACAATTTCTTGCTCATGGGTTAGCAAGGGAACGCGACCAATTTCTCGTAGATAAGCGCGTACAGAGTCTGTGTCTGAGGTTTTAGCAAATTTCATGGCTCATCTCCGGCTGGATACCTTAACCTATAAAGGTTTGATACGTCAAGCCCCTACTTGAAGCACGAAAAACTAGATCTTTCGTCATCAAGTATGGACGGTTAGCCTAGGTGTTACGACCTGGGGGTTTTTCCAATGTTTAAGCTCTATAACGCTAATTTGCCGTTACAGTCTTAACATAACTACATTATATGTTAAGAAGTTTAACATTTCTTAAAATAACTGACTATCCCCCCCAGGGAGTGAATCTCCAAGGGCCAAACACTATATTCCTAGGAGGGTAGCCTGTAACGGTTTTTTTGATTGCATCATACAAAACAAAATCTTCATGTTCCCTTAACAGTTGATGTCGGTTGACAGTTTCTATCCCAGAAGTCTATGATCTAGTGTTTGGCAATCTGCTAATTTTGTTTCAACTGCATTTATGACTTATTGTTTAGGAATTATTACGGATACGGGCTTCGTGATGGCTTCGGACTCTCGCACAAATGCCGGGGTTGATCATATTTCTACCTATCGTAAATTATTTGATTTTTCCAAACCTGGCGATCGGGTTATTTTATTATGTACCGCCGGAAATCTTTCCGTTACCCAAGGCATTGTGAGCGAATTAGATCGGGATATTAAAAGTCAGGAAGATGTTAATTTACATAGTCTTCCCTCCATGTATGAAGTGGCTCGATATATTGGTACAAAACTCAGAAAAGTTCAAGAAATTGATGAGCATTGGCTGAAAAAAGACGGGATTGAACCCAAATGCTCTATGTTATTAAGTGGTCAAATTAAAGAACAAGAACCTTGCTTATTTTTGATTTACAGCCAAGGTAATTTTATTCATGCCACCAAAGAAACCCCTTTTTTACAAATCGGAGAAACCAAATATGGCAAACCGATTTTAGATCGTACCCTCAGTTTCCGTACCCATTTAGAAGCGGCGGCTAAATGTGCCTTACTTTCGATTGATTCTACAATGAAATCTAATATTTCTGTGGGGCCACCGATTAATTTAGTTTTGTATGAAAAAGATAGTTTAGAAATCAAAAATTTTCTGAAACTGCGCTTAGGTGATCCCTATTTAGCCAAAATTCGTAAAGTTTGGGAAGAATGTCTTAAACAAGGATTTAATGAGATTCCTGATATTGATTGGCAACACCGAGGGAGTGATTTTTCGGAAGATGTTTTAATTGATTAGATTATCGTATTCTTTGAATTATAGCCCTATTATTCTATCGGAGTTAACATGAAAATTGGAGTTATTGGAACTGGGTTAATGGGATTACCCATCGCCCTCAAAATTCTGGAAATGGGATTTAAAGTTATTGTTTATAACCGCACAACATCCAAAGTAGAACCGTTAAGAGAAGCCGGAGCAACAGTAGCGGGAACTCCCCAAGGTTTAATCACTGCTAGTGATTGTATTCTGTTAATGTTAACTAATCAAGAGGCGATTGAGTCGGTTTTATTCCGTTCAGAATTTCAATCTATTTTATCAGGAAAAACAATTATTTCTATGGGAACAATTTCCCCAACGGAGAGTAAAAATATCCAAAAAGAAATTATTAAAGCTGGGGGAAATTATTTAGAAGCACCGGTTTTAGGGAGTATTCCTGAAGCAAAATCGGGGAAATTACAAATTATGGTCGGTTCCACGGAAGCCCAATTTAAACAGTGGTTTCATGTCTTACAACCCCTAGGGGAACCCAAATATATTGGGGAAGTTGGTAGTGCATCGGCGTTAAAATTAGCCTTAAATCAGTTAATTGCTTCCCTGACAACCGCCTTCGCCCTGAGTTTAAATTTTGTTCAAGGTCAAGGAGTTGATATCGAACTCTTTATGGAGATTTTACGCAAGAGTGCGTTATATGCTCCTACCTTTGATAAAAAATTACAACGGATGTTAGAAGAAAATTATCAAAATCCCAATTTTCCTACTAAACATTTATTAAAAGACACGAATTTGTTTTTACAAGAAGCGAAATCAATGGGGTTAAATGTGAGTTCTTTAGAAGGGGTTCGAGCAATATTAGAAGCTACACAAAAACTCGGAAAACTAGATGACGATTATTCCGCCTTATTTACCACCCTTAAACCCTGATAAACCCGTGGGATGGGCTATGTAACTATAAGTAAGTTTAGATGATTTTTGAACTACTTAGATCAACTTTCTAACCCAAGTTCTAAAAGATTTTAAGGTTGCGGTTTCCCCATCCCTTAAACTTTGACGAATATATTGGGGAATAACTTCTAAAGGGAGCCAAGGGAAATGTAAACTTTGAATTGATTTTTGATAGGATTGAGTTGTTTTGTCTAAAACAAAAACCTCTAATTCCTGACCATTATAACGCCATAATTCGGGAATTTCAAAAGCAGCATAAATCGTTTGTTTATCTAAAGAACTGCTAGTAATATCAATTTCTAAAACTAAATCAGGGGGAGGGTCTGATTCTAAATTAATATTCTGTTTATGTCTGACTAAGGGTTCATTTTCTAAATAATAACAAGAATCGGGTTCTGCACCTTTTAATAATTCTTCTCGTTTTAAGGTTAAAGATCCCATTTTTTTTAGGTTTAGGTTTAATTCATCTGCTATTGCTCTCACTAAATCGTCAATAAACCGATTATTATTTTCATGTTCTCCTAATGGAGTCATAATTTCTAATACTCCTTGATCATAATATAAACGAATGACGCGGTTATCCCCTAAATCGTCCAATAAATTAATAAATGTTTGCCAACTGACTTGATTTAAAACCGTGCGTTGTTCAGGTAAAAGTAAAGTTTTTGTAATCATTGCGGGTTTACCTCCATCTATTTAGGATAACCTCAAATCAATTATGAGGCAAGGGCAGAAATTGTAAGGGGATTGAGCATCTAATGTCATCAACACCATTTTGAGCGCGGGTCTGCTAAGGATGACGGATAGAATTTAGCCTCCATTCAATTAAACACTGGACTGTTTTACTGCCTGAATTGCCTTTCTGCGAACTTCTAAGATTTGACCAATCTCACGAGCAAAACTCGGTTGACGTTCAATCATTTGATTAACAACAATCGAAGAAAAGATCATCACTTCGAGATCTTCAATAGCAGTTACAGAAACCGTACTAGGTTCACCAGAAAAAAGAGCCATTTCCCCAAAAAATTCTCCTGCTTTCAGTGACAATACTTCGCATTCAGTTCCCCACGCATCCGGGATTGTTAAAAGGGCTTTTCCTGAAATAATAATATAGAGATCGTTACCTGGATAGCCTTGCTGAATTACTTTTTCCCCTGTACCAAAGTGATGAAGCATAACCCCTTGAGAGAGGTTATCTAGGTTAGTTTGTTCTTTTTTGAGAGGCACAAATACCGGAATTGATTGTAGGCTTTCAGCAAATTTCTTAGAAGGATCTTCTCCTGGAGAATTCGATCCACGAACATGATATAACGTCCGAATTGGAAAGGGAATTTTTAAATTATTGCGTTGGGCTGCATACCAAATTCGAGTCATAAACCGATCCCGAATTTTTTCCAATTCGCTATAGTTTTCAATAAAAAATTTTACCTCATAAGTTACACTAGAATCATCATAAGAAAGGGTAAAAATCTGCGGTTCGGGTTCGCTTAAAATTCCCTGAGTTGAAAGGGCTGTGCTTTTTAAAACTTGTTTGGCTAAATTCGGTGGATCATTATAGGAAAACCCAATTTGAATCCGTTCTGCATGAAGGCGTAAGGGTTGGCTAAAATTATGAATTGTTTCTCCACCAATCACTTTATGGGGAATTACAATCATTTCCCGATCAAAGGTTTGTAGGCGCACTGCACGCCAATTAATATCAATAACTTGTCCGACCGTATCTCCTACTTTTAACCAATCTCCAACGGTAAATGGACGCTCAAATAGCAGTGCAATTCCTGACATAATACTGCCCAATGTATCTTGAAGGGCTAAAGCAATGACGATGGAACTAACCCCCAATGCCGTTGCTAAACCTGCGAGATCTGCATTCCAAACACTTGACAATGCGATCGCAGTTCCCACCAAAATCAAAAATAGTCGAGAAAGATCAATCAGAAGTTTAGGAAATCTAGCTCGCCAAGTATCAGCTTCCGCTTGTTCAAACAAGATAACATTCAGTAGAGAAAGTGCAGCATGAATCACGAAAATCCACAACAACGTTTGCACTGTTCTGATTAAATTGCTATTATGATCAAGTTTGAGAACATACTGCATAAACAGCAAGAAAACAAGCACAGGTAAAACCAAATTTCGCACTACCTGTAAAGTGGTTGCTAGAGGTTTACCCCGTTTTTTTAATCGATGGATAATTTCCCCCAGAACGATAATCAAAAAAGGAAACCCAACCGCAAGGGTAATTGACCAAATAAATAAATTACTTTGAATAATTGTAGAGTTCATTGTATAGCAGGGAACAGGGGACAGGGAACAGGGAAAACCGGAGGAAAAGACAGGTGTACGGTCTAGCTTTCAGCTTTCAAGATTCGGTTTAAAATGTCTATAAACTTATTCATAAAATTCCCAAGCTCTCAACTTCAATTGGTGAGTGTTTACTTTTCAATAACCACCCATTCAATTTAGGTTTACCATTAACTTCTTTCTCCGATATTGGCTCAAACTGATAAAGATCCTGAAGCCGACGATAAACGGTCTGAGATACTAAAATTCTTCCGGGTGGACAGGCATTTTTCAGGGCTGTAGCCAGGTTGATCGTATCACCCCAAACATCAAAAATACAGCGATTTCGACCCACAATTCCCGCAATAATATCCCCAGCGTTAATACCAATTGAAATATTCAAGGATAATCCCCGTTCATGACTAAATCGACGCACAATAATCAAAATTTCTAAGGCAACATCAAGGGCGCGTTTATCGTGATCAAGATAAGGAATTGAAAGTCCACAAACGGCTAGATAACTATCTCCGATTGTTTTAATTTTTTCCATCCCATACCGTTCAGCAACTTCATCAAATGCGGTGAATAAATCATTTAAAATAGCAACAGATTCATTGGCACTTAAGGAGCTAGATAGTTTAGAAAATCCGGTTAAATCGGAGAACAAAACAGCAACATTTGATAGTTCTTCAGCCATATCTTTGTTTCCCCGTTGAAACCGTTTTGCTACTGAAGTAGGAAAAAGACTTAACAATAATTCTTCATTTTCCTGATTTTTTTGTTCTACCAGTAAGGTTTCAGCCTGTAGACTCCGTACAATTTTATTGAAGGATTTTGCTAATTCTCCAAATTCATCTTCTGTTTCTAAAGGTACGATTGCATCAAGTTGTCCTGCGGAAATTTTGCGGGTTCCCTTAATCAGTTGATTGATCGGGTTTACAAATAAATTAGCTAAAACCATGGCTATTAATGTTATTAATAACATTAGTAATGTCGCTGAAATTAGAATTTGGTTCCGAAAGGAATAAATCGGAGCATAAGCTTCTGATATATCTATTTCTGATAAAATCACCCAGTCTAATCCATCAATGCGAAGGGGTGCAAAGGAACTCAAAACCGGAATGTTTCGATAGTCTCTAATAGTTCGAGTTCCTTGCTTACCATTTAACGCATCAGCAACGGCTTCTGTCCTCACATATTGTTGTAAAATAGACGTACCATATTGATTGATTCGGTTGATTTCTGCCTCACTCATTCCTAGGGATCTCAAAGCTTTAGCATAGCCTTTTGGATCTTGTACTAAAAACCTGGAAATGGAACGCATTAAGGTATCTCGTCCGACTAAATAAGTTTCTCCGGTTTGACCTAAACCATCGCTTTCCCAATGCTGATTACCCGTCATCACATGATTAATTTCATTAACTGGAAGTTGAAAAGCTAACACCCCAATTAGCTCAGATTGATTCAAAATAGGAGCCGCGATAAATGCGGCTGGAGCGCCATAGGAAGGAGCATAAGCTTGAAAATCAATTATTGTGGCATAGTCCTTTGATTGTGCTTCTTTTACCTTCTGAAATAGATCAGCGAGATTACTATTTTGATAGGGGCCGTTTTCCAAATTAGTTGTAAAGTCAGTTTCTTTGAAAACGGTATAAACGATATTTCCTTGGGGATCAATCAGGAACATATCGTAATAACTAAACTTCTGAATAATATTGCGAAAAATAGGGTGATAGCGAGCATGAATTTTGCTATATTCGCTCCCATCTTTGGCATAATCTAAGGCCTCTTTTTTACCCACGGGATGGGGATTATCAGCAATATAATAATATTGTAAATGGCGCGAAGCGATTGTTTTGGGTAGATAGGATTCTAAAATCGGTGAACCTTCTTCAGTTTGGGTGAGGCGGGGAAGAAATTTGTCACGGTAGTAAGCGATTAACTTGGGGTCAAAACTCTGTGTAATATTAATAGTTTGGAGTTGAGGATAAGCCGTTGCAAATTCTTGCATCGCCGCGATTATTGCTGGATCTTCGCTCAAGGTTTGGGTATGATTGCGAATATTTTTAAAGTAGGATTCAATTTGGTAAGCTTTGGAAGCGCGAACACTCGTTAACTGATTAAAGACTCGGTGTGTTAGATTTAATTTTCCACTCCGATACCCTAAATAAGCAGTTACTAAAATTGAACAACTGCTGACGGCTAGCAGCATCATGATCAATTTGGATTTGATACTGACAGAGGTGAGCGATCGCATAATTAAAAAAGATATAGAGCTAATATTAGAGTATGTCAAGAGAGAAAAAAATTCAATTCAATGTCAATGAGCGCGAATACCAACAACTTAAAGAATATGCAGAATCCCTTAATATTTCAATGGCTGAAGTCTTGAGGGATTATATTAAGTCTTTAAAACCCCGTCGTAGAACGACGGGGTTTTAAACCCATTTTTTCGATAACTTAAAAGTTCAGAACACAATATGTCATAATTAAAGCTGACATATCTTGATTGTTACTTTCCTAATTATTAATGGTTGCACTTCCCCTAGAACTTACAACAACGGTTTTAGAATTACAAAGGCAGTTATTAGTGGTTATTAACCATGCCACAGAAACCAGTTTTGTAATCATGGAAACCTATTCTGACACGGAAACCACTCTTATCGCCTTAGAAGATCTCGATAATATTCGGCAAAGGGCAAATACCTACTATTCCCGATTTTATACCCTGATGGTCAGAATGGCTGAATCACAGCCGATTCCTAATTCTGCTATGCTGGAGCCGCTGACTCGTTCTATTGAGGACGCAATAGTCACAATAGCCAGAGCACAAGCTACAATTAGAGAAGAAAGGAGTAACTTTAATTTGCCATGACTAAAAAACATCAACCCGATTTACAAAAAGTTAAACAAACATCTGTTAAAATTCAGGAAGTTTGCCAACGAGCAGATGCAGGGATTTCTATTTTGGATAATCTTATTTCCCAGTTAGAAATCCAAATGAATGCTTCTGCTCTGTATCGTTATCGTTCAAAAAAAACTAAGAATTGATTAAATATTTAGCCATAACTATTTCAGAAAACTGTCAAATATGATTTGATTTTCCCTACCTTCTCTCGGTCAAAGAAAGAAGAATAGGGAATTTAGTGAAATTAAGCCGTTAACTGTTTTAAGGCATTTTCAACTGCTTGTAACGCCAAATTAACTTCTTCCTCAGTCACAATTAAAGGTGGCACAAAACGTAACACTTTCGGGCCAGCCGGAACTAATAATAAACCCGCTTCCATTACTACTTTTACGACCTGGGGAGAAGTTAATTCCACATCCTCTTTTAATTCCAAACCATTAATTAAACCCCAGCCTCGGACATCAGCAATTAAATCAGGATATTTTTCAGCAATTTCTGTTAATTTACTGCGAAGTTGTTCACCCCGTTTCTGTACATTTTCCAGAATATTTTCTCTTTCTAAAGTTTGACAAACAGCCAACGCCACAGCACAAACAAAAGGATTTCCGCCAAAGGTAGAGGCATGACTTCCAGGTTCAAAAACATCACAGAAAGCTTTACACATCATCGCCCCGATGGGAATACCACCGCCCAAACCCTTCGCGGAGGTAAAAATATCCGGTTCAATTCCTAAGTTTTCATAACCCCATAATTTACCACTGCGACCCATGCCAACCTGAACTTCATCTAAGATTAAAAGAATGCCTTTTTGATCGCAAATTTGCCGAATTCGTTGGAAATATGCCATATCTCCAGGACGGACACCGCCTTCTCCTTGCAAGGCTTCTAACATAATAGCTGCAACCCGTCGCCCATCTTTATCGACTTCAGCAATTGTTAATTCTAAAGCATCAATATCATTATAAGGAACATAAACAAAACCTGGCACTAAAGGACTAAAACCTTTTTGATATTTAGGTTGTCCAGTAGCAGTAATTGTAGCTAAAGTTCGACCATGAAAACTGGCGTGGGCGGTAATAATAACCGGATCTTCAATATTTAATTTATCATGGGCATATTTCCGGGCTAATTTAATCGCTCCTTCGTTAGCTTCCGCTCCAGAATTACAGAAAAAAGCCTTATCTGCACAGGAATGATCTGTTAACCATTTCGCTAATTCTCCTTGCACGGGAACATAATATAAATTAGAAACATGGTGCAAGGTTTTAATTTGTTTGGTGACCGCTTCAATTAACACTGGATGGGCGTGTCCCAGGGTACAAGTGGCAATTCCCGCCACAAAATCTAAGTATTCTTTGCCATTGGTATCCCAAACCCGACACCCTTCTCCCCGCTCTAAGGCAATGGGAAAACGGGCGTAGGTATTCATGACATGGGAATTAAAGTCATCAATACTAAAATCGCTGGTAACAGGCGCTTCTTTGACTAAGGTTTCTGGGCTCATAAATTACTCCTAAATTCGGTTTGTGTTTGATTTCTAAATTTTAGGGTAAAATCTTCGTTTCCGGGGTTGGTTTTGTTACCAAATCCCTATAATTTATATTCTAAAGGTTGACAAAATTGCTCAATTCCCGATTTCACCGCATAAATGACAACCGGAGTAATTAATAGGGCTGGACATTGATTTTCAGCAATTAGAGATTCTACCATGGCTTTAATATTGCCTTGAATTAATTCTTCCCGCAGGTCTTTATTGCACAAACTCACTCGATATCGTTTGGCTAAACCATCTAACCAATTTTCCGAAGTATCGGGCGACTGACCCACATAAATTGCCATTTCAATGGCGGCATCTTCGAGATCTCCTTCACAATTTTCAATTCTATCTAAGGCTTCTAAAGCAACGGAATATTCAGCTAATTGCGAGCGAAATTGAGCGATTTCTTGAGAAGTTAGGATTATCATAAATTATCAAATTAATTCATACTGAAAAATTATATCAGGATCAAACCAAGCTGTTAATGCGGTGGCTAAAGCATCCGCAGCATCATCAGGTCTAGGAATTTCTGTTAAATTCAGTTCCCTAGCAACAGCTTCTTGAACTTGATATTTGTCCGCATTGCCATGTCCCGTTAAAGCCTTTTTAACTTGACCCGGAGTAAACTCAATTAACGGAATCTGGTGTTGAGCCAAAACCAATAATAACACTCCTTTTGCTTGAGCAACAGCAATGGTATTTGCCATGCGATAAAAAAACAGTTTTTCCACAATAGCCAAATCGGGTTTTATATGGGTTAATAACTGGTTTAAATCCTCATAAATAATACATAAACGCTTGCCTAATTCGGTTTTAGGTGGGGTTTTAATTACTCCAAAATCAATCATAGAAACAGATTTTTGTTTTTGAGTTTGATCATCAATTTCACACTCTATTGCTCCAAATCCTAATATTGCCAAACCCGGATCAAAACCTAAAATTATTTTTTTCATAAAATTTAAGGTGCGTCAGCCAGCAGCCCACGCACCATTTTTTGTCAATCACTAACTAGGCATCAGGTAAACCAAAAACTTGACGGAAAACCTTCTGAACTTTGAAACCAGAATCAATTGTTTCCAAAGGATCTTTGCGTAAACGATGACGCAAACATAAAGTAATCACCCGTTGAATATCATCGACGGTTACTTCCGTTCGTTGTTCAAAAGCAGCTAAGGCTTTTGCCGCTCGGTTACTAACAATATCTCCGCGTAAACCATCCACATCTAATTCCGAACAAACTTGAGAAATTTTAACTCGTAAATCATAATCAATTTCTACAGAAGCAAGAAGGGTTTGAGCTTCTACAAGTTTATGTTGTAATTGGTGTTGGTCGTTAATATGCTTTTCTAAAAAAACTTCAGGATTTTGATCAAAAGCGGTTCTTTCTTCAACAATTTTAACTCGTAAATTCGGTTCTTTTACGGTTCTAATTTCGGCGTGCATTCCAAACCGATCTAATAATTGCGGACGTAACTCTCCTTCTTCGGGATTTCCCGAACCTACTAACACAAACCGCGCCGGGTGACGAATAGAAATTCCCTCCCTTTCCACGGTATTCCAACCACTGGCCGCCGAGTCTAACAAGACATCAACTAAGTGATCATCGAGGAGGTTGACTTCATCCACATACAAAATCCCCCGATTTGCTTTGGCTAAAAGTCCAGGTTCAAAGGCTTTCACCCCTTCAGATAGGGCTTTTTCAATATCAATTGTACCACAAACCCGGTCTTCCGTGGCCCCCAAAGGCAAATCTACCATCGGGACTTTTTTCCGAGATACGGGAATATCCTGATGTTGACTCAGACGTTCGCGGACGTTATCACTCATCAAGTCTGCATCGGTGGGATGGCTATTGAAGGGGTCATCGGCGATGACTTCAATTTCGGGTAGTAAGTCCGCTAGGGCGCGGATAGTGGTGGATTTTCCCGTCCCCCGATCGCCCATAATCATCACACCACCGATTTTAGGATCGATAGTATTTAAAATTAAAGCCAGTTTCATTTCTTCCTGGCCGACAATTGCGGTGAAGGGAAAAACAGGACGACGAGACAGGTTGACCGTTGTTTGTGTATCTTTTGGCGTGACGACAGTTGAAATCACAATTTACTCTCAATTTCCAATATTACCGTAATTTATTTTTACACATTTGGGGGACAATGGGTTCAATCATCCGTCAACCGCCTGCTGTCATTGGTTCTTGAATTAACTTTAAAGGGTTGGAAAAATGCTTAAACATCTCTATGAAAAAGATTTTCAACTTTGGCTTCAGCAAACAATTGAACAGTTAGAACAAGGCAATTTTGCTGCTGTGGATATGGAACATTTAGTTGAGGAGTTAACCGAGTTGGGAAAATCGGAAAAAAATCGCCTAGAAAGTAATTTGATGGTTTTGCTGGCGCATTTACTCAAGCTAAGGGTTCAAAAAGATGCACCGGAAATGATCAAGGGAAGTTGGTATAATTCCGTTGATGAACATCGTCAGCGTGTTCAAAAGCAATTGCAACAAACTCCTTCTTTAAAATCTTATTTAAAAACTGCCCTGGAAACGGCTTATATTGATGGTCGTCGGTTAGCGATTAAAGAAGGAAAACGTGCTCAATTTGGGGTTCGTATTCCTAATCAAGAAGAATATCCTCAGATTTGTCCATTTTCACTTGAACAAATTTTAGATGAAGATTTTTATGGTTAAAATCCCTAACTAATAAACCGAGTTTCTAGGCTTCTTCGTAGGTTTCCCCATGAGTATGAGCAGTAGTATGCCTATGCAACTACAGATTCAACAGGAAAAAACCGTTGAGCTTCTGGAGTGCGAATAACAGGTGTAAGTAGTATTTACAGCATCTTATTTAATTATATAGCAGTTATTATCGTGGTGAGGTGCACTGACTTGCTTGATCATCAAGCTTTTTAACTTCAAAGTGTACCTCACTTGACAGGGAACCGCGGTAACTCAACGAATTTATCTTAGTAAAATGCGAAGAAATCTGCAACCTTGATCTTGAAGTTGTTTCAGAAAACGCCGAAAACCATGACTGGCAAAGATTTAAACCTCGTAGAGTCCCTGCTCGTTACTGACGCACCTTATGGAAGTGATTGGTAAGAGGCGATAGACCAGATTTTTAGATATTTGTCAAGATTTCTTCAATAAAAGTTGCAAACTTGGGAGAGTTGTGTTAACTTTTATTTTTACATATCCAGTTAAAAAATACTCAAACATCTTGATAAAAAAGATTTTTTCACAACCTCCGCATCCGGAATCACAACCAAACCATAGAAGAAATGACTTAGATAGCTGGTATGGAGGCGGGGTATAAATTATGGAACTAAATCCGGTCAATGGTTTTGGGATGACAGCACCGACAACAGTAGAGGTGTCTCCCGAAAGTTTACGTTCTCTTGTTCGTCAAATTGAAGCAGAATTATATTGTAGTGAAGTCTATAATATTGCTTTAAAAAGTTTACAAAAAATGTTAGGACAGGCGGCAAGTAAAGCTGAAATTGTGATTAAAGCTGTGGGACGAGAAGCGATTCAATTGTCTTTAAAGCAAATGGCTAAACAAGAAACAACTATTATTTCTACCATGTCTGCTTCTGCTAATCATTCTATTTCTGTAACTGCTATTCCCTCGAATGATCAAGATATTTCTACTCCTACAGAAGTTCAAACTGTTGTAGTTTCTCCCCTGGGGTTAGTTGCGGGATATCAAGCACCAGATTTAACGGTAGAATCTTCGGAACAAACTTCGACTATTTCTGGATCAGATAATATTCCTAAAACTAAAACTCAACGTCCGAATCAATCAGAAATCAATCAGCAAATTCATGAAAAACAAAAGATTTATTTACAAGAAATTGGGGTAGAATTGCGTCAAGCTAGAGAATTCTATAGTCTTACATTACAGCAAATGCACTATTTTACTTTGGTTCCTTTGCATCATTTAGAGGCTTTAGAAGAGGGAAAACTTGAGGCTTTACCGGAAGATGTTTATATTCGCGGGTTTATTTATCGAGCGGCGAATGCTTTGGGATTAGAAGGGGGGAAAATGGCATCATCTTTTCCTTGTTTGGAATTTAATCAACAACTAGGAAAGTCGGCTTCTAAGATTGATATAGATTCAGAATTTTATCTTAATTCAGTTCATTTATATTTAGGCTATGCGACTATTCTAGCAGGTTCCATGGGAGGGGTCGCTTGGTTATCTCAACAAAATATTCCCAATGTAACTCCCCCCCCCGATATCCAAAATTTATTGGAACAAAAAACTCCCCAATCTCGCCATCAAGAACAAACAAATCCCATACCCGGAAGAAAGTCAAAAACCAGTGAAGTTGAGATTGGCTTAGATTTTTCTCCTCCTGAAATGATGAACAATGCGATCACTTAATTATATCCTATATTTTCTGAAAAATCAAGGATAAATTATTAGCTGGCATCGGTATTACTTCCACTAACCGGAAATTTTCTAATTCCACAATTGTAACAACTTCTTCTAAGGCAGTAATCGGAAATTCCTGTAAGCAAAAGGGCAATTTTAAATCAGGATTTTCGACTGACCAAACCGATTTCTGTACATCTAATTCTAAAGGAGGAAATAAATTATCTGAAGGGAAATTATTTTCCCAAGCTAAAATACTGGCTTGCAAAAGCGGATTAACTTCCGATGGCAACCATTTTATCGGTTTCAACTCAGGGGCAAAAAATACCCCGTGTTGTCCCGTACCACTAGCTATTTCTAATACCCTCACGCCCCCTAAAGGGGGTCGCACTACATCCCACGACTGAAGTACGTGGGCTTTGTGCGAGGATTATTGTAAAATATAAACAGCGAAAATTTTTTAAGTAGATTACCCTTGTTAGATATAATTTACGCAAAATCTTTTCTGTGACTGGAAATTTTAGCTAAGATCTATTTAATGTATTATGACTAATTCCCATCCTATTCCTGTAATTGTTAATGGTGCTGGCGGAAAAATGGGCCGAGAAGTGATTAAAGCGGTCGCCGCATCTCCCGATATGACCTTGTTAGGGGCAATTGATCATAACCTGGCTTATCAAGAACAGGATGCGGGAACTTTGGTCGGAATTGAACCCTTGGAAGTTCCGATTACCAATGACCGAGAGGGAATGTTAGCCATGGCTGCCCAGGAAAAACAGCCTGGAGTTATGGTAGATTTCACCCATCCTGATTCAGTTTACGACAATATTCGGGCGGCGATCGCTTATGGCGTGCGTCCAGTTGTGGGAACTACGGGGTTAAGTCCGGCCCAAATTCAAGACTTAGCCGAATTTGCCGATAAAGCCAGTATGGGGTGTTTGCTGATTCCTAATTTTTCCATTGGCATGGTATTATTACAACAAGCAGCAATCGCCGCTTCTCGATATTTTGATCATGTTGAAATTATCGAATTACATCATAATCAAAAAGCCGATGCTCCCAGTGGAACTGCCATTCAAACGGCACAATTATTAGCAGAATTAGGGAAAACCTATAATTCTCCCCTAGTTACAGAAACCGAAAAAATCACCGGGGCTAGAGGCGCCGAAGCTGGAGAAGGAATTAGAATTCATAGTATTCGTTTACCTGGATTAATTGCCCATCAAGAGGTAATTTTTGGGGCTGCGGGTCAAATTTATACCCTGCGTCACGATACTAGCGATCGCTCTTGTTATATGCCCGGAGTTCTACTGGCTATTCGCAAAGTCTTAGCCTTGAAAAACTTGGTTTATGGATTAGAAAAAATTTTATAATGGGGAACAGGGAACAGGGAACAGGGAACAGGTAATGGGTAATAAGTTGTGGGTTTTGGGTTTTGGGTTTTGGGTTTTGGGTAATGATGATTGATTTTTTGAATGTTATAATAACTGATTTAGGGGAATAGGGAATAATGATTCATTTTTCCAGTGTTCTAATAAAATCAATATCATGCTAATTTACCATGGGAGTTTCGTTTATTAAATATTCCCTATCTCTCCCCATTACCTATTACCCATTACCTATTACCCATTACCTAAACATAAACAAAAATGCTTGTTCCCATAACTCGTCAAACATTTGAAGACTTAATTCCCGGCGTGGCGACGGGAGAACAATATAAGTATTGTTGGGGAAAACCCAGGGATTTTTTAAAGCGTCTATTGGTTTCTGCGGTTTGTTTAGCAATTTGGATTTTTCTGGAATATACCGTAGAAGGAGATACCCTAAGAATCCTAATATTAATCGCCGGAATTAGCTCCTCTTTATATTGGTTATGGATGCCCGTTTGGGAAGCCAGTTGGCGGAATATTAAATATCGAAAATATCCCTATGCCGGATTTTTACAGGGAAAAATTCTCGATTTTTATATTAGTGAAGCGGTTACAGAACAACAGGAATCTGTGAACAAGCGCGGAGAACTAATTATTATTGAAAACCTGGAAAGAAGAATTAATGTAGAAGTCGGAGATGCCACCGGGTTTAGTACCTTAATTCAAGCGCCCCTAAATCGCAACCATAAACGCCTACGTCGGGGTCAAGTTGCCCAAATGATTGTGATGTCTTATTTAGATGATTTAAGCGAAATTAATGAAGTTTCCGATATCTATATTCCTAGTCAAAACCTTTGGATTAGTGACTATCCCTACGTCCGTCGAGATATTTTCAAGGAAATTAGTCATCGTTTCCAGTCCCGTCGTCCCAGAAAAGCACCCGCTTCTCCCCAAACTTCCGCAATTGAACGCTATCAACCCGCAAACAGTTATGATCAAGTTTATGATGATGATCAACCTTAACCTCAAAATCCATCCCCAATACATTAAATAATCTAATACCTACAACCGAATAATTTTAAAATTCAAAATTATCCCCGTTTTACAATTCTTAACAAAAGCCCGATTATTGAGAAAAACTTCTATTAAGCCCACCACTTGACAATACTTTCAGCCAATGTTAGAGTTTTCATAAATAGACTATGATTGGTCTTTCTATACCCCTAGCCCAAATCAAGAGCCACAAAGCCGATAAAAATCCTAAATATCAATAAAACCCCCAAAAATCACCCCTAATAAAACCCCCATCAGAAACTTTATAAATTCCACCCTTTCCCAACCCCCTTGACAAAAACACTAAAATATGATATGGGCTAACCAATAAATTAGTATTTGTCACCCCTTCGTGTCTTTGTGGTTAAATGAGTTGATTAACTCCCATTTCCTTCTCTACCATAGGCTTGCCAAGCCAGATCAACCAAAGCATCCACCAAAGCCACGGCCACTACCGCACTCCCCTTGCGTCCATCAATCCGAATATGGGGAACCATGGAATCATTCAAACGAGACTTAGCGACATCAGCCCCAACAAAACCCGAAGGCGTAGCAATCACCAAAGCGGGCTTAATTTCCTCCGCCTCAATTAAATCCACTATCCCAGAAAGGGCTGTTTGTTCCTGACCAATCACAAAAATAGCCTCGGGATAGCGCCTTGCTAACGTCTCAATTCCCCAAGCCGAGCGAGTTTTTTCCCGTTGGGGTCGAGTTACCGCCTCCATAGAACAATAAACCGGATTAGCAAAAGTCGAAAGAATCCGGGGAGTAATCCCGACTTGTACCATAGGCACATCCACCACAATCGTTGTCCGGGCAGCTAAGGCCGCCGCCCCACCTTGTAAAGCTTGGTCAGAAAACCGCACTAAACTTTTATATTCAAAATCCGCCGTCGCATAAATAACCCGACGCACAATTTCATATTCGGCTGGCGAAAAGACATGATCGCCAATTTCACCATCAATAATTCCTAAACTCTGGGCATCCGTAATATGCCATTCCATTGTGACTCGCCGATTATTACTGAAGTTCTGGGGATAAGTAAAGTTTACCTAGCACAACCAGATTACAACTTACCCAGTGTATCAGGTTGTTGCGGTGATTGCCAAAAAAGTGAGGGAAAATCGGTCAGACTCCATTAAATGCCACCGACTTTCCTAATTCTGCTTAACCTTCCTGGGAGAAGGACTGATTTAATAATGGAGTCAGATAGGCTACCAAGAAACCAATTAAAAAGCCCGAAATATTACGGACAAGGGGAAGCCATTCTTGGGTACGAGAAATTACCGGGCCAATTCCGAAGGCAATAAATAAAATTCCCCACAGAGGCGAGAAAATTAACGCCCACTGCCAGGAAATTAATTGTCCCGACTTGCGGGGAATACTCGCCACGCCGCAAATAATCCCACCGATAGCAGAAGTAATTAGGGTTAAAATCCATTGTTCTGGAGGAAGCCCCGGAACTACCCGACAACCGCCTTGGATTAAACAGCCTTGAATGGTATCAATAGATTGGATAATAGACTGATCTTCTCCATTGTCTCTAACAAAATATTGATTTCCGAAGCGAGTTTGTAACTCCACCCAGAATGTCCGAGACAGAAACGGGTAAACCTGACGACCGACGCTAAAGTTCAGGATATTACCGCCCCGTTCATCAGCTACGACTAAAACGCTTTTATCATCGAGTCCCCAATATTCCTTAACAGCGCGACCGGGGGTTTGGTCAAATTGAGTTAATACCCTAACTTTCCAACCTGTTTCGGTTTCAAAGTTTTCTATATCCTTGGCCAATAGATTTTCCTGAATATCGGTGAAAATTCCCGCCAGGTCAATGACCGGAGTTTGAATCTGAGGAAGTAGGTCAGGATTATTAAAGGCATGAGCAACAGGGGTAATTGCCCAGGTGGAGAGGGTAATAGCTAATATAGCAATAGAGAGGAGTAATCTATTGAGCCAATTCTGTTGCATGGGAGATCCTATAAGTGTCTATAATTGTGAGCAATATTGGTTTTTTGTTAACCGAGAGATAATCAGACTCTCATATTTCTTTACAATTATTAACTTTATCACAGAATAGGCAATCAGCGACCAATACAGGCCAGAGGCGTCGGCAAAATTTCACCCGTCGCCAAGAAAGAAACCGGGTTTCTGCCATCACCTTTGCTATGAACAGAAATCTTAGTTAAGAAACCGGGTTTCTGTCATCATTTTTGCTACTAACAGAAATATCAGTTAAGAAACCCGGTTTCTGACCCAATTATTAAATGGGGTTGGGCGGGTTGATTTAGGTTAATTATTATTAACCTAAATCCCGGCGAACCCGCCCCTACATTCAAAAGATATACATTATCTGCGAAGTTGTTGAGAAAAGATCGCCTCCCCTAAATTAAATCAATGCTGAGGCGATAATTAGTCCGGGCACTATCTTGGGGATATACCCGTACATAATAAGTCCCAGGAGCAAGTTGCTGTTGTATAATTTCTGAGGATATTCCCTTCTGATTTGATTGACTGATTAACTCCTGCTCACTGCCATATAAATTGATATTGGCATCTTTAAATAGTCCGTCAAGAACTAATACTAAAGTGCCTTTGCGATCTAATTGCAAACGGTAATAGTCGTCGGTGTCTCGAATTACCCCTTCGGTAAAACCAATTTGGTCATTTCGACTAATTTCTTGTTTAACTTTACCGAGGTTAACCGCCGTCTTAAAACTATCCCCTGGTTTGTCACCCCCGGTGTCGTTGTCGTTATCTGTAATTTTGCCTATAGCGCTTTTATCTCCCAAGTCGGCATTTTTGGGTTTACTGAGGTTGAGGAAGAAGGTTTCATTATCTTCGTCGAGGGTGTCGCCCAGGATGGGAACAATGATAGTTTTTTGGGTTTGGTTGGGTTGAAAGGTGAGTTTACCGTTAGTGCGTTGATAGTCTTCCCCTACCTTAGCGGTGCCGTCGCTGGTGGCGTAACTGACTTCAACTTTTTGATTAACTTTGGTATTAAGACTGACAGTGAATTTCGCTTGCTTTTTGCCGTCGTCACCTTCTATGATTTGGGTATCTTTGATAGAAATTTTGGCTAAGTCATCATTAGTAATACTTCCTATTGCCTGTTTCTTTCCGAGTTGGGCATTTTGGGGTTTACTCAGGAGCAACTTAAAGGTTTCATTCGCTTCTAGTTTGGTATCCCCAAAAACAGGAACATTGATGGTTTTGCGGGTTTCACCCGGTTTAAAGGTGAGTTTACCGTTGGTGCGTTGATAGTCTTCCCCTGCCTTAGCGGTGTCGTTGGTGGTGGCGTAGTTGACGGTTACGGTTTGGGTTCTGGGGGTATTAAGACTAACGGTGAATTTCGCTTGCTTTTTGCCGTTGTCACCTTCTATGATTTGGGTATCTTTGATAGAAATTTGGGCGATATTGGGAGTGGTGTTTTTGTACAGTTTCGAGATGTAGTTGTATGAATTATCCTCACCCGTCAACAGCAAGTCGGGTTTACCGTCCCCATTGTAGTCAGCCCAGGCTACGGAACTCCAGCCAACACCCGGAAGGGAAACACTGGTATCTTCGGTGAAACCACTGCCTGTGTTTTTGTACAGTTTTGAGATCTTGTTGGATATGGTTTCTGAACTATAACTATCGAAACCCGTCAACAGGAAGTCGGGTTTACCGTCCCCATTGTAGTCAGCCCAGGCTACGTAACTGCTGATAACACCAGGAAGGGAAACACTGGTATCTTCGGTGAAACCACTGCCTGTGTTTTTGTACAGTTTCGAGATGTAGTAGCCTGAATTACCATCGTAACCCGTCAACAGCAAGTCGGGTTTACCGTCTCCATTGTAGTCAGCCCAGGCTACGGAACTGTAGCCAACACCGGGAAGGGAAATAGAGGTATCTTCGCTGAAACCATTGCCTGTGTTTTTGTACAGTTTTGAGATGGGGTTATTTGAATTATCTTTACCCGTCAACAGGAAGTCTTGTTTACCGTCCCCATTGTAGTCAGCCCAGGCTACGGAACTCCGGCCAACACCCGGAAGGGAAAGACTGGTATCTTCAATGAAACCACTGCCTGTGTTTTTGTACAGTTTTGAGATCTTGTTGGATATGGTTTCTGAACTATAACTATCGAAACCCGTTAAGAGGAAGTCTGGTTTACCGTCCCCATTGTAGTCAGCCCAGGCTACGGAACTGCTGCTAACACCAGGAAGGGAAACACTGGTATCTTCAATGAAACCACTACCTGTATTTTTGTACAGTTTCGAGATGTAGCCTGAATTACCATCGTAACCCGTTAAGAGGAAGTCTGGTTTACCGTCCCCATTGTAGTCAGCCCAGGCTACAGAACTGCCGCTAACACCCGGAAGGGAAAGACTGGTATCTTCAATGAAACCACTGCCTGTGTTTTTGTACAATCTCGAGATGTCGTTATTTGAATTATCTTTACCAGTCAACAGGAAGTCTGGTTTACCGTCTCCATTGTAGTCAGCCCAGACTACGGAACCGTAGTAAACACCCGGAAGGGAAATACTGGTATCTTCGGTAAAGGATGGCTCCGATGCTTCGAGTATGACCGTTTGATCCTCAAGAGTAACTACCACCTGATCGGTTTCTGAGCGCAAACGGGCTATTTCAGAGGCACTCAACCCATCCCCTTGAACCAATGCCGCCAATAACTCGCCCTCATCCCCTGGAGTATCGACTTGATTTAACTGAGAGTCTAACCAATGTCCCAACTCTTCGATGATTACGTTGACTAGATGGGGAGAGGGTTCGGTGTCGCTGGTAATCACAGTATTAGGATCAATCAAACTATCGGCTAAATAGACTGTACCCGTGAGGGAGTCAAACCCTCCGACCGCGCCATTCATCAACTCTGCTGAGACCAGGGTGATCTGAGGTAACTCATCGCTAACAGGTAAAGCATCAATGAGTGTTCTCGCCAATTCGATATCCGTTGACTGGCCAAACACCGTTTGCAGATCGGTGGCCAAGGTCGGGGAAGCGATAAATTCCGTTAACTTATCCTCAACCAGAGTCAGGGCCTCCTCAATTATTCCTGCTGCCCTCAAAGGTTCGACAGATAGATTCCCGATCAATATTATCGGTAAATTTTCGCTGAATGGAAGATTGAAAGCTTTCGGGTTGTTTTCCATGGTTTTAATCCTTGTCTGATAGACCTAGTTTTTCAAGAAATGTTAATCAAGTTCAATAGAAATTGGGTTTCTGCTATTACTGTTTCTAGCTAATAGAAAGATTGATTCAGAAACAGGGTTTCTAACTATCCCAGTCAACTGAAATCAACGGTGAGGCGGTAATTAGTGTAGGTTTTAACTTTGGGATATACCTTTACATAGTATATCCCAGGATCAAGTTGATATTCTATAATTTCTGGGTTTGTCCCATCGTTTATCCCTTCAGTAATTAACTCCTGCTCACTGCCATATAACTTGATATCGGCATCTTTAGATAGTTTCTGAAGGGTTAATAATAAAGTGCCTTTTCGATCTAATTGGAAACGGTAATAGTCGTCGGTGTCCCGATAGCTTCCCCCTTCAAGAAAACCAATTTGATCATCTCGAATAATTTCTTGTTTAACTTTACCGAGGTTAACCGCCGTCTCAAAACGATCCCCTGGTTTGTCACCCCCTGTGTCGTTATCTGTAATCTTGCCTATAGCGCGTTTATCTCCCAAGTCAGCATTTTTGGGTTTACTGAGGTTGAGGAAGAAGGTTTCATTATCTTCGTCGAGGGTGTCGCCCAGGATGGGAACAATGATAGTTTTTTGGGTTTGGTTGGGTTGAAAGGTGAGTTTACCGTTGGTGCGTTGATAGTCTTCCCCTACCTTAGCGGTGCCGTCGCTAGTGGCGTAACTGACTTCAACTTTTTGATTAACTTTGGTATTAAGACTAACGGTGAATTTGGCTTGCTTTTTGCCGTCGTCACCTTCTATGATTTGGGTATCTTTGATCGAGATTTTGGCTAAGTCATCATTAGTAATACTTCCTATTGCCTGTTTCTTTCCAAGTTGGGCATTTTGGGGTTTACTGAGGAGCAGCTTAAAGGTTTCATTCCCTTCTAGTTTGGTATCCCCAAAAACAGGAACATTGATGGTTTTGCTGGTTTCACCGGGTTTAAAGGTGAGTTTACCGTTGGTGCGTTGATAGTCTTCCCCTACCTTAGCGGTGTCGTCGCTAGTGGCGTAACTGACTTCAACTTTTTGATTAACTTTGGTATTAAGACTAACGGTGAATTTGGCTTGCTTTTTGCCGTCGTCACCTTCTATGATTTGGGTATCTTTGATCGAGATTTTGGCTAAGTCATCATTAGTAATACTTCCTATTGCCTGTTTCTTTCCAAGTTGGGCATTTTGGGGTTTACTGAGGAGCAGCTTAAAGGTTTCATTCCCTTCTAGTTTGGTATCCCCAAAAACAGGAACATTGATGGTTTTGCTGGTTTCACCGGGTTTAAAGGTGAGTTTACCGTTGGTGCGTTGATAGTCTTCCCCTACCTTAGCGGTGTCGTCGCTGGTGGCGTAACTGACTTCAACTTTTTGATTAACTTTGGTATTAAGACTAACGGTGAATTTGGCTTGCTTTTTGCCGTCGTCACCTTCTATGATTTGGGTATCTTTGATAGAAATTTTGGCTAAGTCATCATTAGTAATACTTCCTATTGCCTGTTTCTTTCCGAGTTGGGCATTTTGGGGTTGACTGAGGAGCAGCTTAAAGGTTTCTTTCGCTTCTAGTTTGGTATCCCCAAAAACAGGAACATTGATGGTTTTGCTGGTTTCACCGGGTTTAAAGGTGAGTTTACCGTTGGTGCGTTGATAGTCTTCCCCTGCCTTAGCGGTGTCGTTGGTGGTGGCGTAGTTGACGGTTACGGTTTGGGTGCTGGGGGTATTAAGACTAACGGTGAATTTGGCCAGCTTTTTGCCGTTGTCGCCTTCTATGATTTGGGTATCTTTGATAGAAATTTGAGCGATATTGGGAGTGGTGTTTTTGTACAGTTTCGAGATGTAGTTGTATGAATTATCGTAACCCGTCAACAGCAAGTCTGGTTTACCGTCCCCATTGTAGTCAGCCCAGGCTACGGAACTGTAGCCAACACCCGGAAGGGAAACACTGGTATCTTCAATGAAACCACTGCCTGTGTTTTTGTACAGTTTTGAGATGTAGTTGCCTGAATTAGAATTATCCCTACCCGTCAACAGGAAGTCTTTTTTACCGTCCCCATTGTAGTCAGCCCAGGCTACGGAACTGCTGCTAACACCCGGAAGGGAAACACTGGTATCTTCAATGAAACCAAAGCCTGTGTTTATGTACAGTTTCGAGATGTAGCCTGAATAATCAGCGAAACCCGTCAACAGCAAGTCTGGTTTACCGTCTCCGCTGTAGTCAGTCCACGCTACGGAACCATCGGCAACACCAGGAAGTGAAACACTGGTATCTTCAACTTCAATGAAACCACTGCCTGTGTTTATGTACAGTTTCGAGATGGTGCCTGAACCATCCCAACCCGTCAACAGGAAGTCTGGTTTACCGTCCCCATTGTAGTCAGCCCAGGCTACGGAACTGCCTCTAACACCCGGAAGGGAAATACTGGTATCTTCGCTAAAACCACTGCCTGTGTTTTTGTACAGTTTCGAGATGTTGTTGCCTAAATTAGCCTCACCCGTCTCACCCGTCAACAGCAAGTCTGGTTTACCGTCCCCATTGTAGTCAGCCCAGGCTACGGAACTGTAGCCAACACCAGGAAGGGAAATACTGGTATCTTCGGTGAAACCACTGCCTGTGTTTTTGTACAGTTTCGAGATGTAGTTATTTGAATTATCCCTACCCGTCAACAGGAAGTCTGGTTTACCGTCCCCATTGTAGTCAGCCCAGGCTACGGAACTGAGGTAAACACCAGGAAGGGAAACACTGCTATCTTCAATGAAACTGAAACCACTGCCTGTGTTTTTGTACAGTTTCGAGATGCAGTTCCCTGAATTATTGAAACCCGTCAACAGGAAGTCTTTTTTACCGTCCCCATTGTAGTCAGCCCAGGCTACGGAACCCCAGTAAACACCCGGAAGGTAAATACTATATTCGGTAAAGGATGGCCCCGATGCTTCGAGTATGACCGTTTGATCCTCAAGGGTAACTACCACCTGATCGGTTTCTGAGCGCAAACGGGCTATTTCAGAGGTACTTAACCCATCCCCTTGAACCAATGCCGCCAACCACTCGCCCTCATCTCCTGGAGTATCGACTTCATTTAAATGAGAGTCTAACCAATGTCCCAATTCTTCGATGATTACGTTGACTAGATGGGGAGATGGTTGGGTGTCGCTGGTAATCACAGAATTAGGATCAATCAAACTATCGGCTAAATACACCGTACCCGTCAGGGAGTCAAACCCACCGACCGCACCATTCATCAAATCTGCTGACACCAGGGTGATCTGAGGTAACTCATCCCGGGCAGGCAAAGCATCGAGGAGTGTTCTCGCCCATGGGATATCCGTTGACTGGCCAAACACCGTTTGCAGATCGGTGGCAAAGGTTGGGGAAGCGATAAATTCCGTTAACTTATCCTCAACCAGAGTTAGCGCCTCCTCCATTATTCCTGCTGCCCTCAAAGGTTCGACAGATAGATTCCCGATCAATATTATCGGTAAATTTTGGCTGAATGGAAGATTGAAAGCTTTCTGGTTGTTTTCCACGGTTTTAATCCTTGTCTGGTAGACCTAGTTTTTGAAGAAATGTTAATCAAGTTCGATAAAAATCGGGTTTCTTCCTCCGGCCATTTCCCAGAACCCTTACCCAACCGTAATCTTTTACACAAAGAATGTTACTAAAGTTTATGAGACTAAGTGAGGTTTTCTTGAGATCTCAAGAAAATCTAGCTCTTATCAGGTTCTCTGCTTCCGCCATCGAAACCCTGGCCCAACAGTCTGCTCCTGATCCCTTTTTTTAGGAGACAGACCTAAAAACTCTGTCTGCAAAGCAAACAACATTGAGTTTTAATAAGATTATAACAAAAAGTAAATAAAATTTTTTTACCCCGAAATCTTTGTTATACTAAGTATATGTTATGCTACTGTATAGATAATCAATCGAGAATTTCTAAAAATCACACCCTTCTGGAGGTGATAAAATCGTTTTGTCCTGTTCTTAAAACAACCCCTGTAAACCCCACTGTGACTACGTTTTTTGGGCGTGGACTGGGTTTTGTGTGCCTTTCCTATTCCTCCTTACCCCAGGAGATATCCAAAAAAACCGAACATTTAAGTAAGATATTTAACTGCAATTACTCTCACGCTATTTCAGTTTAATGCGAGAGCTTGATACAACAAGTTAGTTTAAGGAGAAAAAAAATGCCAGACGACAGGATTCAGGATGCTACAGTTCTAGGTGTCATTGGCACAGAACCAAATCGTGTTAACGAAAAAATTGGTTTTCGAGAAAATGGCAAAATCGATAGCAACGATTACTTCAAATTTACGATCGCAGAGGAAAGCGATTTTAACTTAACGTTGGATGGACTGGATAAAGATGCCAATGTTGAAATTATCGACAGTGATGGCAAAACCGTTTTATTCAAAGGGGTTAACCCCGGAACAAAGCCAGAAAACATTGATACTGACCTAGAGGCCGGTGACTACTATGTCCGGGTATTGCCAAAAGGAAGAAGTATAGCGACAGATTATACCCTGACCATGAGTGCCGCACCCAAAGGCGGGCCAGCAGGTGATCCCCCCGACGAGGCACCGGGTCTGAAGATTTCTGCTCAGGATTTAGTCAATGGGTTTACCTATAACGATGGCATTGGTTTTACCGAGAATAAACAACGGGACGTTAAAGATTTCTTTACGTTTTCCCTAGATAAAGATAGTGAAATTAATCTCACTCTAGATCAACTAACGGCTGATGCGAATATTCAACTGTTAGAACTGGAGAAAAATGGCAAAACCACCAAGTTGATCGACTCGGTAAATAAGGGAAGAGATGATGAGGCGATCGCTGCGGTTTTACCCAAAGGAAATTATGTTGTTCAGATCTCACCCCAAGGGGCAGCTAAAACCAATTATTTGTTCAATTTGAAAGCCGATGAGGTTGTTAAAGATCCGAAATTACCTGGTTTAGAAGTTGGTGATTTAATCGAGAAAGGATTCTTTACGATTGATAATATTGGTCAAGGAGTCGGCACACAACGGAACCAAAAAGACTTCTACACCTTTAATCTAAGTAAAGATGCTTCTTTCTACTTAGATGTTGAACAACTCAAAGCTGATGCCAATGTAGCAGTTTATGATTATGAGGCAGACAGTAAAACTTTAGGTGGGTTACTGTTTAGTTCCAAGAACACAGGCAATGCCAATGAAACTATCAGCGACTATTTAGAAAAAGGAGATTACGCGGTTGTTGTTTCACCTCAAGGACGAGCCAAAACAGAATATTATCTGGAATTAGATACCGCCCTCAATTCTGATGATATTCCCACCCTAGAAACAGCCGAGAAATTAGGAGAATTAGTTGACAAGCCAACAGTCCGTAGTGATGATGTGGGCAAGTTATTAGATGGGCGTTTCCGAGATCAATCTGACTGGTATGAATTTACCGTCGGTGAAGAGAAAAATGTCAATATTACCTTAGACAGTCTCAGAGCTAATCTTGACGTCAAAGTCTATGACACTGAAGGAAAAGAGGTTTACAAGTCTAACAATAAAGGACAGAAAGACGAAACAATCAATGAAACCTTAGATCCGGGAACTTATTATGTAGAAGTTGTACCGTTTGGCACGGCTATTAGTCCCTATCGTTTGTCGTTAAATGCCGTAGCTCCAGTTAAACCTGAAGAGATCTTTGAATTAGGGGATATTACGACGGCGAAAAAATTCGTCGAAAGTGATCAGGTTGGACGCGAAGGAAGCGGTGTTCGCAATGAAGCGGATATTTATAACTTCAGTGTCTCGTCTAATACGAAAATTAGTGCGGCTTTAGATGGGATGAGTCAAGATGCCAATTTGGAACTGTATGACAGCGCCGATAATTTGATTGTCAAGAGTGAAAATACTGGCAAGATCGGTGAACTGCTAGGAACGACATTAGCACCTGGTGATTACTACGCGAAAGTTATTCCTGCGGGGAATGCAGAAACCGACTATCGCTTGGAAATCAAAGGCAGCGAAGTCAAATCTAAGGATGAAACCTTTAAAGTCGATAATCTGGGTACTAAACAATACAAGAAATCTGAGGATATTGGCAAGACAGAAGGTGGCGCTCCCAATAGCAACGACTACTATAACTTTAGTCTGGACGCTGAGAGTAATTTTACCTTGAACTTGGATACCATGACCGCAGATGCCAATGTGCGGGTACTCGATGGTGAAGGTAAGACGGTATTGAGTTCCTTTAACACAGGAAGTTCCCCAGAAAAAATTGTTGATGTGTTAGCCGCTGGGGATTATAAAGTTCATGTGTTTGCGGCGGGAAGTGCCAAGACGAACTATTTCCTGAGTATGGGTGCAGAAGCAACCACTGATCCAGTAGATCCCGTAGATCCCGTAGATCCCGTAGATCCAATTACTGGCAGTGATCCAAACGGAACCTTAGAAACGGCAACAGATTTAGGACAATTGCCTGATTTAATTACTCAACCGGACACGAAGATTGGGTTCACAGAAAACAAGGTTCGGGATCTCAGTGATTACTACAAAATCGGTGTTGGGGCGGCAGGTGATGTCACCATTGTCCTAGATAAATTAAAAGCTAACGCGGATTTAGCACTTTTAGACAGTAGTGGTGCTGTGCTTTATTCATCGGCAAAAACGGGAATGGCTACCGAGACCATTAGTGCAGCTTTAGACGCCGGGGATTATTACCTGAAAGTTGCGACCGTTGGTACAGCCCAAACCGGCTACAGCTTATCAATTTTCTAATCGTAAGAGGGCTTTTTCCCATAGAAAATAACCCCCTCTAACTCCCCCTTGTTAAGGGGGAGAACATGACAGAACTCCTCTTTGCTAAGGGGGAGAACAGAAGGGAAACTTCCCCCATTAATAAGGGGGGATTAAGGGGGGTCAAACCCTCAACAATTTATCCAATTTATCCATAAGGAAATCAAGGTCATGGCAGAAGTTTTTGGTCAAGCAACGAATACTTGGGGAACACCGAATAAGGGTTCTTTCTCAGATCCTATTTTTAAAGGTGTTGGAACAGATACATTTAATTGGGCAGAATCTGTTGATCCGGCATTACCAACAAATGGATTATCAATTTCTAGCCTCCCGTTTGATGTCTCATTCAATAAGCCCTTTGAAGTGGGGATGCTCTCTTACTTCAATGGTTCAATTTGGATGGATACTGCTGTTGAATCTGTCCCCTTACAAATTCAATTGGATTTAGATAGTCCGACGGATCAAACTAAGAATTTTAAGTTTGATCTGAAACTAGAAACAGTGGCGGACTGTTCCCCTGATCCAGAAGACTGGAAGGATTTTGTTTATTTTCCCGATGTTTTACCGAATGAAACCTTTGATTACGGGGGCAAAAAATATACCCTGGAAGTCTTAGGATTTAGTAAAGATGGTGGGACGACTTTAGAAAATCGCTTCCGGGTGCAGGAACAAGAAGCTGATTCGGCAGGTTTGTATGCAAAAATTACTGAAGTTAAGAAACAACTACCAGATGGAGATAAGAACGCCCAAACCGACGGGGCGACACTGATCGGGGATATTAAGAAAAAAGCCTGGGTAGAAACTGAGGATATTGGGTATACTGAAGGCGGTGTTCGTGACGTTTCTGATCTTTACAAATTCTCGATCAAAGAGCAGTGTGAAGTCAGTCTTGTTCTCGATCAACTTGCACAAAATGCCGATCTAGAAATTTTAGATAGTGATGGCACAACGGTACTGTTTCAGTCTACCGAAACAGGCGCTCGGACTAAAGAATTGATTACGGAGATTTTGGAAGCAGGTGATTATTACGTCCGGGTTTATACCCCAGGAAGCCAGAAAACTAAATATCGCCTGAGTGTGAAAGGCGAAAGTATTACGGAGGAAAAAGATAGTTTAAAAACAGCAAAAGATCTGGGGGTTCTGAGTGCACAACAGGTCACGGAACTCGATAAAATTGGCTTTGGCGCAGGAAAAAGCCGTGATGCTCAGGACTTTTATAAGTTTAGTGTCACCGAAGACAAAAACGATGTTCAAATCATCCTTGATGGTTTGAAAGCGGATGCCAATATCGAACTCTATGATAGTGATGGAAAGACGAAATTAGGAACGTCTGATAACAAAAATCGGAATGCGGATAAAATTGTTGCTGAATTGGATAAAGGGGAATACTATATTAAAGTTATTCCTCAAGGAAATGCCAAAACTGATTACCAATTGACGGTTAATTCTTTAGCGATTAAAGATGAACCGGATGATAAAGCACCAGGTGTCAATTTAGGAACTTTAACTCCGGCTAATGCCATTACTAAAGCTGATAAAATTGGGGCAAAAGTTGGGAGCGGGCGGGATCAAAAAGATTACTATACCTTCGATGTACCTGATGACACCAATATCTACTTAACTCTGGGTGGGTTAAAAGCTAATGCTAAAGTGCAACTGTTCGATGAGTCAGGAGACGAGATCGACACTTCAACTGGCAAAGCGGGAGTAGCAATAGAACAGACCTTAGAGAAGGGAACCTACACGGTGCTGGTCACTCCTGATGGACAATCAAGTACGGATTATCAGCTAAAAATCAGTGCCGAAGCTCCCTTCGTTGATGATTATCCAATCCCTAAAGAAGCATTAGATTTAGGGGCTGTGAGTGGCAAGAAAGTCTTTAATAATGAGATTGGCAAAACCCAAGGTCGTGCCGGACGGGATGAGAAAGACTGGATTAAATTTGATGTCACCAAAGAGAGTTGGGTTGATATCAACTTGGATAAGTTACGGCAGAATGCTGATTTGGAATTGTATGACGGTGATGGCAAAACCCTTTTGAATTATTCACGGGAAACCGGACAACGGGCTGCCGAAACAATTCAGGATGTGCTTGAACCCGGAACTTATTATCTGCAAGTTGTTCCTAAAGTTAGCGGACGCACGGGTTATCAGTTAAGTGTAGATATTAGCGATCTCGGTAACAAAGTTCAGAAATTTGAGGTTGGCGATCTCAATACCGTAGGAACTTACAGTAAACCTGAATCCATTGGTTTAGGTGCGGCGGATCGTCGTAACGAACTTGACCAATACTCCTTCAGCTTAGATGAAAAAACTGATGTAGTGATTAACCTCGATGATCTCACTGCTGATGCTAATATCCGCCTGAAAACAAGTCAAGGAGTTCTGCTCTTTGACTCTACCAACTCCGGCGACAGCAGTGAAGAAATTTCGGAAAACCTTGATGCTGGGGACTATGTTTTAGAAGTCTTTCCCTTTGGTAATGCCAAGGCCAACTACAACCTAAGCATGAGTGCGGCGGGTGGTGGAGTCGATGATGACAGTCCCGCTAGTCTGGCAACCGATATGACGAATATCCTGAATGCGGATAAACTTTATTCGACTAAAGATAATATTGGTTCTAGTATTGGGTCAACTTCCCGCGATCAGAAAGATTACTATAGCTTTACCCTAACCGGGGAAGAAGCCGTTAGCATCAAACTGAGTGGTTTAAGTGGGAACGCTAATGTGGAATTGTTGGATAGTGACGAAAGCCCAATTCGTGCTTCCCGAAATCCGGGTAAGGCCGCAGAATCAATTAGCGAAACCTTAGAAGCCGGTAAATATTATGTTCTGGTGACTCCCCAAGGTAGCGATCGCACGGATTACGATTTGAGCGTCTCTTTAGGGGGTAGCGGAGGCAAAGATTCCGATGGTACGTTCCCAACTGCTACCAATATCGGTGGTTTAGGAGATTATGAAGCCTCCGACTCCATTGGTCTACAAGGGGATGGTTACCGGGATATCAATGACTATCGCAAATTTACCATCAGTGAAAAGAGCAACTTCAGTCTCAACCTGACGAACCTGAAGCAAAACGCCGATGTGGAGTTGTATGATGCCGATCAAGTATTGCTGAAAAGTTCTCGTAAGAGTGGTCAAGCCGATGAGTCCATTAGCGATGTTCTGACCAAGGGTGACTACTACGTCCGAGTGTTGCCAAAAGGTAGCGTTGGTAGCAGCTACGACTTAAACATGAGCGCTTCTCCTGTTGGCCAAGATTCCTCCGTTGATTTGGGGACGTTGGGTGCTGATCCTCTCACCAATAAAGGGTTGAGTGGGGAAACTGGCGATCCAGTTGATGAATTTACTTTCATTGTGGGGAGTGGTGGTTTTGTCGATATTAACCTCACGGGTCTGAAAGCGAATGCCAACCTGGAGGTTTACAGCAAAGCGGGTGTACTAATTGGCAGTTCCGCTAATGCCGGAAACAGCAATGAAAATATCAACTCTTTCCTGTCACCGGATACCTACTTAGTTAAAGTTCTCGCCAGTGGTGGTCTGACTCCCTATAACTTAGAGGTTGTTGCTGGATAAAACAAGAAAGCTCAACACAGAAATCCGGTTTCTTGACAAGTTTCTGTTCTGACTCAAAATCAAGCACCAGAAACCGGGTTTCTCAGACTTTCCCATAACGACTAATTCACTAAATTTGGAGAAAATCATGTTAATTGAATCACCAGACAGCAGTGTTTTATTTCCCTTAGAAGCTACCCCAGATCAGTTTAATCCCTACAATATTCTGATTGGCACTGCGGAAGCGAATGATGCCTTACCTCTATTATTCCAGGGTCAATATAGGAGTGATAATCCAGACTTAATTTTTGAAAGTTCCGATGTGATTCCTATTAATAAAACTACTAATTTAGATGAGGATAATTTAACGGGAGTTGACCCAACACAATTGAAGGAGAATTTAGAAAGCAGTCAAAACCTTGAAATTCAACCCAGGAAAGGAACTCAATCTGATACGGGAGGAACAATTAAAACAGCTAAGGATTTAGGAAAACTCAGTAGTAAACCCCTTTCAATCAATGAGAAAGTCGGATATAGAGTTCAGGGGAAACGGGATGTTAATGATTATTATAAGTTTACAGTCAAAAATCGCTTAAATCAAGTCAATATTTCTTTAGATGGACTCAAAGGCAATGCTAATTTGCAACTTTTGGGAAGTAATGGGAAAGAGATTATTTCCACATCTACAGAAACCGGAAAAACTAAAGAAAATATCTTTGAATCTTTACCTGCTGGGACTTATTATCTGCGGGTATATCCCCAAGGTGCTGACAGTACCGCTTATCACCTCAGTTTAGATGCAGATTCGATTAGTGATGCAGATGGAACTGCTAAACTGGCTCAAGATTTTAAACTACCTGGTAAAATATTTACGGCAAAGGATGATATTGGTTTTGAGTTAGGTGGGGTAAGAGATCAGAAAGATTACTATGAATTAAATCTAACAAAAGATAGCGAAGTTAGCATTAGTTTAGATGGGTTGACTCAAAATGCTAATATTAAGCTATTAGGTAAAGATGGTAAAAATGTTGAGTTTAGTTCCTCAAACTTAGGGAAGGAACGGGAAGAAATCACTACAACTTTAGATAAAGGCAAATACTACGTTTTAGTAGAACCTTATCAAACAGAACGTACTTCATATAATTTGAGTGTCGCTGCTGATGCTCAGATTATAGATAAAGATGGTAGTTTACCGGGTAAAAAACTCAATATAGGTAAAAGCGTCACTGATAGTATTGGGGTCAAAACCGGAAAACGTATTGACCAAGATGATTATTACAATTTTGAGTTGAAGAAAGAAAGTGAAATCACCCTAGACTTACAAAAATTGACCCAAAATGCTGATATTGAACTGTATGGAGAAGATGGAACTACTCAAATTTTAGCCTCGAATAATTCAGGGAATAAAGCTGAAACAATTAGTAGTATTCTTGACCCTGGAAAATATTATGTTCGGATTAAAAATGTCGGAACAAATAACACAGAATATCGATTGTCTTTAACTGCAAATACTAAAATTAGCGAGAAAGATGATCAACTTCCAGGAACGAATTTAGGGGATATTACAAAACAGGAAGTTAATAAATCAAGTAAAATTGGTTTTCAAACTGGAAAAAATATTCGAGATACGGATGACTACTATCAGTTTAAAGTAGCAGAAAGTAGCAATGTTAATATTAACTTAGATGGTTTAAATGCAAATGCTAAATTAGAGTTACTGGGAACAGATGGTCAACGTCTTGGTAGTTCTAATAAAAAAGGAACAACAGCAGAGACAATTAACAAAAAATTAGAACCAGGAACTTATTACGTCCATATTGAACCGAATAGTGGCAAAGATAGCACTGCATATAAGCTCAAGATTACAGCCGATCAACCCCTTGATGATTATGAATCTTTGAAAACCGCTAAAAAATTAGGGGCATTAAACCAACAAGATCCGATTACAGAAACGAATGCTATTGGGTTCACCACGAGCGGTTTACGCGATAAAAATGACTATTATAATTTTAGTTTGACAGAACCGAATGAACTGACGGTGGATCTGGAGAATCTCAAAGCTGATGCTAACGTCAGGTTATTGGATGCTAGTGGTAAATTAGTTGATGAAAATATTCAGAAAGGAACTAAACCTGAAACAATTTATAAAGAACTGAAAGCGGGAGATTATTACTTACAAGTTTTACCCGTTGGCACTGCTAAAACAAACTATAACCTTATCGTTGGCATTCAACAAAAAAGTGACTTATCGGGAGTCTTTCAATTAGCATCAACAACTGCTAATCCAGAGGATAAAGTTGATGTTAAATATACCGTTAGCAATACGGATGTGAGTGCAGCCGATGGGTTCAGAGTGGGATTTTATTTATCAGCAGATAGCGCTATTAATCCTAAAAAAGATATCCTATTAGATTCCCAAACAATTAAATCCTTGGCAGGTTATACCCTCACCAGTGAATTGACTCAAAAACTGACTTTACCAAATGTTAATAATGACTTTTGGAAACAAGGGAAAACCAAAGATTTCTATTTAGGAATGGTGGTTGACGATCTCAATGCAATTGGAGAAAGTAATGAAAAAAATAACCTCACCAAGCAACTATTATCGATCGCACCTGCTCCGGCTGATAATGCTGGGAATAGCCGTGATCAAGCCAAGGATTTAGGGGGAATTGGCAGTGCGCCTCAAACCTATTCTGACTGGTTAGGAAGCCACTACAATATTGCTACTGACTCTGACGATTATTATAAATTACAACTGACTCAAAAAAGCAATCTGAAACTGGATTTAACTGGGTTACAATCCAATGCTGATGTTTATTTACTCGATAGTCAAGGTTATGAACTTAAACAAGCAGTAAAATTAGGGAATAAATCTGAATCGATTGCTGAGAATTTATTACCTGGGGATTATTATGTTCGGGTGAATAAATCAGATAGCGATCGCACAACCTATAATTTAAAAGTTGCGGCATCACCCCTAGAATATCCTGTTCCTGTTATTGCTGGCAATACTTGGGAAACTGCCTACAATATGACTAACATCAGTAGTACCCCAACAACATACTCTGAATTTGTAGGCAATAAATACGGAATTCCTGAAGAACTTGAGGATTACTACAAACTTCAAATTGACAAAGATAGTAGTCTCTCCCTGAAGTTAACAGGAATGAGTGCTAACGCGAATCTGTTCTTGTACAACAGTGATAAAGGTCTGGTTGAATCCTCGGAAACTTTGAAGACTGCTGGTGAACAAATTCTCAGCAATTTAACCCCAGGGACTTACTATATTAAAGTTGCAGGTGTGGGTAACATTCAAACCACTTATAACTTAGAAGTTGCGACTACAACACTGCCCAATAATGGTGCTGGGAATAATCCAGATAATTCTAAGGAATTAGGTGCTATTACAACACCACAAACGGTCAGTGATTGGGTTGGAGATATCGATAATTCGGATTACTATCAATTATCTCTGCCTCAAACCAGTACCTTAGAACTGAATCTGACTAATACCAAGACTAACTTAAGTCTCTATGACAATAAGGGTAATCCAATTAACTCCGACGACCAAACCGGGAAACTGGTTAGCAATTTACAAGCGGGAACTTATTACGTCGAAGTTGCTCCAGACTATAACGTTAGTAGTGCCAATTATGACTTGCAGGTTTCAGCAACTCCGCGAGTTGATACAGCAGGTAATACCATCAATACCGCACAAGATATCGGCGCTTTAGGTGCGACTGCGGTAACAAAAAATGATTGGGTTGGGGATATTGATACCGATGATTATTACAAATTCTCCCTCGCAGGAAATAGCACCCTCAATCTCAATTTAAGTGGATTAACTCAAAATGCTGACCTGTACTTGTACAACAGTGAGGGTTCTGAAATTGGTTATTCCTATCAAGAGGGTAAAACGGATGAAAATATCCTGACAAATCTCACAGCAGGAACCTATTATGTACTTGTTAATAGTGATTATTATGGTGGCAACACAACTTATAATTTAAAATTGTCGGCAACAGCAATTTCTGATAGTGCCGGAAATGACATGACCACAGCACAAGATATCGGCACTTTAGGTGCGACTGCGGTAACAAAAAATGATTGGGTTGGGGATATTGACACCTACGATTATTACAAATTCTCCCTGACTGGAAATAGCACCCTCAATCTCAATTTAAGTGGATTAACTCAGAATGCTGACCTGTACTTGTACAACAGTGCGAGTTCTGAAATTGGTTATTCCTATCAAGAGGGTAAAACGGATGAAAATATCCTGACAAATCTCACAGCAGGAACCTATTATGTACTTGTTAATAGTGATTATTATGGTGGCAACACAACTTATAATTTAGGAGTTTCTGCCACCGCCTTAACCTATTCTCCTGCTAATAAAGTCGGTAATACTCTCAGTCAAAACCTCAATATTGGGGCTTTAGGAACAACTCAAACCTTTAATGATTTTGTGGGTAATCCCCATGGAATAGAACAGGATGAAAATGATTTCTATACTTTCTCAATTCCCAGTGCGAGTACCATTAATTTAAAACTAACTGGTTTAACGGCAAACGCTGATCTCTACCTCTATGATAGCAATGATTATCAGATCGGTGAATCTGCGGCTTTCTCGAATGTAGATGAAACCATTAGCAAAATCCTAAATCCAGGTACATACCGCATCAAAGTTAGCAGCAACAATGGTGCTAATACCGGTTACAATTTACAAGCAACTGCATCTGCATTACCGAATAATGGTGCCGGTGAAAGTTTTGATAAAGCGTTACCTTTAGGTATTCTGAGCAGTGCTATTAGTTATGATGATTGGGTGGGTTACTCGATTGATTCCAGTGATTACTACCAATTCCAACTCGCTCAAAACCGTGTCGTTAATGTTAACTTAAGCAATGTCAGTGACTCAATTAGTGTTAACATTTACGATAATTCTGGTGACTATATTACATCCGATCTTGTTGGTGCCGGAGAAACTAAAACTTTAACAACAGAAACACTGCCACCGGGTCTGTATTATGTTACGGTCGATGATTACTATACCGATAAAGGTGCTTTCTATCGCCTATCCATTTCTTAAGTTGAGTTGACACTGATGGTGTAGGGTGCGAAGAACGCTTACGCACCCTACTAATAGAAATATCAGTTAAGAAACCCGGTTTCTGACCCAATTATTAAAATAAAACCCGTAGGGGCGGGTTCGACAAAATTTTTCAAATCTGACAAATAATCTTGATAAACCCGCCCACCCCACCAAAATTTAACGTTAACAAAACCGGGTTTATATTGATTCCTATTATGGGGTTGGGCGGGTTTATTTAGGTTAATTATTATTAACAAAAATCCCGGTGAACCCGCCCCTACGCTGTCGGGTTAAAAGCTTTATATGTTACAGTCTACAAGTCTCGACGCGAGAGAAGAGAACCCACCAACCCCACCCCCAGAAATCACCCTCCATCCAACTATAAATCAAAATCCATGGGAGGTGGCCACTTGGTGCTTGTCTTGTAAATTTTATTTGATCGCGCCCCGACCTCCAGCCATTCACAGGCCAACCCACCTGATCACCAAAGGCATCCCAGACTTTCGTATCATAACTCCGGGTTCCTCCCAGACTTTGATAGATACGCTTCTGTACCGAAAAGCCGAAGCGTCCATCACTATATTTTACCCAAAGTTGGTCAATAGTGCGTAAATCCTCACAGGGAAAATTATCAATATCTTTTTCATTTAACCGTCCTTCCTTTGTTCTCCCGGCTACTGCACACATTTTCTTGGCCGTTTCTTTGTTAGCTTCTTCCCAGTTTCCGGCTTTTAAAAGTTGTTCTAATTGACGATAATTAATACCTTTAGCTGACTTTAATTCTATATCGGGTTGGGGTGTTGGTTCGGTTGTCGGTAGCGGTGTAAGCTTACAATTCTTGAAGCGAGAGAAAAACAAACTGGCCCAGCGCTGATAAGGAGTGAACATCGACATACGACCCACACGCGGAAAGTGACCCACGGTAGCTTGTAAGGAAAAGGTCAGATCATCGTAGTCCATCCAACTACCATTATTTCTCCATCCGACGCGCTCGCCCAGCTTACATTCTGTCTCTCTGTCTACCTTACCCCCAACTTCTAGCCAGATTTCCTTCTGGACACTGAAGCCAAAACGACCATTACTGTATTTTACCCATAACTGATCAATGGTGCGTAAATCCTCAAATGGGAAATTATCAATTGAGTCTTTATCTAACTCTCCTTCCTGTGTTCTTCCAGCTACTTCTAACATTTTTTTAGCTGTTTCTTGGTCAGCTTCTTTCCAGTTTCCAGCTTTCAACAGTTGTTCTAATTGGTCATAATTAACGCCTTTAGCTGACTTTAATTTTATATTGGGTTGGGGTGTTGCTTGGGGAGTTGGTTGGGATGTTGGTTTAACTGTTAATTGTAATGCTTCTAAGACTTCTTGAGCAGTTTGAAAGCGTTTTTTAGTTCCCAGTTGTAAGAGTTTATCTAAGACTTGACCCAAAGTATTATTGACTTTAACCGTTAAATAATCTCGCCACACCCAATCACTTTCACTAACATCAAATAAATCAAACGGTTCAATATTAGTTAATAAATGAATACAAGTTACCCCTAAACTATATAAATCACTCGCAAAAGTCGGTTTTCCCATCGCTTGTTCAGGTGCAGTATATTGGGCTGAACCAATAACTGTTCCTGTGACCGCTAACGCCGTTATAGTGGCTGCTTTAGCTGCTCCAAAATCCACTAAAAATAATTTATTATCGCTTTTTCTTCTAATAATATTTTCCGGCTTAATATCTCGATGAATTACCGATTTTTGGTGAATAAATGCTAAAACAGGTAATAAATCCCCTAACAAATTAACAATTTTAGTTTCTGAAAATGCCCCGATTTGAGCTAATTCTTGAGCTAAATTTTGTCCTTCAATATATTCTTGAACGAGATATTGACGGTTATCTTGGATTAAATAGGCGAATAATTCAGGAATTTGTTGATGTTTGCCTAATTTTTCTAATTGTATGGCTTCTTGTTTAAAAAGTTCTCCCGCTTTTTCTTGATTATTCGTACCTTGAGCTTGCGGTAAAAATTGTTTAATTACACAATAGGGTTGGGAAGGTTTATGTTCATCAACTGCTAAAAATGTCCGACCAAATCCCCCTTGTCCTAATATTTCTAAAGCCCGATATCGATCTGTTAACAGTAATTTAGAACCACACTTTTGACAAAAGGTTGTTTTAGAGTTGGTTTGTAAACAATCGGGGTTAAGGCATTTACTCATGTTTAAGCCTGGGGATAGATGACAATGCTGATTTAATTATAGCCGTAAATTGTTCTGCTTGTACCGATAAATTCAAGAAACCGGGTTTCTGCAATAACTTTTGTTAATAACAACAAATATGAGTTGAGAAACTAGGTTTCTGACCCCCCCACACCTCCAAATTACCTGCGAAGTTGTTGACGAAAAGTTTGAATAGAGGCTAATTGTTGAGGATATAAAATTAATTGTTGTAAAAGTTCTAAATCTAGTTCTGGAAGTAACAAACTCTGATCAATTTTCTGATAATGTTGGTTCTGTAAACCATAAATTGAAAGTTGGTTATTTTGCCAAAACCAAACTTCAGGAACATTTAACCGTTGATAAATTTCTAGTTTATTGACTCCGCCACTGGTTAAAATTACCTCGATAACTAAATCAGGAATTTCTTTTTCTGTTATAATACAATAACTCTCATCGGGCTCACCTCCTCCCCGTTGTTCTTGAAGACGTAGGGTAGTAGAACCTAATGGAAAATATTCTATATTCCTTTCTTCAAAATAAACTTCTAATAAGGTGGCAATTCTCTTTTTAATGCCTTCATGACGACGACTCGGAGACACAATTTCTAATACTCCATTCCAGTAGGTTAGTCTTAGTGATCCTTGATCATTAAGTTTATCAATTAAAGTCTCATAATATTGCCAACTTACCCCATTTATGAGCAGGTAAATGTCTTGTTCATGTAAGTCTTGATGTTCCTGTTCTAATTCTTGAATTAACTCAGCTAACATTCTTTGTTCCTCTTGAACTTTTCCTGTCTGTTCCCTGTTCCCTCCCCCCCTAGCCCCCCGTGCACGGGGGGTTTGGGGGGCTGTTCCGGTGTTCCCTGCTATCGAAATTAACAATTAGTTTCACAAGCGCCAATACTGACCCAACTACTTGAACCATCTTTCCAATGTTCTTTTTTCCAAATTGGTGCTGTATGCTTTAATGTATCAATAGCATATTGACAGGCTTCAAAGGCTTCTCGACGGTGAGGACAACCCACCGCAATTAAAACACTAATTTCACCAATTCTTAACCGTCCAATGCGATGATGAATCACTACACGGGTCACATCTGACCAAGAAGCGCGAATATCTGTAGCAATTTTTTCAAAGACTTTTATCGCCATCGGTTGATAGGCTTGATATTCTAAGGATTCTACGGGTTGACCATTGGTTTGATTTCTCACCATTCCACTCATAACCACAATAGCGCCATTTCTTTGATCATCGGCTAAAGTATAAATTTCCTCTAATAAAAGAGGTGCAATTGTAATTGAAAAACTATCTTGAAACGGAGATGGATTGAATGTTAAATCTGTCTCTAAATTATCAGAAATAATCACAACCTTAAACTCCCAAATTAATAAATTAACCTGTACGGGCGGCTTGGTGTGAGATATTTGTTAATCACCTAAATCTCGATGAACCTGCCCCTAAGAACCTAACAATATTCTAAGGTTAGTGACAACCGATAATTGATCATAACTTTCAGGTGTCACTAATCCTTGATTAATGATAGATTTAAGGTTGACTGGTATCGTTCGGTTGAGATGGTTCAACGGGTTTTTGATCCGCGAGTTTTAATAATTCAGGAACCGTGACAAAAGTATAACCCTGCTCTTTGAGTTTTTTGATTACAATGGGTAATGCTTTTACCGTTGCTGAACGATTTCCTCCCCCATCGTGCATTAAAATAATGCCACCGGATTTAGCCTGTTTTAAAACATTATCAATAATTTTGTCCGATGAAGCTTTCCAGTCCTGAGAATCCACTGACCATAAGATATTCACATGATTCTGCTTAAACGCATAATCCAGTAACCCATTATCCAAAACTCCCCCTGGCGGTCGAAATAAGGGACTTTCAACCCCGGTTACTTCTTCAATTAATTTATTGTTGCTTTCAATTTCCTCTGCGGCTCCGGCTGCACTATATTTGTGATAGCGATGACTCCAGGTATGGTTAGCAATAACATGACCTTCGTTAACTACTTCCTTGCCAATATCTTTCTGATTTTTGAGAGCATAACCCACCCAAAAGAAAGTAGCTTTAATATTATTATCTTTGAGAATATCTAAAACTTGTCGGGTACTCTTAGGCCAGGGGCCATCATCAAAGGTAAACGCAATTACTTTTTGTTCCCCAGGAAGACTCACTTCTTTAACGGTTTTCCCTTGGAATTGTTCAGGAATGGTATAGGTAAAGCGTTGAGTTTCTAGTTGTATTAAGGTATTTTTCAGGTTCTCTACTCCCTGGGCGATCGCATCTTTCGGATTTAAGTCCGATCTGGATATCACCGCAGGAGTTGTCCGCACCGTAGCAGTATCTTCAGCTTTTTGGGCCCCTTGAGAAATCTCCCTTTGGGGTTGTGAAGAAATCGCAGCAATACTCTGTTTACTGGCTCGTTCAACACGCAGATTAAATGGTAATATCACACCGATCACAAAACTTGTAGTCGCCGCTACAAGAGCAAAGAGGGCGATTTTTTGTTGTCGCAGGATAGAACTATACTGAGCCACGAGATTACTCCTTCACACCGAAATGAATTGTAGAACTGAGAGGGATTAAGCTGTACCTAAAAATATCCACCGATCTAACTTTGAGATCAGCATTTATAGACGCATAGTTTCAATAAAAAGTCAAGAAAAAGACTACAAATTTAACTTAACTAATTTTCAGAGGTTTCAAGATAAAACCTTTAAAATCTTAGTATATAAAGCTATCAACAAAAATATTTGTTTATTTTATGACTAATTTATATTTGATTCGTCATGGCATTGCCGCAGAACGGGGAACATATCAAAATGATGATCAACGCCCTTTAACCCAAGAAGGCGATCGCAAAACCCGCCAAGTGGCTAATCGCTTGAAACAACTTAACTTACAATTTGATCAAATTCTCACCAGTCCCCTGATTCGCGCCCGCCAAACCGCAGACATTCTCAAAGCCGTAGGATTATCTTCTAACCTAGAGGAATTTGCCCCCTTAGCTCCCGATGGCAAAATTGAGGATTGGATCTCTTGGTACAAAACTTGGCAGTTAACAGGGGGTAAAAGTTTAGCCTTAGTGGGACATCAACCCGATTTAGGATATTGGGCAGAATTATTAATTTGGGGACAGCCGAAAGCCTCCCTAATAGTCAAAAAAGCCGGAATTATGGGAATTAACCTGCCCGTCACTAACCCCATCGGGAATAGTCAACTGTTCTGGTTAACTCCCCCCAAATTTTTGTTAAGTTAAAGAGCCAAGGGTGATTCATCAGTGTCAGAAAGAGATAACAAAATCCTGTCAAAACGAAAACACTATCAATTGCTCTGGTAATGTAGCTTGATAAATATCCACACACATACATAAACTTCTATGACTGCCATTAGTGAATTCAAGCCCGGTCTTGAGGGTGTTCCGGCTACCTTGTCCAGTGTTAGCTACGTTGATGGACAAAAAGGCATTTTAGAGTACCGAGGAATTGGGATTGAACAACTGGCGAACCAGAGTACCTTTCTGGAAACCTCCTATTTACTGATCTGGGGAAAACTCCCCACCAAAGATGAATTAGCAGACTTTGAACATGAAATTCGCTATCATCGACGGATTAAATATCGAATTCGGGACATGATGAAATGCTTTCCCGAATCTGGACATCCCATGGACGCCTTACAAACTTCGGCGGCAGCTTTAGGACTATTCTATTCTCGTCGGGCTTTAGATAATCCCGAATATATTCGAGAAGCCGTTGTCCGGTTACTGGCTAAAATTCCCACCATGGTTGCAGCTTTCCAATTGATGCGAAAGGGTAACGATCCCGTACAGCCCCGGGATGATTTGGATTATTCCGCCAACTTTCTCTATATGTTAAATGAGCGGGAACCCGATCCGATCGCCGCCCGGGTCTTTGATGTTTGTCTCACCCTTCATGCGGAACATACTATTAACGCTTCTACATTCTCCGCCATGGTAACCGCTTCTACCCTCACCGATCCCTATGCGGTAGTAGCTTCGGCGGTCGGAACCTTAGCTGGGCCATTACATGGGGGGGCGAATGAGGAAGTTTTGACGATGTTAGAGGAAATTGGTTCTGTGGAAAATGTTGGCTCCTACGTGGATAATTTGATTGCGACCAAATCTAAAATCATGGGATTTGGACATCGGGTTTATAAAGTTAAAGATCCCCGGGCTACGATTTTGCAACAACTAGGAGAACAGCTATTTGAAAGGTTTGGCCATGATGAATATTATGAAATTGCTTTGGAATTAGAACGAGTTGTGGCTGATCGTTTAGGGGAAAAAGGCATTTATCCTAACGTTGATTTCTATTCCGGTTTGGTTTACCGCAAGTTAAATATTCCCTCAGATCTATTTACCCCGATTTTTGCGATCGCCCGGGTTTCAGGTTGGTTAGCCCACTGGAAAGAACAAATTACCAAAAACCGCATCTTCCGTCCAACTCAAATTTATACTGGTTCCCATAATGAAACCTATGTTCCCATTCATGAACGCAACTGCGCGATTAACCTACAAGGAGAAACTCTGTAAACCAGTTTGATCGGCGTATTCAGAGGGAATGTTCAGGCTATCAGGCTAAAGTTTTGAGGGCATTCAAACGCTATACTGGTTTACGGCAAAAAATTAGTGATCAGTTCTACAATGATGACTGATTACTGATGACTGATGACTGATGACTGATGACTGATTACTGATGACTGATTACTGATTACTGATTCCATGAACCCAGGAATTGATTTACAAGCAAGTTTTGTAGAAGGCCTCACAGGTCTGGGCCTATCCTTAGAGATAGCCAAATTGTTTTGGCTAACTCTGCCCATGGGATTAATGATTGTATCTGCAACTGTTGGTGTTTTAGGAACGGTATGGCTAGAACGGAAAATTTCCGCCGCCGCCCAACAGCGCATTGGCCCTGAGTACATGGGGCCAATGGGAATCTTAGCCCCTTTAGCCGATGGTCTGAAATTACTGTTTAAGGAAGATACGATTCCCTTTAATGCAGACCCCTGGTTATTTACCTTGGGGCCGGTTATTGTCTCCATTCCCGTGTTTTTGTCCTATTTAATTGTCCCCTTTGGACAAAACATGGTGATTACGGATTTGGGAACTGCTATTTTTCTCTGGATTGCCCTTTCAAGTATTCAACCGATTGGGTTATTAATGTCCGGTTATGCCTCTAATAATAAATATTCTTTATTAGGAGGGTTACGGGCCGTCGCCCAATCCATTAGCTATGAAATTCCCCTGGCCTTAGCAGTTCTAGCCGTGGTCATGATTTCCAATAGTATGAGTACCTTGGATATCGTGAATCAGCAATCTGGCTATGGGATTCTAGGTTGGAATATCTGGCGTCAACCCGTGGGGTTCATGATTTTCTGGATTGCAGCCTTGGCCGAGTGTGAACGCTTGCCCTTTGACTTACCTGAAGCTGAGGAAGAACTGGTTGCCGGTTATCAGACTGAATATTCGGGGATGAAGTTTGCTCTGTATTATTTGGCCTCCTATGTCAACTTGGTATTGTCCGCTCTAATCGTGGCGGTCTTATACCTGGGGGGTTGGGATTTCCCGATTCCGGTTGATATGGTGGCTCCGCTCTTAGGAGTCAGTGAAACTACACCCTGGTTACAAGTCATTTTGGCGATGTTGGGCATCACCATGACCGTTTTAAAGGCTTATCTGTTAGTGTTTACAGCGGTTTTACTGCGCTGGACATTACCTCGGGTTCGGATTGACCAATTATTAAATCTAGGCTGGAAATTCCTATTACCCGTTGGCTTAGTCAATCTACTATTAACGGCCGCACTCAAGTTGGCTTTTCCCGTTGCTTTTGGCGGATAAAGCCAAATCAGTAATCAGTTATCAGTGTAAGATTTTAATTTGAAAGCTACTGATTACCAACTGAGTCTGAAATACTGATTGCAGATCACTTAAATCTTTACTGATAACTAATTACTGTTTACTGATAACTGTTAGAGGGAGACATCATGCTCAAGTTTCTGAACCAAGTTACCGATTACGCGAAGGAAACCTTTCAATCTGCAAAGTATATCGGCCAAGGGCTTGGGGTTACGTTTGATCATATGCGTCGTCGCCCCATTACCGTTCAGTACCCCTATGAAAAATTAATTCCTTCTGAACGGTTTCGGGGGCGGATTCATTTTGAATTTGATAAATGTATTTCCTGCGAGGTTTGTGTTCGCGTTTGTCCGATCAATTTACCCGTTGTGGATTGGGACTATAACAAGGAAACCAAGAAAAAGCAGCTTAAACACTACAGTATTGATTTTGGGGTCTGTATTTTCTGTGGAAACTGTGTGGAATACTGCCCCACCAATTGCCTCTCGATGACGGAGGAATATGAATTAGCGGCCTATGACCGTCATGAATTGAACTATGACAGCGTAGCCCTAGGACGTTTACCCTATAAGGTGACCAATGATCCAATGGTCACACCGTTACGGGAGTTCGCTTATTTACCCGCCGGGGAAATTGACCCCCATGATTTACCAGAAACGGCAGTTCGACCCGGGTTACGCCCAGAATCCATTATTGAACAAAAGTCAAAAGGCAATCAGGAGTAACGCTGGTACAGACGCGCCGTGGCACGTCTGGCCCACTGATTAAACTGATGACTGATAACTGATGACTGATAACTGATTAAACTGATTACTGATAAGGATAGAATTGTGAATTTAGCAGAAGGGGTTCAAATTGTTGCTTTTGGCTTATTAGCCGTGATGATGATTGGGACAGCTTTAGGTGTGGTGCTGCTCAAAAATATCGTCTATTCTGCGTTTTTACTCGGGGGTTCATTTATTAGTATTGCTGGATTGTATATTCTCCTGAATGCTGATTTTGTCGCCGCCGCCCAGGTTTTAATTTATGTGGGTTCGGTGAATGTTCTGATCCTATTCGGGATTATGTTGGTTAACAAGAGAGAAACCTTTAAAGAACTGCCTCTAAACTGGCTGCGGAAGGGTGCAACCGCCATTGTCTGTGTGGGATTATTTGCCCTCTTAGGAACCATGGTCTTATCGACTTCTTGGTTAATTACTCCGATTGTTGAACCCGTGGGCGGTTCAGTTACATTAATTGGGCAACACTTTTTTAGTGATTTCCTGTTACCTTTTGAGTTAGCCTCGGTGTTTTTATTAATGGCAATGGTGGGGGCGATTATTCTTGCTCGTCGAGATTATATCTCTGATATTTTACCCACCCAAAAAAGTGAACCTCCGGTTTTAACGTTACAGGAACGTCCCCGGGAGTTGATTTCTGTAGCCAGCGATCGCCCTCAAAAGGGGGAGTAGGGAAGTAGGGGAGCAAGGGAAGCAAACTCTTTCTATTACCTATTACCTATTACCTATTAGCTATTACCTGTTCCCTGTTCCCTATTCCTTAATTTTGAACTACAATAAAATTGGAGAACAATAGAGATTTATGCAATTACAACTGGAGTATTTTTTGTTAATAGCAGCGGCTCTTTTTTGTATTGGAATCTATGGATTAATTACCAGTCGTAATGCCGTTCGAGTTTTGATGTCGATTGAATTATTATTGAATGCGGTCAACTTGAACCTCATGGCATTTTCTAACTTCTTAGATTCCGCCAATATTAGGGGTCAAGTCTTCACTGTTTTTGTGATTACCGTAGCTGCGGCGGAAGCGGCTGTAGGTTTAGCCATTGTTCTGGCTATTTATCGCAACCGGGATACCATAGATATGGAAGAATTTAATTTATTAAAGTGGTAAACCCAATCAGGATTTAAGGATCAACAAAATTAATATTTTAATCTTTAAATCCTAGGGTTGAACTACCATCACGGCATAATTTTCTAAATTCAGCAGTTCCTTCAAAACAGCTTGCAATTCTAAAGGGTCAAAAGATTGTATTTGAGCCGGATAAGTTACCGATATCTCGGGTTCTGCGACGGTAAAATAATATCCATATAGCCCCGCTAATTGTCCTGGGGTTTCCGTTGAAAACGCATAGTCATTACAGAGAAACCTTTGACTTCTCCTTAATTCTGGTTCTGAAATTGGCTGGTTCATTAACTGATTAATTTCTTCACAAATCAGTGCTTCTACTTTCTCTAAATGTCCAGGTTCTAATAAAGCACTAATCGTAAACAAACTAGACTCTTGTTGTAGGGAAAAGTCACTACAAATATCATGGACAAGCTGAAGTTTCTCCCGCAGTTTTTGGACTAATCGAGAGGTTCTTCCCGAAGCAACCACCGAAGAAAGCAAATCGAGTCCATAGGCTTGTCTTAATTGTTCCACTCCTGGGCCTGTCCAAGCTAAGGTTAAACGGGCTTCTTCAACATAAGGTAAACGCAGTTCCCGACGATGAATTCCCCGAATTTGAGGTTGCACCACTTCATAAAGATGGGTGTAAGTAGTTGGGGGTAAAAAGTTACTAAAAGCCTGACTAATCATATCCAGAGCTTGTTGTTCTTCTACATCTCCAATCATCACCACAGCCATATTTTCCGGTTGGTAGCGACATCGATGAAACCGTCGCATTTCATGGGGCGCTCGCTCCATTAATTTCGCTTTTGTTCCCAAAACCGAACGACTGTAGGGGTGACGTTCATATACAGTTTCCATTAATATCTGGAAACTCAGCCAATCGGGATCATCTTGAGCCTGACGAATTTCTTCTAAAACCACATCCCGTTCTCGATTAAACTCACCATCGGGAATACTTGCATGGAGCAATAACTCTCCCAAGGCGTTTAAGGTTTCCTCTAAATATTGAACGGCGGTTGTAATATAAAAATGAGCATAGTCGTGACTGGTAGCAGCATTGGCGACACCCCCGCAACTTTCAATCACATGATCAAACATCCCCGGCCCAATCCAATCTGTGCCTTTAAAAATCATGTGTTCCAGAAAGTGCGCCATCCCTGACCACATATCCGGCTCATAAATAGCACCAGCCCTAACCCAAACATCAACAACCACAACCGGAGTGGCGGTCATTTGCTGATGAATCACCGTTAAACCATTGTTCAGCTTAAAAGTGCGGGCGGGAAATTTTGAAGTTGTCAAAACTTGAGACAAATTATTTTAAGTTAAACTCCACTTAATTTAGCCTACTTCAAATTAATCAGCAGTAGTAGAGAAAATCTGAGTACCTGGATACAAAATTCCTAGAGTTCTTCTTTCAAGAGAATTTGCCTTGCCAAAAAATATCACCCTAGAGAAGAAGCTAATTCTAAGAATTAGTGCTTCCCCAGGATGAAAATTAATTAAACAGATTGATGTATCAATCAATCACTAAATTTAAACGACTGGGAATCCAGTGTTAGGAAAGAAGGCGTTTTGGGCAACAACTTGGACTCCGGGAACGGGAACCAAAGCGTTAGGGTTAATAGCGGGCTTCGGTTGAACACCGGACACACCGATAGCCAGTTGGGCTGCTTGACCCGAGCCTAAGATGACATTAGGAATTGCAGTGGTCGGGAAATTCCCTGTTGTCCGTACAATGTAGTCGCCCGGGGTGGTCAGGTTAAAGAAGCCAAAGGAACCGGACGCATCGGTAACAGAAGCCGGCTCAACCAAAGAAGTATCATTATCCCGTTTGCCGTTGTTGTTGAAGTCAAGATAGACTTGGACTCCGGCTTTGTTGGGTTCACCCGGTTGCACAATCCCATCCGAGTTTAAATCATTGAAAACAAATCCAGTAATGCTATCACGCAGCACCGCTGTCGGTGTCTGAGCAAAAGTATACAGGAAGTTGGCCTGAGCCGAACCGCCTGGAATCACAGGAGCATTAATGGTGGCTCCGGGCGACGGTGACGTTCTAACGTAGGCGGTGGTTGGGGGAAGTGAAGTCACCGGGAAGGTCTTGGCGACGGACAGAGGATCATTTAAAAGTTGGTAGGCGAGATAGGGGTTTTGAGCCAAGGTGGCGTTAGATTCCTGACCAACGTTGGTATTTAAGCCTTTGATAATATAAGCCCCATCAATACCACTGACCGTAGACTTTTCGCCCAAGTCAAAGACATTATTTCCGTTAGAGTCAAGAAAGACAGTAATGCCGTTAATTCCGGGTTCGTTGGCTTCTGGGACGCCATTACCATTTAGGTCATTAATGACTTTACCGTAAACACTATTGGGAACCACAACTCCCAAATCCGCTTTGTTGATAGTTGAGCCAGCAAAGACATCAACAACTAAGGGAGTATTGGTTGTTTGTAAATCACCCAGAATCGAGAGAGCTCCATCTACCTTATCAGCAGTTTGAGCAATTCTCAACAGGTAGGAGCCAGCAGGTAAAGCATTAAAGTTATAGAACCCAGCTTCATTGCTCAAGGTTCTGGGTTCGTTAGCATTCAGGAAACCATCGTTATTGAGGTCAATGTAGACTGGAACCCTGGGTAACGTGGCATCCACTAAGGGATCGTATACCTGAGTCTGAGGGGAAAACCCATTGGGATTGGCAATAACGTTGCCCTTATCGTCATAGGCGTAGTTGTAGAGACCCAGTAGATTGTTATCTACAAAGACAGCCCCATTAATGTTGCCAGTCAAAGACGGAACAATAGGAGGGATAACAACTGCCGCCGTATTTACAATATTAAATGTAGCTACCTCAGCAGGGGCTCCCGTCAGGGGAACAGCCGATAATGGAGTTGTCCGGGTCAAACCAGGGGAAACCGTTGATGCAACTAGGTAACTTCCCGCAGCGAGATTAGGAAACGAATAAAGACCGTTAACGTCAGTGGCAGCAATCTTTTCAGCAGTGTCGGGTAAACCATTGCCGTTGCTATCTAAAAAGACTGTGACACCCGGAAGTGCCACGTCTCCAGCATCAAAGATGCCGTTGCGATTAATATCATTAAATGTTTTACCGTTGAGTGTACTCACGATTTGACTCCTCCACCAGAGTGAATTGCGAAACGCATCGAAAACTTAGACTGATTCCGTTTGACTTAGGGCAGAACTCCTTGCTCAACCTTCAACTACAACCCTTAATCGGAATCACTAGGGTGTATCCAGTCCAAGCAAGATATGAATTCTACATTATCGTAGGCAACTATATCAGACTTCCTAGAGATCTGGCAATTTTGATCGCCAGATTGAATTACGGGTTGCCATTAATAGGCATCTTGCAACTCATGGAAATCAGGAGAGATATAATCTTTTCTTAAAGGCCAACCCACCCAATCTTCAGGCATTAAAATCCGTTTCAGATTAGGATGACCTTCGTAGACGATACCATACATATCGTAGGATTCTCGCTCCTGAAAATCGGCTGCTTTCCATATCCAGTAGACTGAAGGGACTCTAGGGTCACCCCGTGGGACAAAGACCTTGACGCAGATTTCCTGCGGTTGTTCCACATCATCATCAATCTTAACTAAATGATAAACGCTGACGAGGGCATCTCCAGGGCCAGCATCATAAGCACATTGACAACGTAAGCAGTTAAAACCATAAGCATACAGGGCAGTGGCAAGGGGAATCAAGTAGTCTCGATCAACTTTAATCATTTCTACCCCCATGGCATTAGGGCCTAGGGATTCTTGCTCAAAACCATTTTCACTCAACCACTGGGAGACTTTCCCGACTTCGACTAAGGGGGCTTCAGAATTATCCACGTTTTTCCTCCTGGGCAGGTTCAGCCATTAAAGCGGGGGGAACTGCCCCACCCATGGCTTCGGTTAATTCCTTGGGGGGAACCTGACGGGATTGTGTCATCAAATATTGACCTGTTAAAATCGGTTCCACCGGTTTCAGATTGTGGGGGCGGGTGTAATAACGGTGGGTTTGTTGGAGATTGGCCCGCTCCTGTAGGGAATCATTGGCTACTTTTTTCCGCAGTTTGATCACCGCATCAATAATCGCTTCAGGACGGGGGGGACACCCGGGAATATAAACATCCACAGGAATTAATTTATCCACGCCCCGCACCGCCGAGGGAGAGTCCATACTAAACATCCCCCCGGTCACTGTACAAGCTCCCATAGCAATCACATACTTGGGTTCGGGCATTTGGTCGTACAGACGCACCAAAATCGGGGCGTATTTCATGGTAATAGTTCCGGCGGTAATCAGTAAATCCGCCTGTCGAGGGCTAGACCGGGGAACCAGACCAAAACGGTCAAAGTCAAACCGAGAACCAATTAAACCTGCAAATTCAATAAAACAACAGGCTGTCCCGTACAACAGTGGCCATAGGCTAGAGAGCTTTGCCCAGTTGTAAAGATCATCTACCGTGGTCAGGATCAAGTTTTCCGAGAGTTCCTGAGTCACTTGGGGTCGCTCAACCGGATTAATAATTTTTTCCATGTCGGGTGAAACGTTTTGAGTCATGGTTGTATCACTATCACTGTCTATGACCATTCCAAAGCACCTTTACGCCAGGCGTAAACCAGTGCAATGACAAGAATGGAAATAAAAATTAAGGCTTCAATAAAAGCCAAGAGTCCCAAATTGTGGAAGACAACGGCCCAAGGGTAGAGAAACACGGTTTCAACGTCAAAAATGACAAACACCAAGGCGAACATATAGTATCGGATGTTGAATTGAATCCATGCTCCTCCAATGGGTTCGTTTCCTGACTCGTAGGTGGTGTGACGGACACCCCGACGGCTTTTAGGCCCTAAAACCTTGGAAGCTGTCAAAGCCAGGATGGGAACTAGGCTGCATAAGATTAGGAAGCCTAAAAAGTATTCGTAGCCACTAAGAACAAACACAATAAATTACTGACCGTTCTGGGTTTGTAACTGATTTTTTACATTTTGACATACTCCCACCCTTAATCTTCGATCTCACGGGGATTCTTAAATTTAAACTTAGACAGGGCTTCCCCACTCAGAAAGTTTCCGTGATTTGCTCAAATTTTGTAATATTATTTAATAGTTATTTTAATAATCCCAAACTCATCCGGTGTTGAAGTTATGAGTGATCCGGCCACTGAAGTTACAGTCCTTGATCGCCATGAGTGTAGGGCTTGTGGCTATGTCTATGAGCCGACGAAAGGGAGTTCTAAGGTTTCTGCGGGAACGGCCTTTACCGATCTGCCCAAAAAATGGCGTTGTCCGGTTTGTGGTGCGCCTTCAAGCCAGTTTATCAATATTGGTTCTCAGGAAAACCCATCGGGGTTTGAGGAAAATAAAGGCTTTGGTTTGGGGGTCAATACCTTGACTGCTGAACAGAAGAATCTTCTAATTTTTGGGGCCTTGGCCCTAGGATTTTTGTTTTTTATGAGTTTGTATGGCTTAAGTTGAGGGAGTTCAAATTTCTTTGAATCTGATGCACATTGTTAAATTTTTGCAAAAAATCGTTATAGTATTGACAGTTGCTCTTATCTGTGTTAGCTGTCGCTACTTACCCCAACTCAGTTACAATCCCTGGGAAGTGGTTTCTACGGGAACCCAAGCCGATTTAGCTGATATTGCCTTTACCGGAACTAATCCCCAACGGGGTTGGGTTGTGGGGAGTGACGCTACGCTACTGGAAACAACTGATGGCGGTGACCATTGGGATGTGAAACAACTGGATTTAGGTGAGGAAAAGGTTCGCTTCAACTCCATCAGCTTTAACGGTGCTGAGGGGTGGATTGTAGGACTTCCCTCGATTCTGCTGCACACGACCAATGAAGGTCAAACTTGGGATCGGATTCTTCTGAATGCTAAGTTACCTGGATCTCCCTATAGTATTGAAGCTCTGAGTCCGAATAGTGCTGAAATGACTACGGATTTGGGTGCAATTTACCAAACCGAAGACGGCGGGAAAAGTTGGACAGCCCTGGTTGAAGATGCGGTGGGTTTTGTCAGAAATTTATCTCGCTCTGAGGAGGGTCGCTATATTAGCGTTTCGGCGAAGGGCAATTTTTACTCGACTTGGGAACCCGGATCTCAAGCCTGGGAACCCCATAATCGTTTTAGTTCTAAGCGACTAGAGAAAATTGGTTTTGGTCAGAATGGCCGCCTCTGGATGATTGCTCGTGGGGGTGAATTGCGATTTACTGACCCGGAAAATGCTACTGAGTGGAGTGAACCCATTAACCCTGAATATTCAACCAGTTGGGGATTTTTGGATTTGGCCTATCGCACTCCTGAAGAAATTTGGGTTAGTGGTGGCAGTGGAAACCTCCTCTGTAGTTTGGACGGGGGTAAAACTTGGCAAAAAGACGTGGAAGTGGAAAACGTCCCTTCTAACCTTTACAAAATCAAGTTCCTGGACTCGGAACGGGGTTATGTCCTGGGTCAACGGGGTGCTTTACTCCGTTATCAGGGTTCTACCCCAGAAACGGCTTAAACCGATTCTGAGGAAATCTATGGAGTAGGCTTGTTCCACATTCCCTGCTCCCGTATCATTAGATTTGAGTATTTAACTTTTCCTTGAGGAGATTTAACGATGTCAGGTACAACTGGAGAGCGTCCTTTTGGGGATATTATTACCAGTATCCGGTATTGGGTAATTCACAGTATTACTATTCCGGCTTTATTTGTTGCGGGTTGGCTATTTATCAGCACGGGTCTGGCTTACGATACCTTTGGCACTCCTCGCCCCGATGAGTATTTTACTCAACAACGGCAGGAACTTCCGATTGTAAGCGATCGCCTGAATAGCAAAAAACAAATTAGCGACTTTTCAAGTAAATAGTTGACATAGGAGTTTAATAAAATGGCAACGGGTGGCAGTTCCAATGAACCCATAAGTTATCCGATTTTTAGTGTTCGTTGGTTAGCAATTCATACTTTAGCAGTACCTACGGTTTTTTTCTTAGGTGCGATCGCGGCTATGCAATTTATTCAACGATAGGAGACTAACTATGGATCGCAGTAATAATCCTAATCGCCAACCTGTGGAGTTGAACAGAACTTCACTCTATTTAGGTTTGCTGTTGGTTTTTGTTGTGGGTATTTTGTTCTCCAGTTATTTCTTTAACTAACTGGATTTTTTCTCGATTTAACAATTTTGGATTCACTTCGTGACGCTTCGCGAACGTTGATTGAAGAAACATATTTTTTTCTAAAATATTTATCCTAAATCTCATATCCAAAATCTAAAATCCCTTGTCAATTAAACTTTGAATTAACGAGGTAATAACTGTGTTGCAATCAGGTAGACTTCCTTTGTGGTTAGTCGCCACTGTTGCCGGAACTGGCGTTTTAGTGGTAGTTGGTTTGTTTTTCTATGGTTCTTATGTTGGTGTAGGTTCTTCCTTCTAAGAACGATGTCTAATCAGTTATCAGTTAACAGTTAATAGCCAACAACTCAACTGTTGAATATTAAACTGTTAACTGTTAACTCTTAAACTGTTAACTGTTAACTGATGACTGATGACTGATTCTGTCTTTGATGCTGAACGTTTACTTTTTACTCCGACACCCTCTAATTTAGATGCTATTCCAATTATTTTTGCCTTTCCAAATGAATATACCGTTGGGATTACCAGTTTAGGATATCAACTGGTTTGGGCAACTTTAGCGGTGCGTTCAGATGTAGAAGTCAGTCGTCTATTTACTGATGTACATGAACCCTTACCCCAACAGCCTGAACTGGTAGGTTTTTCCTTTTCTTGGGAACTTGATTATGTCAATATTTTTGAGCGTTTAGAATTTTTAAATATTCCTTTACGTTCAATTCAAAGAACCGAAAAACATCCTTTGATTTTTGGAGGTGGCCCAGTATTAACGGCTAATCCCGAACCCTTTGCCGATTTTTTTGATATTATTTTACTCGGGGATGGGGAAAATTTATTAGGAGATTTCATAGACGCTTATCAACAGGTTCGTCATGAATCTCGCCTAACTCAATTACGACATTTAGCACAAATCCCTGGAATTTATATTCCCAGTTTATATCAAGTATCTTATCACAGTTTAGACGGTGAAATTCAAGAGATTAAACCCCTAGATTCTAGTATTCCTTCCCAAGTTCAAAAACAAACCTATCGGGGCAATATTCTATCCGCTTCAACGGTCGTAACAGAAAAAGCAGCTTGGGAGAATATTTATATGGTAGAAGTGGTTCGTAGTTGTCCTGAAATGTGCCGTTTTTGTTTAGCAAGTTATTTGACTTTACCCTTTAGAACTGCTAGTTTAGAAGCCTCATTAATTCCAGCAATTGAAAAGGGACTACAAGTAACAAGACGCTTAGGTTTATTAGGGGCGTCGGTAACACAACATCCCGAATTTGATCAATTATTAGACTATTTAACCCAACCGAAATATGATGATGTGCGGTTAAGTATTGCTTCAGTTAGAACTAATACCGTTACCGAAAAACTGGCAAAAACCTTAGCAAAAAGAGAGACTCGCACCTTGACAATTGCCGTTGAAAGTGGTAGCGATCGCCTGCGAAAAATTATTAATAAAAAATTAGAAAACGAGGAAATTCTGCAAGCAATTATTAACGCTAAAAATGGCGGTTTACAGGGCATGAAAATCTATGGGATGGTGGGGATACCAGGGGAAGAATTAGAGGATGTAGAAGCCACCGTAGACCTAATGAAAGCCTTAAAAAAATCAGCCCCAGGCTTTAGATTAACCTTGGGTTGTAGTACCTTTGTTCCCAAATCCCATACTCCCTTTCAATGGTTTGGGGTAAATCCCGATGCGGAAAAACGCCTAAAATTATTAGAAAAACAGTTAAAATCAAATGGGATAGATTTTAGACCAGAAAGTTATAAATGGTCAGTAATTCAAGCGCTACTTTCTAGGGGCGATCGCCGTCTTTCCCATCTATTAGAATTAGTTAGAAACTATGGAGAATCCCTAGGAAGTTATCGGCGAGCCTTCAAAGAATTACGAGGAAAACTACCCACTATGGAATATTATGTTAACCAAAATTGGGATTTAGATCAAGTATTACCTTGGGAACATCTGCAAGGCCCCTTACCCGTCGCCACCCTAAAAAAACACCTCGCAGATTCTCTATCTGGTTCATAAGCAAAGCCCAGGAACTTTATGACCCCCTATCTATTTCTTAGCGTCTTTGTGCCTTTGTGATTTCTTCCTCACTTAAAAAGTTAACCAACGGAATAATTCATTAACGGATAATTGGTAATCTTTTAATATATCTAAAACGGGTAAAATTTGTTCTCCTTCAAATACTTCCGGTTGTTGTTTAGGTTTAAATACTAATACTAATCTTTCTTGTGGGTCAATTAACCAACCTAATTGTGTTTGATGTTGTAAACAGAATAAAATATTATTAATTACACGGGTTGTATTTTGTTCCGGGGATAATATTTCAATTGTCCAATCTGGGGCAATATTAACATCATTAGCGATTTCCCCTTGTTCATCTAGGGGAATATTTTTCCATTCTAATACAACAATATCAGGAACAATAGAACGCCCGCCAAAACTACAGCGTAACTCAGGGAAACTGTAAGCGATTTTAGCAGGTACGCCAATTTGATTAATGGTGTCATTTAGACGACCTTGAATGAGGCTATGTTTTCCTTTTGGCATCGGTTTTTGATAAACAACTCCGTTAATATATTCTTGGGCGGGTTTGGTTTCCGGTTGGGTTAAAAATTCCTCTAGGGAGAGAGATTGAATTTGGGGTTTATCTTCAATTTGAATCATAATTTTATTATTGATTTTATTATTGAATCTAGTTATTTATAGTAAGGGTAAATTAATTATACAAAAAAACGAACAAGATGCCAATGAGGAATATAGATACCAGCGATCTTGTCTATTGATTTAAAAAAAATATAAATGGGAAGGTTTAAGTAGGTAGGGGGGAAAATCCAAAAGTATGTAATGAAAATTTTATTGATCTTTACATCCTTTTGTTTCTTCCTACCTACCTACTGATGGGTAATTAGCCACCACCCATGTTATTCATTTTGTCAAAGGCTGTGGCAAGAGTATTAACATCAGATTTACCATAAAGCCCACCACCAAGAGTGAAAACATCTTTAACAGCATTGATCACTTCCTGAGAGCTAATAATGCCATCTGCTGGGCCAATTCGAGACCCATCAATATCGAAGATTCCATCTACTTTGGTGCTAAGAAATGTTCTATCATTTGGTGATAACAAATCTTCATCAATGATGTAGTTAATATTAGAGCCTTTGACATAGTTATTTAACTCATCACTGGTAGCATTCAATAAAGCTGCTGTAGCTGAACGACCCAAGGCACTAATATTTCCATAGGTTTTGACTGCACCAGCGCCCGTACTGCCTTCTGCACTTAAAGCCCCTATGAGACTGTCCGTAAACCATTTAACACCAGAATTATCAGTGGGATATTTGAATAGACCACCATCTGTTGTACCTACACCAAAGGTTGTACTAAATTTGTCAGTAGTGTTGTAAACAAATTTTCCCTGATTTTCTCCCTCAATATACTTAGGCCAATACTGAAAATGTTGTGATTGTTTCCAGAAACCCGGGGTTTTACCCAAACCATAGGGCTTGAAATTAGCGAAATTTAAACCCGTTTGGTTTTGACCACCTACAGTCGGTAAAGTATAACCATCATTACCAACGGTTTGGGTATAGCCATCAGGTAGAATTTCATAAACTTTTTTGCCTAAGGCATCTTGACCAAGGTTACTGAAAGACCATGTACCATTAGTAGCTGTAGTGGTTTTGACATCATCTCCATCATCATAAGAACCATTATTATTCTTGTCGATGAAGATTTCTACCCCGCCAAGTCCTGTATCATCTGTGGTGATACCATCACCTTTTTTATCTCGGTATTTCGTACCGGATATATTGAATAGTTTGAAATTAGCGAAATTCAAACCCGTTTGGTTTTGACCACCTACAGTCGGTAAAGTATAACCATCATTACCAACGGTTTGGGTATAGCCATCAGGTAGAATTTCATAAACTTTTTTGCCTAAGGCATCTTGACCAAGGTTATTGAAAGACCATGTACCATCAGTAGCGGTGGTCGTTTCAAGTTCTCCTTCATCATAAGAACCATTATTGTTCTTGTCGATGAAGATTTCTACCCCGCCAAGTCCTGGATCACCTGTGATAATACCGTCACCTGTTTGGTCTAAGTATTTTGTACCGGATATATTGAAGGTTTTTGGGACTTCACCTTCAAGTTTACTACTTCCACCACGTTCACCCTCTTCTATAGTACCATTACCATTGCTATCCGCACCTACACTTTGTAATCGTATCCCGATCTTACTAAAATCACTTACATCTAAACCGGTTGCTAAAAGATTAAAGGTTACTGATTGATAATCATCTTCCTGTCCTTTACCGCCTTTTCCAATTTGGACACCAAGTTGATAGGTTCGCTGATCTCCCCCTCCATTCAGGTTAACGTCATTATCAAGAGCTTCTATCCCATCGATAGTTGAACCTGAATCATCCAAATAGAGTTTTTTGAAGTCTGGACTTGTTGTTGCAACACCTGTTATTGCGTTAGGACTTGAAGATAGAGTGTTAGGGTCAATACTAAAGTTCTGATTAACAGTCAACCCATTATTAAAATTAGCAAAAAAACCTACGATGTCAGCAATATAGCCTGAAACAACGTCTAGTTTAACTTCAACTTGATTTGAACCATTATCAGTCAAAGTTACATTAACTTTAGCAGGAGCACCGGTAAATGGATTGAGTAAAAAGCTATTAGTAGCCATAGTTCTTATCCTTTGTTTATTATTTATCGCTTCCGTATTTTTACGGAACCCTTTGATCATTAAGATTACGAAGCAACTGTGTAAACTTTGTGTAAATACGGAGTTTTAAGCAGAATTTAATAATTTTTTTATAATTTGCTGGAAGAAAAATCAGATTTTGTGGGTTATAAGCGTGCAGATGTATAAGAAAGCACAGGAATTTCGCAATCAAGTTAATATATCGGATTAAGTACAGATATTGCTTTAGAATTGGGTACATAAGTATTACAAAACGAAGGAATGGCAATCTGATCCTAAAAAGTTTTTAGGCAGACCTAAACCTCCCAATTTTTATCAAAATCTTTTTTTAATTTATTTTTTTCGAGGATAAGAATATGTTATTCCCTGGTCAAATCTGCGTAGATACGGATTCATGTAGAGTCACTTATCAGGATGAAACTGTTGACTTATACCCCAAACAATACCAATTATTATTATTGTTTTTAAAACACCCCAACTATATCTTAAGCTATGATTTCATAATCAATCGGCTTTGGGATATGGATCATATTCCTACCTATAGTAGTATAAGAACCCATATCAAAAGTATCAGGAAAGCATTTAAAAAAGTCAAATATTCTGAAGAAATCATAGAAAATGTTTATGGGATGGGCTATAGATTAAATCCGGTTATTAACAATAAAATTCGAGAACATAATTCCCCCATACCATCGGTTTCTGGCTTCCAAAATCTCCTAAGTTTTAAAGGAATAGAGTATTTAGTGATCGATGATCAATTGATCATTCAATATTTATCACCTAATTTGATTTATTATTGCGATTATCCCCAACATCTTCAAGTGGGAGTTTATGCCGGAAATCCCTTTCCACAATTAATCGGTCTGGAAGAAGTCTTTGATAAAATTAGAAAAAAAGAGGATAAAACCTTTACAATTAAGAGAATTGCCAGAAATTGTTATCCTACAAGACCCGAATGTATTAACTTATATGTCATCGTTGATAAAGTTGAAGATATAGGGGATTTAGGAAAACAACTGGTCTTGGTATTCTTTGAAGATGCCTCTGAACAGATGATTTATAGCAATTGCCAGGGTGGTTAGGAAAATATTATAGGCTATCATTCCCGCTTTCGCACCGACTCCCAATTAAGTGTTTAACGCAATCGTTTATTCTGGATTTTTAGAAGATTTTGAAGAAATTATTTTAGCCGGAATTCCAACAACAGTTTGACCCGATGACACATCCGAAAGCACAACCGCATTGGCTCCAATACAAACATCATCTCCAATGGTTAAATCCCCTAAAATCTTGGCTCCTGCACCAATATTAACCCGTTTTCCTAACTTGGGAGCATCGAAAGGTTTATCTAAATAACGATTTCCTATTGATTAATATTTTTATTAAAATATAACTAATTCAGTAATAGCAAAAGCGATTGGACAATTAAGCGAAGATTATTTAGCACGTTTTTCCATCCGTGTTCATGATTCTATTGTTAATAATCAAAAAAATCAATATAATTACCTGTCTTTATTTGATTGGGCTAGATACGAGAATCCCACCCCTTTAGCGTAGCGTAGGGGTAGGAGTGTCAATTTCTTGTACATCAGGTTCAATTTGAGGAATTAATTGGAGAGTCAAATCGAATCCCCAATTTTGTAAAATATGCTGCTTTTTCAGGGGAATTTAGGGGGATCTAGTCTAGGATAAAAACACAGATCCATTACCCATTCCCCCTAACCTATTTCGCCCCTGCCGCCCGTGCAGCCGCAGCTTCATCGGGGTGAATATTCAGACGGGTCAGATTAATCCGACCTTTACTGTCAATTTCCCGAACTTTGACAATCACTTCATCCCCGACGGAGACTTCATCCTCCACCCGAGGAACCCGATAATCTGCTAACTGGGAAATATGAATCATCCCTTCCTTACCAGGAAGTAATTCCACAAATGCCCCAATCGGGATAATCCGAGTAATTCGGCCCACATACACATCCCCGGTATTCAGTTTGCGAGTCATGCCTTGAATGATTTGATAGGCGCGAGCCGCATTTTCGCTATCGGTGGAAGCAATTGTTACCGTACCATCATCATCAATATCAATTTTGACTCCGGTTTCTTCGGTAATCCCCTTAATGGTTTTCCCTCCAGGCCCAATCACCAAACCAATCAAATCGGGATCGATTTTTAAGGTTAATAACCGAGGAGCGTAGGGAGACAAATCCGAACGAGGTTTGCCAATTACCTCCAACATTTTTTCTAGGATATGCAGTCGGGCTGGTTTAGCTTGATGAATGGCATCCGCCACCGTCTTCATCGGCAACCCGGTGATTTTCATATCCATTTGTAGGGCAGTGACTCCGGTATCTGTCCCCGCCACCTTGAAATCCATATCTCCTAAAAAGTCCTCGATTCCTTGGATATCAGTGAGAATCCGAACTTCTTCCCCTTCTTTAATTAATCCCATCGCCGCCCCACTCACGGGTTTAGAAATCGGCACCCCGGCATCCATCAACGCCAGAGTCGAGCCACAGACCGAACCCATAGAAGTTGAACCGTTAGAAGATAAGACCTCTGAAACCACCCGAATCACATAGGGAAACTGATCCTTAGAAGGTAATACCGGAACTAAGGCCCGTTCCGCTAAAGCTCCATGACCAATTTCCCTACGTCCAGGCGATCGCATGGGTTTAGTTTCCCCAACCGAATAAGGGGGAAAATTGTAGTGGTGCATATAGCGTTTTTCTTCCTGGGGATGCAAGTCATCCAAATCCTGAGCATCTCCGGGCGTCCCTAAAGTGGCAATTGACAACACTTGAGTTAAACCGCGATTAAACAAACCGCTACCATGTACCCGTTTCGGTAAACAACTGACCTTACAAGATACCGGACGCACCTGATCCAAGCTACGACCATCCACCCGCACGCTATCTTCAACAATTTGCTGACGCATCAAGGTTTTGGTGATGTCCTTGAAAATCTGACTCACCAACTTAGAATCCTCAGCCACCGCCACCCGGAGTGGATCATCTGCGGGTAGAGTTTCAATCGGAGCAATCACCTCACTTTCCTTGATTTTATCTAGGTTGGCATCCCGGGCGGTTTTATCCAGATCATGTTGTTTGAGAACCTGTTTAACCGGGAGAGTGACGCGATCGCGGACAAACTGGATTAACCCCTGATTTCCTTCGGGGGGCTCTCCGGGTTTGACCTCAATTCCTAAGTCCCGCATTAATTCCTCTTGGGCCTTGATTAAATCACAAACCGCTTCATAACCAAAGTCGATCGCTTCGATAATATCCTGTTCCGGTAGTTGGTTCGCACCCGCTTCCACCATCACCACGCCATCCGGGGAACCCGCCACGACTAAATCTAAATCCCCATTTTTGACTTCCCGGTAAGTCGGATTGATAATAAAGTCATCTCCGACTAACCCAACTCGTACCGCAGCCATCGGGCCAAAAAAGGGAATTCTTGCCAAGATCACCGCTACAGAAGCACCCGTCACCGCTAAAACATCCGGGGGTACTTGTTCATCCATCGACAGAGTTGTGGCCACAACCTGAATATCATCCCGCAACCAATGGGGAATCAGAGGACGTAAGGGACGGTCAATCAAACGACTGGTTAAGGTAACGCGATCGGGTGGACGACCTTCCCTGCGTAAGAATCCCCCTGGAATTCTTCCCCCCGCGTACAGTCGCTCCTCATAGTCCACCAACAAGGGCAGAAAGTCCAATCCGGGTCTACCTTCGGCGCGAGTCGCAGTCACTAGAACTGATGTATCTCCAGACTCGATTAATACGGCTCCACCTGCCTGTGGCGCAAGTAAACCTATTTTGAGTCGAATATCCCTTCCATCAAAGGATATCGACTTAATGATCTCTTCCATGTATTTTATCTTCCTTCTTCTTCCACTATTCTCTCTCTGTCGCCATCGTAACACGGTGATGAGCACGGGTAGGGAGTAGTAAACCCTCACAATCAACCCTTAGTCATGAACAGTTAAGAATTTTCTAGTCGCGATTTCACAAGCAACAGAGGGAGTTTTAAAGTTGGACTGAGGTTTCTGATCTTCAATCTCATCCGACCTCATCAATTGAGGTTGATTTTGACTGATCTTTGTGTTTTAGAAACCTAAGTTCAGCTTTTTATTATAGTTGCTGACCCTCTCAATGAAATAATTCTGCGTTCTAACCTTTCAAAAATCCCCCCCTTTGTCGAGCTAAAGCCACATTAGCCACCGCCTGAGCGATCGCATCGCACCTTAAAATATTTGATCAACGTGAGTTCGATGGAGTGCGATCGCGATAAAACAGACGACTATTGGGCAGGCGATAAAACTGACAAGCTAATTTCACTTCCCGCATTAGAACTTACAGCTTGTGGCTTCGCCGTGAGCGTCAGCCGAAGGGTGTGGCCATCAAACTCGTTCGAACTCACGTTTACTGGTGCGAATTACGAGACATTTCGGGTTACTTTTAGCGCGGGAGTTGTTGAGTATTCTCGGAATTGTACTAAATTGCAGGAACTTTATGTAGCAGCCGATGCCGCCCTATACCAAGCTAAGGCAATGGGACGAAATCGAGTATTGGTATCGGGTCAGGTAGGTTTAGATTCAGTTTCACTGAACGGGACTCGGTGCTAGGGTTCCTTCCTTGGCAGGTTCCGGGGTGGGACTTGGTTCTAAGGTTGGTTCCGGGGTAGGTTCGGGTGTAGGTTGTGGAGTGGGTTCGGGTGTAGGTTGTGGAGTGGGTTCGGGTGTAGGTTCGGGCGTAGGTTGGGGTGTGGGTTGGGGTGTGGGCTGTGGTGTGGGTTGGGGTGCTGGTGCAAAAGTTGGCTGAGGTATCGGTTCAGGTTCAGGTGCAAAGGTTGGTTGAGGTATCGGTTCAGGTTCAGCAGAGGGAATGGGTTCAGGTACCGGTTCCGGGGGGGTAATCGGGGTACGGGTATTAATTAAAGTCAGTTTTAACTCATAGTTGCTTTCGGGTAGTCCAGGAATATTCAGAATCACCGTATAATCCCCGCTTAAAGGGAGAGTTCCCTGCCATGAAGATACCGATGTGGGTTGATTAATTGTTTGTCCATCTGGGCCAACCAAGGTTAATAACACTCCATCTCCACTGACAGACGCATAAAACTGTTGTCCCGCTTCCGCAGGAACCACATAATTAATAGTTTGATTCGCCTTGAGATTACCCTTAAACACCTGTAACTCATCAACAGCCAAATTTAGGCGTTCTGTGGAGGATGTTGGCACCCCTGCTGGAGTCGTTGTCGGAAGCGGGGATGGTAAATTCGGAGGCGGTGTCAAGTTTGGTAATGGTATTCCGGGTAAGGGAATAGACGGACTCGCGCTGGGCGGATTCACCTGGGAAGACTTATCATCAGGGGAACGATCATTGGCTTTAAGCAATCCTTTTACTAAAGCCCAGGAACCCCAAGCCGCTAAACAAGCGACCAAAACACCCACCACGATTATCGTTGCGGGTTTTTCCCAGATAGGTTGAGATCCCAAAACATCAGGGTCAGGAAGTTGGGGATTGTTGGGAACCACAGGACTATGATTATTCTGGGCTCGCTGTTGTACCTGTGGAGTTACTAACGGCCGTCCTACCGCCAGGGTGGGAAGTTGAGAAAAATCGGGGTTAGAAGTTTGGGGAGTCGGTACAGGAGTCGGACGCGGTTGATTTTGCTGTGTTGGGGGAAAATTCAACGGCTGATTTAGGGTTTGTAGGGCTTGTTCAACTTCTGGGGCCGATTGATAGCGATCGCTCGGTTGCTGACTTAACATTTTATCAATAATTTGAGCAAAATTAGAACTAACCTGAGTATAGGGTCGCCAATTCCAAGATAAAGTCGTTTGATCTAATAAATATTGGGGTTCTTGCCCGGTTAATAAAACAATTGCCGTCACCGCTAAAGCATATAAATCACTACTGGGAAACGCCTGTCCGGTTTGAATTTGTTCAAAAGGTGCATAGCCTAATTTTCCCACCCGAGTCGCCGGAGGTAAGGTTAAATCCGGGGTATTAATTCGGGTAGCTAATTCAATCACCACCCCAAAATCAATTAATATCGGGAGTTGATCTTGATAACGTAAAATAATATTATCAGGAGAAATATCTCGATGAATAATTCCTAAATTATGAATATGAGCTAAAATCGGCAACATTTGCCTTAAAAACAGCACAATTTCTGCCTCTGTAAAGGTTTTTGGAAACCCAGAAGTGGTATTTTTTCGCTCCATTAATAGGGCGTGATAAGTTTTGCCCTCCACATAATCTTGAACTAAAAATAACCGTTGGTTTTCTTCAAAAACCGCTCCAAATTGTGGGATTTGAGCATGACGAATTTGGTAGAGAATTTGCGCTTCCCTGCGGAATAGTTCTTGGGACTTTTGTAGAGCGTAGGTTCCAGTTTGGACAGGAATAAATTCCTTCAGGGCGCAGCGCTCGTTAAACCTTCCTTGATCTTCAGCTAAATAGGTACGACCAAAACCCCCCTGACCTAAAATGCTAATCAAGCGGTAACGGTTTTGCAGAATTGTTCCAACGGGAATAGCAGTTTGAGTCATGCGTAAATGGAGATGAGTATTGGGAAAAACCACTAATAAAAAATTAATTCCTTATATTATAAGGCTTAGGCACAATCCTCAAGGTTAACACTGATAACAGACTACCGATTATGGATTACCGATTACCGATAAATTCATGATAAAATTGTGACAAATGAACTGTGAATGAACTGTGAGGGTTAGCTGTGATCCGTTCTGCTATATTGCCCCTTCCTTATTCTGAGCCATTGGTTGCTGATCATGGTCGGTTACGACTATTTTCGGGGTCGGCAAATATTCCTCTTTCCCTAGAGGTAAGCCGTTATTTAGGAATTGACTTAGGGCCAATGGTTCGTAAGCGATTCGCTGATGGAGAAATTTACATCCAGATTCAAGAGTCCATTCGAGGCTGTGATGTTTATTTGATTCAACCCTGCTGTTATCCGGTCAATGACAACCTAATGGAGTTATTGATCATGATTGACGCCTGTAAACGGGCTTCTGCCCGTCAAATTACAGCCGTTATCCCTTATTACGGATATGCTAGAGCCGATCGCAAAACCGCAGGTCGTGAGTCAATCACCGCAAAATTAGTGGCCAACTTGATTACTGAAGCGGGTGCTAGTCGGATTCTGGCCATGGATTTACACTCAGCCCAGATTCAAGGGTATTTCGACATTCCGGTTGATCATGTCTATGGTTCTCCGGTAATTTTGGATTACCTGATCAGCAAACAGTTACCCGATCTGGTGGTTGTTTCCCCTGATGTCGGTGGAGTCGCCAGGGCTAGAGCTTTTGCTAAAAAACTCAATGACGCACCCCTAGCGATTATTGATAAACGCCGTCAAGCCCATAATGTCGCCGAAGTTCTGAATGTAATTGGTGATGTTAAGGGTAAAACCGCCGTTTTAGTCGATGACATGATTGACACGGCTGGAACGATTTGTGAAGGCGCTCGTTTACTCCGTCGAGAAGGAGCGCGTCAAGTCTACGCCTGCGCCACCCATGCGGTCTTTTCTCCCCCTGCCATCGAACGTCTATCGAGTGGGTTACTTGAGGAAGTCATTGTGACTAATACAATTCCGATCATACCTGAGAAACAGTTTGAACAGTTAAAGGTTTTATCTGTTGCTAATTTGGTCGGTGAAACGATTTGGCGGATACATGAAGATAGCTCTGTGAGCAGTATGTTCCGTTAATTAAGTATCCGCATGATCAGTAATCAGTGATCAGTAATCAGTGATCAGTTATGCTCGGTGAAATCCATGATCAAATTCCCTAATCCTTTCCATCCTTTTTTGTTAACAGGTTGTTTCGGTATGGGGATTATTTTTTTATCCCTATCCTCTGTTCAAGCTCAAGATTCAAATGTCACCGTAAAAACGGCGGCTGGTGTTGCCGGAGATAATGCAATTAATATTCAAAATACCGGGGCTATTTATATTTATTAATTGTTGGTTTTAGACCGGAATTTTTTTCGTAGTGAGGCGTTCACGCCTCTATGGAATTATTGAAATTTTTTAGGAGATAAAAATGCGAATTTTAATCATGGGTGGAACCCGATTTATCGGGGTTTATTTGACTAAAATATTAGTTAAACAAGGGCATGAAGTCGTTCTATTTAATCGTGGTAAAAAACCTGCACCCGTTGAAGGAATTAAACAAATTCATGGCGATCGCACCGATGCTAACCAAATTCAAGAAAAACTTGCTAACGAACAATTTGATGCCATTTTTGATAATAATGGACGAGAACTAAATGATACAAAACCCCTCGCAGATTTATTTAAAGATCGGGTACAACATTTTATTTATATGAGTTCGGCGGGAGTGTATTTAAAATCCGATCAAATGCCCCATATTGAAGGGGATGCAACTGACCCGAAAAGTCGTCATTTAGGTAAATACGAAACCGAGAGTTATTTGCAAGCCCAAAATTTACCCTGGACATCAATTCGCCCTACCTATATTTATGGGCCATTAAATTATAATCCCTTAGAATCGTGGTTTTTTGATCGGATTGTGGCGGGTCGTCCAATTCCAATTCCGGGGAATGGATTTCACCTCACCCAGTTAGGTCATGTCAAGGATTTAGCCACCGCAATGGCCGCGGTTTTAGGGAATCAAAACGCTATCGGTCAGGTGTATAATATTTCAGGGGAACGTTATGTTACCTTCGATGGTTTAGCTAAGGCCTGTGCTATTGCTGCGGGGAAATCATTGGATACAATTCAACTGATTCATTACGATCCTAAACAGTTTGATTTTGGCAAACGTAAAGCATTTCCGATGCGAGTTCAACACTTTTTTGCTGATGTGCATAAAGCTATCCAAGATTTAAACTGGACACCCGAATTTGATTTAATTTCCGGTTTAAAAGATTCCTTTGAAAATGATTATTTAGCCCGAGGTTTAGATCAAACAGAAGTTGATTTTTCAACCGATGATGAAATTATCGCTAATCGTTAAAAAAAGAAGCTATCGAGGTAACTCTTTGTACCGTCGCGGTAATGCTTTAGGGAACTTAAAGCATTACCAAGAGGCTATTTCTTCATATCAAAAAGCCTTACAATATCGTCCAGATTATCCAGCAGCAAAGGAAGCGAAAGAAAAGGTAGAAAAAGAAATTCAAGCATTGAATAGTCAAATAAATCCTACGAGTCAGACGGATGATGCTTCTTCTCAATAGGATTTTAGAGTTTAATTAATCCGATTGCCAATTGACTCGCTCGGCGTGACCCCAGAATGCCTCTAATTTATAGAAATCCCGTCCTTGAGGTAACAAAATATGGACAATCACATCACCATAATCCATTAAAACCCAGTTGCCCTCGCCTTGGCCTTCGACTCTCAGGGGAAGTCGTTCTAATTCTATTTCTACTTGGTCTGAAATCGCTTGAGAAATTCCCCGGAGTTGAGCTTGGGAAAAACCGGTTACAATTACAAAATAATCCGCTAAATAAGAGACTTCTGACACACACAGAACCAGAATATTATCTGCTTTCCGGTCATCTGCGGCTCGGGCTGCGACTAGGGCAGTTTCCCGACTGGTATGCTCATCAACATTAGCGCCAGATATCATTTGCTTAGAAGCATATTGGGTTTGGGCATGATCAACCATTCAGTTTTTTTTCCTCATAAATCAAGGGTAACAATCAAATCAAGATATAGCAATCCTACTAAATAGGTTCTAATATTGGCTCCTTGCTGTGCCTGGGTTTCAGGCCCATTTATTCCTATAACTCAAATAGGATTGCTATATAGTGATTATTGTAATCATTATTTTCGATTTTGGAAGATTCAGTTTTAGGAAAAAACCCAATAGGAGTCGGTTGACACTCTCAGGTCTAAAGACACGCTCGTTTTCAATCTCTCAAATATCTTTATACGGTGACTAATTGGGCAGTAGTTTACTATGGGCAAAGGGTTTTAAATCTTAATTTAAAAAAAATATTTGAGTTAATGGAATATTCAGATCTTGTTATCCGTTTTAATCCAAGTATGAAATTACTATTCGATCATAATCTCTAGTTATTCAATGCGTTACAATAGAATAGAAGGTTAGTTAGAAGATGTTCGTTTAAATGGGAAAACAATATTTAGAACTAAAACCGTTAACAGAAAATCAACTTTCTGCTGTGGTGGAACTCGATCAACGGTGTTTAGGGGGACTTTGGACAAAAGACGGTTATCAACGGGAAATAGATAGTCCGAATAGTGATTTAATTATCTGGAAACCGGAACAAGAAATAGGGAATAGTGAACATAAAAAAGAAGAGTTTCAATTACCTAAAATAGAATTAAATCATGGAGGAAATTCAGGGAATGAATTAATCGGAATTGGTTGTTTGTGGTCAATATTAGAGGAAGCTCATATTACTATTTTAGCGATTGATCCAGAATATCAAGGCAAAGGTTTAGGTCAGGCGTTATTATTTCAATTATTAGTATCGGCTTGGAAACGTAAACTAGAACGAGCCACCCTAGAGGTGAAAGTTTCTAATCAACCTGCGATTAATTTATATAAGAAATTTGGCTTTAAAGAAGCAGGACGTCGTAAAGGATATTATCAAGATACCGGAGAAGATGCCCTAATTTTGTGGCGAGGGGATCTCCATCATCCTCATTTTCCCCAAATTCTGTATCACTGGTATCAAGAAATTTGTTTAAAGTTAACCACGGAGCTTACAAACCCGATCTAAGCTACTACGGTTCTGAAATCAATGTGCTAGAATCCATCAATAAATCAATTAAAATCGAAAGTAATCCTTAGCCTCAACACAGTTGAGGCTATTAGAGAGACAACCTCTATACAGAATCAAAATTAAATTTAGGGTAGGCTGTACCTATTGAAATCTTGATCCCTGTGGGTAGTTTACAGAACTCTCTAGGGCAAGTTGTAGGTCAACGCCAATGGGGAAAACAATTCCGATTGGAAGCAAAACCTGACAACGCCGACCTAGAAACGGATTCAGCGAGAAATTAAAGTCCAAAAATGAACCCTTTCGTTTTTGAGTCAACTTTTTAATTTTTCCGAAGTTAGAAGTCTCACGCTAAAATTAGCGTAACGGGTAAGCAACAGGTGATGGGAATTAGCCATGTTTGAACGCTTCACAGAAAAAGCCATTAAAGTCATCATGTTAGCCCAGGAGGAAGCACGTCGCCTGGGGCATAACTTCGTGGGAACTGAACAGATCCTCCTGGGTCTGATCGGCGAAGGGACAGGCGTTGCAGCCAAAGTCCTGAAATCAATGGGAGTCAATCTCAAAGATGCCAGGATCGAGGTGGAAAAAATCATTGGTCGAGGTTCGGGGTTTGTCGCCGTCGAGATTCCTTTTACCCCTCGCGCCAAAAGAGTTCTGGAACTGTCCCTGGAAGAAGCTCGCCAACTGGGACATAACTATATTGGCACGGAACACCTGCTTCTCGGTCTGATCAGGGAAGGGGAAGGCGTCGCCGCCAGAGTCTTAGAAAACCTGGGGGTTGACCTCTCGAAAGTTCGGACTCAAGTAATTCGGATGTTGGGTGAAACGGCTGAAGTTGCTGCCGGAGGTAGTAGCAGTCGTACCAAGACCCCAACTTTAGATGAGTTTGGATCAAATTTAACCCAAATGGCCGCCGAAGGTAAACTCGATCCGGTGGTCGGTCGCCAAAAAGAAATCGAACGGGTGATCCAAATTCTCGGTCGGCGTACCAAAAATAACCCAGTGTTAATTGGGGAACCGGGTGTTGGTAAAACTGCGATCGCCGAAGGCTTGGCCCAACGCATTGCCACGAACGATATTCCCGATATTTTAGAGGATAAACGGGTTGTCACCTTAGATATTGGGTTACTGGTCGCCGGAACCAAATATCGCGGGGAATTTGAAGAACGGTTGAAAAAAATCATGGATGAAATCCGCACTGCGGGTAACGTCATCCTGGTTATTGATGAAGTCCACACCCTGATCGGGGCGGGGGCGGCCGAAGGTGCCATCGATGCTGCTAATATCCTCAAACCCGCTTTAGCCCGGGGCGAGTTGCAGTGCATCGGGGCGACGACCTTAGATGAATACCGCAAACACATTGAACGGGATGCGGCCTTAGAACGTCGGTTCCAACCCGTGATGGTGGGTGAACCTTCGGTTTCCGAAACCATTGAAATTCTGTTTGGGTTGCGCGAACGTTATGAGCAACACCATAAACTGAAAATTTCCAATGAGGCCCTCGAAGCGGCGGCTAAACTGTCGGATCGTTATATTAGCGATCGCTATTTACCCGATAAGGCCATTGACTTAATGGATGAAGCGGGTTCCCGGGTGCGTTTAATCAATTCCCAACTGCCTCCGGCGGCCAAAGAATTGGACAAAGAACTGCGCCAAGTTCTTAAAGAAAAAGACGAAGCGGTGCGTTCCCAAGACTTTGATCGGGCGGGAGAATTGCGCGATCGGGAAATGGAAATTAAGGCTCAAATTCGGACTATTAGTCAAACCAAGAAAGCCGAAACCACCCGCAGCGAAGACGATAGCCCCATTGTCACCGAAGAAGACATCGCCCAAATTGTGGCCAGTTGGACAGGGGTTCCGGTGAACAAACTCACCGAGTCTGAGTCCGAAAAACTGCTGAATATGGAAGGAACCCTGCACCAACGTTTAATTGGTCAGGATGAAGCGGTTAAAGCCGTTTCCCGTGCCATTCGTCGCGCCCGGGTGGGTCTGAAGAACCCCAACCGACCGATCGCCAGTTTTATCTTCTCTGGGCCGACTGGGGTGGGTAAAACCGAATTAACCAAAGCCTTAGCAGCCTATTTCTTCGGGTCAGAAGAAGCGATGGTGCGCTTGGATATGTCCGAATACATGGAGCGTCACACGGTTTCTAAGTTAATTGGGTCGCCTCCAGGCTATGTGGGATACAACGAAGGCGGACAACTCACCGAAGCGGTGCGTCGGCGTCCCTATACGGTGGTGCTATTTGATGAAATCGAAAAAGCCCACCCCGACGTCTTCAATATGTTGCTGCAAATCTTAGAAGATGGTCGTTTGACCGATGCTAAAGGTCGGACGGTGGACTTCAAGAATACCTTGATCATTATGACGTCTAATATTGGATCGAAGGTGATCGAAAAAGGTGGCGGTGGTTTAGGGTTCGAGTTCTCGGAAAACCAAAACGATGCCCAATATAACCGTATTCGCAACTTGGTTAATGAAGAACTCAAACAATATTTCCGTCCTGAATTCCTCAACCGTTTGGATGAAATTATTGTCTTCCGTCAGTTGAATAAGGAAGAAGTCAAGGAAATTGCCGTGATCCTGTTAAAAGAAGTCTTCGGACGCTTGATCGAAAAAGGCATTACCTTGGAAGTGACGGACAAGTTCAAAGAAAGGTTAGTGGAGGAAGGCTACAACCCCAGTTACGGGGCGCGTCCTCTGCGTCGGGCGATTATGCGGTTACTCGAAGATAGTTTAGCAGAAGAAATTCTGTCTGGACGGATCAAAGAAGGGGATACTGCTGTTGTCGATATCGATGAAAACGCTCAAGTGGTGGTGTCCCAAAGTCTCACCAGTCGGGAATTGTTACCCCAAGGTGCTGAGTCTTAATTCATTTTAATTATATCTTGTTTGAAACCCCTCACCTAACAATTGAGGGGCTTTTTTTGTTGTTGGGCTTTAGCCCCATCTTCGATGTTAGGAAGTTCTTAATTGCTTCCTCCTTCTTCTGCTACAAAATCGTTAAATAAGTTTCTGTTGGACTGATGGGTAACGCCTTCAAGGTTTGATTTTGTAAGTCGATTTCTAACCCCAAAGCTTCTAAAGGTATGACTCCTAAAAGAGCATCTTTACCTCCTGGTAATTCTAAGCACTCGAAGGTTCCTTCCCGCTCAAACATTGATATTTTGGCATCTTGGAAAATTCGGGCTTTACCAATACCCATAGCGGTGGCTACGTCCACTTCTTTAAGGAGTTTTAGCCCCAGTTTGGCGATCGCATCTTGTGGTAAACATAGGGTAGTTGCACCCGTGTCTACTAATACATTTTTGAGGGTAATTGAGCGTATTTGGTCTTCTGATTTAACCCCAGCCTCCGCTAGAATTTGGTCGGCGCGGTTAGTAATTGTTAGAGTAGCGAAAACTTTTCCCATTTCATGGTTGCTTTGAATTTGCATATTTTTCTCCTACTTAAGAGTTGGAGTTATTGCGTTTTTTAATTGTAACTTATTTTGAGGGCGATCGCGTAGGATCAAGAAACCCGATTAGGGGTCAACGGCTGTTGACCCAATTATGCGCGATAACCCTAAAATATCTGGCGGTTATTTATTTTTGAACTCCATTGATACGCTCTATTAAGGGCAAGCCTTTATCAGTAAATTCCTTGGCATAATTAAAGATGTCTTCGATTAGTTTGTCTTTTTGTTTTATAGTTTTTTCTTTGTTAACTATGATGTCTTCCTGATCATTAATTCTTTTATCCTGGTCGGCAATTTTGTCTTCCTGATCGCCAATTGTTTTTTCATTCTGTTCAATTTGTTGTTTTTGCATATTGGGAATATTACTGTAATACAAGTAATGTCCAACTATGCCAATTAATAAACCGATTACAAAAGCGACAATAATTGGTATCCATTTTTTTAGGGGAGAATCTTCTGGACTTCTTTTATCACTTCTTGAAGAGGCTGAAAAAGGTGTCGGTAAACCCGAAGGAGACGTATAAGGAGTTCCAAATTTCCCTTTTTCTGGCTGTGAAGATGTATTAGGATCACGATTAGAATCAGAAGGTTGACCGCGAAAGTTGCCACCTTTATCACCCTCCAATGGAATCCACTCATCATCAGAAATCCCATCGGACAAACCACGCCAAACTTGTTTTTGCTCAAGATTATCTTTAGATACCGTTGAGGATACTACAACTAACATCCCCTCTTGCATGGGCAAACAATACTTTTTCAGTTCGTCAATTAGGCTATCTTTCAAGGCGGATAATTTGCCGATTTTTTTAGAGGAATCAGCGCGGTTATTTTCAACAGACGGAAGATCAAGCTTCTTCGGTTCTAATTCCTCAAAATCGACTTCAAACCCTTGAGTATTATTTTTAGAAAAAACAGCTTGATCGATTTTAGCCGATAACTTGCCATTCAAAGCTTGAATTGAAATCGCCCGCAAGGTTTCTTCATCAGAATTATCACCAACCCACAAAACCGAATTTTTGATTTTCCGAGTCCGGTTATCGATGCGATTTTGCGATTTCAAGGCCGTAACCAATAAAGATAACTGACCATTGGCACGATAAATCACCAAAGAAAAATAATCGCCATCCACCATTTCGAGCATTCGCTTGAAATTATCCGGCAGATTGGAACTTTTCGTTGGATTTTTACCTAACCAGCAATACTCTTTAGAAACCCCTCGGCTTTGTACATAAAGTTCCATGATTAATCTCCTTATAGTTTCAATAACTCTATCCCTTGAACAATCTCAGCTTCATCGGGTCTGGGTTGTGCAAAGCGACTGACGGCATTTCTCAGTTCAGCATTTCGACCAAAAGAATCCAGAATTCTGGTGAATATAGAAGCGCGTCTCTTATCCAGATGTAATTTCAGCAAAAAGCGCAATAGATACCGCAAAGGAACTTCAGTATTTTTCGGCTGATAGGGGTCGCTGGGCTGGCCTTTGCGATAGTAGAAAATTGGCTGATTGTCAATTTCCTCAACTCGTGAAAAAACTACACTGCCAACGGTTTGAACTGGAGTAATCACTACCGCTACTTTTGGCAATAACTTCTCACTCGCAAACTGATTCAGCATTTTCTGATATTCTTCTCTCACCTTTCTAAATAAATCTGGGGGGTTTTGCATATATTTTTCACATTTGACCGGTACCAGAATTACTAAACGAGGTGAATCTAAATCCTTGTAGAGAGTTTTGAATAGATCATTTAATTGCGTGGGCTGATTAAACTCCTCATGGTATTTTCCTCCCTTTTCCATTAAAGCTGGGGTCTCAATGGGAATCAAAACCGCTACGGATTCTCGAATCAATTCTTTAACTTTGTTTTTGTTGTCATCCTGTCCTAACCATCCGCCTGGATAATCTTGAAAATTAATTTCTAAAGCTGGAGGAGTTCCGGTTTGTCCAAACTCAAACTTAAATGAACGTGGGTTAAATGTTTGTGTAACATCATTTTTTAATTTAATGCTGCTACAATCCACAAGACTTCTCAGTTCTTTGAGTCTTGTATTTAACTCAGATTTACTTTCCTCCTCAGCATAAAGCTGTAAATCCTGACTGACATTTTCAAATTGGTCATACATGGCTGCCAGTAAGCTGGTTTTGCCAACACCACTCGGCCCAAGCATGGTGACATTTAGGACTGGTAGTCCTTGTTTCGTATTGAATAAGCTGCTAAATAATGCCATTGACGATCCTCACAACGTTACTAAAATAACGTGAATTCGATGGGCGTCTCTGCATCCTTGCTATTATTAAAAGAGATATTGAGCGAATTTGCTCTGGTAAAATTGTCCCATCTTCTGCTCGAATTTGGTCGGCGCGGTTAGTGATTGTTAGATCCGATAGTCCGTGCTCAGAGAGTATAATAATCTTGTTGCAGAGGATTGAACAAAAGTTTTACTCAAAGGCAAAAAAAAGTTATCCATTGCTGTTAGGTTGCTCGATCAAGCGATCGCACCCTAATCAGCTATCTTATAAATACCCACTCCTAATTGTTGATGAAGATGACTATATCGATCGCAAAATGGAAACTAGACGACTACCACCGCATTGTCGAAATGGGTCTACTCGATGATCGCCCCGTTGAACTACTGCATGGAGAAATTATTCAAATGTCCCCAGAAGGAGAACCCCACGCCTATTTCAGCACTGAAGCAGGCGATTATCTTAGCCGTTTACTGGGAAATCGCGCCCTAGTTCGTCCCGCTAAACCCATTACCCTTGCTAACGACTCCGAACCCGAACCTGATATCGCCATTGTGGAACGTTTGGGGCGGGAATATCTCAGTCATCATCCCTATCCTGAGAATATTTTCTGGGTGATAGAATACTCCAACTCCAGCTTAGAAAAAGACTCTACTGTGAAATACCGGATCTACGCGGAAGCGGGAATCTCCGAATATTGGTTAGTTAACCTACAGCGCCGGGAACTAATTATTTATCGTGATCCCAGGGATAGCGAATATGGCTCCAAAATCACCTTAACAGAAGGTGAAGTTACACCCCTAGCATTTCCAGATATCCAGATTCCCATTGAAGCCATGATTTCAGCAGATTGATCCGCGTATATCCGGTTATTCTGCCTGCCGATTCCTGATTAAAATATTAAAGATGAGCAAAGATTTGTCAATCATTTGCCAATCGGATGTAATCTAAAATTTGCATCTGTAAATCCAGAATTCGCCAAACATGGTAGAACACAAACGCATTGGTATTTTAACCAGTGGGGGGGACTGTGCAGGTTTAAACGCAGCAATTCGGGCTGTGGTTTATCGGGCGGCAGGAATCTTGGGGTGGGAGGTCTTCGGTATTCGAGAAGCCACCCAAGGGTTAATGACTCGTCCTGTTAACAGTGTTCCTCTGACTATTGATAAAGTTGATAATATTCTCACCGCCGGGGGGACAATTTTGGGAACCACCAATAAGGGTGATCCCTTTGCCTTTCCGATGCCGGATGGAAGTTTGTTGGATCGCTCCGAGGAGATTATCGAAGGCTATAATCTCTTAGGACTGAATGCTTTAATTGGTATCGGTGGAGATGGCAGTTTAGCGATTTTGCGACGCATTGCCCAACAGGGAAATATGAACTTAATTGGGATTCCTAAAACCATTGATAATGACGTGGGTAGCACGGATTTATCTATTGGGTTTAGTACCGCCGTTGATATCGCTACTGAGGCTTTAGATCGGCTACACTTTACCGCCGCTAGTCATAGCCGCGTGATGATTTTAGAAGTCATGGGCCGAGATGCGGGACATATTGCCCTCCATGCGGGAATTGCTGGCGGTGCAGATATTATTTTAATTCCTGAACTTCCCTACAGTTTGGATAGCATTTGTCAGCATATTGCAGAACGACAAAAACAAGGGAAAAACTATTGTTTAGTCGTTGTTGCAGAGGCGGTTAAAACGGAAACGGGAGAACCTGTGACGATGATTAATCGTATGGGACAAGCTCGTTTAGGGGGTATTGGACAATATCTGGCTGATGAAATTTGCGATCGCAGTGGCGCAGAAACGCGAGTTACTGTTCTCGGTCATATTCAACGGGGGGGAACTCCTTCACCAATTGATCGGATTATTGCTTCTGCTTTTGGAGTGGCGGCGGTGGATTTGATTCTTGAGGAGAATTATGATCGGGTTGTCGTTTGGCGAGATCGGAATGTATCGAGTATTCCGATTTTGGATGCGATCGCTCAATATCGGGCTGTTAATGCTGATGATATTTTAGTAGAAACAGCCCAAAGTATGGGGATTTGTTTAGGGAATTAATTCTGTTGTAAAGACGTGCTCTAGCGCGTCTTTATCTTCTTAAGTTAAGATCCAATAATCAGGCTGTTTTATTTGTTTACAGATAATAATCTCTCCCCTAGCAAAAAAGGGGAGTTAGGTATGCTTAAGAGTTTAAACGTTTGCGTTTGGTTTGATAGCTGCGGACTGTGGTGACAATTAAAGTAATAATTGTAATTGGAATTACAAAACCGATCATCACCAAATTAAACATGGGAAGTTGAGAATGTTTTGAAGAATCGAGAATTAAATAGGTAGCGTAGGCAAAATAATAGGCTAAGAAAAGTATACCTTCCCAACGGTCAATAGATTTGCCCGTATAAAAAATCGGGAAACAGGAAATTGCCACTGCAATCATAACTGGAATATCAAAATTTAAAGCCGCAGTAGAAACATTGATTCCGGCTGGGGAAACAGCAGAGGAGAGTCCTAAAACTGCCAGGATATTAAAAATATTGCTACCGATGACATTACCCACAGCAATATCCCGTTCTCCTTTAATCGTAGCCACAACAGAACTGGCTAATTCTGGCAGGGAAGTTCCTGCGGCTACAATAGTTAATCCGATGACTAATTCACTGACTCCAATAGCTCTAGCGATAGAAATTGAACTTTCAACCAACCAATTAGACCCCTGAACAAGCAAGACTAATCCGACAATAATTAAGCCAATATTAATGATCCAGTTTTTCGGAGTATTTTCAATCTTACTCCCGGATTCATCTTCGTTTGATTCATCATTTTTTTGTTTCTTGGCTTCATAAATTAAAAACAGAGTATAAACAATTGCCCCAATAAATAAAATCGTTCCATCAACCCGACTAATTGTACCATCACTGCCAAACATTAAGGTCAAAACAGACACCCCAATCATAATCGGAACATCTAACCGAATTAACTGATTAGCTACCATTAAAGGAGCAATTAAAGCCGAAATTCCTAATATGATTAACACATTAAAAATATTACTACCGACAACATTTCCCAAGGCGATATCCGCTTGACCTGCAAAAGCTGATTGAATACTAACTGACATTTCTGGAGAACTGGTTCCGTAAGCAACAATTGTTAGTCCCACAAGTAAGGAAGGAATTCCCAAAATTGAAGCAATGGTTGAAGCTCCACGGACTAATAGTTCCGCGCCCAAAACCAGTAAGACTAAACCCGCTATCAGTAACAAAATCACGCTCAAGCTCATAGAATAAAAATCCTTAACCGTTAAAGTTTGGTCTTTTTGTTTACAATGAAATATCACAACTCCTTTTGTTAATTTATCATGGTTTTAATCGACTTTGTTATTGGGGTTGTGGTAAGGTGGAGGGAATTAGGATTGCGATCCGTATAGACCTAATTTGTGTAAACCATAAATTTTGAGGAATAAAACATGACTTATTCGGAAGATTTAACAACTTTAGTTGTTGTTGCTTACCCTGAGCAAGAAAAAGCCAAAGAAGTTCTAAAAGAACTCAAGGAATTGCAAATAAAAGGGATTATTTCTATTGTCAATGCTGCGGTTATGGTCAAGAATGAAAAAGGGAAAGTTGCCATTAGTGAAACCGGAGATACCGATGCTAAAGGTGGAGCAATTATTGGCGGAATTACGGCGGGATTAATTGCCCTATTCAACCCGATTGGAGCATTAGGAGTAATTGCTTTAACCGCAGGTGGGGCGGGAGTTGGAGCCTTAATTACTCATTTTATTGATTTGGGATTTCCTCAAGAAGATCTGAAAGAACTTTCTGAATCTTTAACCCCTGGAAGTTCAGCTATTATTGCCTTGGTTGAGCATACTTGGGTAGATAAGTTAACGGAAACTTTAGATGAGTATGCCGGAAAATTGTATAAACGTTCGATTAAATCGGATATTGCTTCTCAACTGGAAACAACAGCAAAAACAGTCAATACTGAAGTGGAATCTACACCCCCAGAAGCCTAATTAATCTAAGTAAAAATAGGTGGAATTTTCCACCTATTTAATTTTTTGATTTAGAGCATTTTGGGCAATTTTAGTGATATAAATTGTAACGATTACCGTTACGATTAACCCCATTCCATAGAATAACCATTCTACCGAGGTACGCGATCGCTCTCCCATTCCTAACTGGGCTAAACTTCCGATTAAAGATCCCACATAAACATATAAAATTGTACCGGGTAACATCCCAATCCAAGAGGCTAAAAAATAATCTTTTAAAGAAACATTCGTTAGTCCAAAAGCATAATTAAGTAAATTAAATGGAAATATTGGAGAAAGACGAGTTAAACCCACAATTTTCCATCCCTCTTGACCCACCGCTTGATCAATAGCTTTAAATTGCTCGTGATTTTCTAGTTTCTTAGCAACCCAATCCCTGGCAAAATATCGTCCAATTAAAAAAGCAAAGGTAGCTCCAATTACTGAACCAATAGAAACATAAATTGAACCCCAAAATACCCCAAAAACAACTCCCGCACCCAAGGTTAATAGAGAACCAGGGACAAATAATATTGTAGCTAAATTGTATATAATAATAAATGCTGCTGGCCCCCAAAAGCCCAAATTTGCCACCCAATCTAAGAGATTTTTTAATAAGTCTTGAACGCCCATTTTATTCTCCCAAGTATTAAAATTATAGCCCTGAGCAGGTTAGTTTTGAGAACTTCTTTATCTTCTTTGTGTCTTTGTGGTTAAATTTGGCTTGATCCTTGTCAAGATCACCTATAATTTTAAACTAAAGATCCTCCACAACTAGAACCACATCCGGCGGTACATCCATAACAATAGGAAGCTGTTTTTACCGTTTCAATTAAATCTAAATTATTAGCATTTAATAAATCACTTACCGTTAAGATATTTCCTGAAGCATTGCGGGCGGGAATATTTTCCATTTGGTTAAAATCACAATCATAAATATAGCCTTGATAATCAATAGATAATTGATGACGACACATTAAATTAGATACAGTTTCGGGATTATAATTAGATTCTAAAAATTCTAAATAGGAAGATTCTAATTTTTTCTGCTGTAAATAAGACTTTGTGCGCCCGATGGGTAAATTTGTAATCGTTAATAGTTGATTAAAATGAATATCCAAATCTTTTTTTAAATAATCTTTATACGCTTGTTCAAGTTGAGATTGTTCGGGCGGTAAGGTGAACTTTTCGGAGGTTGGTAGGGCGGGGTTATAAACTAAATCTAAGATTAATTCCGGTGTTTTACCATAGCCCAAACGGTTTAACCATTGAATGGCTTGAATAGAATCCTGATAGACTCCTTTTCCTCGCATTTTATCTACATTATTTTCTAAATAACAAGGCAAAGATGCAACAATTCTTAATTGATTATCTGCACAATATTCGGGGATATCTTCATAACCTGGGACAAAATAAAGGGTTAAATTAGACCTAACAATAACTTGTTTTTTGCTTTTTCTTGCTGCTTCTACTAAAGGTTTAAATCCATAATTCATTTCTGGTGCCCCTCCGGTTAAATCTACCGTTTGAATTTGGGGAAACCGATTAATTAATTCAATTAGTTGTGAAGTAATATCAGGGTTCAGTTCTTCGGTACGTTTTGGCCCAGCTTCGACATGACAATGGTTACAAGCTAGATTACACCGTTTTCCTAAATTAATTTGTAATATTGTAATTGGTTGTTTTGTGAGGGGAAAACCGAGTTTTTGTGAAAACGGGGTCAGCGTTGTTTGAATCATGAGTTAAATTTGGATTAACTGTAATATTTAGCTTGTGCTAATTTTAGCATAAAAATAGCGATATAATCTTATTAAAGATTATATTTATTATTTCAATGTTATCTTTTCTGTCTCGTATCCCGTCTTTTTAGAGATTAATTATCCTAAATTAATCCAGTGATTAGCCCGAAATTAGAGAAAAAATGCTAATCACTGATGATTTATCTATTAATCGGCTGTTCCAATTGTGCTGGACGACCAGTAATATTAAATTTCTGCATCAAATACAAAACTCCCGCCGCCATAAACACCCCAAAAACCAACCCAATCACCGTTAAAATAATAAACGAACGTTGAATAATTTCCAAGGTTCTAGGGTCATGTTTTTTGGCTTCAACATCTTCAATTTCTTCAGAAACTTCACTCGGTTCGGGTTGGGGAAAGTGCAATTTATTCGCGTTGCCATTTTGATGAAACGGGCCAGGATTATTTGAGGGAAAATTCATAATAAAATCCAAAATGATTTAAACCGTTAACTCATTCTATTATAGAGATACTCGGACTTACTTTGTTCCCTTTTAACCATGATTGTTCTTTCCCCAGAATTGAAACAACGTTTATCCACACCCCTAAAAATTGGCACTGTAGAAGTCAACAGTCGTGTCCTCCAATCCCCCCTATCCGGTGTCACAGATTTAGTTTTTCGGCGCTTAGTACGTCGCTACGCCCCCGACTCCATGATGTACACCGAAATGGTTCACGCCAGCGAAGTCTGTCATGTTCGGGGACTTCCAAAAATCATGGAAGTTGACCCCAAGGAACGCCCAATTAGTATTCAATTATTCGATTGTCGCCCCGATTTTTTAGCCGAAGCCGCCCAAAAAGCCGTTCAAGAAGGAGCCGATACTATTGATATTAATATGGGTTGTCCTGTTAATAAAATTACGAAAAATGGGGGCGGTTCTTCGTTATTGCGACAACCGGAAATGGCAGAAACTATTATTCGGTCAGTGGTGGCGGCCGTGGATGTGCCTGTCACCGTAAAAACCCGGATTGGTTGGAGTGATGAAGAAATCACAATTTTAGATTTTGCCCGTAGAATGCAGGATGCGGGGGCAAAAATGATCACCATTCACGCCCGCACCCGCGCCCAAGGTTATCACGGTCAGGCAAAATGGGACTGGATTCGACAGGTTAAGGAACAGTTAAGGATTCCAGTGATTGCCAATGGCGATATTTTTTCCGTAGAAACGGCGATTCAATGTTTACAAGAAACGGGCGCTGATGGGGTAATGTGTTCACGAGGAACTCTGGGTTATCCGTTTTTAGTTGGAGAAATTGACTATTTTTTGAAAACCGGAGAATTTAAAACCCTTCCCTCCGTAATTGAACGGTTGCAATGTGCAAAAGAACACCTCCAAGCGTTGTGGGAATATAAGGGTGAACGGGGAATTTATCAATCTCGAAAACATTTAACCTGGTATGCAAAAGGGTTTCCTGGGGCGCACGAATTACGGGATCATTTGGCCAGAATTGAAACCGTTGCTCAAGGATGGGAATTATTAGATGATGCAATAAATCAGTTATCCTAGAACAGTTTTTTTGCCTAGAAAACTTTAGAATAGCGTTGATACGTTTCAATCTTTGACTTGAGTTTGAAACAGCCCTGCATTAACTAGGGTGGCTATGGGGGTCAACTTTTAACACATTAATCGTTTGATAAAGTTGATTCAGATATTGTTCCACCTCTGGGGATTTAGCCGTAAACCCCACATAAAAAGCTCCCGGTTTCGCCGATTTTTCTAGGACTTTTGCATAAATATCATCACTCCATTGTTCTGATTCTAATTTAATATTAAGTTTTAAATTGGCTAACGCCCCAGGAATAATATCATTATTCGCCTCCGTCACAATTAAACCTCCTTTTTCCGATAATCCCACTAAACTCGCCATTAAAACACCGTCGCTAATATGTTTGCCTTCTAAAATAAAATATTGTAATAAAATAGGATTCGGAATCGAATAAAAATGCTGTTCCTGTTTAGAAATAAACAGATTATAGTTACCTAAAATTCCCCCGATTTCATAAATAGTAATCGGCTTTTTGACTCCCTTGGGCTGAACTAATTTTTGATTTTCAATCTTAATTAAATTCCGACCCGCTTGATTTAATGTCATTTCAGAGATTAAAATTTGTCCTCCAGTTGTATAGGATTCAATCCGATAGGTCAAATTAACTTGACTTCCTACAACCCCATATTTTGTGCGTTTTTCCGACCCAATATTTCCCACCACAACTTCCCCCGTATTAATTCCAATTCCCATGTCTAAAGGAGATAAATTCCACTTTTCTAATTGTTCATTCACCTTCTGCATAGCTAATTGCATGGCTACCGCACAAGCAATCGCCCGTTGAACATCATCTTCCCGTAAAGTAGGAGCTCCAAATAAAACTAAAATTCCATCCCCCATAAACTCATCAATAGTTCCTTGATAGGTAGTAATCACATCGGCCATACAGGACAAATAAAAGTTTAAAATTTTAACTACTTCTTCAGGTTGTAAACGTTCTGAAAGGGCTGTAAATCCGCGTAAATCCGAGGTTAAAATGGTGATTTTTCGGCGCTCTCCTCCGAGTTTTAAACCTTCGGGTTTTTCTAATAAATTAGAAACGATTTCAGCACTCAAATAACGTCCAAAAATATTCCTAATATCCGAAGCGGAACGGGCAATATAAGCGGTAATGGCGATGGCTGAACCCGCTAAAGCTAAAAAGGGAGGAACCACCGGAATCCACCATCCTTGAATAAATAAAATATAGGTACTTCCCAGTAAAATTGTCGTGGATAAAATTGAAATAAAAACCTGTCGAATAATTAATAATTGTACTTTAGACGTTGCCCGAAATTTCCAGGTTAAAATTGCTCCTGCTGCTGACCAAATAAATATCCAAATCCATTCTAAAGTATCGGGTAACGTCTTAATTAACGGACGACTATCTAAGGCTGCACTAATAATTTGACTGGCAATATGGGTATGAACTTCCACCCCCGCCATGCGTTGGTTTGCTGACAAGGTATAGGGAGTGGACATTAAATCTTTGAAACTTTCCCCAACGGAACCGATTAAAATAATTCGATTTTTTCCCCAATCTTTAGGAAGTTTATCGGTTAAAATATCCTGAAAAGAAACAATCTCAAAACTGCGATTATATCCCCGATAATTTAAAAATATTTGATATCCTCCAGCATCAGCCCTTACATAGCCCCCATCATTTTTAGACAATGGTTTAAAAATAGTATCTTTAAATTTCCACCAATTATTAGTTCCTGGGACTATTTCTGGAGATATTCCTTGAGCATCTAAATAAAACATTGCCAAAAACAATCCTAAACTGTAGGAAGGTTGTCCCTGAGTATTATTAATAAGTAATAACGCCCGCCGAATAATATTATCTTCATCTAAAATTAAATCATTAGCTGCTACTCGATTTTTTTCTTTCAAAATTGGAGGGGCGGCAACGGATTCTAAGGATTTATCCCCTACAACTTTTTCAATTCCTAGTAAATTGGGAGTTTCTGCTAAGATTTTAATTAACTGTTTATGACCGGGTTCAAAGGGTAAATCTCGATAAATGTCTAAGCCAATAACTGTCGGTTTCATGGCTACTAACTTCTCGATTAATTGAGCATAAATTTGGTCGGGTACATAACCTTGGCCAATATATTTCATATCGGCTTCATCTAACCCGACAATCGCAATTCTTTTATCCCTAGGTTCCGGGGGACGTAGACGCATATATTGGTCATAAACTGCCCATTCCCAGGACTGTAAAATCCCAGAAAAACGCAGCAAGATTACAAGACTAGCCATAACTGGGGTTGTAATCCAAACGCCACGCCACTCCCATGCTAATTGTTTAATTTTTGCTCTCATAGAGCTTATTTTACGATATATCCTTGAGCTTTTATGGTGTAGATTGATGCTCAGAATTGCTCACCGTTGCTTTCGGTGCAAAAGGAGCTTCTGCAATCTGTTGATTAATTTTAATGGAAGTCAGAAACTCTTGCCATAATTCCGGTTCAGAGTTTCGCAACTGAGCCATGATCATTAAGGTATCTTGCCAGAGGTTTTCCCTAGCATAAAGTTCGGCTTTTTTTAAGGGACTTTGAGCTTTTTCTATTTCATTTTTGAATGTAGGATTGAGTTCATTTCGCTGAATAGAAACCTCTAAGGTATCAATAAATTCTTGTTCCTCTGTTCCACAGGTAATCGAAAAAGTCCATTGATATTGACTTCCGGTTTCTAAGGTTACATTTTCTGGGAGTTTAATCTGCAAAATACTTGGTTTTAAAGGAAGTTGTACGACTGTTTGGTAAACCTCTTTGCCCTGTTGATTAATCAGAACAAATTCACCCGTTTTTACCTTGGATTCAGGAACATAAACAAAAAATGTGGGATGGGCAGAAACCGTTAAGGTCTTCTGACTGGGGACTAAGGCGGTCATTTTTGTATTCCCCAGGCCGCACTCGCTGGCAGAAGGGGTTTCACTTTCACCCCCTCGGGTTCCTCCCCCAGCCGTACTCACTGGCCCATCTCCCTTCGGTGCGGGGGGAAATTGTAAACTGATTTGTAGGGGGCTACTAACCGGATTTTTTGCCCGTGAAACAACATTCGCTAGACTCGCCGCAGTCGGTAACAGAATGCCTAAAATCAAACTCAAAGAACCAATAGATTTGATAACCATGGGATTATGCCTCTTTAAAATATCCATTATAATAATCCCTAAGATGCACTATCTGGATCAAAAAATCTATATTCCGTATGGTCAGTTTCCACACCAAATTAGCAAATTAGGGCTTCTTTTGGGCGATCGCCAATTTCCTGACGAATTTTTAAAGATTTAGGATCAGGTTCTTAAAGGATGATAATCAATTATAAGCTGTTAAGCATCTAATTGACTGGTTTCTGATTAAGTGATAGAGTAGATAAATTTAATTGTACCTGAAAATATGACCCCATCTAATCCAGAAGATAGTCTAATTATGACTGAATCAACTCATCCTGATGCCGCCATGATAACTGAATTATATCAACAGGCGATTAAATATCAAGAAAGTGAGAATTTCAACGAAGCGATCGCTTGTTACCAAAAACTAATTAATATTGAACCTAAATTCCTCTTAGGATATCAAAGAATTGGCAATATTTCCCTAAAAACTCAACAATTTGAACAAGCGATTACAGCTTATAAAAAAGTGATTGAATTAAGTCCTAATGAATTTTGGGCTTATAATAATTTAGGAGAAGCCTTAATTAAATTACAGCGCTGGGAAGCTGCAATTCCCATCTATGAAAAAGCCATTCAACTCGACCCGAATTGCTTTTGGGGTTATAATGGTTTAGGGGAATGTTTAACCCAAACTGAACAACTAGAAAAAGCCGTTCCTATTTATCAAAAAGCGATTCAATTAGATCCTGAATTTTGGGGATCTTATCAGAAGTTAGGAGAAATATTAACGACTTTAGAACGATGGGAAGAAGTAATTCCTATTTATCGCCGTGCGATTGAATTAAAACCAGACTTTTTTTGGTCGTATGTAAGTTTAGCAAAAGTATTAATTCATTTAGAAAGATGGGAAGAAGCTATTCCCATTTGTCAGCCAGCGATTTCTATTGATCCTAATTTCTTTTGGTCTTATATTAATTTAGCCGATTCCCTATTTAATTTAGAAAGATGGCAAGAAGCCGTCGATGTTTATACCACAGCCAATCAAATTAAATCGGATTTCTTTTGGTCTTATAAAAATTTAGGAGATGGGTTAATTCAATTGCAACGATGGCAAGATGCAATTTTAGTTTACCAACAGGCCATTGAATTAAATTCAACGGAAGCATCATGTTATTATAACTTAGGTTTAGCTTACCTTAATTTACAACAAAAATCCGATGCAATTAATTGTTTTGAAACCGCTTTAAAACTGGAACCGGATTATATTTCGGCTCAAGAAAAATTGAATGAACTCATCGAAATTTCTTCTATTTCTGATTCTACCCCATCACCAAATCAACTCGAACCGATTGACTGGTTAAAATATTATCCTACATGGGGACAAGCACCTTCTTATCTGTTACCTAAACCCGTTTCTTTGGGCAAAAATCCCCAAACTGGAAAATGGCAATTTCCCGTTCCTCCTAAAGATTTGAGGTTTGTTTTTGATGATAATAATGAGGAGTATTATCTCAACTCTGGAAAAATCCAAATTCAAGTCATGTTAAGTGTATTGCGAGAGTGTGGATATTTCCTCAAAACCGGAAGCCGAATTTTAGATTTTGGTTGTGCATCGGGACGGATTCTTAGGGAATTAGCTGATTTATCGGATATTTGTGAAATTTGGGGAATGGATATTAGTGCCGATTGTATTGCTTGGTGTCAACAAAATATGAGTCCTCCCTTTCATTTTTTTGTCGGGACAACCCTGCCCCATTTACCCTTTGAAGACCGCTATTTTGATTTAATTTATGCGGGTTCAGTCTTCACCCATATTGATGATTTAGCCGATGCTTGGCTGTTAGAACTGCGTCGGATTTTAAAACCCGGAGGACTAGCTTTTATTACAATTCAAGAAAGTTATATTTTTGATAAAATCAAAGAATCTCCTGAATTATGGCTTTCTAATAATAATGTCTGGCCTCCAGAACAAAAACAAGCCTGTATTCAGAACTATTTTGAATATATTAATCAAGATTTTGCCATGTTTACCCTAGGACGGGATACCCGGTCTTTGGTTTTCTATGACGTGAATTCTTTCCGGGAAAAATGGAAACCCTTTTTCCAAGTTTTGGCGGTTAAACAAGAAGCCTATTATTGGCAAACGGGAATATTATTAAAGCGCCTGTGATTTATAGTAGGGGTAATTCATGAATTACCCATTACCTCTTACCCATTACCCATTACCCAATGACGTCCCAAATACCTGTGTCCAATAGTGGTTCCAATTTTCAAACCCCGTATCATTTTCTAAATAGAAATAGCCAATGCCAATTTCGGCGTAATTGGGGTTAAGTAGGTTTTCCCGGTGTCCTGGACTATCAATCCATCCCTGAACCACTTCATCGGGGGTTTGATACCCGGCACCAATATTTTCACCGATAAAAGAAAAAGTGTACCCCTGGTCTTGGGCACGGCTGGCGGGGGTGGAACCATCTAAGCCGATGTGGTCAAAAAAGTCTTCCTGCGCCATATCTTGACTCTGTTCTTGGGCGGCTGCATTCAACTTAGTGTTCAGAGTTAGGGGACGTAAACCATTTTGACTGCGGAAATCATTAGTTAAGTTTAAGACCTGTTGCACAAAGTCAGAGGGAGGAGGAGAGATATTATCTTTTTTCAAAGTAAATCCCTGACCGATGAAATCACTCGCCTGTAAGTCCGATGGCACAATGCCATCCAAAAGGGCGAGTTCTTCGTTAGTAGCACTGACAACCAGGCGAGTTTGATTACTTCCTACCGCTTGGACTTGCACTTCGCCGACGTTATTAGGCAGTTGAATCAAATCAATATTCCGTTCAAAATCCCTAATCCAGTCCCGTCCTTGACCTTGTTGTTGTAGCAAAAACACATCCTGACCAATGCCTCCGGTGAGGGTATCAGCCCCTAAGTCCCCTGATAAGGTATCATTTCCCCCTTCACCGTTTAAGACATCATCGCCTTTCCCCCCAAATAAACTATCAAACCCCTCGCCCCCAAAAAGAGTATCGGCGTCTAGGTTGCCAAACAGGACATCATTCCCCGCTTCTCCCTCAAGGATATCCCCATCCTTACCACCAAATAGGGTATCGGAACCTTCCCCACCCCATAACTGGTCAAAACCTGTGTTCCCTAAAATCAACTCATTATCACCGAGACCGAATACAGTATCATTCCCATCGAGTCCTAACACCCCGCCGGGATAGTTGGATAACTGTCCTGGGAATAGGGAAATTAATTCAGATGAGTTATTCCCGACTAAAGCGCCAATAGAAGAATCTGGAATTAAAGCCATGGTTATACTATTTATAAAACTTTATACAACAGTAAAATCCTTAACTTTGATTATATCAAATTATTTTTTATAGGTAGTTAATTTTTGTATTATTTTTATATATAATTTTTTGTATTGCAGGGGTTTAGATAGTAAACCCCTACAGTTTTTTTCACAAAAATGCTCAATCTTCGGGTGTAACTCCTAATGCTCGTAATTGCGCGGCTAAACGTTCCGCCCGTTGAGCTTCCATTTCTGCCCGTTGAGCTTCCATTTCTGCCCGTTCATTTCCTGTTAATAACAAATTCCCGGCACTATCCCACCAGCGCAACCAAGGCAATTCTACATTTTGATATTCACCTTGCCAAATTCCTAATTCAACACCTAGACAAGCAATAGGATAGTGTCCTCGTTCATTTTTTGGCAAAGGTTGAAAGTGATTTTCAACCAAATGATACACTTCAATACTGGATTTTTGCACTTCATAAATCCCATAAAACGCCGGATGAATGACTTGCTCATAAACCCAGAATTTACCCGGTTTTTTACCTTCTGATTCCGCCGTCCATAAAGAGGTTTTATCCCGTTCTTCTGAACCATCTCCAGAGACAAATTCTAAAATAATTAAAGGGGCAACATATTCCTGCCAAAGCACATAGGAACGTCGCATTTGACCGTTTAAACTAGGGGGAACATTAGCAACATAAAACCAATCTGGTGCTTCTGCTCCCCGTTGGGGTGGGTCAGTTATGCGCCAATAAATCCCACTATCTTGACCAATACAATAGTATCCATCGGGATGAATTTTTTGCAGAACCGGGTTAATAGAATCGGTGAGTAAAATACTTTGAGGATGTTCTTGAAAATTTTTCACAAATGTACCGTCTGAGTCGGGGAGTTGTGTATGGTCAGGTAAGTTTGTTGTGGGTTGTTCAGTGGGAAAGGTTATTGTCATAGCAGTATTTAAAATCAGGTTAATTTTGATTCTTTTGGGTTTATTTTTAAATAAATAATCACAACTTCTTGGGGCGATTGCTATTATCATTGGTATGCGATCGCCTACTTTTGGCATCCTAATATATGGCGTGTTTGCGTAAGTCCTGTCAGATCCATAATAAGGATGGAGTGATCAAGGAGCGGTAACGCTCCTATGGACTCTAACTGTAGAAACTCCTGGGTTTATCCAATACGGATGGGGATTCAGTACATTGACACTCTCAGGTCTGAAGACACTGAGTTTTCAAGCTCCCAGACTTATGTTATAAGCAAGTTAACCCGTATCAATCTTGATCGCAACTGCTGCCTCCTTCTCAAGAAAGGGTGCAAATGTTGAAATGTCCTGATAGTGTTGATTCTTGACTTAAGTTTAGTATAAAGCCCTGGATCAATTTTTAAAGAAAAAGGGTTTTTACTCGCCGTGTCCTTGCTCCCATAAGGGATGTGTCTCCGCTAAGAGGTGTTATGAGTCCTTCTCCAAATCGTTCCTCTCGATCCAAACGTTCTTCAAGCTCAACTCCAGCTAGTGAGCCAGCCGTGCATAAGTCTCAAGATGTTTCCATTGATACACCGAACGAAAGTGAAAGTGTAACTATAGAAACGCCAGAAACCCCAGAAACCCCAGAAACGCCGGAAACCCCAGAAGATACGCCCCAGACGAGTCTTGACAAGTCTGAACCGGATCAAATAGAGCAAACCGCAGAATTAGAGCCAGATGCCCTCGACTCCTTCGAGCGACTCTGGCAACGTCCGATTCCGCCCCCCAGCGAAGCCCGTCAATATCGAGCCATTGGATTAGTTCATGGCCGATATATTGCTTCTGCGGATCAGTTTACCCAGGGAACCTTACTAACCAGTGAAGGGAAACTGCTTGATGCGGTGTTATTGGGTCGAGTCATGAGTTTAGTGAAAAAACATATTGACTTAGATCAAGATCATATTTGGGTGGTTTATCCCCGTACCCGCCAAGAAGAAGATAATCTGCACGTTCAAATTATGGGGGTTTGGGAACCCCAAACCCTGAGAACCGAGGATTCTACCGCCGTTACTTCTGAAACTCAATTAGCAGTATCAGAGGATAAAACCGGTGATTTAGTGAATGTTCAGCAGGGCTATTTTTCTATTCGAGGTGAGGTTGTTTATCAATCTCAAGAAGTTGAAAAGTATGTGATTGTTAAAATTCGCCAAGCTCCCCGCAAAGATAATGATAAACCTAAGTTTTTTAAACTGAAACTAATAGGAATTGCTGGGATGAGAGCCATCGGTCATTTCTGGGATTTGCACGTTCAGTTAAAAGAAGATTATTTAGTCATCCAAGAAAGCCATGATATTGGCATGATTCCGACTAAAAAACGCCGACCTCCGTTCTCGAAAGGTGGCCCCAGAAGACCATCCGGTGAAGGTCAGTTTAATACTGGATCTCATTCTCCCTATAAGCCTAAATTCCCATCGGATGAGGCGCCACCTCCGGCGCGTCGAGAACCGATTGCTAAACCGTTAAAACGGAAATCTTCTGAGGAAGAAAGCTAAAATCAGTTATCAGTTATCAGTTTTCATCAGAACAGGCTTCAGACCTGAAAGTATCAATTCTATTACCCCTTTGGGTTTCACCGCCGAGGTCAGACGTTACAATGCGTTACAACACGATAGAATAGGAGTGATCTAGCCGGAAACCATATAGACAAGGAGATAAGCAACGCATGGGCAAAGTAGTCGGCATTGACTTGGGAACAACGAACTCCGTGGTTGCGGTCATGGAGGGCGGAAAACCCGTTGTGATTGCTAACTCTGAAGGGATGCGAACCACTCCCTCCGTCGTTGGGTTTACCAAAGAAGGAGAACGCATCGTGGGACAGATGGCTAGACGACAAGCGGTTTTGAATCCCCAAAATACCTTTTATGGGGTCAAACGACTGATGGGTTGTCGCTATTCTGATCTCACTGCTGCCTCAAAACGGGTTCCCTACACGATGCGACGGGATGAAACCGATAATATTCGGATCAAATGTCCCCGGGTAAATAAGGATTTTGCCCCGGAGGAACTTTCAGCAATGATCTTAAAAAAATTAGTCGAAGAAGCGACTCGGTATTTGGGGGAAGAAATTACCGGGGCTGTAATTACGGTTCCTGCCTATTTTAATGATTCTCAAAGACAAGCTACCAGAGATGCCGGACGCATTGCCGGATTAGACGTTAAACGCATATTAAATGAACCGACGGCGGCTTCTTTAGCTTATGGTTTGGAACGGCAAGATTATGGGACTATTTTAGTCTTTGATTTAGGCGGTGGAACCTTTGATGTCTCAATTTTAGAGGTCGGGGAAGGGGTATTTGAAGTTAAATCTACCTGTGGGGATACCCAACTGGGCGGAACGGATTTTGATCAGAAAATTGTTGATTGGTTAGCAGAACAATTTGTATCAGAAGAAGCGGTGGATTTAAGACGCGATCGCCAATCTTTACAACGGTTAACAGAAGCCGCCGAAAAAGCCAAAATAGAGCTTTCTGGGGTGGGAGTTACTGATATTAATTTACCCTTTATTGCAGCCACAGAAGACGGCCCTAAACACTTGGAAATCCGCCTAACTAGAGGGGAATTTGAGGGGTTATGTGGAGATTTAATTCAACGGTTACGCCGTCCAGTAAAACAGGCTTTAGCCGATGCTGGATTAACCTCTAATGATATTGATGATGTGATCTTAGTCGGGGGTTCTACCCGAATGCCAATGGTGCAACAATTAGTGAGAAGTTTAATTGATTTAGAACCGAATCAAGGGGTTAATCCTGATGAAGTTGTGGCCGTTGGTGCGGCTATTCAAGCGGGAATTTTAGCTGGAGATGTGCGGGATATTTTATTATTAGATGTGACTCCCTTATCTTTAGGATTAGAAACCATTGGGGGGGTGATGAAAAAATTAATTCCCCGCAATACCACAATTCCCGTAAGGCGTTCTGATATTTTTTCAACATCTGAAAATAACCAAACTTTGGTAGAAGTTCATATCGTACAAGGAGAACGAGAATTAGCCGTTGATAATAAGTCTTTAGGACGGTTTAAATTAACCGGAATTCCCCCGGCGCCGAGGGGGGTTCCACAAGTTCAAGTGGCGCTTGATATTGATGCAAATGGGATTCTACAAGTTACCGCTTTAGATAAAACTACTGGACGGGAACAAAGTGTAATTATTCAGGGTGCTTCTACCCTGTCTCAAGATGAAGTTAATCGCATGATTAAGGATGCGGAAAAATATGCAGAAGTTGACCGTTTACAACGAGAAAAAGTCGAAAAACGCAACCGCGCCCAAGCGTTAACTTATCAAGCTGAACGACAATTAAGGGAAGTAGCCCTAGATTACGGAATGCAATTTGCCCAACGTCAACGGTCAAGAATTGAAACCTTAATTCGCTCTTTAAGAGATAGTTTAGAACGGAATGATGATCGAGGAATTGATCAAGTTAGTGTGGATTTACAGGACGCTTTATATGAGTTAAATCGGGAAGTTTCAGCTTTTGTGACGGAGGACGATGAAGATGATTTATTCGGTTCAATTCGCCGAACTTTTTCCGGTGAAAAACGTCGTGTTGACCCCTACGAACCTCAAACTCGCAGTTATCCCCGTTATGACCAACGTAGTAATAATGGTAGTAGTTTAGGCGGTGGTAGCGGTGTATCCCGTTCCCGTCGCTATTCTCAAACGGATAATTGGGATGATGATGATTGGTTGTAACAAACCCAGAAACCGGGTTTATTTGAGAAACCTGATTTCTGCAAACTTAAAAATCAACCCTTTAACCCAAATTTAACTTATGCAAAATTTTCGGAATTATTATCAAATTTTAGGGGTTTCCCGTGAAGCATCTGTCGATGAAATTAAGAAGGTTTATCGTAGACTAGCGAGACAATATCACCCCGACTTAAATCCTGGGGATAAGGAAGCGGAAGAAACCTTTAAAGATATTGGCGAAGCCTATAATATTCTATCCGATCCTGAAAAAAGAGCGCAATATGATGATTATAGTCAATTTTGGAAACAAAAAGGGTTTCAAGATTGGCAAAAAAATGCTTTTTCAGGACTCAAAAATTGGGGAAGTCGTCGGACAATTTCTCAAACTGAAGATGTAGATTATGAAGATTTTTCGGATTTTGATACCTTTGTTGACCAATTATTAGGACGGCGGCGAGAAGTCCGAACTGTTGACCCGAAGGCGGCTCAAATGACGGCGGCTGACCCCTATAATTCTCCTCGAACAAAAGCAGTTTATAAACCGACTCCTAGGGAAACAAAACGGGATATTGAGGCGCGATTAACCTTACCTTTAGAAAAAGCCTATACCGGAGGGAAAGAACGAATTCGTTTAGAGGATGGACGGTCTTTAGAAGTGGATTTACCGCCCGGAATGGTTAAGGGTCAACAAATTAGATTAAAAAATCAAGGTGTGAATGGCGGGGATTTATTTTTAAAAATTAATATTACTCCCCATCCCTTTTTCAGAGTAGAAAAATCAGAGATTTATTGTCAAATTCCAGTCACTCCCACGGAAGCTATATTAGGAGGAGAAATTGATATTCCGACTTTAGATGGTTTGGTTAAAATGCGTTTACCTTTGGGAGTTGTCTCCGGTCAACGTTTGCGATTGGCAAATAAAGGTTATCTGAACCCTCAAGGAGAAAGGGGAGACCAATTAATTGAAATTCAAGTGGTTCTCCCTAAAACCATTACTCCCCAAGAACGAGAATTATATGAACAATTACGTCAAATTGAAACCTTTAAACCCCGTCAAAATTTAAGATTTTAATAGAATTTACTCCAGACCCCCTTCTTGTTCCCTGCGTTTACGATCTTCAATGAATGATTTAACTAACATCACATCCTCTTTACTACCAATAATTAAAGGGGTGCGTTGATGCAGTTTTTCTGGAATTACATCTAATATTTCTTGGGTTCCAGTTGAAGCCATTCCTCCAGCTTGTTCAATTAAAAATGCCATGGGTGCAGACTCATATAATAACCGTAATTTTCCCTCTGGTTTCTTAACAGTCCCAGGATATAAAAACACACCGCCTTGATATAAAATTCGGTGAACATCTCCCACTAAAGCCCCACTATAACGGGCTGTATATCCTTCATGACGATGGACATAACGAGCATAATCTCGAATGGATTCATCCCACTGCCAAAAATTACCTTCATTCACACTATAAATCGGGCCGTGGTCGGGAATTTTAATATTTTCATTTGCTAGAATAAATTCTCCCAAACTAGGGTCAAGAATAAACGCATGAACCCCTGTTCCAATGGAATAAACTAGCATCGTACTGGGCCCATAAAGAATATATCCGGCGGCAATTTGTTTGCGTCCACTTTGCAATAAATCAACCGCTTTCCCATCTTCATCATTACCTTCCTGTTGACGAATCGCAAATATTGATCCGACATTTAAGTTAGTATCTAAATTGGATGAACCATCGAGGGGATCATAGAGTAAAGTATAGCGTCCAATTGGGCAGTTTTCGGGAATATAAAAGGGTTTTTCCATTTCTTCCGATGCCAAACGACAGACTAAACCGCTTTGTTTGAACACCGAAATAAACACGGAATTGGAATAAACATCCATCTGTTGTACGGACTCTCCCTGCACGTTTACGGCCCCGGTAAACCCTAACGCATCATCTACTAAACCCGACTGAGATAGGCGACGGGCGATGAGTTTTCCCGCCAATCCGATGCGATTCATTAAGGCGCTAATATCCTGAGCATCATGGGAAAAACTATGGAGTTGTTGGAGAACATGACGGGATAAAGTTGTGCAATCTCGATCTAAGTAATATCCTTGATCAATAGCATCGGAAAAATTAGATTGAACAGATTGATCTACCATAATCAAGAGTCTCCATATTAAGGGGATTTAAACTGAGTTAATCACTGGTGCTATTTAGTTTTTAGAATCTAAAGCAGCAGCTTGACGAAATGAGCGGATTGAGACTAGACGGTTAGCGTCAGAATCCCAGAGGATAAACTTAAAACAATCAGGAATATCTGAAATTCTCAGGGTTTTTACCCCGGCGAGTAAATGTATATTCTGATTATGACAAACTTCGAGGTTATAATTGGGGATTCTTTCACAAAGATGATGGATATTATGATAGCCAATATCGGCGGAAAACCATTTTAAAATTGGGGGTAATTCCAGATAACTACTGCCCTCAATTGCACCTCGTAAATAATCCCAACCTTCGGTTTTGTGGGCGTAGGAACCCTCAAAGTTATGTTGTACAAAAAACACACAAATAAACAACGCCGCCGAACAGGTTAGGGTGATTGAATACACTGTCCAGAAGAACCCCCATCCCAGATAATTACTGAGGATAATCCAGCCCCCAACCACACAAATATTGTTAAAAAGTAGATCCCAAAATTCACCCGTAGTATACCAATTTCTGGATTTATAGGATGAGAAACGCTGCCTGAAACTAATATTAGGATATTGTTTTAAGGAAGTTAAAACATGAACAAAAAAACCATAGGTTCCTAGAATTAATGCTAATCTGGGTTTAATTGCTAGGTAGAAAAAACCTCCTGGGAAAATCATTAATGGATGTCTAAGAACTTCATACCACCCTTGAGCCGATGGACTCAGTTTAGCAAATTCCTGTGTAGAAATCAAAGCCGAGGGGCCACGATAACGTTCCCAATCCCCATTGGTTTTGTGGTGATAGGCGTGTCCTCTTGACCAGGGATATTGGGGGATGGCGTTGATGACACCAAACATAAAACCCACGACTCGATTCACCTTTTTTGAACTAAATAGGGAGTAATGTCCGCAATCGTGCATTAGGGAAAAACAACGGACTGAAAACAGGATCATTAACACCATAATCGGTGGTAGCAACCATATAGAAATAGCCGCGACTTTAACTGCTAAAATCCATAACAATAGATAGGGAATAACGGTATTTAAGATTTGATAAGTTCCCCATAAATTATTACTTTTCATGTAGGGAGAAAGAACAAAATCTGACTTTTTGATTTGGGTTTCTATCATTATTGTTTAAATAATATGGATGTTTTTCCGATGAGTTTAATATCGAGGAATTTGGGAATCAATCAAAACTGAATAAGCATCAATTCCCCCATTAATATTTTTTACCTGGGTAAAACCTTGGCGAATCAGCCATTGACACATTTGGGCTGATCTCATGCCATGATGACACAGAATTAGGGTTTCTTGGTGCGGGTCAAGTTGAACTAAAATTTTATCTGACCATGCACTATATTGACTTAAAGGATAGTTAATAAATCCTTCTATTTTTGCCATTTCAATTTCTTGAGGTTCCCGCACATCAATTAACTGAAGATCAGTTTCGGGAACTGTTTTAAGTAAATTTTCTAATTGTTTAACACTAATTTCTGGAATCGCTTGTGTAAAAAATTGTTCTGACATAAAAATGTACCTAATATTTGAATCAAATTCGTAGTGATCTCTTCAGGGCTCTATCATATCCTTATTAATCACCCAAATCACAACTCTAAAACTGATCACTGATTAAACTGATAACTGATGACTGATAACTGATGACTGATTAAAGGGAGATAATACTAGAAACTCCCCGAATATGCAACTCTACCCTGGGCTGTTCATCTCGATAAAAAACCGTGCCTCGATAATCTCCCGTGATACTATTAAAAGAAAGTTGATGACCGTCGGCGACTTCTAACATTAATTCTCCAATTCTGACTTTTCCTTGTATTCCATCGACATCAATTTGTAGGGCTTTGGAACTATAAATATCCGTCAAAAGTACCCATAAACTATTATTCCGTTTTGCTCGTTTGACTTGAATATGACCAATTTGGAAACTAAAGCCATCGGCTTCCGGCCCTAAAAGGCGGATTTTTGTGCCGGGGGGTAGACCCTGAACTTGATCGTCCATGGGGTCATTATTAGCCTGAGAGGGGTCTGGAGCCGAGAGTTGGAGTAATTTGTGATTTTCGATTAAATCGACTTGGGGAGGGTCGGAATTGAGGGTAGCGGGGTCGATGTTCCATTCCTTCGCCCGGCGAGTAATATCTTGTTGAATTTCCTGTCCCCGAATGGGTTCGGCGACTAGAGAATATTCTTTTTGTTTGAGTTTGGTTGCTAACCAGCGTTCTTGAGCAAACTTTTTTAAAGCCAGTTCATTACTATTAAAAAATCGTTCATAAAATTTGAGAGTTGGGACTAATTCCCCAATTTTTTCTAAAGCAATTCCTACCTCAACGACCGCTAACTTTTGTCGCCAGTTGGAGACCGATAGGGCTTTTTCAATTAAGGCTAAATAGCGACCCCGAAAATCTCGGGCTTGTTCAGGGGTTAAATTAGAATGGGAAATTTGGCGGATTAGTTCAAACCTAAATAGAATTGCCTCTAGTTTACCACATTTTTCGATCGCAGCGATCGCATCAATCCAACGTTTAATTCTAATTAAATAATTAATCCAATCTCGGAGGCGATTTTGTCGTTCTAAAGCCCGTCCTAAACAATCTAAATGTTTTAACCATTGTTGATTTCCTGACTTCCCAGATTTTTCCCATTCCACAATAATTCGTTCAAAATCTAAGGCTTTTTCCAAATAGGGTAAACCTTCAGGAAATCCCGATAATTCAGCTTGAGCCAGATAATATTCTCGTTTTTGATTTGCCCCGCTTTCCTGCCAACATCGGACAGCCCGACGTAGGTTTTTAGCCCGATAATAACAATCTCCTCCTAATTCCAAAACCCCATTATATTTGGCTTCGTCTAATCCCTCTAAAACCTCTCCAAACCGTTGCCATTCTTCAGGGTCTAGGATTTTTTCCCGCATCAATATTCTAACTTGACGACCATAATCCTGTACCGCCGATTTCCAAGCCTTAACTAAGCGGTTTTCTTTAATCATTTGACTACTCAAACTTTCCTCTAAAAATTGAGTAAATTGTCGAATATTCGGTAAGGTTTTTGAGGTTTGGGCCATGAATTCTACTAAGGGTTGTTCCAAAGATTTTTTCTGGGGAAATTGATGATACCATTCCGCTAAAGCTTGCCAACACATCCCATCCCAGAAACACTCCCAAGCCTCTAATTCCTGACCTCTTTTTAGGAATAAACGCCCCGCTTCTCGAAAGCGTTTATCGAATTTTAAAGCAAAGGCCTCACATAAATCAGCTTTATCTAAATATCCTAATTCTCGATAAAATTGTTTCGCCCGTCGGAGGTCGGAGGCATTTTTTTGATTTCGACCATTTTCTTCAAATTTTTGAGCTTGGGAGGCGCGGTTATCCCGTTGTAATTCATCTAAATTATCCCCCCAACGGACTCCCCCAATATAGGTTTGCCAATGTTCCGGTTTGTTAACTTGATTTAACCAATATTCATGATAGTTGAATGATGAGGTTTCTGCTAATATTTCAACCGTCGCATATTGCCATAAACAGCGATCGCCAATTTCTGTATCAATAATTATTAAATCCGACATTCCACGACTAGCTGCAACATAAAGTTTATTAAAAAAGTATTCCAATTCCAAGGGATGATTCCCCGTCCCTTGCACATAATCAATTAACGGTTTTTGATTAAATTCTTTAGCAAATTGATCCCCAAATTTATATAAAATAACTAAGGGAAATTCTAATCCTTTTGCTTGAATTGCACTTAAAATATTCTTAGGGGGATGTTCTTCCGTGGCATCGGGGAATAAAGGAGATAAAAATTCATCTAGTCTAATATAGTCTAACTCCCCTCCTGCTTCACAGGGAACAATAAAAATCGGGGATTTCTGAATATGTTGTTTCAAGGATTCTGCGGAAAAATTATTCTGTTCAAAGATAAACTTTTGGGGCGTTGGAGACTCCATATAAGATTGCCAAGACTCCTGGGGTCTTAACTCTTGGATTTTAAATAAAATATGTCGCCATAGATGAATTAAATTCGTAACTTTAACAATAGAAGGACTTGATCTATAATTAGATTCAAGCTCATAAAAAGTCATGGATAAATTAAGTTGTCGGGTCGGGTCAAGGGCAGCAATAACTTGATCAAAAAAGGTCGCCTTAACACTTTCCCAGCGAAATCCCGTGGGGTTTAAAGTCTGAAATGGATCACCCGCAAAGGCAAAAGGTAAACACCAAACCGGGGGGTATAAGTCACAATGGGAAAATATTGATAACTGCATAATTAAGCGCAGTTCTAAACTGGTAAAATCCTGGGCTTCATCGCAAAAAATAGCCGTATAAACGGGTAAATTATCCCCACTGAATTGTAAGACTTTTCTAATTAAATCTTGATCATCCCAATAGCCCTCGCGAGTAGTTAATTGATAATACCAAGGCCAAACTTGCTTATAAATTGCTTGAAAAATATCAAAAGATAAACTGCGTTCTCGTCGGGGAATTTCTTCATAATCATCGGGGGTCATATACCCTTCATTTTGTCCGGTTAGGGTATAACCTTTAATAAATGTTCTAATAATATGCCAACAGAGTTCGGGGGAATAACGACTATAGCGACGGCCACATCGTTGTCTAAAATCATGAAAATTAATATATTTATCGGGATCAAATTTATCGCTTTCTTCTGGGGGGAGTAAACTTAATAAAAATTGTTGAAAGGATTTAAAACAAATATCAATCGAAGGTTTGTTTACCTGTCCATCGGTTTCTAATAAAAATTTATGGTGACTTTTGAGGAGTTTTTTTACCCCTTCTCTGGCTTTTCCTAATAATTGTTCATTATAGGTTAAAAATAAAGGATGGGGTACGGAGTTTAATCGTTGACGATGTTGTAAATAATATTTTTGATAGCGATAACAATAATCGGCAAATAAATAAAATAACATAGTTGATTTACCACTCCCCGCCCGTCCATTAATAAAAACTGGTAGGGAACTATGGCTAATTTCCGGGGTAGATAACTCATGGAGAATTTTTTCTTCCTCCATTGATAAAGCCCAATTAATCCCAAATTCCTGCTCAATTTCTAACCAGATTTCTGAATCTCCTAATAAATAATCGGGATATGAACGTCGGGTATAACGGGCTAAATCTTCTAAACTTAATTCCTGGGCTAAAACGTTAGTTGGGTTAGGGTTTTTTGAGGATGCTTCCCCATTAGTTTCTCCTGGGTTAGAATTAAACAGACGAGTGATTTGACCGACTTCCAAAATATCCTGGGAAGTGGGATAATGATTAAAGGTAGAAAGTAAAAATAAAACACTACGGTTAGGAGTATCGGAGGTAAGAATCCAACTATAAATAATATAACGATTTTGCTGCGGTTGTCCGGCAATTTCAATTCCTAAAAAGTCAGTTGTTGTGGTTTCAATTCCTGATTTTTTCTCCACCAAACTATCCACAATGTCATAATAAGTCCGCCATTGCAGTTGAGTGTCCGGTTGTTTAAATTGTGTCACCCAAATTTCACTTTCACAAATCACCGCATCGGTGGTATTCTTAATCCAATCTGGCCCTTTTAACCAAATTTGACGCAAATCTTCGGGTAAAGTGGGGCGACGGCGAAAGGATTTTTGTTCTTCCCGTTGGGCATTAATACTATTTTCTAATTCTTTGGGATCAATTAACGAATCCAGATGACTAATTCCGTAGTCATCTGGATTTCTCAGAAATGCCTCATACTCGTTTCCTCCCCGGGGAAGAACCGCTAATAAACATAAAATCGGGTCATTATTTACCCAGAGAATTTTTCCTAGTAAACGCAAGTTCCGCACGGGTCGCTTTAAGTAGGGATAATTCCACTCAAACAGCGCCTGTACCGCCACTGTGCCTTGAGTCTTGAGGATGACGAGTAATTCCGCCACCTGACTCTGGATGCCTTGCTGTTTCGCTTGTGCGTCGAATGTCGGGGTCGTGTAGATTAGCATGACTTCGATTTTGACACAATTTCATTGATGTCGCATAAAGTCATTTTGCGTTATTTAACGGGAAAATATCAAATCAAGGTTTAGGTTCCCCATAAATGAATCCATTTCCCCCAGTTCCAATAAATACCCGTCCAAAACTGTTCATATCCCCGGTAATTAGGGCTTGCTGAAAAAAGATAAAAAGCCGAGAGAGTCGGGAGGAGGAAAGGGCAGAAAGGGATAATGGTGCAAGAAATTAGTGTACAATAGCCCAAAAACCTTGCAGGAGTCGAGGAAATGTACCGAAAAGAGGAGCAACCGAACACATCATCTTATGAAGAAACTAGCTCATAGTTCCGAAACGGCAATTACTATTACTTTTTTAGTTATGAATCTCTCTGTCATTCTTAGACAGATTTTTGGGTCAATTCAATTTGACGAACAACGGTTAAAGCCGAATAGGAAACTCCGGCTGTTCCCTCTCCAGGATGGGTAGAATCTCCTACTAACCAAAGATTTTTGATCGGGGTACGATTCCCAAAACCAAAGGGCCCAAAAGTGGAAACCCGTTGACCGACTCCGCCAACAACTCCTTGATCCCGGGCGGTATAGCGTTCAAAGGTGCGAGGTGTGGCGGCTTCTTGATGGAGAATAGTTTCTGGAGTTAGGTGAAAGTAAGACCCTAAACGGGCGATCGCCTTGTCCATATATTGTTGTTTTAAACCTTGATAGTCCTGAGAATCCCACCATTGTTGGGTTTCAGTAAAACTTGAAGCGATAATCGTGGCTTGTCCGGCGGGGGCGCGTCCATCTCCGGGGTGACTCACGGAGACGAAAAGAGAATTATTTTCACCAATAGCCCCTTGATCATAGAGGAATTGTAGATGGGGCGGGCATTCTGGGGGTATGGCGATCGCTTGTACTCCTAGATAGATTACAAATGCTCCCGATGCCGGGGGAAGTTGCTTAATTCGTCGTTGATAGAGAGGTAATAAAATTGAAAATTGCTGGTGATTTTTGTGGTTTTTATCTAACAATTTAATTAAGTTTTGTGGGGTAATATTAGCTACAATATGATCGGCGGTTTCATGAATAATTTCCCCAGTTTTTTGATTCCTAATTTTCACGGCGATCGCTTGATCCGGTTCTGTTTCAATAGCTTCAACGGTATGCCGCATGAATAGTTTACCCCCATCTCGTTCTAGGGCTTGGACTAGGCGATCGCTCAATACCTGCATACTGCCTTGAAGATGAGATAAACCTTGGGGTTCCTGAGAGACACCTAAAGCCGTTGCTGCGTACAATAAAGCCGTTTCTTCGGTGTCTACCTGAGAATATAACTTCAGTTGCAGATCTAAAAAGGTTTTCAGACGCCGATCACCGTCTAAATTATACAACCGTAGGGCATCAGCCACCGTCATCAGGGTAAAAGGCAGAGTAATCAAGGTATCAGGGCGAACCGCTTGGAGCAATTGCCACAGATCCCATAAATTCCCAGGAGGGAGCACGGGATCACGGGATTGAAACCGCCAACTAGCATGAAATAGGGTAGTCATTAACTGCCAAAAGGGTTCACTCCCGGGAAATTGTCGCTGTCTTTCCTGTTGCCATTTTTGGGGATCTCGCCACACCTGAATCGGTTCAGTTTCTTCGGGTAAAAAAACGGCACAAGCGGGATCACAGGGAGTCGCGGCGGGTAATTCAATTCCTAACTCCTTGAAAATACGGTGATGAATCCCACCCGGTTCGAGTCCGGCTACCTGAGTCGCTCCGACATCAAAGGTAAACCCCCGACGTTGAAAGGTAGAAGCACACCCTCCTGGGACAATTCCTTGGTCGAAGATTAAAACCGAATATCCTCGATGGGCCAACAATGCCCCGGCGGTTAATCCCCCAATTCCAGCCCCAATCACGATCACTCGTTCTGTGTTCACCTTAGTAGATCCCTAGTTACTTAATATATTTTAATACATTAAAGAATTTGAGACAGAAACTTTTGAGTTCGTTCTTCTTGAGGATTGGTAAAAAATTCTTCTGGGGTTCCTTCTTCGACTAAGATTCCATCGGCCATTAACACAATTCTATCGGCGACTTCTCGCGCAAATCCGACTTCATGGGTAACACAAACCATCGTCATTCCCGACTCGGCTAAAGTTCGCATCACGTCTAAAACTTCGCGTACCATTTCCGGGTCTAAAGCAGAAGTAGGTTCATCAAATAACATAATTTTAGGCTGCATTGCTAAGGCTCTAGCAATCGCAACTCGTTGTTGTTGGCCGCCAGATAATTGACCCGGATATTTTTTTGCCTGTTCTAAAATTCCCACCCTTTCTAATAATTGTAAAGCTACTTCTTCGGCTTTTGCCTTCGGCCAACGTCTGACCCAAATCGGAGCTAAAGTGACATTTTGTAAAATACTTAAATGAGGAAATAAATTAAACTGTTGAAACACCATTCCCACTTCTTTGCGAATTTCTTCAATATTTTTTAAATCATGGGATAAATTAATTCCATCTATGACAATACTTCCCTGTTGAAATTCTTCTAAAGCATTAAATGTGCGAATAAAAGTCGATTTTCCCGAACCAGACGGCCCCATAATCACCACAACTTCTCCCCGTCCCACCGAAAGGCTAACCCCTCTAAGGGCGTGGAAATTATTGCCATACCATTTATGCACATCGGTAGCAATAATAGCAGTATCTTCTGTAAGTGATGCAATTGGGTTGGTATTAGGCTGTATTTGTGTCATGGCTTTAAATTGGGGTTAGTATTCAGCAGTAGATTCATTGTTCTATAGATTATTATATGGTGTTGATCCCTAGACACAATTCGGATAGTTTTTCGCTTAACTACACCTTCAATCAGCAAGGACGGGGTTATCTCCCCCCTCAGCAGGTATCCGAATTCCTTGTGATCTAATTTTCAAAGTTATAATCAAAAATATGTTAAGTGCTTGAGGGAACCACAATTGAATCAGCCTTCTATTTTAGTGGTCGATGATCAACCTCGTAATTTTGATGTCCTGGAATCACTGTTAAGCAGTCAGAATTATGAGTTACACTATGCTTCTAGTGGACAAGAAGCCCTCGAATCCCTAGAACTCATCCCACTGGATCTAATTTTATTAGATGTGATGATGCCAGAAATGGACGGGATTGAGGTTTGCTCTCGGATTAAAGCCAATCCCCAATGGCAATCAATTCCGATTATTATGGTGACAGCATTAACGGAGAAAGAAGACCTGGCTCTATGTTTAAGTGCCGGTGCTGATGATTTTTTGAGCAAACCCGTTAATGGTCTGGAACTTCGCGCTAGAGTTCATTCGATGCTACGGATTAAGCAACAATACGACAATCTACAAACCCTACTGAAATTGCGAGAAGATCTGGTCAAGATGTTAGTTCATGATCTTAGAAATCCCCTAGCTGGGATCTTGTTAGGGTTGGAGATGTTGACCTATCCCAAGCTATCACCAGAGGCAAAACAAGAGAAAATAGTTAAAATAAAATTATCAGGGCAAAAGTTATCAGGCTTAATTGATGATTTATTGCTGATGGCGAGGATAGAATCGGGTAAAATTGCTCTCAATCTCAGCCCAGTTGATCTAGGAAATATGCTACGGAAATTGGTTAAAGATTTTGAATTTAACGCCTCTCAGAAAAAGATTGAAATCATCACCCAAATTCCTGATTTTGATGGCACGATTAAGATAGATCAAGCGATGTTTCAGCGAGTTTTAGATAATTTACTCTCTAATTCTATTAAGTTCTCTCCCCAAGAAAGTCAGATTATCGTCATTGCTGAACATCTCCCCGAAGGAGGGACAAAAATTAAAATTGCTGATTATGGGCAAGGCGTACCCGATAATTTAAAACAATGTATTTTCGAGAAATATGAAATTGGGACTCTGATGCAAGGTGTCTCTCAAATCGGATTGGGATTAGCTTTTTGTAAAATGATTGTCGAAGCTCATAGTGGCACAATTATCGTTGAAAATAATCAACCTCAAGGGGCAATTTTTGAAATTACCTTGCCCAATAATATTACCTAACTAACTAACCTGATTCAGATCATGTTGACATCGTTGACATCATTGACATCGGCAAGTGCTATCACCCAAACGGAACCAACATCTGCCATCGTGGGTAATCCCCTGATTGTTGCACCGGATACGGCCGTTAGGGATGCGATCTCGCAAATGAGTGGACTGCATACAGTTTGTTCGATGTCCACCATCGGCAATAACCGGCCAGAGGAATTACACCTTGAAGCTCGGTCAAGTTGTGTCCTAATTGCTGAGAATCAGAAATTATTAGGCATTCTCACCGAGAGAGATGTGGTACGCCTGAGTACCGAGAAACGCTCCTTAGAGAGTCTGATCGTCCGGGAGGTCATGGCCCATCCAGTTGTCACCCTCTATGAGTCGGCTTTTACGGATTTGTTTTTTGCAATTAACCTGCTCAAACAGCACCGGATTCGCCATTTACCCATTCTCAACGACCAAGATCAAATAGTTAAATATTAGCCCAGCAGAAAAACTAAATGAAAAGAGCAACAAAGCCACAATGGCGAAAATATCTAAAATACTTAATCTTCAGTTTCATGACCGGAATTTTAGCGATCGCCCTGGTCAATTGTACCCCTCAATCCTCCAGTCCATTACGGATTGGGATGAATCTCTGGCCCGGATATGAAACCTTATATTTAGCTGAGGATCTCGGTTATTATGACAACCAGCCGATCAAATTGGTAGATTATCCTTCAGGAACAGAAGAAGTTAGAGCCTATCGCAATAATGAAATTGAAGGGGCGGGATTATCAATTGATCAAGCCTTATCTATCGCCGCCACCCAAGAAAATCTTAGAATTATTGCAATTATGGATGTTTCCCGGGGTGCAGATGTAATTTTAGGACAACCCGAGATTACTAATATTAAAGCCTTAAAAGGAAAGCGAGTCGGACTAGAACCAACTGCTTTGGGATCTTTTTTTATAGATCGGGCACTAGAAAAAAATGGGATGTCTGTTAAAGATATTGAGATTGTTTCTGTAGAGCCATTAGAACATGAAAAAGCGTATAAACAGAGAAAAATAGATGCAGTTGTTACCTTTGGGCCTCCCGTGGCTAAAATATTAGAAGCCGGGGCTAAAGTATTGTTTGATAGTAGTCAGATTCCGGGAGAAATTGTAGATGTTTTGGTTGTGAGTACCGACGCGATCGCTAATTCTCCTGAAAGCATTCAATCATTAGTTAATGGCCGATTTCGAGCCTTAAAATATTTAGAAGAAAACCCTCAAGAAGCAGCAACTCGCATCGCCAAACGAACACAAGTAACACCAGACACAATTTTGAATTCCTTTAAAGGTATAGATCAACTCAACTTAGAAGAAAATCAAAAATTATTCAATCAAAATAATCCCTCCTTTGTCCAGGGGAGCAAAAAACTGATCAACATTATGCGAGAAAAAAAATTATTACCCAAAGATATTGATATAAATACAATCCTAGATGATCAGTTTATTAAGAACGCTAACTTATCAACTCCCTAAAATTTATGCCCCAACGTTTTCCCCTACCGATAAGATTTTCAATTCCTATCATTTTAATTACTTGTGGTGGTTTTTTCGGGCTGATATCGTTTCGTCAAGAAATTATTGAAACCTCCCATACGCAAACAACAAATGCTAAAAATTATCTGAAAATTTATGCTGGACAAACAGCCAGAATATTAGATTATATGGAGCGTAAAAATAGTATAGAGGGTGGCAATATTGACGATATAGAAACTATAATTATTAGTCAAATTGGCAGTGATCCGAATCTCTCTTTAGTGGTAAAAATAGATGATCAAAATATCATTCGTTTGTCAAGTAATTATGAACTTAAAGGAACTTCTATCACTCAAACAATAAATTATGATTATCGGTCTCATTTCGCCTCTGTAAAAGAAAAAATGGCAGGAAAGATCCTAATTTCTCAAGATCAAAAAAAGCTGATTGCAATTTATCCCTTAGTTTTACATATTTTACCTAATGAAATTAAACCTTCTCGGGTGGGCATTCTCTTGCTTGAATATGATCTAACCAGTGTTCAAAAAGAATCTTTTAACGCAGCTTTAAGGCGGTCACTAATTTTTAATGGCGTGTTAACAATATTCTGTCTGGGTTTATGGTTTTTCTTCTATTTGACTTTCACAAAACGAGTTTATCGGTTAGTTTCTGCTAGTAATAGTTTAGCCGAAGGCAAGTTAGATATCAGAACTAAATTAACAGGTTCAGATGAACTAATGCAAGTCTCTGTTGCCTTTGATCGGATGGCAGTTAAAATTCAAGAAAATGCTAATGCCTTACAATATCAAGCAGAAAGAGAAGGATTACTCAGGGAAATTACCCAACGAGTTCGTCAATCTTTAGACTTAGAAACTATTTTTAATACGGCGACAGAGGAGACTCGTAAATTTCTTGACGTGGATCGGGTTTGTATTTTTAAATTCGATCCTGAATCTGACGATAATCAGGGGGAATTTGTGTCTGAATCTGTGAAAACAGGAGTTAATTCAATTCTAAATATTAAAATCGAAGAAAATTGTTTAAAAGAACAAGATAAATTTCCCGATCCCCAGAATCAAATTCTAATTGATGATATTTATCAAGTCAAAAAAAGTGACTGTTATTCTCGTTTTTTAGAACAATTTAAAATTCAAGCTAATTTGTTAATTCCCTTAGTTATTAATGGAAAATTCTGGGGTTTATTTTGCATTCATCAATGTTATGAACCTCGAAAATGGCAAGAATTAGAAATTGATTATGTCCAACAAATTGCCAATCAATTATCGATCGCAATTCAACAAACAGATCTGTTTAAGCAGATTAATAAAGAATTAACAGAAAAACAGAAAGCCGAAGCAAAATTAACCGAAAGTAACCAACAATTGGAAATATCTAATCAACAACTTGCCCAAGCAACTCGTCTCAAAAATGAGTTTCTTGCTAATATGAGCCATGAATTGCGTACTCCCCTAAATGCTATTTTAGGGATGTCCGAAGCTCTCCAAGAGGAAATATTTGGCGGAATCAACGATAAACAACAACAAGCAATAGAAACTATTGCCACCAGTGGCACTCATTTACTATCATTAATTAATGATATCCTCGATATCGCTAAAATTGAATCAGGAAAATTTGAAATAGAATGCGCTCCTACATCCATTCAGCATTTATGCGAATCAAGTTTGCTTTTTATCAAACAGCAATCTCTACAAAAAAGGATTACAATTCAGACGAAAATTCCCCCAAAGCTACCAGAAATTATCGTAGATGAACGGCGCCTCCGACAAGTTTTAATTAATCTACTCGATAATGCTATTAAATTCACCCCCGCCGGGGGAAAAATCACATTTGATGTTACTATTGAAAATTCCTCATCTATAGGCTTTGCCGTCACCGATACGGGTATTGGTATTACTCCTGAAAATCTCGCTAAACTGTTTCAACCCTTTATCCAAATTGATAGTGCTTTAAATCGTCAATATGCGGGGACAGGTTTAGGACTTACCCTGGTTAAACGAATTGTGGAAATGCACGGTGGGGAGGTAAAAGTTGAGAGTACAATTGATCTCGGTAGTTGTTTTGCCTTCCGTCTCCCTTGTCAAGATTTACTATTAAAATCTCCTCAATCTCCTAGTGAAAATGGGTTAAATTTAGATCCAAGTTCTACAAATCAAGCATTACAAGAACTGTCGGTAATTCTATTAGCAGAAGATCATGAAGCTAATATTATTACTATCTCTCGTTATCTGAAGGCAAAAGGATACCAAATCATCTTAGCGGGAAATGGTCAAGAGGCAATTGATCAGGCAAAATTACACGATCCAGATTTAATTTTAATGGATATTCAGATGCCTGTTATGGATGGTTTAGAAGCAATTCAACGGATTCGTGAGGATAGCGATCGCAAACTAGCTAATATACCTATTATTGCCCTCACAGCCCTAGCAATGACTAGCGATAAACAAAAATGCTTAGAAGCAGGTGCAAATGACTATTTGACTAAACCTGTTAAACTCAGTCAACTCACAAGTACAATTCAACAAATATTAGCCCAAGGGAAAAACTAATCAATGTGTTATAGCAGGGAACACCGGAACATTCCCCCCAAACCCCCCGTGCACGGGGGGTTTGGGGGAGGAGGGAACAGGGTAGAAGATGTGTAATTAATTCTGTTTAGGTACTTATCTGTTTACCTCGTTAAGAAATATTACGAATTGGGGATAGAAAGAAGTGATTAGCCACCCGAACAAGTATTTGTAGGAAACATTCAGGGATGGAATATTAGTTACATTAAATCCGTGAGGATTTTTGCTACTTGGCGGACTTTGTTTGTATAGATGCGAATTCTATTCGCCCAAAACTATTCTATTCTATTCGCTATTATATTCGCTATTCACCCCAAACAAAAAGGGTTTATTTATTTATGCTCCGTATTCAATTGTTGTTCTAATTTTTGACTAGCTATCGACATCCCATAACAAAATACCCAGTACAAAATCCCAACGAAAATATAAACCTCTAAATGTCGTCCTAAAAACTTAGGGTTGGCTAAAATAGAGCGACTTATTCCTAATAATTCCATTAATCCCACAATTGACAGTAAAGTTGTATCTTGAAATAGGCTAATAAACTGACCTACAATTGAAGGAATTGCCACTTTTAAGGCTTGGGGTAAAACAATTAAACTCACCGTTAAAGGTGTATTTAATCCCAATGCTTTAGCGGCTTCGGTTTGACCTCTGGGAATACCTTGTAAACCCCCTCGGATGTTCTCCGCTAAATAGGCTGAACTAAACATAGTTAATCCAATAATAGCGCGTAAAATGCGATCGGGTCGCGCTCCTTCAGGAAGGAATAAAGGCAGTAAAATTTGACCCATAAATAGAATAGTAATTAAGGGTAATCCTCGAATTACTTCAATATAAACCGTTGATAAAATTCTGATTATGGGTAAATTGCTTTGTCGCCCTAATGCTAATAATATTCCAATGGGAAAACATAATAAAATACTAATAATTGACATCAATAATGTCAACATTAGTCCCCCCCATAGGTTAGTTTCAACTACTTTTAATCCCAGTCCACCGCCAATAAACCAAACACAAATTAATAGTAATAAAAACCAAGAAAAAGGCAACCACTTTCCCAGTTTTGGTTGAGTATTTCCAATGGTTTTACCCCCCCAAGCACCCGCTACCAATAATAATATCATCACAATTAATAGCAGACGAAAAACTATTGGAGTGGGAGTAATAACCGCTAAAATTCCGATTAAACTAATCCCAATTAAGATATTTTTACTAAATAAAATTCTGGTATTTCTAGCTAAAAATCCCCAGGTTATCCCAGAAAAAATCGCAATCATTCCCAGCATAACCCACAATCGCCAATATTGATCAACGGGAAAACGCCCCACAAAAAATAGGGGGAAGTTAGCAGGAATTACAGCCCATTTAGCAGTAGTAAAAGCCCAAGATATAAACCCCGTTAGCATTGACAATAACAGGGAACTAATTCCAATCGTAATTAGGGTATTATACCAAGTATTAAATAAGTTTTTTTGTAACCATTCCTTTGCGCTTAAAGCAATGGTTTCAGGCGGTTGATGGCTGGGCGGGGATTGTACAGAAGTCATTGTCTATTAGATCTTGTATTTTGGGTTTTTATTATAGCGGTATAGGGGAAAATATACCACTATAATCAAAATATACTCTTGAAAATCTAAGCCTGAGAAGCGCGTAATTGTCCACAAGCTGCATCCGCTTCTAACCCCCTGGAATATCTCACACTCACGGCAATTTTACGCTCTTTTAAGATATCCATAAACTCATTAATTCCTTGGGTATTTGGTCGTTTATAATCGACTTCTTGAATCGGGTTATAGGGAATCAAATTAACATGACTTTGAAATCCTCTTAACTGACTGGCTAATTCTATGGCGTGTTCGGGTAAATCATTTAATCCCGCTAAAAGGATATATTCAAAACTAATTCTTCTTCCAGTTAATTTAACATAATCTCGACATTCTGCAAATAATTGGGATAGGGGATAAGCCTTGGCGCTGGGAATTAATTCTTCTCTAATATTTTGATAGGAAGCGTGTAAACTCACGGCTAAAGTTACTTGCAAATCATATTCTGCAAATTCGCGAATTTTTCCTCGTAAACCAACCGTAGAAACAGTGATCATTCGTTGTCCAATTCCCACATCTTGATTCAAGGATTTAATCGCAGCAATCACGTTTTCTGTGTTTAATAAAGGTTCTCCCATTCCCATAAACACAATATTACTAACTCGTCGTTGGAAATCCTCTTGGACTGTTAACACTTGATCAATGATTTCATGGGGTTCTAAATTGCGAGTAAAGCCGCCTTTTCCCGTCGCACAAAAATCACACCCCATCGGACAACCCACCTGGGAAGAAACACAAACCGTTAAGCGTTTTTCGCTAGGGATTCCCACCGCTTCAATAATTTGACCATCGGCTAATTTTAATAAATATTTAATGGTTTTATCAGGAGCGATCGCTTGATAATGAATAGTGGAGCGACCAATATTAACATCCCCAACTGTCTCCCGCCATTGTTTAGAAAATACCGTAATTTCCCCTATGGATTTCGCGCCTTTATGATAAATCCAATCATATAATTGTTTTCCTCGATAAGCAGGTTGTCCCTGCTGTTTTACCCAGTCGGTGAGTTGTTCTAAAGATAAACCGAGTAGGGGAGTTGATGTCGAGTTTGCAGTAGTAATCATAACAGTTAATAATAACCAGTATAGGAAAATTAGACAGAAATATATATCAGATATTATATCTGATCCTGTAATATTTGTTCGGCTGTTAGTTCCAGATTAGGAAAAGTTTTTGATTGAATTTGATCACCTCCAGTAAACTCCAAGCTATCATACCATCCATCAACTAATGTCAGAATTGTGACTTGATTTTCCAAAGGATCAACTATCCAATATTCAGAAATTTCCAAAACACTATATTCCGCTTTTTTGGCGCGGTAATCCGTTCGTTTAGTAGACTCACTCACCACTTCAACAATTAATAAAGGTACGGGTTGATTCATTGTAATCACCGCTTCTTTATTTTGTAATTCTCGCCATTGTTCTAGTGGTAAAATCACAACATCAGGAATTCTAACTGTATCCCATCTTCCCCCACGGGGAGATTGAATACCCAGAACACTCTGAATAGCAGTCCAATTTGAACCCATACGCTCGATTTCTGCATCAAAAGTGCGCTCTAAAAATTTGATAATTGCACCGTGTTTTCCTGTTCCTAAACTCATATTAATTAGTTCTCCGTTAACCAGTTCATAGCCGGTATCTGTACCATCGTTGTAATTGAGATATTCAGCTAGGTTTAGGGGTTTTGTTGTTAATTCAGACTTTACAGTTACCATAAAAGATTGTAGTATGGATATGACTCATACAATTATGACATATTTTGACAATGACTGATCAACATATTCTGCAAGAAACCTTCGATTCCCTTCCCAAATTAGATTATATTCCCTTATTGGATACTATTCTAAAAGAACTTAAAACAACAACTACCCCTATTTTTCAACTTTCTCCCGATCAAAATCGTCTCCTAATTCGTGCTTATGATTTCGCCTATAAAATAGCAACTGAAAATAAAACCCTCAATCCCTTAACCCAAACCACTGGAATTCGCGCCGCCACCGTTAATTTTGAAGATACTGCTAAATTCTGTGATAAAATTAGACAAATTCAACAGTTATTAAAAGAAAAATTAAATCTAGCTTGTCAACCCGAATCTCCTGAAAATATCCTAGTTAAGATTTGTAGCGATTTGGGAGAATTTAATCAGGAAAAAGATTCCCTTCCCTTCAACTATGATTTTAGCAAACAACCCCCATTTACCTCCAAACGCCTAACCCTTGAAAATAGTTTTACCCCCAATCGTAGCAGTGGAAGTCATGCAAATATTAAAGCACATCATTTTAATATTAGATTTACAGGATTAGCAGATTTTCAAGACAATTTATGCGCATATATTCGACATCATATTAATACTATTACCGATGAAAATTCATCAGAAAGACAGGATCTCAATGGGTTATTTAATGAACTATCAGATCGACCCGACTCTAGTTTAAATAACCTCAGAAGCATTATCGATCAAGAGGCGTTACCTCGTCTTTTACGCGATCTTAAAATCGACTATTTAGAGTATCTCAAAAAAGGATGGAAAAAAACTCATTCTAATGCAAATTCTCCTGACTTAACGCTGTTACAAACCTTAATTAATCGCTTTAAAATAGTGATTGAATATGTCAATGATACCAATTTAGATAACGCCCATTATGACATTACTTATTTAGGAGAAACCGTTAACCTCAGAACCGTATTTTCTCAATCCGATGCGTTTGATAGTTTACCCATTATTCCTGATTATCAAGGAGTAATTGGGGAAAGTTATAACCGCAATAGTAATAATTTCAAAGAATTTAATTTAGGAATCCGTTTAAAGTTGAATGGTTCCGTTAGTGCTTATAATGAAAAATCTTCCTTAGATTATCATATCGCAGAAATCGACCCTACCAGTCCCCGACATCGAGAATATTTACAAAATTCTAACAAAGCAAAAAGTTTTAAAACTAGAGTTTTAAAAAACGTTTGTTTGTATTATCTGATTTTTGCGATTGATGAAACAGGAAACACACCCGACGAAGAATATAACCCTATTGTTCAATTTGAACAGGAAGTTTTAAGAGTTTTTCAGTCCAATCAAACCAACCCAGAAGCAATTACTCAACTTTTATCAACCATCAAAAATAAAATTGCTGATTCTGCTTGGGAAGTCAATCGCAAAGTCAATCGTTTAAAATCATTTTTGCAAGATTTTTTAATCCAAAAAACAGTTTTAAATTATGAACAGAAAACAGTTAAATTGCGTTTACACAAGGATATTCTTTACCAAAAACCGATTGATATTATTAATAGTCAAAACTTTTTTAAAATCAACCTAGATGATGATGATACCAGTCGTTCACGCTCATCAGCAAGAGAAGCATTAGCTTATTTAAAAGTCGGAGAAAATCAACTAAGTCAAGACTCTTTAGCATCTTTAGAAGTAACTTTTACCTTTGATGATGTTCGTTATTTTACCGTGGAGGAAGAACAGAAATTTGCTCTCAGGTATAATATTGATGGGATTAAAGCACTACCTGTGGTGTTTTATCCCATCAAAAACTTAAATGATGAAGAAATAAAAAAAACAGGTAAAAAAATCAAAGCTCATCCTCTATATGAGAAGCATTTTAAAGAGAAAAAACTAATAGCAATTTATTATAATATTACCAAGCTGAGAACAACTATATTTAAAGATAATCAATCTCCTGAAGCAAGAATTTATCGCCAAGTCTTTAGTTTATTAACCTATTTGTGTATTAGCGTTTGTCAAAATCCCCTCAAAGACCAAAATTTGTTTATTCCTATCTTACGATTTCATGTACAAAGTACCATTGATGATAGCGAAGATGAGAAATATTTAAGGACTTTAACTCGATCTTTAGCACATATTTTAAGACGAGATTGTTTAGCAAATGATCAGGGATTAAATACTAAGAATAGGGAGGATAAAGGTTTTAACTATCGAGTTAGAAATGCTTTATCTTCCCTCTATTCCCTGCTTCCCAAACGGTTTAAATTTAATAGTGATTTTAAACCACAATTAGATAAATTAGCAATTGTTGTTGTTTCCAGTTGGGTGAGTGATGCGGTTTGGAATGAACCGGATAAAAACCAACGGATTTCTAATATTTACGGTGAGATTGTTTTAATTGAAAGAGATCCCGATAAATCCGATATCATTCAAATCAATAACTTTAAAACCTTTTCTAGTAACGAAAAACATGAACAATTGTATCAACAACCAACCATAATTCGAGATGAAATCACTAAATTATATGAAGAAAAAGGATATCGACACTTTTTATATGTTGCGAAAGCACCATACAGTAGACGTTTAGGATTAATTCGCTCAGAATCTGACCCAGATTCCCTATTTTTTATGTCGGAAACGGTGATTAAATACCTCAAAGATGGAAAACCAGATCTCAAACTGTATCCGATTTTTATGGATACCTATCCTGCTTTGAATTTAAAAACTAAAAATCAAGAATCTTTCTATATTCCCGATGTAGAAGAATTGAAAAAACTCTCTAATGATCCCAGTCAAAGGACTAAAGTATTTTTAAATTTGTTCACTGGAGTTACAGTTGATCAAAACCGAACCTTTTTTAATAGTGTAGTTTGCTATAGCACCCTGTTAAATATGTATGATGATGAACATACAAGAGATGTGATTTCAGGATTATTAGATGATTCTTCTCCTCTCCAAAAAACGATTTTAAACTATATTCTCTTGTTTCATTTTTCCCGTTATGAAAAAAGCTATAATAAAAATACTAATATCGTCTTAAAGTTAAATCCTTATAGTAAACTCATCGGAGATCAAGGATTAGGAACACTTTCAAACTTTACTTACTCCCCCAAAAATATTAATTTTAATACTTTAGCATTTTTAACCGTTGTTAGAAGTGCGATCTATGATTCATAAACTATTAATAATTGAGGAATAATCAATGAAATCTTCATTGGGAATACAATTAGGTCGAGTTTTTGAAATTGGGTTTAATTTAGGAATTTTAACCTATTTTAAACAAAGACAATTTAAACAATCCTATCAGGATATTTATGTAACTCCCCTAAGTCAGATTTATCTCTATAAAATTAGTGAAAAATTAGCGAATGAAAATCATTATTTTGATGGGTCAGATCGCAAAACGATTTTGAATTGGGTGAAGTTATTTTTGCAAAAAGGTTGGACTTCTGGGGTGACTTTTATTCGAGAATATAGGGAAGCAACGGCATGGAAATATGATCGAGAAATTGAGATTGTCTATTTTCAATGCGATTTTTATAATGATAACTGTTTTAATCTGATCGAAAAAACTGAAAGCGACGCTTATCGAGAGGTTTTAGAAACTCAAGGGTTTAATAATGTTGATATTATTCACTATAAACGCACAGGAGAGTTTTTAAGAGCAGATACGTTATTATTGACTCGCTATCGTGATCAATATCGAATTTTAGTGGTAGATTTATCAACTTTTACTACTTCTGCGATCTATGCGATTCAGGATATTAAAAATATTGATACTCTGAAAAATTTATTAAAAAAAGAGTTGAATTATATTCGCTCAAAATCTCAATTTTGTGGGTTAGAAATCGATCTGGGAGAGAAAAATAACTATCAGGTTTTTTCTCAAAAGTTATACCAATATTTTTCTGCTTTTTCGACCAAAGATAAAGAAGGGGTAAAAGTTATTCAATCTTGTAGTTATGCTTGGAGTTTTTATGATTTTTTGTTACAAAGTCGCCATTTAAAATCCAGTGATATCGTAAAATTTAACTGTTTTGGATATAGCGATCGCCTGATTAATGGAATTTCTCTGAATTTAGAATCATCATTAAAGATTTTAAAAACTTGTTATGATATCTACCGGGGTAAAGTAGAAGTCAATATTAAAGAAAACCGCGAAAAGGTTTTGAATGTGATCAAAAGTAATGGGTCAAAAAGTTTTAAAAATTCTGGTGATTTTGTTAGAAAAATTATTGAATCACAACCTAATCAAATTACCTCTATTGCTCATCAAGAAGTCTTAAAAGTTGGGGAATCAGACTTTTTTAATACTGCTGATAATATTCCTGAAACCTTACAGCGATCGCTTAATTTAACCCAACCAAACTTATCTCTAAGAGATGCTCATGCTGAGTTAATTCAGCGATCGCTCTCCGACCCCAAAATCCCCTATTTATTCCTAACTGGAAACCCAGGAATTGGTAAAACCACAGCTATTGCTAACTATATTTTACACCATTTAGAAGTAGGAACACTCTTATTTTATGTCAGTCCTCGGATTCAAGTCAATCGGGATATTATCGAAAAATTTTGCGATCCTGTTACCCATCAATTAAAAGATCACATTATTTGTTTAAATACCAATGCGATGATTTTAAATGATCAAAAAGGCGGTTGTGCGGTTGAATCTTATTATAATCTATTTTCCGAAGATGTACAAATCGGAAAAGTTAAGTTTTTAAATGCTAGTTTAGAGCGAGATTATCAGTATAAATCCTCTCAACGATTTGGGCGAAATTCTGAAGAAATTTTAGAAGTAAAACCGCAAAATCAAGCGGGAGTTTTAGCGAGTTTATCGGAAGCAATTCATACTTGTTTTATTCATCCCGATCAATTTCCTAATAATATTATTGCGACCGCATCAATTCAAGCGTTAAAAGAAACAAGATCAGGAAATACCTTAAAACATTTAAAACGAATTTTTAGCAGTGTTTATAATTCTTCTACCCGTCGTGTCATTCCTGAAAAAGTTAAACTGCTATCGCAACGGTTGAAGAATATTTTTATTATGATTGATGAAATTACCGGATCATCAGAAGGGGTTGCTTTTTTACATGGAATTAAGATTTTTATCGAAGAATATGACTTATTAAATCCTGATTATGGGTTTAATATTAAAGTGATTACTGCGGATGCTTCTTTAACCTTAAAAGATGTGGTTGAAAGTCATTTATCCGATCAAAACGTCCAAGCAGATAAAATTTTTGTTCGACAGGTTTCCTCAACCCAGCAACAGTGTTTATGGGTGGATCAGTTTAAATTTTTAAATCAATACCCAGCAACTTTAATTAATGCAAATTCCTATCCCGCTTCTCAATTAACAATAGATTATCAAGTCTTGATTCACTCAGTCAATGACCAAGAAAATAACGAAGATAATTCAACCTTAATTAATCAAATGATCGATATCATTAAAAGCGATATTTTGCAACGGTTAAATCAAAATCAAGGTCAAATTATTGTTTATATTCAAAATAAGGATAAACTCAAAAAACTGATTGATCTAATTGCGAAGCAACTCCCTAAGTTTGAGGTAAAAGAAGATTATTTAGAAATTCATGCGAGTCTTTCTGAGTATGAAATCACCAATATTCAAAAATATAAGGATAGCGTTAATGTCATTTTTATGACTGCTTCCGCATCTCGCGGTTTATCCTTCCCAAATACCAGGTATATTTTAGTAGAAATTCCAGGGTTTCAAATCGAACAAAATTTAATGGAAATTATTCAAGTTATCTATAGAGGTCGCGGGGGAAGTTTAGATCAAGGGGAAAAATTTATTAAGTTTTATCTATCGGATAAAGCAATCTATTTTACCCCTAAAGTTGATCAAGATAATCACCCTTTATCTCCAGCACAATCTCAGGAATTAGCCAAAATTTCTTTACAAGAATCCTGTTTAAGTGCGTTGAATATTCTGATTATTTTAAAAGCATCAATTATGACTCGAATTGTAGGATCGGGTCAAATTGGATTTCAAAGTTATGTGATGATTCCAATTGGGGGAAAGTCAATTAAACAAGGAGGAGATAGTTTTTTAGGGTCAATGGTAACTCTATATCAGGAAGTCCAAAAAGAGTCTAAAAAGCGTCGTCAAGATCAACGCTTAAAGGAGATTTCCCAACGGTTATTAAATTTATTGTCCGCTCAAAAAATAGAAATTTATCGTCCTCCTGTCACCTCTAAAAATCAACAAGAAGTATCTTATTTATCTTTGGGATGGGAAATTTTATCTAAATTGGAAAAAAGTTTAGATCAATTTTTGGATCTTCCCCCATTAGAAAAAACCTATGTGCGAGGAAGTTTATTGATTATTCCGTTATCGGAAAAAACGGTTAGGGAAATTAATTATATTGATTTATCTCGGATTTTTGCTTTAGAAAATAGCGATTTTCTTCAACAACTCTGGGGTTTGGCAAAGGAAAATTACCCCAAACAAATTAAGACACTGGTTGCTTCTGCTTTGGAATTAGTCTACAGTTTAGGGGAGGTTAAAGAGCGATCACAACAAGTAATACAAACTTCTAAAAGTTGCGATCGCTATTATGCTTTTCCCATTCAAACTTTTTTAACTTTTCCCGAATTAGAGGAATATTTTTTAAGTAATTTGCAGTTACCTCCATCCTTTCAGGATATTTTAAGACGCTTAGTTTATGCTCTCGCTTCTGCGGATAATATTCTACCTGCTGATGGGAATTATAAAAATCTTCCCTATGTGGTTTTTAATACTAACTCGATGGATAAACTTGGTAAAAATTTGTTTAATGAAAATCAACTTTTTCACTCTAAGGAAATGAATATTTTAAACTTAATTTTGTCTCAAAGTGATTGACAATCCCAAAGACTTATGATATAATGATTGAAGACTTGACTTTCTCTAAAAAATGGTAAAAATCAATTTTTCACAAACCTTTTAAATCCGAAATAGGAAGATAACCATGATTCAAGAGATTACCATTAAAAACTTTAAATCCATTGATCAATTGAAACTTAAACTGGGAAGGGTAACGGTTTTGATTGGTGAAAATGGTTGTGGAAAAACGAATATTTTGGAAGCGATCGCGTTAAGTTCAGCCGCAGCTAGTGATAAACTCGATCATGAGTTTTTAGCATCCAGAGGAATTAGAATAACGGAACCTCAATTCATGCGATCCGCTTTTAATTCTGATGATCTTAACCAAGATTCTGATGATCTTAACCAAGAAATTGAAACATCTTTCCAGTTTAAAAATGATAAGATTATTACCTATAATTTACAACATGATGGTAAACCCTACTCTGGTTGGGTTAGTAAGATTTCGGGAATTTCAGAGGAAATCTCTGAAATCAAGATATATGATACGTTATTTTATCGAGGTTTTGAAAACCAGGGTATTTTTTCAGGTCTATCAGAAGCAGATCATGTTCAACAAACCATAAAACGGCATATTATGGAAAATTCTGATAATTTAACTTTAAAAAAATTTTTGATTTTTTCTCCAGAGAACTCAAGTTTACGAATTTTTAAAGAAGAAGGTCAAATTCAACCTTTGGGAATTCATGGAGAAGGATTATTTAAACTATTAACGGTTTTAAATGCAGAAAAAAATCAAGAAAAAATTCAAGAGATAAAAGAAAAAATGCAGCTTATAGATTGGTTTAAAGATTTCAGTATTCCTGATGAATTCTCTCTGAATCAAAAAACCCTTAAAATTGCTGATCGATACCTTATTTCACGAAAACAAAAATACTTTGATCAAAATAGTTCTAATGAAGGATTTTTATTTTTACTATTCTATTTTTGTCTGTTTATTAGTGATAATACCCCTAAATTTTTTGCGGTAGATAATATTGATGTTTCCCTAAACCCCAGATTGGGACGTAGATTAGTTCAAGAATTAGTACAGTTAGCACAAAAATATGATCGACAGGTTATTTTTACCACTCATAATCCTGGTATTTTAGATGGATTAGATTTGGAGGATGATCAACAAAGACTTTTTGTAATTTACCGTAATCAATTAGGTTATACTAAAGCAAGAAGGATTTTACCTCCAAAACCTCTGGAGGGACAGGAACCTGTGAGATTATCAGAAGCATTTTTACGCGGTTATATTGGGGGACTACCTAAAAATTTTTAGTTATGACTACTTTTACTTTTGGATTAATTACTGAAGGACTCCAACTAAGTTTGGGGCTTATTCTTATTAACTAAAAACTCGCGTAACCGAATTAAATTGAGAGTTTGACCTAAATTCAAAGGTAATATAGAAATCCCTTCTAAACGAGATTGTATCCAACCTTCTCCCCAATACCACTCATGAAATCCATCAATTCCCTGACTTAATAATAGTCTTAAACAATTAGGTTGGCTGACATCAACATAATGTTGAATTGTCACCGGGCCAAGGGAAGTGGTAAAGGTTAATCCTGGTTGGAATTGTTCAGGAAGTCCGGGGTTAAACTGTTGGGGCCATAACCATTTTTGCAACTGACTCGGACGTAATAAACTATCTCGAATATCAGCTTCTTTGGCGTTGACTTCAATACGGAGGCTACTGTGTTGAAACGTACCAAGCATAATAATTTTACTTTAATAACGGTATGTTTTTTTATTGTAACATTTTTTATAAAAAATCTAGGGAATTAGATCAAAAATTTTAGTTCCTATACACTTCCCGTCTATGACCTACTTCAACAATTAGAACAATGAGAAGGTCATCTTCAATTTGATAAATGATTCTATAATCGCCTACTCGTAAACGTAACAATCCTTTTCTCCCTTGTAAGGCTTTTATCCCAAAAGGTCTAGGATTAATTGATAAAGCGTCAATTTTGGGTTGAAGCTGTTCTTGAACAAGTTGAGGCAAAGCCTTGAATTGACGCTGGGCTTTTTTAGAAAACTGTATTCTGTACATCGACACTTAATCCAGTCCGGCTTTAATATCTTCCCAAGAAACGGTTCCTTCTGTTTCTGCTGATAATAGTCCCTCTAATCCATCAATTGTATCTAACAAGTCTTCCAATTTTTCCACTTCAATCACAATCAATTGCTGGGAACTAATTTTTTCTAAAAGTTCAGGAACAGAAACTTCTAAACTTTCTGCAACAGAATGAACTCCTAACCAAACTTCATCATTGAGAATTAACGGATCACAACTGGGAAAGGAATTACTAATTTTTTGACTCATAATAATTTGGGTCTAAATTATCTGTAATTATAGATTTAACGGTTTTGCTGGTCACAACTGACGCAATTATTATCATTTATTATATCAAATCAAAATCAATTTTGACTGACCCCTAACACCTGATCCCAGAAAAAATTAAAATGGGAGCAGGTACAAATTGTTAAAAACTGTAAACATGGCAGATCAACTAATTCGGGCAACGGCGGCAGAGGGCGGAATTCGGGCTGTAGGAGTGATTACCACCCGTTTGACGGAAGAAGCCAGACAACGACACAAACTGTCCTATGTGGCAACCGCAGCCCTAGGACGCACCATGGCCGCCGGGTTGCTCTTAGCATCGAGTATGAAGCGGGCCACATCCAGAGTCAATATCCGCATCAAGGGCGATGGGCCATTGGATGGGGTCTTGGTGGATGCGGGGTTAAATGGGACTGTCCGGGGCTATGTGGGCAACCCCGATGTGGAATTACCCCCCAATTCCCAGGGCAAATTAGATGTAGGTGGGGCTGTGGGCCAGAATGGTTATGTGCGAGTGGTGCGAGATGTTGGTTATGGCTATCCCTATACCAGCACAGTTGAATTAGTTTCTGGTGAAATTGGTGATGATATTACCAACTATTTAGCTAATTCTGAACAGACACCTTCGGCTTTAATCTTAGGGGTATTTGTTGATAAACAAGGAGTGCAAGCGGCGGGGGGTTTATTATTACAAGTATTACCAAAAGCCGCAACGGATGAAGAATTAATTACTAAATTAGAATCCCGGGTTGCTAGTTTATCTGGGTTTACTCCTTTATTGAGAGCGCATAAAACCCTACCGGATATTTTGCAAGAATTATTAGGAGATATAGGATTAGTAATTTTACCCGAATCTCAATTAGTTCGCTTTGATTGTAGTTGTTCTTTTGAACGGGTATTAGGGGCTTTAAAAATGTTCGGGACGGAAGAACTTCAAGATATGATTGAAAAAGATAACGGTGCGGAAGCAAAATGTGAATTTTGCGGAGAAATGTATCAGGCTAATTCCGATCATCTCCACCAACTGATTGAAGATTTACGCATAAAACCAGAACCGGAAGAAGTGCGGAAAAATTCGATTTTATTTTAAAAATGTTTCCTACACATTCTCCGGTAGAGACGTTGCATGGAACGTCTCTACTACTTATTTTATAGCTGATTTAAGCCGTGGCTTGTTGGGGGAAAAGTTGGCTGAGATTTTGACGGGATAATGGTTTAACCCAGGATAACCAATTGGCTACGGGTTGAAAACCAACGGATTCATAGAGTTTAGTTGCTCCGGTCAAACTATCGGCATCTACGCTCAGTTTTGCGGTAGTTGCTCCGGCTTTTTGGAGTTGGGATAAACCGGAAAAAAGCATAGCTTTTCCTAGGCCTAATTTCCGAAATCCTCGTCGGGTTCCTAACCATTCGATCCAACCGATTTGATCAGAATTTAACTGACATTTACAGAAGGCTGCAAAGTTGCCATTGGGGGCAATGGTAACTAAATCTAATTCCGGTTGATAGTTGGGTTGATTGTGCCAATATTGGGCTTGTTCCAGGGTTAATTCATGATGATCCCAATGGTCAATAAAGGACTCATTAAATAAATCTACCCAAGCCGAAATATCTTGTTTTCCTTGAATATGAGATAACCTAAAATCCGAAGGAAGTTGGGGAATAGATAAGGGAGATTCTAAGGATTTCGCCATGGTAATAAACTGACGATCAACTTTAAATCCTTGTTTTTTCAGGAGTTGATTTTGTTGGCTTTGATTTTCTAAAGTATAGGTTCGTAGTTGTACCATTTGTTGTTTTTGTTGTCCGATTTCTCGCAGGCGAGTTTCACACCAGCGCAACATTTCTTTTCCTAAATTGCTAGATCGGATACTCGGATGAATATATAGACCAAAATATCCATCAATTACCAGTTTAGAGGCTAGGGGTTCAATGCCAATTAACCCTAAAAGTTGATCCTCTGTGTCTGTCCACAGACGGATATCTTGTTGGGGATTAACATTAGGAGAAGATAGACCTAATTTTAAGTCGGCTAAACTTTCATCTTCGCTAAGATGATCAACGGTTTGACAGGCTTTAAATAAATTAGCGATCGCCGACCAATCTTTTTGACCTTCGTAGGATTTAATCATTAAGGTATTCATAATCAACTGTTCCGAATATTCGGAGGATTTTGACTTAATCTTGAACTGAAAAATTTGTAGCAAAAACTTGAGGTTGTTGTAGGAATACAACCTTTGATTCTTTTCCATTAATATTAATAACGGAAAGTTTTAAACTAAACCTAAGTGTCGCTGGAAACATCTCAATATTGAGGTTTACCGACTTCAATTGATATAGTTCTAGGGTTAAAAATTAATTCTGATGATAAAACTCTGCCCTGTGTCGGTAACACAGTAATAGTCAGGTTTTATCGAGTTAGACACTCATAAAAATGGGTTAATAAATTAATTAAATTTTGTTCTCTTAATCAACTTTATATACAGGTTAAATGGGTGTTGCCAGTTCGACCACTGGCCCTTGGAAAGTCACCAAACCCGATACAAAAGTCGCGATAATTACACTAAAAAGGTATCGTCTCGCTAGGTAAAGAAGAATTTCACCCCCAATGAGGTTTGATTTTTGCTCCCCTCTCAGACCCGACAAAGACAGGCTGGATGATTCCATTTGAGAGCGAGAGACTGAGTACAGGTATTTGTATCTCAATCATAGCTTATTACCCCAATCGGTTGTCAAGGTTTCTCAGGTTAAACTTTGGTTATGCTTTTGTAGTGAGGTGTTTACGCCTCAAAGCCCTTCAGGGCTTACTACGTTGGGATTAATTCTTAATGCGATAATCTGGGTGGTTTGTAAACTCATAAAGTTATTATCACTAATTAGAATTAGCGATCGCCCACCTTCGGGTAAGGGAGAACCCCAAGTTAATCCTTCAATATTATCGATCAAAATATTTAAACTGTTTAAATTGAGTAATAACGTTTTTTCTACGGGTAAAATTTCTGAATTTGCTAGTTTTATACTCTCCAATTCTTGAATATTATCGGCTTTTTCTAAATTAACTAAAAATAATTTAATTGTATATCCTAAACCCAAGGAAAAAGACCGTTCTAAACTAATTAAATGCTCCTGATCAATTGCCAATAAATCAACTAAACCCTGTCTATCATACTGTTCTGCAATAAAAGAAGAATTAGCCAAGGGATCGGTAAAATATAAAAACTCTCGATCAGGTTGATTGGTTTGTAGATTATATCGCAAAATTCGACTAGGAGTTCCCCGATCTAAATTCGCTATTTCTCCATCCTGAATTAAGGCATTTTCACTAGCTGTAAACAAATAGTTTTTATCGGGCGTTATGGTTAAACTTTCTAAGGATAAATTAGAACGAACCCCTTGATTTTTACTCCAATTTTTATCTCTAAATTTCTCAGGAATAGGTAAAGAACGTAATAGTTTACCCTGCAAAGAAAACTCCTTAATAAAATCTAGAATATTCCCATAAAAATTCCCTTCCGAAGCAATAAAGACACTATTTCTAGAAAAAGCAATTCCTTCAGGATCAAGACTATCTTTAGTAAAGGTTTCTCCGGTTTCTGTTAATAACTGAGTCACACCAATTACACTTACCCCTGTTTCTGGGAGGGAACCGGAACTTAAATCAATATTCAGGGTGTAAAATCGAGCTTTATTTTTATTGCTGGAGTCATCGGATATGGCGTAGTAAACCTGTTGTTCAGGGTTATAGGTAATTCCTGATAAACCGCCGACTTCTGTATTATTATAGAGTAATCCTGTGGGTAAATTAGCTTGTCCCATAAAGTCAATAATCGTTGAAATTGCCACACTAGAAGTGCTGAAGATAAAAAATAAAGTCAAGATTAAAATTACCTCAAAAATTGATAAAAAAATTCGCATTTAATTGACCTATACTTTAATTTTTGCGAGATAATCTAAGGGTTATACAATCAATATCTAAACCAAACTAAAAAACTAAATCTAATCATTAAGAAATTCCGTTAACCATTCTTTAATATGAAATGTAGCCCGACAGTCATCCTCATTATATTTAACAATGGCATCTAATAAACTGCGATCGCCTGTTTTTAACCATTGTTCGTACCAACAAACAGATTGAGCACCATTAGCTGTCGGATCACGCCATTCAAACCCCAGCCATTTCGCCACGGGTTTCAGGGCATAACTTTCCACCGGAAGGGTGACAGTTTCTATCATTTTAGCATGAAGATCAATAAATCGGTTTAATACAGGTTTCCACAAATAATCAGGGGTATGATAGACCATAGCTAATCTTTTAATGGTCTTAGGTTCATAGTCACAAAAATGAAAAATAGGGGCGATAGGATACATCCAAACCAATTCTAAAAACTGTTTCCAAATTAATTCTTCTTGGGTCTGATTTTCTGCTAAAAATGGATAAAATTTTTGTTGATTTGAACGGTGATCGATGACCAACATTCCATGAAGATAATCCAAGTTTAATTCTGGTTGGGCTTCAATATCAAAATAAATTTCAACGGGAAATTTTTTTAATTTATTTTGATAATTGTCTTGAAAAATTTTAATCCATTCGCTAGAATTAAAATGTTCTTCAAAACTGATAAATTCTTCCCAACGTTTAATGGCTTTATTATCTGAATTTGACTCAGCTTGCTTAATAATTTGTAAGGCAATTCCTTCAGCAAATTCGGGATAAACTTCTAATTGTTCTGGGGTGGCTTTAGCTAAGGTTTGAACAGTGGTTAAATTAATTTCTTGTAACCGCAAATAACGAGTTGGAGTCACCCCTGGAATTAAAGAAATATGATTTTGCGATCGCGCCACATCCAAACAATAACTATGCCATTGACATAAATTACATTTTTGTCTAGCAATAAAAACCTCCGGTTCTTGACGAGATAAAACCATGTTTAAATAATTATTTAAAACATCGTGCATTTTCGGAAGACGTTGTTCTAAATCAACTGAATAAGGCGCTTTACCGCGTAAAATCAACCAACTTGTTTCCGGCTGTATTCCTTGAATATCTGCTAATAAATAAGCATGAAACGCAGAAATAATTTGATAATCAAGTTTAGGACGTTTTCCTAATTTAATATCCTGAGAAACATAAACCCAATCACCAAATTTAGAAAATCCAGGTTGTTTCACTAATAATTCAGGACTACTAAGTAATTTAATTTCAATTATTTGATTAGATTCTGATAAATTATCCCTATTCCCTAAAATTTCAGATTGATTAATTACCTCTATTTTTAACAAAATCCCTTGATAAATTCGCTCAACTCCTTGCTGCATTAACTCTATGGTTTGTTTCGCGCCTAAGTCCCAATTTCCAAAAAAATAACTCAGTTTAGAATAGGGATATTGAGATAAAATATATTTCTGATAAGCCGAACTATCGCGGATCAATTTCAGTAAAAAATCACTGGGAGGATCTTGTTGAGAAATATCGCCATAACGGTCTAAAAATGCCCGCCTCTGACAGCGTTGATAAAGTAACAGTTGTTTATCGGTGATTAACATGATTATTTAGTGTCAATGATTAATTGTACATCAGATATCCTATTCAGATTAAACTAATTAGAGTAGAGACGTTCCATGGAACGTCTCTACTTAACGAAAAATAACTAACCTTCAATATTATGACAATTTCTTCCCTAAAAACCCATCGCCAACAGTTTCCCGCCTTAACCAATAAAGCCTATTTTAATTATGGCGGACAAGGGCCATTAGCACAAATATCCATGGATGCTATTTTTGAAGGGTATAAATATATGCAATCCCATGGCCCTTTTTCGGGGAAAGTCAACCAATGGCAAAACCAAGAAACCCAATTAACTCGTCATTTACTGGCTACGGAATTAGGAATCTTACCGGAAACCCTCACCTTCACCGAAAATGTTACTGTAGGCTGTAATATTGCCCTCTGGGGAATTGATTGGCAACCCGGGGATCATCTGTTAATTTCCGATTGTGAACACCCAGGAATTTTAGCAATTATTCAAGAAATTCAACGTCGTTTTTATCTGGAAGTTTCATTTTTTCCCTTAAGAGAAACCTTAAACCAAAACGATCCCGTAGGGATGATTTCTGAATATTTAAAACCCCATACTCGTCTATTAGTGATTAGTCATATTTTATGGAATACGGGTCAAGTATTGCCCTTGACAGAAATTGTTAATCTTTGCCACAATAATTATAACACAAAAGTATTAGTAGATGCGGCTCAATCCGTAGGAGTTTTACCCATCAACTTAACAGAAACCGGGGTTGATTTTTATGCCTTTACGGGTCATAAATGGTTTTGTGGGCCAGATGGCTTAGGGGGGTTATATGTTAGTACCCAATCTCGATCAGAATTATCCCCAACCTTTATTGGATGGCGCAGTATTATCGGTGATGAACAGGGAAAACCTATCTCTTGGACACCGGATGGAAAACGCTATGAAGTGGCAACTTCCGCCTATCCATTATATGCGGCTTTACGCCATGCGATCGCTCTCCATCATCAATGGGGAACGGCAACGGAACGTTATCAACAAATTTGTCAAAATAGTCAATATTTATGGCAAAAATTAGCAGAAATTCCTCAAATTCAATGTTTAAAAACTTCTCCCCCAGAAGCGGGTTTAGTTTCCTTTCAACTCACTAATGGCAAATCCCATAAATCCTTAGTCAATACTTTAGAAAATCAAGGCATTTTCCTGAGAACTCTCCTCGATCCTAATTGCGTTAGAGCTTGTGTTCATTACTTTACCCTCTCCTCAGAAATTGATCAACTTATAGACGCCATTAACCAGTTTATTGCTGTTTCTTAAACCTCCAGGGTGCGTCACTATCAAAGAAACAACGATGATAGCTCATCCAAACTGGACACAACACCCGCAGAAGAACTCCAGAGGTTCCCGAATTGTGCAATAATGATCCCGCAGTCTCCCAACCCAACGTGCGTCCAATGGCCGACATTCCCCAAATCCCCGATGAACTGATCCAGGTTTTAGCAGAATTTCAGGATCTGCATTTTGAACTCCCTGATCCAGAAGCGGAAATTCCTGAATTAGATTTTGAACAGCAAATTGATGTCGCTTGGAAAGTTTGCGATCGCTTCGACTTGCAAACAGAAATCTGGCGCGGCAGAATATTAAGAGTTGTCCGAGATCGAGAAAAAAAAGGCGGCGAAGGACGGGGTACAGGCTTTTTAAATTGGTTAAAAGAACGGGAAATTAGCAAAAGTCAAGCCTATGCTTTAATTGAATTAGCTAATAGTGCTGATGCCTTATTACTTCAAGGTCATCTTAACCCCGATGCAATTAATAATTTTAGTAAAAGGGCGTTTATAGAAACGGCAAAAGCACCCGCAGAAGTGCAACAAATGGTTAGTGATGCGGCTTGTAATGGCGATCGCATTACTCGCCGTGAAGTCCGACAACTGAATGATGAATGGACGGCGATGAGTTCCGATTTAATTCCTGATAGCATTCGAGAAAAAGCCACGGAGGGGGCAATGCCGCCTCGCTATTTGGCGCCATTAGTTCGAGAAATGGAAAAATTACCCGAAGCACATATTACGGAATTAAAACGGGAAATGATCGAAAATCCCGATGTTGATACGATTAAACAGTTAACATCGGAAGCCAAAAATTTATCTAAATATTTGGATGCGGCGGGTCAAGTTCAAGCCTTAAATCAGTCTTCTGTAGATATGGAAATGGCGCTAGAAGAAGCGTTGCGGGTGGGATGTTTAAATACGGCTTCTGATTTAGTTAAACAAGCTACTGTCCTCGAACAAACTATGGTTAAACTGTATAGCAGTTGGAAACGAGTTGGCAGTTTAGCCGACCGTTTATATGTGGATACGGGGGCAAGTACCCCCCATTTGCGATCGCTTTTAGGCTGTTTAGAACAGTTAGCAGGTCAAATTATTGAAGTGCAATTAGGCGATGGTAGCGAGGGCAGAATTCGCTTACAAATTCTCTCCGATAATGAATGATTAAAAGCGTAGGGGTGGTTTCCACAACGATTGATAATATCTACAGACAATCTTTCTAAACCCGCCCTACCCCAAAATTAATCTTAAATTAATCCCGAATTCTGGAATGGGTTCGGGGCTGGTTTTGGGAGATTGTTTGTGGGGATTAAAGGTTAACTCGAACCCGCCCCTACGGGGTCATGAGTTAAGATTAAAAACAGGTAAAAATATTAATAATAGGTTAAATTTTGAATTTCGCTTCAAATTCCAAATTATGGAATAAAATAGAACCGAATGCTTTCAGGGTTAAAAGGCATCCTTTATCCTATAAGTTAAATTTTGATGAATTACCATTAATATTATTATGGTCAATATCTACGATACGGAAATGCAGTTTTCACTCCTTCCTTTCTCGTCAATTAATGACTTAAACTTAGAGTCAACTCTCAAGAATTTATCTTTATATGATGTTCAGGTTGATGTCAACCAACCTGGAATTATTGTGACTCGAAAGTTAGAAGAAAATCCCCTAATTCCAGGTGTAATATTAACTCAAGATGGTCAGTTTAGTGGGATGATTTCTCGACGGAGATTTTTAGAACATTTAAGTCGTCCCTATGGACGAGAATTATTTCTACAACGTTCTATTCGCTCATTACAACGGTTTGCTAAAATAGAATTATTGGTTTTATCTGGAGATACTTTAATTGTAGAAGCAGCCCATCAAGTTGTCAAGCGATCGCCTGAATTGTTATATGAACCAATTATAGTTCAGTTAACAGAAAATTATCATCAACTGCTGGATATTCAACAGTTATTAGTTGCTCAATCCCATATTCATCAATTAGCAACTGAATTATTACGTCAACAAGCTCAATCCGAATTAATTCAAACTGAAAAATTAGCCAGTTTAGGAAAAATGGTCGCTGGAGTTGCCCATGAAATCCGAAATCCTGTTAGTTGTATTGTAGGAAATTCTAGTTGTCTATTAAATTATTATCAAGATTTAATGAAGTTAATTCAAACCTATGAAGAAAATATAGAAAAACCTTGTACTGCGATTGATGATGTTAAAGCAGAAATTGATTTTGAATTTTTGCAACCAGACTTAGGAGAAGCAATTAAAAGTATTTTAGTTAGTTCAGAACGTCTGGGTCAACTGGTTAATAGTTTGCATAGTTTTTCTCATATCGATGGGAACCAACGGCGAGAAATTAATATCCATGATTGTCTGGATGGGACGTTATTAATTTTAAAAAATCGTCTGAAACAGAAAATAGAAGTAGTTAAAAACTATGGTGATATTCCTTTAATCAAGTGTTATTCGGGTCAACTCAGTCAAGTATTTATGAACCTAATTTCTAATGCCATTGATGCCTTAGAAGAAAGGGAAGAAACCGATCAACAATCCCCCAAAATCGAGATTAATACCAGGGTTAAAACCCTATCTGAAGATCAAATATATCCGGCTCAATTAGCCCAACTTTCTCAGGTAAATCGCTTATTATATTGTTTACCAACTTACAAAGAATCCCGATCTTTAATTGACCAAAATATTCTTGATATTGATGTTAACTCAGAATGGCTATCCATTTGTATTCGAGATAATGGAATGGGCATTCCCCAAGAAATTCAATCTCGAATTTTTGATACTTTTTTTACCACTAAACCCGCCGGAAAAGGCACCGGATTAGGATTAGCTATTAGTTACCAAATTATTAGCGAAAAACATGGGGGTCAACTGAACTTTATTTCTGATTTAGGGGTGGGGACGGAATTTGAGATTTTATTACCGATTATTTAAAAACTGATAACTGATTGTTTCATGGTTTCTAATAAACTCAGAGGTAAATTAAACTGATTGATTTCTCCTATGCCATGATAATCACTCCCTCCAGTTTTTAATAGACCATGTTCATCACAAAGTTTTTCTAACCGTTGAATTTGTGATAAACTATGATGGGGATGATAAACTTCTAACCCCATTAATCCAGCTTCTAATAATTCTTGAAAAACCGTTTCAATCTTTCCCCCTTGATATAAATAAGGATGAGCCCAAACGGGAATTGCACCACAGGATTTTAATAATTTAATCCCATCAATACTAGAGAATTTGTCATACTGAACAAATGCGGGTTTATGTTCTCCTAACCAGCGATCAAAAGCTTCTTTAGTAGACTTAACATAACCCGCTTTAAACATCGCCATGGCAATATGAGGACGTGCCACAGCCATTCCTTCCCCCATGGGTTCTAACTCAATTGGATAACCAAGTTCAGCCAGTTTTGCTATGATTTCATTGGCTCTATTTTTGCGTCCATTTAAACGTTCTTTAAGAGGATTTTCTAATTTATCTCTATCAGGATAAAACCCTAAAATATGTAATGATCTTTCGTTATGAACCGTTGATAATTCCACACCTGGGACAATTTCTATATCATAGAATTGCGCCGCCTGAAATGCTTCTTCCCAACCGGATAAAGTATCATGATCTGTAATTGCTAATGCCTTAACTCCAGCCTCGGCGGCGGCTTTGACCAGTTCCGTTGGAGTCAGTTGACCATCAGAGTAAGTGGTATGACAGTGCAGTTCTAACATGGGTTAATAAAATCTTCAGGGGACTGTTTTCTTAGAGTATACTCTGATGAATCCTGCCGTTTCTGTTAATAAATCAAATCCAGCAGCATTGGGTAAAATACTGCATAAAGTTGCTAAATGTCCCCCAGATGAACCGCCAATAACTACAATTTTATTTAGATCAATAAGAAACGTCCGAGGTCAGCAAAATTGGACATAAATTTAGTTAGGCTTTGAAGCCGTGATCAGGGGACAACAATCCGATACAATAAACCTTAACTATCATAAATGGAGTTGTAATACATGACTGGCGAAATTTTCTCAACCGCGTTCCTGTGCTTCTCTCTGATTCTTTTGGGTTTGGGGGGTGGCTTTCTGTTACTGAAAATCTAAGGCGGGGAATAGGGAGAACTGGAGGCAGGAGCAGGGGTGCAGGGATCAAACTTTTATGTTCCTTTATTTTTCTTGGTCTTTGGCTTGTACGTTTGTTTCCTCTGTTTCCTCTGAATCTGCAACAGTTAACAGTCTAACTGGAATAGTGAGCATTGTTCGGTGGGTGGCAAATATATTGATAAAACCCCCCACCCAATCAATAACCTCGCATACTTCAGCAATTATCGCCTTTACTGCGTCTAAATCTTCTGCCTGAGACGCATGATAGTGCGCTCTGATTAGTGGTTTAATATCCTCAATATTTTGCCATTCAGATTTAGGTTTGAGCGGAATATTAATATAATAACTATAGGCTTTTTGATCCGAGATTGCGCCTTACCATGTCAATGATTTTTAGCCCTTCTTCAGACGCCCTGAGTAAACCCGCCATTACGCAACCTCTTACTCATTCAATTTGCTGTTGGAATTTGACTTTTCACCCACTTACGAAATAAGCCAATCCAAGCATTTTCCCTAGTCGTTTTCTTGAGCTCCAAAAAGTGCATAATGTCACTTTTAGAAAGAAAGGGAAAAGTAGGAGAGTTATCGGTTTCTCGGTAGGATTCTCCTTCTAATTGATAGAATGTTATATTTTTTCCATCATACCGCCAAACTTCCGGTACAAGAAACGCTCTATAAAGTTCTAATTGATTAATAGAGCTACTGGTAATATCAATTTCAATAATTAAATCCGGTGGTGGGTCTTGTTGCAGGTCAATTTGCTCTTTATCCCAGACTAAAGATTCATTTTGAATGTAGTAACATTGATCGGGTTCAAAACCTCTGTTTAAATCTTGACGTTGGCAAGTTCTCGAACCCAAACTCCTGACTTCAATATTTAATTCTTCAGTCAGAGTTTCTACCAAACGGCCTAATAGTTTTTTGTTACCTTCGTGGGGATCTAAAGGTGTCATAATTTCTAGTAAACCTTGGTCATAAATCAAGCGAATCCCCTGCTGTTGCGCTAAATCTTGTAACAGCAATTGATAGGTTTGCCAACTAATATTTTTCAAAAGAACATGATCCGCAAGGGGACTTTGTTTCTCTTGGGGTGGCTGAATCAGGGTGGCTGTCATCTTGGATACCTGCCCGATAATGTGCGATCGCCCTTGATCATATCATGCTTTGGTGTCAAAAATGAACCAAATGATCTAAATGAGCCAAATGAGCCTTTTATATTGAGCCAAATGGTGAGCCATTGAGCCGATACAGTGTGAGGAGTTTGAATTATGGTTAATGTGAATTTCAATATATGGGGTAAGGATAGAATACTACGCTCCAACGCCGGAATCCTTGCTTGGGTTCGTGACAGAGCTACGCTACGCATAGAAAATTGCGTAAGTCCTGAATCAATTCAAAACTGATAACTGCTAGAGACGCGCCATGGCAGGTTTCTACTGATGACTGATGAGTGATGACTGATTCAAATATCGTTCAATTAACACGATCGCCACAATATCATCAATCGGACGAGGTGGGGTTCGCATTCCTTTGGGAATTAAACAAGTTAAACCTTTAGGGGGATAAATTTGCCAATAGCGATCGCGCGCTTCTAAGGTAGAATATCGTTCATTCACTTGAATAATAGAAAGGGATTCTGGCAAAATTTCAGTTAGTTTTTGTTTCCACATTTTTGAAGTTGTTTGATCTCCCATTACCACCGTTTCAATAGTAAATTGTTGACACAAAGATTCAATAATTTTAGGAACATCCGGCGATAAAATCACCTCATGATAATATAACTGGGAACCGTCACCCATCACCGCAATTCCACATTTTTCTCGACCAGGATCAAACCCTAAAATCATTTTATTTTTTATCATCGTATTGAGTATAATTAGATTGAGAATCTGGATATCCTATATTATTCTGTCTCTGGGTGGATGGATTTTCTAATGGATTAGAATTATTAGGCTGTTCCTGTTGTCGTCGGGTACTAAAGATCACTTTTCCATTGCGAAGCGCCAATAAATCCAGTCGCAATGGCCCAATAGTATAGGCATCTTCAGCAGCAATGGCTTGAATTTCCAAGGGTTGATTATGTTCTTGAACTTGTTGGAAAAAACGAATTAATGTATCCATTCTATCATTCCCAATTTGGACTGTTCCACCCACAACTCCAACAAAACGCGCCCGAAAACTGGACGCATCTAAAAGTTGTTGCATTTGCTTTCTCAATTGATCATCAGATAAAATAGAAGGATTTAATGTTGTTCCTGCAATAATTTCCCCTGTTCTAAATAATAATCGATTCGGTTCAGCTTTAGTAAAAACCGATACTTTTGTTTCCCCAACTAAATAATTAGCCGCCGAAATCACTTGTACCACATAATCTCGACCATCATCAATTTGATTAATTAAATCTTCAACCTCTACTTTTGTAATTTGAATTACTTGAACTTGACCCGCTTTTATATTGCCCAATTGTATAGACTCAACGGCATAATTATTCGCTTCTTTTAAAAGGGTATTAACCGCCTGAATTGCAGTTTTTGGATCACTAATTCTGACTAAACTACTAGATAGAACCTGTCCTCGTTCTAAAACAACACTTCCTTCTCGTAATAATTGAAAATCCCGTCCAATCAGTTCAACCTGTTGACTTAAAACTTGTTTTTGCTGTTCTAATTTTTTCTGTTCTGTTTCCAATTCTTCCAACCGAGATTCCCGTTTAGCAATAATTTGATCCTGTTCTTTGATCTGTTGCTCCTGTTGTTCAAGTTCTTGATCCTGCTGTTTCATTTCTTGATCTCGTTTGCCAATTTCCTGATCCCGTTTCACAATTTCCCGATCGCGATTTTGAATTTGAGCTTTGACCTGTTCTTGTTGCTGAATCAAATTTTGACGTTCAGTTCTGAGTTTTTGAATTTCTAATTGTAAACTTTTTTTTTGTTTAAATACCTCTTGAAGTCGATTTTCTCTATTTTTAAGTTCGGCTTCCGTTGCTTTTCTTTCTATTTGAATATCTTGTAGTTGTTTCCGAAGATCTCCTAATTGATTCTGAGTTTTTTCTAATTCTTCTGCTGTTTTAACGGCTTGAGATTGAGCCGTTTGTAGGGATTGATTAATCATATTTAACTGTGCCATAGCGGTGTTAATTTCCGTTTTAGCTCTGGTTAAATCCTTTTCGACTCGCCTTTTTTCATCTTCTGCTCTCGTTAAATCCTTCCGAGCATCATTCAATCTACTTTGAATTTGATCAATTTGAAACACACCCCGACGTAGGGGTTTACTTGAAGCAAATAAAATCCCCAAGGTCAATGCCGAAAGCACACTGCCAGTTAAAATAGTCACAACCATAGCAGTGTTGCGGGGGCGAAGATTAAACAAACTCAGCCTGGCTTTTCCAACTTTAGTTCCCAGGCGATCGCTAACCGTCGCAATCACGCCACCCAAAACTAAGATGGATATAACCAGGATAATTCCTGCGGTCATAAAGTAAGAAAAATCTGGGAGAGTGGAAACTCAGGACTTAAAAACCTGAGAATCTAAAAATTTAATAATCTAGTTAATGCAGTTTGCCCAATTTTCTCTAATTATATCTAATAGCAAGTTTCCTAGATCTTTTCTAGGTTAATCTAGGAAACCTAACCGTAGATTAAGTAAATTGTTGACCTAGGGTAACGGGATTATGGACTGTGATCTTTTTCTTATAAATTGAGATCATGTTTTTTTGTCGTAAATCTCCTAATAAACGGGTAACGGTAACTCGCGTGGAACCAATCGCTTCTGCGATCGCCTGATGGGAAAGTTTCAAATCAATCCGAATTCCGTCTCTACCCGGTACGCCAAAATCTCGACAAAGAATCAGGAGAAAACTAACTAATCTCGATCCCATATCTCGGTGAGCTAAGGTTTCAATCATCATCTCTGTTTGTAAAATCCGAGACGATAATCCGCGCAACATCACCATCGGCAGTTCGGGATCGCTTTTCAGGGCTTTCTCCACCTGTTCAATCGGAACTGAGAGTAATTCTACAGAGGTAAAGGCAACGGCATGATAAAACCGATCTGACCGATGACCTGTAATTAACGATAAAACACCAAATACACTATTTTCTCGAAGTAAAGCGACGGTAATTTCTTCTCCAGCTTCATAGACTCTGGACAATTTCACCGCCCCTTTGATCAGAACATAGACGCGCTCCGCCGGATCGCCGGGAAAGAAGATCGTCTTACTCCGTTCAAAGCTTTCCACGACAGGAGGGAACGCCCCTCCGCCGATACTGCGGAACACTTCTGCTAACGGTCTATCATACGTCACAACCCGATCCCTTGCACTAATAATGCTCTAATATATCTTCCGTATTTCAGTTTACGCTAATTGCATCATTTATCTGTTTAATCGACGGATGATTGTCTGATCAATGTTTTATCCCCGGTAGAAATCGGCAAATCCATGGCTTTGATTAGGATACCAATTACTTATAGAATAATCTATTATGCTGAATTTGAACGGAAAAAACGCACTTGTTACCGGCATTGCCAATAATCGCTCCATTGCGTGGGGCATTGCCCAACAGCTTCACCAAGCTGGAGCTAATCTTGGAATCACCTACCTTCCTGATGAGAAAGGTCGTTTTGAAAAAAAGGTGCAAGAATTGGTTGAACCCCTTAACCCTACTTTATTTCTGCCCTGTGATGTCCAGAATGATACTCAAATCGAGGAGTTATTTACGGCCATCCGTGACCAATGGGGACGAATTGATATTCTGATCCATTGTCTGGCCTTCGCGGGAAAGGAGGAACTGTCTGGGGACTTTAGCAATGTATCCAGGGCTGGATTTACTCGCGCCCTAGATATTAGTGCCTATTCTCTAGTCCAACTGAGTGCGGCTGCTAAACCTTTAATGACCCAAGGGGGTAGCATTATCACCCTAACCTATCTAGGTGGGGTGCGGGTGATTCCTAATTACAATGTCATGGGAATTGCTAAAGCAGCCTTGGAAATGAATGTTCGTTACCTGGCGGCGGAATTGGGGCCATTGGGAGTTCGGGTGAATGGCATTTCGGCTGGCCCGATTCGGACTTTGGCATCTTCGGCCGTGGGTGGGATTTTAGACATGATTCATCACGTCGAAGAAATCGCCCCCCTAAAACGGACGGTGACTCAAACGGAAGTCGGTAATGCAGCGGCTTTCCTGAGTAGCGATTTATCCAGCGGCATTACAGGCCAAATTCTGTATGTCGATTCGGGTTATTGCATCATGGGAATGTAATTAATCAGTCATCAGTTAACAGTTAACAGTTATCAGTTTAAGAGTTGTCAGTTTAAGAGTTAATCAACTGTTAGCTTGTTAACTAATAACTAATAACTAATAACTGATGACTGTTGAATGACAACTGTTAACTAAAAACTGTTAACTGATAACTGATAATTGTTAACTAAAAACTGTTAACTATTAACTGTTAACTATTAACTGAAAACTATTAACTGATAACTGATAACTGATGACTGATGACTGATTTAAATATGCTTCCTAGAATTGCAACAGTACACCGAAAAACGGGGGAAACGGAGGTTAATGTAACTGTTAATTTAGATGGAACAGGAATCTGTAAGGTTTCTACAGGAGTTCCATTTTTAGATCATATGTTGCATCAAATTTCGTCCCATGGCTTAATTGATTTAGAAATTCAGGCCACCGGAGATATTGAAATTGATGATCACCATACCAATGAAGATGTGGGAATTACTCTGGGTTTGGCTTTAGCTAAAGCATTAGGCGATCGCAAAGGAATTGTCCGGTTTGGTCATTTTATTGCCCCTTTAGATGAAGCCTTAGTCCAAGTGGCCTTAGATTTTTCCGGTCGTCCTCACCTGACTTATGGTTTAGAAATTCCGACCCAACGAGTGGGAACCTATGATACTCAATTAGTGCGAGAATTTTTTGTAGCTATTGTTAATAATAGTCAACTAACATTGCATTTACGTCAGTTAGATGGAATCAATTCCCATCATATTATTGAAGCCGGGTTTAAAGCTTTTGCTAGAGCCCTAAGAATGGCAGTTGAAATTGATTCCCGTCGGGCAAATACTATCCCCAGTTCCAAAGGAGTTTTGTAATTTTTTGTCATAAATAAAGTAACAGCCTCGTTGTTGCGCTTTAGCGCATCTACCCAGAGTGATCTCAGCGCAACAATGAACTTTTTTACAAAGCCAGGGTGGGAGCGTGAAAGCCCACTGGCTTCAGCCGTGGGATGAAACCTACAAATACTTCTGTAACAGTTGTTCCAACTGTATAACCGACATTCGAGGTGCAGGACGGGGGATGGGTTGGTTTGGTTCGCCGGATTTAAACAGAACAGGAATAGAATATTGATAGGCTTCAAACCAATCTTCCCGGGTAGTAATGTCTCGAATTTCTAATTGAAATTTTCCTAATGTTTGGGATGATGCTTGAATTTTCTCCAATTTTTCTTGCAGTCCTTCGCATAAATGACAGCCCGGTTTACTGTATAAAATCAGTGTGATCATGAGATTTCTTTAGCCTCCGATAGTAATAGTTTGGTTGCTTGTTCAGCTTCTAGGGGTTTAGCGAATAAATAACCCTGTCCGAATGGACAACCCAACTCCTGTAAAATTCTCCTTTGTTCACGGGTTTCTATCCCTTCAGCCACAACATCTAAATCTAAATTTTGCGCTAAAGAAATAATAGCTTTGACAATTTGTAAAGGCTGGCTTTTTTTTCCTTGAAAGACACTACTTTTCTGATCTAAAGGGCTAATAAATGAACGATCAATTTTTAAACTATTTAAGGGGAATTGATGTAAATAACTCAAAGATGAATACCCCGTGCCAAAATCATCAATTGATAGATGAATTTTCCTAGATTTGATTTGAGCTAGAATCATAAACGAAGTGGATAAATTTTCCATAATCACACTTTCAGTAATTTCTAGTTTTAAATCACTAGGATTACAACCTGTCTCAGATAAGATTTGATCAATTTGTTCTAAGAGATTAACTTGACAAAGCTGTTTACTTGAGAGATTCACACTCATTGTCAAGGGATAAATATCACAATGAGACCGTTGTTTTCCAGGATAAATGTCTTCTGTAGAGGCAGTTTGAATAGAACTAAATTTTTGGGTTAATTGTTGTTTCCAAACTTGCAATTGCTGACAGGCTTCTCGTAAAACCCAAGCCCCTAGGGGAATAATTAATCCGGTTTCTTCAGCAACAGGAATAAACTCTACAGGTGATACTAACCCCCGGGTGGGATGGAACCAACGGACTAGAGCTTCAAAGCCAGTAATTCTACCACTGAATAAAGAAACAATTGGTTGATAATAGACTTTAAAACCCTTAATATTTGTGGGTTGATCACCGGAGCTTTCTAATAAGTATTCTGTAGTTTTTAAGGCCGTTGAATCATGACTTTCAAGGAGATTTGATAACTCTGATTTTTGTGGTTTGTCAATTATCATGCGTCCATAAATAGCTTGCCGTAAATCCGTTTCTAGCTGCAATATAGACAGGGTTTGACTATGTATACTTAAATCAAAAACTTCATATCGAGCTTTGCCTTTTGCCTTAGCCCGATACATCGCAATATCAGCATCTCGTAAAAAATCATCCGGGTTATTATACAATAAACACTGATGGATTTGACTATTATTTTCCGATGGTAGATAATGACCTCGACTGGGAACAATTCCAATACTAACGGTCGTAAAAATTTCATGTCCTTGGATATAAAAAGGTTGGGTTAATTCATAGTGAATTTTCTCCGCCATACTGGTTGCATCGCTGATTTTTTGAACCCGATTAATCAAGATTGTAAATTCATCTCCACCTAAACGGGCAACGGTATCTAAGGCACTGACACAATTTAAAAGACGATGGGAAATTTCAATTAACAGTTGATCTCCCATGAGATGTCCTAAACTATCATTAACCACTTTAAATCGATCTAGGTCTAAAAATAAAATAGCAAACTGATAATTGGGTTCTTGTTTTGATCGTTTTAATGCTTGAGCCAAACGTTCATTGAAAAAGCTCCGATTCGGTAATTGGGTCAGGGCATCATGTAAGGCTTCATACATGAGTTGGGCTTCAAATTGTTTGCGTTCGGTAATATCTCGAATAATAATTTGAATCGCAGATTGACCTTGATAGGTAGCTGGAATTCCCACAATTTCTACATCAATTACTTCTCCATTTAACCGAGTTAATTTTTGTTCTATTAACGACCGAGTTTCCTCTTCATTGTTATGATCTTGAAGTGGATTATTAATGGAATTAAAATGATCAGGAGGAAGAAAATCAAAGATAGAGCGGCCAATCAAATCTTGAGGGCGATTTGCTCCTAATAATTTGGCTCCAGCCATATTAATATAAATTAATTGTTCTCCATTATGAATTGCAATAGTTTCAGGAGATAATTCAACTAAACGGCGATAGCGTTCTTCACTTTCTCGCAGAGCTAATTCGGCTTTTAGTCGTTGTTTTTCTGTTTGATTAGCAGCAATAAATCTACCAATACTTTGAGCCATTAACTCTAAAATTTCCAGTTCATAGGATTTGTAATCTGCGGTTTTAACCTCTAAAGAAGCAAAAGCTAAGGTTCCATAAATTTCACCATTTACCAAAATCGGAGTTCCTAAACAGGTTTGTAGATGAAACCTTTGATAGCATTGGAGTTGATTGAATTGGGGATTTTGCCCGATTTGGGTATGAACTTGAGTCATCTGGGTCTGAATGACTTGACAACAGTAGCTTTCTTCAAAAGGCAATGTCATGCCGGGTTGAATTAAATCTAAATCCGAATGAACGGTATCAATAATAATATGATTGTTTTCTAGTCTGCTGATGAAACCAATTGATAATTGAAAAATTTCACATCCAACTTCGAGATAATCTCGAAATAGTTCATCTAAGTTTTGATGATTATAGGTTGTAATCCGATGCAAATGTTTGAGATTAGAACTAAACTGAGCTAAGGCTTGGGATTTTAAAACTAAGGCTTGTTCCGATTGTTTGCGTTTAGTTATATCTGCTTGAATCCCAATAAAATGAGTTAAATATCCTTTAGGACTATAGACCGGAGCAATGGAAAGTTCATTCCAAAAAAACGCACCATCTTTACGATAATTCTGGAGTTCGACATGACATTCTTTTCCTTCTGCAATAGCATGACGAAGTTCATTAACGGCCGCATCTTGGGAATTATTCCCTTGTAAAAATCGACAATTTTTTCCTAAAATATCTTCCCTGCTATATCCCGTAATTCGTTCAAACCCATTATTCACAAAAATAATCGGATTATCCGGTTGGGTGGCATCGGTAATCACAATCCCATTACTACTACTATTAATAGCTCGTTCCATCAATTGTAAACGTCCTTGGGCGCGATGACTTTCAATCGCTGCCCCTAAGACATTCGCGATCGCTTCTAAAAAATGTGCATCTTCTGGGGTAAATTGACGATGGCGAGTGCTATGAACACTTAAAACCCCCCACCCCCCCTGCCCCCCGTACATGGGGGGTGGGATGGGTGGAGAATCTACCTGGGTTTTGCTCAAGCCCGAATCCTGTCCCCAACGGGCAATAACCATACTCATACCACTAATCACCCGATGATTATGTAGCAGGGGAGTTCCAGAAAATCGAGTTTCCACCCGTAAATCATCTACCACAATGGTTTCATTCTTGAGTAAGGTATACCCGGCCTGGGAGTTAATATGGGCACTTACCCGAGCATTGCCGACCAGTCCCTTTTGCCAACCGACCCCCGCCCTCAACCAAAAAGCATGACCTCCGGGCATCAGTTCCAAAAGTTTACAGTATTCTACATCCAGGGTTTTTGCTACAACACAGACCGCTTCATCTATTAAAGCTGATAGGTCAGAATGAATTAGAGCCTGTTGACCGAGGTAAGCAACCATGGCTTGCTGACTAATCTTAGACTGCAAGGTGGCTAAAAGCGGGTCTAACCGGGCCAAGCTGGGAAATTCTTCTGTTGGTAAGGGTTGAGTAGGTGGATTGGGAAGGAGTTCGGAGTAGGTGGACAGGATTAACTTTTCCCCATTTACTGTTAGCAAACGCATGGATACTAATGTCCACCAGAGCGTTCCATCTAACCGTTTTACTTGTAGAGGTTGTTGTATGGAATTCTGTTCTTGCAATTTCTCCAGCAGAATTTCTCTATCCGTGGAATCAGCAAAGATATCAGATTCAGCAAAGTCCGACATTTCCGAGGGAGGCAATCCAAAGGTATTTTGGAAGCGAGAATTACAATAAAAAACCCGACCATCACCCCTATGACTGACAATCAAGGCAACTTGCAGTAGGTCTGCAATCATCTGAATCAGTATGGGGCTATCTAGTAATCCAACTTCTTGATTCCCATCTATGTCCCATTCCTGATCAATGGATGCAATAGGATAAAGTTGGTCTTGATCTGCCTGTGTCCCGTGTTTGTTGAGCATCAACTAGGTTCTGTGCATTATCTATCCGATCACTCGTAGTTATCGTACTTTTTGCAGAGTGTTTGACACACCAAGAGTTTTCTGTTTGTCCCTCCCTATACATTTTACAATCATCACCCTCAAATTTTGACATTTTTTAATAAAAATTAAAAAAAGGTTAATAAACCCCCTACAGAGATTTTCGATGGATGTCAGTTTAGGAAAAAAATTGATGTTATAGGGAATATCCTCAAGACATTGAATTATATATAGCAATCTTAAATGATTTGTGATAGAAATATATAACCTCACCCTAGCCCTCCCCTTAGTAATGGGAGGGTTGGGAGGGGTAAATATAGATGGAAATATTACAACTGATTTAGGATGGCTATACTAAGTTTAACTATGTAAAAATATTCTTGATTATAACTTGACAAATTGCCTCTGATAATGATATAATGGATAGGATATTATTTGTTATTACAATAAAACTACATTAATAATACAATTAATAATTACTGATTAAATCTGTTTTGGCAATTTTCGATGAATCATAAAAAAAGAGTCTTGATTTTGGGAGGAACCACCGAAGCGGTAGCAATAGCAACTCAAATTAATCAAATTTCTGGTGTGGAGGCGATCGCTTCTTTAGCTGGTCGAACCCAACAACCCGTGACTCAAACTAACCCGGTTTCTTTTCGGATCGGAGGGTTTGGGGGAGTGGCTGGATTAGCAGATTATCTAAGCCAAGAACACATTGATCTGTTAATTGATGCTACCCATCCCTTTGCCGCTCAAATTTCCTTTAATGCTGCTCAAGCCGCCTCTAAATCTGGTATCCCCCGATTAATGCTAATTCGTCCCCCTTGGAAACCAGTATTAGGAGATGATTGGATTGAGGTAAACACAAATCAAGCTGCCGCCAAGACTTTACCCGGGTTAGCTGAACGCATATTTCTTACTATTGGTCGGCAAGAACTTCCCACCTATTCCTATGTAAAAAATATCTGGTTTTTGATGCGAATGATTGACCCTCCTGAACCGAATTTACCCATCCCCCCCGGACAGTTAATTTTGCAACGGGGGCCCTTTTCTTTGGAGTCGGAGCGATCGCTTTTACAAGAACATAAAATTGGGGCAATTGTTAGTAAAAATAGCGGGGGTGATGCCACATATCCCAAAATTATTGCCGCCCGGGAGTTAGGAATTACGGTAGTAATGGTGCAACGTCCCCCGGTTCCTGAAGGAGAGATCGTTACGGATTTAGAAAGTGTGATCTCCTGGGTAAAAAACCAATAATCAGACTCAATGAAATTATCATTTACAAGATTAATCAATTCTTTGTTTTCCAATTGCTGCAAAAGTTTTTTGACAGTATCTATTTCTGCATCTATATTAACTTGTAACTTAGAAGTTAAAACTTGATCTCCTTGCTGGAAAATCCAAGATGTTGCCCTTGTACAAAATTGCCAACTTCCTTTGCGTAAATGTTTCAATTTAGGGTGATTATAGGCAGACATTTCACCAAAATCTAGCCGCAATTCATCCCCATAACTAAATGTAACCTGATGACAAGTTTCTCCAATAATGGGTTTAGTAATCACTGAAATAAAGGGAACAAGGAACAGGGTAGAGGATTTGTAATTAATTTTGTTTAGGTACTTACAATTTAAGATAATTATAACATTTTCTTCAGTTAATTAAAAGAACAAACCAAAAAGATGTTAATAAGGTTTTAAAACAACCCATTGAGTTACGGGAGCCATGGCTTTCCAGCCTAAAAATTTGCCTACAGGTTCAGCCCTTTGAATCCCGATGCGGATCAGTTCTCCCCCTAATTGACTATACCACTGAAACATCATTAATTCGCTTTCTACGGTGACAGCATTAGCAACCAAACGACCGCCCGATGGTAATGCTTGCCAACAGGTTTCTAAAAGTTCGGGGACTGTGATTCCGCCCCCAATAAAAATAGCATTGGGTTGGGGTAAATCTTGGAGGGCAATCGGCGCTTTTCCCTCCACAATTTTGAGGTTAGGAGTTCCCAAAGCCGTTGCATTATCAGCAATATATTGTAATCGGCTGGGGTGCTGTTCGATCGCAATACTCTGGCAACGGCGATCGCTCCGCATCCACTCAATCCCAATGGAGCCGCAACCCGCCCCCACATCCCATAGCAGTTGTCCGGGTAGGGGAGCTAGGGCCGCCAGGGTAATCGCTCGCACCTCCCTTTTAGTTAATTGTCCGTCATGGCGATAGGCGAGATCGGGCAGTCCGGGGAGGCGTGGGGGAAAACAGAGGGTTGGGGAGGAAATACAGGTAATGGCGATCGCATTCAAATCCGCGATATCCGTGGCATTCCAACCGCAGGCAGTCCCCTCAATTCGGCGTTCTCTGGTTCCCCCTAGATGTTCTAATACCACCATCTGACTCTCCCCAAAACCCTGTTTGGTTAGCAGTTGGGCGACAATTGCGGGGGTTTTTCGATCAGCACTGAGCACTAACAGTTTAGCTCTCTGATAAAGTACCGCATTTAACAAAGCTGGCGGGCGACCACATAAACTTAATGTTTCTACCTCCGTGAGCGACCAACCCAAACGACTACAGGCGAGGCTAAAGGTAGACGGAGAGGGAATAATTATTATTTCGTTGATCGGAATCTGACGAGTCAGGGTAACACCAATGCCATAACACATCGGATCACCACTGGCTAAAACACAGACAGCTTGACCGCGACGGCGAATAATCTCATTAACTGAATCTTCAATTGGAGAATGCCAAAAGAGTTTTTCTCGCTTATCTTCTGCGGGTAGCATGGCTAAATGACGTTCACCCCCAACAATTACAGAGGCAAGGGAGAGGAGACTCCGCCCTACGGAGGTTAAGTCCTCTAGTCCATTGTCCCCAATTCCCACAATTGATAGCCATGGATACTGCTGATTCTGATCGCTCATAATTAAAAAAATCATTGTCAACTATAGTCTATGGTATAATTTCCTAGCTTGTTGTTGGGAAAGTCCGGTGGGATTCCGTTACTGTGCCGCAACTGTAATCAAGGAAAAAATAATTGGATTTTACCTATTCAGCTTTTCTCTTGCGAGTCAGAATGCCAATTTCAAGCGGTTCAAGATTGGATAGAAATACGGTTTTAAACTAATAGTAAAAAAACCCTTGTTTCTAACTAATTCTCTGCGTCGCATGGAGAAAAAAATAATTGTGAATTGGTTAGTTAAAGCAAATGTTTGTCCGGGGTTATTTTATGGGACTCCCGCCCAAGATGGGTTTTTAATTCGCATCCGCACCCCTGGGGGATGGCTGAATAGTAAACAGGGAAAATTGATCGCCGAATTACTTAAAGCATGGGGAAGTGAAGCCCTGCAAGTCACAAATCGAGGGAATTTGCAAATTCGGGGGGTACAAAATCCCCCCAGTTTGGAAGTTTTGCAGACCTTACAAAATTTAGGGTTAGCTGCATTTGATCCTCGAATAGATCATCTGCGGAATATTATGGCTAGTCCCACTGCCGGAATTGATCCTCAAGAATTAATTGATACTCGTCCATTGGTTCAAAAATTAGATTATTTTATTCAAAATCATCCCTCAATTATTGAACTTAGTCCTAAATTTAGTATTGGCATTGATGGCGGGGGGAAAGTGGGAATTGGAACTCGCTCACCGATAGTTTGGGAACACCGTTATAATGAAATTCAACTCTTAGCAATTACTATTGATGATCATATCAATTCAACCTCCGATCTTTACTTCCAGTTAGCCCTCGGCGGTGATAAAAATTTATATCATACTTCGATATTAATTAGGCTAGAAAACTGTTTATCTGTGGTGGCTGCGCTGGTTAAAGTTTATATTGATTATGTTCAACAAAATCCATTACAAACGGGCAAAAAGCCCCGGATGAAACACTTACTGAAAGATTGGGGTGTAGAAAATTATCTCGAAGCAGTTAAGGCTGAGTTAGAGTATCCTTTAAATCTAATTTTTGATCCAGAAAAGACGGTTTTAAAAACTGTAAATCCCTTACCATCCCAACCCTATGCCCATTTAGGCATTCATCCCCAAAGACAAGCCAAATTATCCTATTTGGGTTTATCCTTGAAATTGGGAAAATTGAGTGCTGATCAACTCTTGGAATTAGTAGAAATATCGGAAACTTTTGGGAGTGGTCAATTACGCTTAACTCCTTGGCAGACTATTTTAATTCCCGATATTCCCAATCAAAAAATACCGGAATTATTACCCAAACTAGCCCCATTTGGATTATCGAATTCCTTAGTCGATGCGGGAATTGTTGCCTGTGCGGGCAAACCTGGGTGTGCGGCAGCTGCAACTGAAACTCAAATCCATGCTTTAATATTAGCAGATGATCTCAAGGAACAGTTAACGCTGAATTCCCCAGTTAATATTCATTTGACCGGTTGTGATAAATTATGCGCCCAACCGAGTCCGGCAGAAATTACACTTTTAGGAACAATAATTGAACAAAATGGCAAAAAAGTTGAGGGTTATCAAGTTTATATTGGCAAGGGTCAAGACTCGTTAAACCATAAAGTTTGTGAGGGAAAACTGGTTGATATTCTTCCATTAATTAAAAAAGTTTGTGTTGATCTCAATAAAACTAAACCAGAATAATTTTTTAAATATCAAACAATTAATATGCTGGACTATTTGCGAAATGGTGATGATATTTATAGAAAATCCTTTGCGATGATTCGCGCCGAAACCCCCTTAGAAAATCTATCGGAGGATTTAGCTTATGTAGCAGTGCGTTTAATTCATTCCTGTGGAATGACCGATATTGTTCAGGATTTAGAAGCCTCATCCAATGCGGTAAAAATCGGACGGGATGCCCTTACAAAAGGTGCTAAAATTCTTTGTGATTCTCAGATGGTTGCTAATGGGATTACCCGCAAGAGATTACCTCAAAATAATCAGATTATTTGCACCCTGAATCACCCAGAAGTTCCTGAAATAGCCCGTCAAATTAATAATACCAGATCAGCCGCGGCTTTGGAATTATGGCGACCGGATTTAGCCGGGGCTGTAATTGCCATTGGCAATGCTCCCACCGCCCTATTTCGCTTACTAGAATTACTGGATTTGGGAATAACAAAACCCGCCCTAATTTTAGGTTTTCCCGTGGGGTTTGTGGGGGCAGAAGAATCAAAAGCCGAATTAGCAGCCCATAGTCGCGGTGTTCCCTTTATCACCCTACACGGACGGCGGGGGGGAAGTGCGATCGCAGCAGCAGCAGTCAACGCCTTAGCAAAGGAAAACGAATTATGAGCCCATTAGGACGACTTTATGGATTGGGTATTGGCCCCGGAGATCCCGAATTACTCACCCTCAAGGCCCACCGGATACTAACCACTGTCCCGGTAATTGCCTATCCGACCTTAGAAAATGGCAAGGTTTTGGCCAGGGCGATCGTGGCCGATTTTATTCGCCCCGATCAGATTGAGATTCCCATGCCCCTGCCCTTCAGTGTGGAGCGCAGTTCCCAACCCTATTATGATATCGCGGCCGAAAAGATTTCCGAACAGTTGAGCTTGGGGCGAGATGTGGCGGTGCTCTGTGTGGGCGATCCGATGCTGTATGGCAGTTTTATGTATATCTTGAATCGCCTAGCTGGGCGGTTTGCGATTGAAGTTGTCCCCGGAATTTCTTCGGTGATGGCCAGCGCAGCTATGTTGGGCGTGCCGATCACCTATCGAAATGATGTTTTTAGTATTATGCCTGGGACATTGGAAGCGGAAATATTGCGCGATCGCCTTTCCCAAGTTGATGCCGCGGCTATTATTAAATTAGGCCGACATTTTGCCAAAGTTCGGGATATTTTGGCGGAATTAGGGTTATTAAATCGCGCCCTTTATATCGAAAGAGCGACTTTGCCGAATCAGAAAATTATTCCGATTACTGAAGTTGATCCTGAAACTGTCACCTATTGGTCATTAATTTTAGTTCCGAGTATCACCCAACCCCAATGAAACCACCCGCTATTATTATTCTAACAGAAACCAGTATAAAAGTTGCTCGGAAAATTCAAGAGGGCATCGGTTCAGGGATGATTTATGGTTTAATTAATCGTACCCAATCGGCGGATTTTACCTATACTAATTTTGGTGAAACGGTACGACAATTCTACCAAACCGGAACACCGATAATTGGAGTTTGTGCGGCGGGAATATTGATTCGGACAATTGCTCCTTTATTAATTAATAAAAATACCGAACCTCCGGTATTAGCGATCGCGGAAGATGGTAGTGCTGTAGTCCCTTTATTGGGCGGTTTACAAGGTGTTAATGATTTAGCTCGTCAAATTGCGATCGCGCTGCAAATTTCCCCGGGAATTACCACCAGTGGCGAGATTAGGTTTAAAACCACATTATTATCTCCCCCGGCGGGTTATCAATTAGTTAATCCCGATGATGCTAAAACTTTTATTTCCGATTTGTTAGCGGGAGAAACAGTAAAATTAATCGGTAAAGCCGACTGGTTAGAAAATAGTCAGTTACCCTTTTCAGCCGAGGGAAAACTAACTATTGAGATTCGAGATCATAATAATTTAGAATTAGTAAAACCGAGTTTGAATTGTTTGGTTTATCTCTTAGATCAGGGCAACTCAACGGAGGAGAAAAAGGATTTCTACCAAACTACCATAGGGGAAGAAAGCCCGATTTCCCAGCTAGAAACCGGGCTAAATCCTGGCAAGTTAGCGATTGTGGGAACGGGGCCGGGTGCAGCCCGTTGGATGTCTCCAGAAGTGCGAGAGGTGCTGGAAACCGCAACGGATTGGGTGGGTTATAAAACCTATTTAGATTTAGTAGAATCCCTACGGAAACCGGAAATTATTCGCCATGAATCGGATAATCGGGTGGAATTAGATCGGGCGGAAATAGCTTTAGATTTAGCCTCCGGTGGTGCGTCGGTGGTGTTAGTTTCTTCCGGTGATCCGGGGATTTATGCTATGGCATCGGCGGTGTTTGAGGTATTAGAAAAAAAGGCAAAACCGGAATGGGAAAACCTAGATATTCAGGTATGTCCTGGGATTTCAGCTATGCAAGCGGCGGCCGCCAGTGTGGGAGCCCCGTTAGGCCATGATTTTTGTGCGATTTCCTTATCTGATATTCTCAAATCTTGGGAAACAATTGCTGGGCGAATTGAGTTGGCGGCAAAAGCGGATTTAGCGATCGCATTTTATAACCCAGTTTCTAAGGATCGGACTTGGCAACTTTCCCAGGCTAAAGAGATTTTATTAAAGTGGCGATCGCCCCAAACTCCTATTATTTTAGCCCATAATTTAGGACGAAAAGGGCAGACCGTAACGATCAAATTCCTAGCAGAATTAACCGTTGAAGATGCCGATATGCGAACGGTAATTTTAATCGGATCGAGTAAAACTCGAATTATTCAGCAAGGAGATAAAAAACAATGGGTTTATACCCCGCGTCACTATTAGAAAATAGGTTTTTTAATCTGGTTCAAGGATAAACTTATTTTTTCGAGAAAACCTTATCGCTATTCTGAGGAAATAAAGAATATTTAAACCTCTCCGGTTTTTCCTAAATATTGAGTTAAATAGGGAGAAAAGACTTCATAAATTAGGGTTAAGGGTTTGCCATGATGCCAGAATAAATAATGACGTCCCCAAAACGGCCCCGATTCTCCAAAGGCTAATTCTAAGGCTTTGCTATCCCCATAATAAATTCCTTGCACATCTCGATACAGTTCCGTTCGCAACCTTGCCAAACTTGCCCAAATAGGTAAAGACCGATTTTGTAAATATTCATCAACATGACTGGCTTCCCACCAGGATGTCGCGTAGGCTAACCGTTGTCCTGATGCGGTTCTTAACCAGACTTGACGGCGGACACGGGGGCCAGGAACGGCTAAAATCTGTTCTGGGGCGTTATCCGTACTCAGACCAATGGCTGACATATCAATCACATCGACCTCTGTGGGTTCCCCAGTTAATAATTGTAGATGTCGAGTTGGAGAACCATCCCCTAGCATTAAAATTTGCCAGGGGGGAGACAGTTGACTATGGGGTAGTCCTTGTTTCACAATGGCTTCATCCCCCTGCCACTGACACCTAAGACGATGCCAAGCAGTTGGTTGAGTAACGGGTTCGAGTTTTCTAATACTGGCAGTCAAGGGTATGCAACAAAACTTAACGTCATTTGTCTATGATAGCGCAACGGGTGTCAGGTATCAGGTTTTGAGTATGGGATTATGAACGACAATTTAAAAAAAGTTACAATTTATACCGATGGAGCTTGTAGTGGGAATCCAGGGCCAGGAGGATATGGCGTGGTGTTGATGTTTGGCCCTCACCGCAAGGAATTATCAGGGGGATATCAACTTACTACTAATAATCGCATGGAATTAATCGCGGCAATTATAGGATTAGAAGCCTTAAAGTTTCCTTGTGCTGTTAATTTATATACGGATTCTCGTTATTTAGTTGATGCCATGAATAAAGGATGGGCGAAGAAATGGCAGAAAAATAATTGGCAACGTAGTCAAAAAGAATCGGCTAAAAATCCTGATTTGTGGGAAAGATTACTCACTATATCCGAACAACATCAAGTTCAATTTCTTTGGGTTAAAGGTCATTCGGGAGATGAAGAAAATGAATGTTGCGATCGCTTGGCTGTCAAGGCTTCACATCAACCGGATTTACTCCCAGATTTGGGTTATTCCCAAGAGAATTAATTTCGTTAATTTAGATTGAATTAGATCGGGATAGGATGACATTATATCCAGATTTGATATAATAATATTTGTCAGTCCTGCAAAGGCGAATCAATGAATATGGCGATCGCAACTTTAACCGAAACTGAAACCTTTTCCCTAGAAGATTTTATGGCGAATCCCCCCGATCATCAAGAGTGGGTGGATGGACAATTGGTGGAGAAAACCGGAATGACGATTAAACATAGTCGGATGCAATGTCGGTTAGGTCGTTACTGGGGTAATTATGCAATTGAATCAGGACAAGGGGGAGATGCTTACACGGAACTTCCCTGTAGCACCTTAAAACAAGGGCGACGTCCTGATGTTTCCTATCTCACACCAGAATTACTGACAGAATTTGGCGAGTTTCCCACATTACCCCAAAGTCCTCCACTTCTAGCTGAAATTGCTTCTCCGAGTGATGCGGCGGAGGATTTATTTGCTAAAGCTAGTGAATATTTAGAGTCCGGTTGTCGGGAAGTGTGGTTGGTTTTTCCTGAGAATCATCGCATTTTAATTATTACTGAAAATCAAACCTTGGCGTTTAAAGCTGGTGATATTATTAATACACAAATTGTTTTATTAGGATTTAGGATTGCTATTGATGAATTATTTGGTTAGTTGAGCTATAATGTTTCTTGTCCACAAACTTAAGGTTCGTTTATTACTAGCCTCCTCCAGAAAGGGATTACATTACCAGAGGAATACAGTACAGTTTTAACCGAAACTGAAACCTTTTCCCTAGAAGATTTTATGGCGAATCCCCCCGATCATCAAGAGTGGGTGGATGGACAATTGGTGGAGAAAACCGGAATGACGATTAAACATATTGTTTTACAAAAATAGAAATAACTCTGCCAAAATCCAGCCTAAAAATAAAGGGTACAGTTTATCTGCGCCCTTTATTTTAGTGATTCTATATTCAGACTATTATCCGGCTTTTTTGTCAATTCCCAAATGTTGTTTGCTCTCTCGAAGTTTTTCCCACAAGGTTTCGATTTGTACATAAGATTCTTCTGGTGAAAGTTTTCCCCCGGTTTGCAAGCCAACAATAAAGTCTACCTTTTGAGCAAATTCCTGCAAATTAGCATTAAACAGGATATTCTCAGGTTTGCCATTGCCCCGATAACGAGAGCCAGAATAAAAGGAACTTAGGTTGGTCATCAGTTTCAGACTCCAATTTACATGATTGTTTATTTTTACATAGAATGCCAAATTCTGAATCGGCTAATAAAGTATATCTTGATACTTTAATTATAGCCCGATCAATTCCATCTAGTATTTGTTAAAAAGAATACAATTCTATTAACAAGTATACAACCTCTCTTAATCACAATCCTGATGAGAGGTTAAAATGGGACTCGAATGGTGATAGTTGGCTAAATAGGCTTCCAGAACTCCAAACTGGCTGAGGTTTAGACGATAGTAAATCCAACGTCCCTCTTGCCGACTTTCCAATAATCCGGCTTCCTTCAAAATTTTTAAGTGAAAAGATAGCTTAGACTGATTGACGGCTAACTGTTGGCAAAGTTCACAAACACATAACTCTTTTTCTCTTAACAGATTGATGACCTGCAAACGCAGGGGATCAGATAGGGCATGAAACCCAGCCAGAAAGGTTTTGACGGCAGTAACCGCAGAAATCTCTATTACATCGTTTGCCACCATCAAAGCTCTCCTAAATCGAGGTTAATAGATCTAGCTTATCATTTTATTTTTGTAATCTGTAAAGGGCAAACCAAAATTTATTTTATTTAAAAAAACAAAGTAAACACAAAGGTACTAAGACACTAAGAAAGGAATAAAGATTAAAGTGTTACTCCTTCTAAGTCTGCTTCGGTTAACTCATACAAAGATTTTAATTTCTCTAAAGTTTCAGTATCGGTTTGCCAAAATCCCCGACCATTGGCTTCTAACATTCGACCGACAATATTGCGAAAGGCTTCCGGGTTGGCTTGTCTTAATTGGGTTGCCATTTTTTCATCTAAAGCATAGGTTTTAGATGCTTGATCATAAACCCAATTTTCTTGGAAATTTGTTGTTCCTCCCCAACCTATTAATGCTGTCATTCGTTGAGAAATTTCATAGGCCCCACCACTTCCTTGATTCACCATTGCTGCTGCCCATTTTGGGTTTAATAATTTAGTCCGATATTCAATTCTTAATAGGTCTTCTAACTGTCGGGGAGTGGTATCTTTAGAAAAACTTTCGATAAAACTGGCTTTCACTTTTTGACCTTTTTGTTTTTCTGCCGCCCGTTTTAATCCGCCCGTATTGGCATAATATTCTTGAATATCGGTTAATCCATATTCTACGGAATCAATTTCTTGAACAATATTATCCATTGTTTTTAACAATTGTGTCATTACTTCCGGTCTAGCTTTTCCTTGATCTTTGCGTCCATAACTAAATACATTTCTTCCTTTCCAAGTGTCTGCTAATTCTTCTCCTGATTCCCAATTACCATCCACAATTTGATCATTAACTAATGATCCAAAATCCCCCGATGGGTTGGAAAATAAACGGGCGGATGGGTTTTCTACTCCTTGCGATCGCAACTTCAAAGCGTGTTTTCTAATAAAGTTTTTATCCTCGGATTCTTCCGCATCAGCCGCCCGCACAAATAAATCATCCAATAATTCGATAATATTAGCAAAACTATCTCTAAAAATTCCTGATAAATTCGCTAATATATCAATTCGAGGATGTCCGACCTGTTCTAAAGGTTGTAATTCATAACGCACAATTCGCCCGGTTCCTTCTTTAATTGGTTCGGCTCCCACTAATTCTAAGATAATTCCTAACGACTCCCCGCGAGTTTTAATTGCATCTAAACCCCATAACATTACCGCAACGGTTTCAGGATAATTTCCGGTTTCTGCTAACTGTTGATTAATGATTTTTTGAGCAATTTCTTTTCCTCTCAAATAGGCCGCCGCCGAGGGCATTCGATAGGGATCTAAGGCATGAATATTGCGTCCGGTGGGCAGAACTCCTGGCCCATCTCTGAGTAAATCCCCGCCCGGTGCTGGGGGGATATATTCCCCGTTTAGTCCTTTTAATAAATTGGTTAATTCATCGGATGTTTGTAATAATAAGTCTCGAATTTGAGTCTCGGTTTCCGTGGTTAACTGATTCATTGATTCGGTGGAATAAGCATTCAAATAAGTGGTTAATTCTTCTTCGGTTGGATTCTCGCCAAAGGTATGTAATCCCGATGAAAATAAACGCTGTTCTAAGACTTGTAAATAATCATAAATTTTGATAAAATAGTTATAGAGAACTTCCACACTAAATAATCGGGCGTTTTCATTTGTAAAAGCAATGCCTAATTTTTTGCCCTCTTGAAAAGGACAATCTACCTCTAAACCCATATCAACAATTTGCTGACTAATTGATTCTTGAAGGGTAGAATTTTTCTTCGGATCTTCTCGATATTCGGCAATTAATTCCCGTAGAGATACTAATTTTTTATACAGTCCCGCCCGACCATAAGGAGGTACATTATAGGAAATTAATACCCCATAACCTCGACGTTTTGCTAACATTGATTCCGATGGGTTATTAGCTGCATAAAGATATAAATTTGGTAAGTTTCCTAATAAAATATCTGACCAAGAATAGCCCGTATTTCCTAATGGTGATCCGGGCAACCATTCCACCGTGCCGTGCATCCCAAAATGAACAATAGCATCGGCTTGAAATTCCTTTTGTAACCATTGATAAAAAGCCACATATTGAGGATGGGGGGTTAAATCTCTTTCAAACATTAACCGCATGGGATCACCGGATAAACCTAAAGGCGGTTGCACTCCTACCCAAATATTTCCTAATTGAATTCCACCAATATGATAATCCTCTCCAAAGGTTTTAATCCCGGTTTCTGTTAAGGATTTCCATTGTTTTTTAATCCGACTTCTTTGTAAATATCCTAACCATTTCTCTAATTTATTGACATTAACTTGATTAGAAATAACAGAATTTTCTGCAAAAATAAAGTTCTGTTGAGCTTCTAATTTCTCATCGGCTATTTTAACTTTTTGAATTAATACCTCCCCCGTTTCAGGTAGCTCTCCAACGGTGTATCCTTGAGCTTTTAAGGCTTGTAAAACCTTTAATAAACTCTGGGGTACATTTAATAAAGCGGCGGTTCCTGTGGCTCCATATCCGGGGGGAAATCCATATAAAATAATCGCAATTTTTCGCTTTTCTGGCGGTGTTTGTCGCAGTTGAATCCAACTTTTTACCCTTCCAGTTAAACGTTTGACTCTTTCAGGAATTAAATAGATATCTTCTCCCACTAACCCCCCTAAAGGTACGGTATCAATTGCGCCATCAAGTTCGGGTAAGGCATATAAAACTACACTTTGTAAACCGCCAATTCCTTGACGAGTCCAGGATAATAAATCTTGAATTAATAAAGGTGCGGCGATAAAATAAGGAACGTTTTTTACTGTTAAAATTTGTTTAGCAATTTCAACTTGTCTTCCGGCTTCCATTGATCCGGCTGGCCCTCCAACTAAAGGAAACCCAATGGTAGAAACAATTGCATCAATGGTTACAGCTTCTTTTGATAAGGATAAGGTTTGAATATTTCCCTGTTCTTGGTTATTTAATTCATCCGTTGTTATGAGCCAATCTCTAACAGCAACATGACCTTCAACGCCATTAATAAAAATTGGTAATGGAATTAAATTTTCCTCTTGAAAATAGCAAATAAGTTGGGGAATATAAGTTTGTTTAGTAATCACGTGCTTACGATAAAGCAATATTCCGACAACGGGATTATTAGTAGTTGTTGGATATTGGGTTTTATACCAATCTAAATAGGCTTGTGGCGATTCAAAATAACCGTTATAATCTGGGTGTAATAATCCCATATTTGGGGTTTCTATTGGAGGCGGAATTTCTCCAACGGTTAACCCTAAATAATTACTAGCAATTGTCCAGAACATTGCCGATACATTTTCTGTACCTCCTGCATTCCAATACCCATAAATAATTAACCAATTTCGCAGGTCTTGAACTTTTTTAACCGGAATAAATTTTAATAATTTCGGGCCTGTTTTGAGAAAACTAATATAACCCGCGAGTTTATCTTCTTCTTTCCCACTGGAAAATTTACTTAAAATAAACTGCACTGGTTTGGGCATTCCTTTCGGTTTATCCCCAATTTTAAAGCCTCCAATTTGGGTTAAACTCATTAATTCTAAAGCGGATTCAAAAACTAAACGAATGGGAATATTTTGTACTCTTTCTCGTAACCATAATACTTGATCATAATCAAATAATAAACTAGCAAAAAATACATCAGCATTTTCTAAGGCGGTGGCGACGGTATCTGGTTGATTTGAAATAGCGCGATCGCTAAATACACAAATCTCTAATTCTGGACAACGAGCGCTGGCTAACTTTGCTGCTGTACGATATAACTCAGCATTAAAAGACTCAAACCCAGCAATTAAAACAATTTTTTTCATAAACTCTATTTTTAAAATATTGGTTTTCATCTACTATTGATAATTATAGCAATTTTAAATTAAAATCAATGACAGAATATCAGACTCCAACTTCTATTTTAATTGCGGGAGTGGATGAAGTAGGTCGGGGGGCTTTATTTGGCCCTGTGGTAGCGGCGGCGGTGATTTTGTCGGAGGATAGTATTGCTCAATTAACCAGCGCTGGAGTGAAAGATAGTAAAAAATTAACTCCAGGGGTTCGTTTTCGGTTAGCCACTGAAATTAAAGCGATCGCCATTGATTGTAAAATTGGTTGGGCTTCCGTTAAAGAAATTGATCGCTTGAATATTTTACAAGCCACATTATTAGCGATGAAACGAGCAATTATCAGGTTAAATCCTGAACCAGAACTCTGTTTAATTGACGGAAATCAAAAGATTCCAAAACTATTAATTCCGCAACAAACTATTATTAAGGGAGATAGTACATCTATTGCAATTGCAGCCGCTAGTATTGTCGCAAAAGTTTGGCGAGATGAATTAATCACCCGTTTAGCTAAAAAATATCCTGAATATGATTTAAAACAAAACAAAGGTTACGGAACCGCAAAACACCGTCAAGCGATACAAGAGTATGGTATTACTTACCAACATCGTCAATCTTTCAGGTGTTGTCAATTATCCTTACCTTTATAAAATTAGGAACAATTTTCAGCTAACCAATTTAATAAATCTGAATCCATTTCAAAATCTAATAATGCTTCTCCTAGTTCCTCAACTAATTCAATCGGAAGACTGCGGATTTGCTCTTGAATTTCGGGGTTAATTGTTCCTAAACGACGACTGAGCAAACGCAAAATGAACGTTATTTCTCGTTCAATTCCTTGTTCAATTCCCTGTTCCATCCAACTTGTAACAATTTCCATAAATCTTTCCTCCTGAATTAGTCCTAAGCGATTTAGTTCTTCGGTAAAAACGACTTCTTCGCTAGAATTTAAGCGCAAATAGGAGTCAATAAACCCCGAAATTAATTGATTTCTAGCTGGATTTAACCGTAATGTTACTAACAAGCGTAAACACTCCGCTTTAACTTGGGGTCGATCCTGGGGTTCTATTCTCATTTTAGCCATTAATGCAGCCGCCACCGGATTTTGCTGACGTAAAAAATCCCGCCAGTTTAAACGATTTAGTTGGATCGCTGCATAGCTAAATTCTAATACCTTCCGGTCGGGAAATTCAACTTGATAGTTATTGGGTTCCAGACGTTGGGGGGTATCGAAAGAAAAGAGTGCGATCGGATAAACCGGAAGTGCATATTTTTCATCTAGTCTAGCAAAATAATGGAACATCCGCCGGGCAAAATCCGCTTGAGCGTAGGATTGAGTTTCGGTATGGATGAGGAAAAAACTTTCCTGTTCTCGAAACCGAACTTTTGCTAATAGATCGACCTCTCGACGATTCCCCGATGTAATATCAATAAATACCTCTTGGGGTAAAAAGGTAATAGAGGATTGATCAATATAGGGAATCAGATCGGGAAAAAATAACTCTAAAAATTCCCAAAAAAACGTCGAAATTAACTCTTTAAATAATCGATCATGTTCAATTACCCGTTCTAAATTTTCAGTCATTTTAATCTAATTTAACCCCTAACATTCAGCACTGGAAACCTGAATAATAGATGGCGTTTGTGGAACTAAAACCCCTAATTGTTCCGCAGACCAATGGGCATAATCCGATAATAAATTATGAACTAATCGGTGTCTAACCGTCATTAACACACTTTTTAATAGTCCGTTTCCGGTTGTTTCTAAAATTGGTTGCGGTGTTAACCATAAGGGCGGGGGAAGTTCGACTTTAACTTTTAAATCAGATTGACCTTTTAAATAGGTAATTCCTTGCAATTCAACCGGATATAATTTTCCCACTAAATCTAGTGAAAACCGTTGATTAATATATTCAATTCCGCGAATTTCACATCCTACGGATTTTAAGTTAAGAGTACCATCGGAATGTATCCATAGTTTCAAGTCTACCGTTGGTTGTAAACTAAACATCATAAACTGCAAAGGACGCATTTTTAAGCGGTAAATATCCTCTGTTAAGGCATCTAAACGGGTCGGATCAACTATTGCCTTAACCAAACGTTTCGGTTGACGTAGATAATGGTGAATTAAAGTTGGCTCCGGTACAGCCATTTCAACGGTTTGGGAGGCTTGAAAGTGGGTATACATATAGAAAGTTATAAAAGTCTACTAATTTTGACTTATCTTAATATAATTTAAGAATTATTCAAACTATTTTCATCAATCAAGAGTCACCGATCAAGAATAATGACCTGTACTCCCTGAAAAATAGGGAGTCGCTTGATCATAAGGGTAACGTTGATGAGAATAATATAAATAATTGTAACGTCCCTTTCTATCCATTTATTATCTACCGAACTAAAATTATGACTGTTTCTATTGCCCATCTTGGCCCATCGGGGACTTATGCAGAAGCCGCCGCCTTAGCTTATGCTCAATATCTCACTGGAAAAACCGGGGAAGAAACCATGTTATGCCCCTGTTCAAGTATTAGTCAAACTTTATGGACAGTTGCCAAAGGAGATGCAAATATTGGGGTAGTTCCTGTTGAAAATTCCATTGAGGGTAGTGTTACTATGACCCTAGATACATTATGGCAAATTGGCTGTCTTCAAATTCAACAGGCGTTAATTCTTCCGATTGCCCATGCGTTGATTTCTCAAGCTAAAGATCTTGCTAATATTCAAGTAGTTTATTCCCATCCTCAAGCCCTAGCTCAGTGTCAAGGATGGTTAGAAAAACATCTTTCTGATGTGCCATTAATTGCCAAAAATTCAACTACAGAAGCCCTACAATATGTCAGAGATGAATCCCATGCAGCCGCGATCGCATCTTTAAGAGCAGCAGAACTTTATCAATTACCTGTTCTTGCCCATTCTATTAATGATTATCCCGATAATTGTACCAAGTTTTTGGTAGTTAGTTTACAACCTTCAGGATCGGGAAAATATACATCTTTAGGCTTTAGTGTTCCGGCAAATGTTCCGGGTGCATTGGCAAAACCTTTAGCAATTTTTGCCGATAGGGGGATTAATTTAAGTCGAATTGAATCCCGTCCTAGCAAGCGCTCACTGGGAGATTATCTATTTTTTATGGATTTAGAAGCAGATAGTGATCAACCTTCCGTACAATTAGCTCTAGCTGAATTAAAAACCTTTACCGAAACCTTAAAAGTTTTTGGCAGTTACACCCTATTAAATCTGGATTAATTTTGATTCGGAAAATTGATCATCTTTTTCTGGTAATTATAGCAACCGCCAAGGCAGTTAGGACACCAGACGGATCTTAGAACCCAGACGGTGAAGTATTTCCCCCCAGATCCCTCCCCCTCTAGCCCCCCGTGCACGGGCAGGGCTGTTCCCTGTTCCCCGCTATACAGACTGTACTACTTGATCAGAAAATATTTCCGATAACACATGAAGATAGGGAGAAAAGACAGCAAAATTTTCAGGTAGTAACCGCTTAACCGAAAATTTAAGCAAACTTTTATAAAGACTTTCTATACTTTTTTGAAAAATTTTAAATTTATTAAATTTTTGTTAAATTACAGCATTTTCTAGCATTAAAATTGTTCCTGGTTGCGTATCAATTTTTACTTCTATTCCTAAAGGAATAGTAAACTGATCTCGAATATGGCCGATCATCGAACCATACCAAGCCGGAATTCTTAACGGTTGAATTAAATCCGTTAATACCTGGGATAAGGTTAAAGATGGTTCATTTCCCTCGCCTTTAGTGCAGGCGGTACATTGACTAAAAATAAACCCGGAAATTTGATCTAAAATTCCGGCTAATTTCAAATGGGTTAACATTCGATCAACTCGGTAAATATCCTCGCCAATATCTTCTACAAATAGGATTTTATCCTGCCAATTGGGTAAATATTTAGAACCGACTAAAGCGGATAAAACCGATAAATTTCCTCCGATTAATCTCCCTTGGGCTTGACCCGGATAAATGGTTTCAACCCTAACACTGGCGGGATTTTGAAAGGTTACGGCTTGTCCTTCAAATAGGATTTTTTTCAGCCAACTAACCGAATAGGGATTCCAGAGGGAAGTTCCTAATAATCCATGAAATGTTACTAATCCGGTTTGACTATATAATCCTAATAATAAAGCGGTAATATCACTATAACCGAGAAAAATTTTAGGATTTTTGCGAATTAAATCATAATCTAATAAGGGTAAAATTCTACTACTTCCCCAACCGCCACCCGTAGCAATAATTCCCTTAATATTAGGGTCAGCAAACATTTGATTAATGTCTGATGCTCGTTGTTGATCAGTTCCGGCTAAATAGCCATATTCACTCATGACATGGGGAGCAACTTTAACGGCTAGTTCCTGTTGTCCTAATTGCAGTTGAATCCACTTTAAATGTTCTTTTAAAATCGGGCTGGCGGGAGTCACTAACCCCACCGTATCTCCTGATTTTAAAGCGTTCGGTTTCAGTAATCTTTGAGAAGATGAAGATTGAGCAAAAACAGGAACCTGAGTGGCAATTCCTGTTAAGGTTAATCCGGTTAAAAAATTACGACGATTCATCATCAGTTATCAGTTATCAGTTATTAGTTATTAGTTATTAGTTATTAGTCATCTGAATTGAGAATTTGATCAATTAATTCTTCAACCCCGAGGCTTTATTAATCCCTTCGGGTAGGATCATCACGGCTCCTTTATTGGCAATAATTTTAAGATTAACTCCTAACTCTTGAATGGTTTTTTGGGTGATTTCCAAATAGGCTTCCCAAGTAGCAATAATTACTCGTCCGACCCCGAAAACTTCTACGGCTTGGGTTTGAACAATTTGGGAAAATTCCTCTGGAATGCCTTGATTTTGTAATTGTTGTTGTTTTTGGTCAATGCGATCGCGCAAGCAGCTTATAAACGCTTCAGAAGGGCGCTCCGCTAATATTTTTTCTACCTTTGTAGAAGGTTGATATAATACCGCCCCATTTTCTGCAATCACCCAATCAAACATAAGAATTATGGAAACATGATCAATTAAGTTATCCAATGGTCTTCCAGTAATTAAGATTAACTTTCTCCCCGACTCTCGCCAGAGTTCTAAAGATTTGGAGGTAGACTCCTCGACGATTCCATCCGTCGCTAAGGTGCCATCAAAATCCGTTGCTAAAGCTAAATATTTCATGGGTTTAAAAAATAAATATGACCTTGTATTCTTCCACAAGGTTTATTATAATCTTTAATATAACAGCTAGAAGTATTATTTCTGTTCTCTGTTCCCAGATTTGGATTAAATAATATGACTCAAAAACAATGGTACGAATCCCTGTTCGAGAATTACGGACAAAAATATGATTCTGAGAGTTTTACACAAGGGACAATTGGTGAGTGCGATTTCATAGAAAAAGAACTAGAATTTAATAAGTCCTTAAAAATATTAGATGTGGGCTGTGGTACAGGAAGACATTCAATTGAACTCACAAAGCGGGGATATTCTGTTACTGGAATTGATTTATCCCCATCCCAACTTCAAAGGGCAAAGGATAAAGCCAAAAGTGAAAATTTGATTATTGATTTTCAGCAGCAGGATGCCAGAAATTTGACATTTAATCATGAATTTGATGTAGCGATAATGCTTTGCGAGGGGGGATTTGCCCTCATGGAAACTGATGAAATGAACTTTGAAATCCTGAAAAATGTCACCCGATCGCTGAAGACAAATGCTAAATTTATATTCACAACTTTAAATGGATTATTCCCATTATATCACTCGGTTGAGCAATTCTGTGAATCAACAACGGAAACAGGAAATGCCACCTACAAAAGCAATAGTTTTGACTTGATGACATTCCGAGATCATAACATAACGGAATTTGAAGATGACCTGGGAAACAAGAAATCTCTTGCCTGTAATGAAAGGTATTATGTGCCGAGCGAAATTACCTGGTTACTTAAATCTCTGGGTTACAGCAGCATAGATATTTATGGTGCCAAGCTGAGTGCATTTTCCAGAAATGACAAGTTAACAACGGTCGATTTTGAGATGCTGGTTATTGGTGAAAAATAATTTTGTAACTTGTCCCTACCTGCTCAATCACAACTGAACTTAACAGGGAAATTCAATCGTAAAAGTGGTAAGATTTTGGTTGCTTTCCACTTGAATTGTCCCGTTTAATTGTGCCACTAATTTTTGAACTAAAGCTAATCCTAACCCCGTTCCTCCCTGTTTCCATGGGTCAGCATTCGGAATCCGATAAAACTTCTCAAAGATTCGGGGAAGTTCTTGTTCTGGAATTTCGGCTGGGTTGCGAATCACAATTTGTAAGGGGTCAGAAATGGAGGGAGAAGGTAAAGAAATATTCTGTTTCTTTGTTTTACGTTTGTTATTAGTTGTGGGAATTAATTCCAACCAATTAGACAAAGAATGATAATGAATTCCTAAGAAAATTTCTCCTCCATTGGGAGTATATTTACAGGCATTATTTAACAATTCTACTACAATTCTTTCTAAACTATTGGAGTTAGTTCTAATAGATTGTAAATAGGGATAATACTGGACATTTAGCACCTGATTCCGTTCTTGGGTACGAGAATAAAAAGGATTAATAATATTAGGTAGCCATTCCAATAAATCTAAACTGTCGATGGTAATAGGTGCGGCAGAAGATTCTAACCGTTGTAAATCTAATAAATCATTAATTAAATTAGTTTCTCGCATACATTCAGATTCTAATATTTCTAAATATTTTGGACTTCGCTCTGAGTTGGGGGCAATTTTTAACATATAAATCGCCATTTTCATATTTGCTAAAGGAGTACGAAGTTCATGGGAAACCGTACTCAAAAAATCATCTTTGAGAATATTTAACTGTTGCAGTTCTTCCACCTTAGACGTGCGTTCTTCAACTTGTTTTTCTAGTTCAGCATTCCGGCTTTTTAACAGTTCTAATTTTTCCGTTTGCAATTGATGAACCGATTGTTGGAGTTGTTTAACCACCCGATACATTTCCGTCGGGTCAAGCATTCTTAATAAACTAACCTGTGTAATAATTCCTAATAACTCTCCTTCATCCCCACAAACAATTAGTCGTTGTACCTGTTGTTTTTGCATTTCTTGATGCGCCATCCACAGAGAATCATTAATTTTCAAAGAAAAGGATAAATTTCTCATTACCGTGGTTGCATAAGTCGCCGTTAAATCTAATTCCAAAAATTGCGCCTCCACAATATCCTGTTCTGTAACTAATCCAATAGGGGTTAATTTTTTCTCAGTTCCGGCTTGAAAAATAACCACATAACTCGCTTGATGGGCGGTCATCATTTGCGCTAAACTCAATACAGATGTTGTGACTGGAGCCGTAATTACTTGGGTGATCATTTCATCCCCCACCCGGCGTAATCTTAAAATATTAGCGGGTTGTAAAACCTGACGAATTCGTTCTGGGGTAATCACTCCCACTAATTGACCTCGAATATCTAAAACGGGTAAATGCGAAATTTGATGTTGTCGAAATAAGGATAAAGCCGTAAAAATATCTTGATCATCAGATTCTGTTAAACTAACAGAAATTGGAGACATGATTTCAGCGACTCGGACTTTATTAAGATTTTTTTTGATGACAGGATCTAAAATTTCTGTTGCCATTAACTGAACAATATCTCGTTCCGTGATTATTCCTACAACCGAAGCCATCTGAGGCTGTTCATCGGGAAGTACCGGAGTAATTTCTTCCGAGTCTTGATTAATAACCAAAACACAGCTTGCCCGAGATTCTTCTATTAAAAAACTACCAGAGTTTAAAAGACAATGATTCTGAGATTGACCCAGTATTTTAATCACATCCGCTAAACAGGTTTCTGGTGTTACAATAAATGGATTCCGATCAATGGCTTGTTCTAAAGCAGATGAATAACGCACAGACTGGTAAAATTCCATAACAATACTCTAAAAAGGTTCGTAGGAAGATCCAATAAATTTTTAACATTAAAAAATCAGCAAGTCTGTAATTAGTTTAACTTAATTCAACAATAGGATGGTTATGATTGTATCTGTTAATGAACGCAATTTTTGGGAAGAACGCTATCAACAGGGAACCACCGCCTGGGACTTAGGAGAACCCGCCCCACCGTTTATTACGTTTTTGCAATCTTCTGAGGCTCCACCCCCGGGAAAAACGGCGGTTTTAGGCTGTGGAAGGGGTTATGATGCCCTATTATTTGCCAGTTATGGTTTTGAGGTTATTGGGTTTGATTTTGCGGATTCTGCGATTCAAGACGCATTAGAATATCAACAATTATTAATCAATAAATCGTCAATTTTAAAGGGAGCAGGAAAATATTTACCCACTTCAGCGCAATTTTTACAACAGGATATTTTTGACTTACCCCAGGAGTTTTTAGGACAGTTTGATTATGTAATTGAACATACTTGTTTTTGTGCAATTTCCCCAGATCAACGCCCTAATTATGTCAATTTAGTTGAGTCAATTATGAAACCCAATGGGCAATTATTCGGGTTGTTTTTTACCCATTCCCGTGCCGGAGGGCCACCTTTTGGGATTACTCCGGCGGAAATTCGACAGTATTTTCAAGGGAAATTTCAGATTCTTTCCCTGCATCCGGTGACTGAATCAACCCCCAGCCGTCAAGGAGAAGAACATTGGGGACATTTTATGGCACATCAAAAACTTTAGCAATTAATTCTGCAAATTTTTTCTAACCTGGCTATAATAAGTAAAGATTTAGTTAAACCTGATTTACAAATGAGTCAACCGTTGAATTTAGAAAATATTGCCGATCAGCTAGATAGCAAAAATTTACGAGATCGTCTATTAGCCTTAGCTTCTTTGCGAAATGTTCCTCCAGAAGATGCTGTTCCTTTAATTAAAAAAGTGCTAGATGATGAAAGTTTACAAGTCCGTTCTATGGCAATTTTTGCCCTGGGAATTAAACCTACGGAAGAATGCTATTTTCTGTTGGTGAAACTATTAGAAAATGACCCGGATTATGGGGTAAGAGCCGATGCAGCCGGAGCCCTGGGATATCTGGGAGATATTCGCGCATTTGAACCTTTAGTTAGAGCTTTTTATGAGGATACAGATTGGCTAGTTAGATTTAGTGCGGCGGTCTCCCTGGGAAACCTCAAAGATATTAGGGCTCGGGATGTTTTATTGGCTGCATTAGAAAGTGATGAAGTGATTTTACATCAAGCTGCAATTGCTGCGATCGGAGAAATTAAAGATGTGGAATCGGTTGATAAAATTCTGCGATTTGCTCAAGCGGAAGATTGGTTAGTCCGGCAACGTTTAGCAGAAGCTCTGGGAAATTTAGTCACACCTAAAAGCCTTTCTGCGTTAAATTATTTAGCCAAAGATAGTCATTCTCAAGTCTCTGAATCCGCCAAGATTTCCATTGAGCGGCTACGGGAAGCGGGATTGCAAGTTTAAAGATTTGATTAACAGGGAATGGAGAATATCAAAGATGATGCAATTGTCTTGACAAATTAACCCAACTGTTAGACGATAGGATTCTAGTTTCTAGGTTTAAATAAAAGCTATCCTTAAATCATCATGACTTCTCCCTTCCCTTCTCGCAAAAAGCCTAAGATTCTGCAACTATTATTTTTTAGTTTTATTGTTTTATTCTTAGCTAGTACCTCGGCAATTTTAGGCGCGGTGACTGCTTTATTAGCTCCTGAAAAATTTGATTTTACTGAGCCAGAATCAAATATTTTAGATGGACTCTGGCAACATCGGTTTAAATATAGTTTGTCTCGTCCGGTTAATATTTTAGTCCTGGGAATTGATGGAAGTCCCCACAGTTCTACCTCCTCTCCCGATCTATTTAAAGGTCGTAGTGATACGGTTTTATTTGTCAATTTTCAACCTCAAGATAAATCAGTTAGTTTGTTATCCATCCCCCGAGATACTCAAGTCCAAATTCCAGGTTATGGTACAGGAAAAATTAATGAAGCTAATTATTGGGGCGGCCCTAAATTAGCAAAGGAAGTGGTTCAAACTATTTTAAATAAAGTTGAAATTAACCGTTATGTGCGGGTGAGTAGTGGTGCTTTTCGAGAATTAGTTAATTTTTTAGGAGGAGTGGAAGTATATATTCCTCAACCTATGTCTTATCAGGATAAAACTCAAAAATTAGACATTAATTTGGCTCCCGGTTGGCAAACTATTAATGGTGAACAAGCGGATCAATTTGTGCGGTTTCGAGGCGATGGTTATGGAGATTTAGGGCGGGTACAGCGTCAACAAGCCTTAATGGAAGCAATTTTAGTTCGACTGAAAGATCCGACGGTTTTACCTCGTGTTCCTGAAATTATTCGGATTATGCAAAAATATATTGATACTAATTTAAGTTTTGAAGAAATTTTAACCTTAGTTAATTTTGGGTTAAATCTGGAATCTCAAAATTTTAAAATGGTAATGTTACCCGGTCGTTCTAGTTCGGAGGAATATTCTAATAGTAGTTATTGGTTAGTGGATGAACGGGGACGCGATCGGGTCATGTATCAATATTTTCGGTTAGATTCCACCGGATATACCTTAAAAAGTGCCTACGAACCTTCTGCTTATGAAACTTTGTCTAAGGATTTAAAAATTGCAATTCAAAATACTTCCAGTAATCCCAAAGCAGCGGAGAAAATGCTAGATTTTCTATATAATCAAGGGTTTAATCAAGTTTATTTAGCCCCGATTGAAAGAACTCAACAACTAAAAACAGAAATTATTATTCAAGGCGGAGATTTAGGGGCAGCTAAACTGATGCAAAAAAACCTCGGTTTAGGTGAGCTTAAATCCTCAGCAACGGGTGATATGGGGTCGGATTTAACTATTAGAGTTGGAGAAGATTGGATCAAATAAAATTATCCAAGGGAGATTTTTAAATTCAATTCTCCCCTGAAATTACCCTATCTTAAACGGTTTGTAATTGACACAAAATCAAACCAAACCATTGATTTTCGTCCGTCCAATTCTTGATGGAAACTAAGCCTAAATCCTCTAATTCCGCTTGAATTTTTTCCAGTTCAAACTTGCGAGAGATTTCCGTATGAATAGTTTCTCCTTGGGTAAATTCAATGGCTAAATTGAGCTTTTTGAGTTCAACAGTTTGCGATCGCAAACTTTTTAAGTGCATTTCAATTTGATGTTCGGTTTGATTGTAAAATGCCAAATGTTCAAATTGCTCTAAGTTAAAATTCCCTTCAAACAGATGGTTTAAATGTCGTAACATATTCAAGTTGAATGCCGCCGTTACCCCTTGACTATCATCATAAGCGGGTTCTAAAATTGATTTAGATTTGTGTAAATCAACCCCCAATAAAAAATAATCTCCAGGTTGCAAAGCTTCGACAATATGGGAAAAGAAAACATGGCATTCTTCCGGTTTCAAATTTCCCAAGCTACTGCCAATAAACCCAATCATTCGAGCAGGTAAGGGGGAAGGATTGAGATGTTTTAAAGCTGTCTCATAGGTGCTAACAATTCCATGAATATTCAGCTTCGGGTAATCTTTGAGCAGATTATAGGCACTTTCTTCTAAAATTCCGCCACTAATATCAATGGGTAAATAATGAAGTGGATGACCTAATTCTTGATAAGCGTCTAATAGAATTCGAGTTTTTGTAGAACTCCCACTTCCTAATTCTACAAGTTCGCAATAGCCTGTTAAATTGGCAATTTCTGAGGCATAATCTTGTAAAATCTTTGCTTCTGTGCGGGTTACATAATATTCGGGTAACTCACAAATTTTTTCAAACAATAATGATCCTCGATCATCATAAAAATATTTAGGTGGTAAGGTTTTTGGGGTTTGGGTTAACCCATTAATCACATCATCTCCCGCAGCAACGGGACATTTTTCTCGAAAAGTGTCAATCTTTAACCGAGGGCTAACCCTCGTGTACTTGTCTGGTGATAAGACGGTAGAATTAGAAATTACCATGATCAAACATACAAATTCAGCTTAAGATAGACATCATACTGTGTCTTGTTTGGATAAAATATTACAATTTGTTTAAGATTGCGATACAATAGAGGATAGTTGTTGAAAAAATTCTGATGGATGTCTATGACTGCTACTGCAAATGTTAAAACGGAGTACGAAGCGATTATTGGGTTAGAAACCCATTGTCAATTGAATACCGAAACCAAGATTTTCTCGAATTCTTCCACGAAATTTGGGGCTGATCCTAATATGAATATTGATCCGATTTGTATGGGATTACCCGGTGTCCTCCCGGTATTAAATGAAAAAGTCTTAGAATATGCCGTAAAAGCCGGGTTAGCCCTGAATTGTGCAATTGCTCCTTACAGTAAATTTGATCGCAAACAATATTTTTATCCTGATTTGCCTAAAAATTATCAAATTTCTCAATATGATTTACCCATTGCCATAAATGGTCATTTAGAAATAGAAATTGTCGATGAAGATGGCAGTGCAACTCGCAAAACTATTGGAATTACTCGCTTACATATTGAAGAAGATGCCGGAAAATTAGTCCATGGCGGAAGCGATCGCCTTTCCGGTTCCACCTATTCTATGGTTGATTATAATCGGGCGGGAATTGCTTTAGCTGAAATTGTCTCTGAACCCGATATTCGTTCGGGACAAGAAGCCGCCGAATATGCCCAAGAAGTGCGTCGAATTGTGCGTTATTTGGGCGTGAGTGATGGCAATATGCAGGAAGGTTCGCTACGATGTGATGTGAATATTTCCGTGCGTCCGGTGGGACAAAAAGAGTTCGGAACTAAAGTTGAAATCAAAAATATGAACTCTTTTAGTGCGATCCAACGGGCGATTGATCATGAAATCGAACGGCAAATTAAGGCAATTGAAACCCGGGAAAAAATTGTTCAAGAAACCCGGTTATGGGAAGAAGGAAGTCAACGGACAATTAGTATGCGAAAAAAAGAAGGAGCAAGCGATTATCGCTATTTTCCTGAACCCGATCTTCCACCGATTCAAGTATCTGCTGAACAACTCAAAACCTGGAAATCTCAATTACCTGAACTTCCAGTAGAAAAACGTCATCGCTATGAATCAGAATTAGGATTATCCCCCTACGATACTCGTATATTAACGGATGATCACCCGATTTCTGAATATTTTGAAGCCACAATTGCCGCCGGAGCTAATATTAAACAAGCGGTAAATTGGATTATTGGTGATATTACGGCCCATCTCAAAAATGAAAAATGCAGTGTTACTGAAGTCGCTTTAAAACCGGAAGGATTAGCAGAATTAATTGCTTTAATTGAATCTGGAACAATTAGCGGTAAAATTGCTAAGGATTTATTACCAGAATTGTTAACTCAAGGCGGATCTCCTAAAGCATTAGTTGAAATAAAAGGATTAATTCAATTATCCGATCCTAAAGCATTAGCAGAAATTATTGATCAAGTTTTGGTAGAAAATCCCAAGGAATTAGAACAATATCACGCCGGAAAAACCAAACTCCAAGGATTTTTTGTTGGTCAAATTATGAAAAAAACCGGAGGACGGGCTGACCCTAAACTCACGAATCAACTATTAGGAGAAAAACTCAAAAAATAAATAAATTTATTCAGGTTAGGTTTTACGAATTATGAACCCAACCTGAATTGTCAGATTAATCAGATTTAGGACTAAAAAATAATTGGTTAACCTTACTAATTACCCAACTCAAAATCGCCCCACCCATTAAAATTCCAATCGCTGGAGTAAATACAGGTTCCCAAAGTTTATACCATAAATCCAAACCCAGATTGAGTTTAAAAGAATTGCCTAAAACCGCAACGACTAACCAAAAAAAACTGAATAATACAAAAAAAACATTTGCCACTAAAACTAGATTTAACCATTTAATCAACTGTTCTTTCATAGTTCAAACTCAATAAAAATTATGTCAATCTATTTGATCTCGATTATATTTTAAGGGTTAGCGGGATTTTTTTGCAAATATTAACTCAAAATTTGTAGACAAACTTAACCTAATCTTTGTTACAATAGATCCTAGCAGTTATAGTAGGCAGTCTGTGTTAATATGGTTCGCTACACCCTAGCTCAAAGTCCCGAAATCGTTCTTACTGTCCGAGGCAAAGATTCATCTCAAGCCCGGGAGAAAGCGATGGACAAACTGATGGAATTGATGGATACTGGGAAACTACCAACGGAATTAGAAGAAGGCTTTAGTCCCCAACAGTTTATCGAAGTTAAAGAACCCGATGATAGTCCCTTAGAAGAAGAAGATGCCATTTCCGAGGCGGTGCAAATTCTGAGTAATTTGGCTTCTTTGAAATTGAAGGTGATGGAATCAAAAGAAGAAGCCCTAAAAGTGCGAGAATCTATTGATATTCTGTTCACAGATCAACCAGTGACGGTGGAAGAAATCACCGATTTAAAAGACGGCTTTAAGGTATTAAAAAATTTCGCTGTTTCTAATCTTAGATATCGAGAAGCTAGGGGCAAAGCAGAAGAAGCTAGAGCCACTTTAGATGAAGCATTAAAATCTTCTGAACCCGAATCAAAACCAGATAATTCTCAGGGAAAAAAAGATAAAAAATAACTTTAAAATAGGGAATGGGGAATAGGCAATGGTGATGAATTGTTCGAGTATTTTAATAAGAGCAGTAATCATTATTCCCTCTTTTCCTAAAACCCATTACCTATCAAGGATTTAAACGGATTACGCGGTCTTGAATCCAAATCTATCCTAATATTTTGGGTGATTTCTTTAGCAGGAATCTGGTTAGGATTAATAGTCAGACAATGGGTGCTGACCGGAAGAATTTCCAAATTAAATTTTAATAAATTAGCAATAGATTTAAAACGAGGATTGCCAGACTAGACCGATGTTTCCACACCAACCCCTGACTGTGATCCCAAAATGGTGTTATGGCAGGGAACAGCCCTGGGGCTTGGGGGGGAGGGAACACCGGGGAAATACTTCATCGTCTGGGTTCCAAGATCCGTCTGGTGTCCTAACTGCCTTGGCGGTTGCTATACCGCTTGCGATCAGTTTTTATGATAGGATGGAAGTTTTGTATACACAAGCAATAAGCACCTAAAGGAGAAGCCAGATGGCTCGAATGTATTATGATGCCGATGCCAATTTAGATATTTTGGCGGGCAAAACTATTGCAATTATTGGTTATGGCTCCCAAGGTCATGCCCATGCCCTGAATTTAAAAGATAGTGGCTTGAATGTAATTGTCGGGCTATATCCTGGCAGTAAATCAGCCATCAAAGCCAAAGACTCCGGTTTAACCGTGCATAGTGTGGAAGACGCGGCGAAGGCTGCTGACTTTATTATGATTCTTTTGCCTGATGAAGTACAAAAAACTGTTTATAAAAACGAAATTGAACCCTATTTAACCGAAGGCAAAACCTTAGCATTTGCCCATGGTTTTAATATTCACTTTGGTCAAGTTGTCCCCCCTTCTAATGTCGATGTGGTGATGGTAGCACCCAAAGGCCCAGGGCATTTAGTCCGTCGCACCTACGAACAGGGCCAAGGAGTTCCCGCCCTATTTGCAGTATATCAAGATGCCTCTGGACAGGCCCGTGACCGGGCAATGGCCTATGCTAAAGGTATTGGTGGCACACGCGGTGGCGTTTTAGAAACTACATTCCGTGAAGAAACCGAAACCGACCTATTTGGTGAACAGGCGGTTTTATGTGGTGGTTTAAGTGCTTTAATTAAAGCTGGATTTGAAACCTTAGTTGAAGCGGGTTATCAACCGGAATTGGCTTATTTTGAATGTTTACACGAAGTTAAATTAATCGTAGATTTAGTCGTGGAAGGCGGTTTAGCCAAAATGCGCGATAGTATTTCTAATACGGCTGAATATGGAGATTATACCCGCGGCCCTCGGATTGTTACCGACGAAACCCGCGCCGAAATGCGGAAAATTCTCAGCGAAATTCAGTCCGGTCAATTTGCTAGAGATTTTGTCTTAGAAAACCAAGCTGGAAAACCCGGTTTCATCGCCATGCGTCGTCAAGAAGCCGAACATCCCATCGAAGAAGTGGGTAAAGACTTACGCGCTATGTTTAGTTGGATGAAGAAAGACTAAATTAAAGTAGAGACGTGCCATGGTACGTCTCTACAGGCGGTTAAATGTTAGCGATAACCGCCAAACCCCACAGCCTATTTTGTCGGCTGGCCTTGATCAAGTTTTTGAATGTCCTTCTCTCGTTGTTCGTTAGTATCTTTCGGCTTTAACCACTTCGGCCATAAACCCACAACAAACTCACGACTGGTTTTACTAGCATCTCTGGCGGGTTTGGGCAAAAATTTAAAGGTATCGCCAGAGGAAATAAACAGAATAATTAAGGCGACGGCACCCCAGCCTAGAATTTTTTTAGGAGTCATAAGCGATTTTTAAGATATAGATATTTATGGGAGTTTATTGTAATCAGATTTGAAAGGTTTGTACATCTAAATCAATCAATATCAAGAAATCCCTTCATTGTCGCCCCGTCAGCATAACACCCTAATAAGAGTGCGATCAAGCGCAACAACGAAGTTTTTCAACTTAATTACAATTATACCCGTTAATACTGAGTTTTTAATAGTTCCTCAATGAAAACTTGAGTTTCCGGGGGAATATCCTTAATTAAACGCACGGGAAAAGCAGGAGTTGAGATATATCGATAATATTCTGGAGTCAGGAATACCTGATATTTTTCGGCTTCGGGAGTTAGTTGGGCTGCGGTTGCTAAAACAATAGTTTTAGCGTAATCCTTAACATCTTTTGAGGCATCTCCGATGACTTCACCTCCGGAAATGGGAGTTACAGGAATCCAGCTTTGATCCCCAATAGTTCCAGGATCTCTAACGCTTAAATGGGTTGCACCGACCACCCCTAATAATAATTTTTCCGTGGGAATTTGGGGAAAAATAGCAATTTGTTCGGGTAAAGCAGGAGTAACTTTATCGGATGATTGTGTTAAAATTACAGTGGGAACTTGAACTTGATTTAATCCCGTTTTTCCGAATATAACCGAAGCAGTGGGGGCAAAGGCTATCGCCCGTTTAATTCGCGGATCACTAAACCGATAGCGATCATTCGGGAGTTCTGAGGCTAAACATTGGGTGGCTTTTCCTAAACTAAAGGTGATAAAACTCTGATCACAATTTTTCCTTAATTGATCAATTTGGAACTCTCCCCCAGCTAAAGCTAAAGCCGTTGCTCCTCCAAAAGAATATCCAAATACTAAAGTATTATTAGTATTAAATTTACCTTTAAATCTGGGATCACTAAGATTTAATTTTTCTAATTCATTTAAGGTAAAAATCAAATCTTGGGGACGTTCGATAACTTCTGTAGGAGATAAAAACAAATTTTTATTTACAAAAGTCGCATTACTCCCAGGATGTTCAGGAACAATAACAGTATAGCCATGGGAGGCTAAATGTTCCATTAAATAGCGTAATTCTTGATAATCTGAACCCCGACCGTGAGAATAAAGAATTAAAGGTTTATCTGGTGTAGCTGCGGAGGAGGAATAAATATAAACGGGAATATTGCGATTACGTTGTTTGTCTAGTAATTCTATCCGAGTAATTTCCACTTTTCCTGGCCCGGGTTGACTCGGATCAAGGGGAATTTTTGGAGCTTGAGGTATGTCACTGGGTAGTTTAGGTAAGACTTCTAAAAGTAACCTTTGAGTTTGCCAAAATCCTTGATTTAATCGTGTTAAAACCGCAAAGGAGCGAGGAAGATCAATCTCAATGGTCGGTAAAGGATAGTTTTCTAAAAAATTAATAACTGATAACCCTTGTTCAGATTTAGCTGAAGATATAATCGCTGTTTTAATGGCGACTCCTCCTTGGGATTTGTCCGCAGAAATAATCGTATCAATATCAGTTAATAATCTAGTTCCCACTTGACTATTAACAATTTCTTCAACGGTTTCATCCTTGATTTTAATTTTAATATTTAAAGCTCCTAAAGCCTGTTGCTTTTGTTCGGGCTTTAAAAAGCTAAAATAACCTAATAACCCCACGGGAACTTTCCCCGTTTCCGCAAATTCTTTTAAGTCTTTGACCGAAACCGTCGCATAAATAAATCCCTGTCTAATCACAACGGATTCCGCCGCCCGAAGGGGAAGGGTAAACACAGGAAAACCACTTAAAATAGTAGTTGCGAAAAGACTCAGGGGAAACAACAATTTTTTCCACTGGCGTTTGACGCGCTGTGCAGAAGCAGAAAGTGGAATTTGAACCATAATAATCTAGGTTAAACAATCCCAAAAGTTTAGCATCGAATTATCCGATCGCCATCGGGGGGCGGTGGTGGGAAAAAGGTTGTGCCGCTTCAAGTTGGGCAGCTAAAGCGATTAAAGTGGCTTCCGAGGCAGGTTTTCCCACTAACTGCACCCCCAGGGGTAAACCTTCTGGGGTAAATCCGGTGGGAATTGCGATCGCCGGTTGGCCACTAACATTAAACCCGGGACAGGGAGAAATCCATTCCGTAATCCGTTGTAAGGTTTCTGGGGGGGAAAGTTGGGCATATTCTCCCACCCGAATTGCTGGGTGCGTATAGGTGGGTAAAACCACCACATCAAAGGGGCTTAAGGTTGCCACAATTTGACGACCGCCGACCTGCATTTTAGATACCGCTTGCAAATATTGTCCGGCGGTAATTTCGCTTGACATTAACCATTGATTCACTGAGCCTAAATACTCCTGGGGAATTCCGGCCGCGGCTACTCCCGATTTCCAAACCGCAATAAACGGTTCCAGAATATCACTAAAATCGAGGTTAATCGGTTCGATTTGATGACCTAATTGTTCAAGGATATTCACGGTATTTGTCAAGGCTTGTTCACATTCCGGGGAGAGTAAACTGCCGGGTAAAATAGAAGGAGCAAAAGCAATTTTTAAAGACTTTGGAGGTTGTTGGGTTGCTGCTAAAAACGAAGGATTCGGATCGCTTATCCAATAGGGATCACCCAAAATATATCCCGACATAATATCAAGTAAAGCCGCGGCATCGGCCACGGTACGGGCTAGGGGGCCATCGGTAGAAATCCCACTTTGGAAGTCCCCCACCGGAGCATGGGAAACTCGCCCCCGAGTCGGTTTAATCCCCACCAAACCACAACAAAAAGCGGGGCCTCGCACCGACCCCCCACCATCCGACCCATGGGCGACAGGGGACAACCCAGCTGCAACAGCCGCCGCAGCCCCTCCACTGGAACCTCCGGGGGTGTAGTCTAAATTCCAAGGGTTACGCGCAGGAGGAAAGCCATCGGGTTCGGTATAGGGTAGGGAACCGATTTCTGAGGTCGCTGTTTTCCCTAAAATATTAAATCCGGCTTGACGAATTCGGCTCACCACTCCATCATCATAGGTGGCAATTCTATCAACTAAAGCCCGGGAACCGTGAGTACAAGCAATTCCAGCAACGGGGTTTAAATCTTTAATCGAAATTGGCACTCCAAAAAAAGGCGGTAAATTGTTAATATCTGAAATCTGGAATAATTGTTCCGTTTGGGTTTTAGCCAATATTAAAGCCCTATCCGCCATCACGGTAAAATAACAACCCAACAGAGGATTTAACCGTTGAATTCGATCTAAATAAAAATTAACTAACTCTAAAGGCGAGATAACTTTGGTGCGAATTAATTGGGCTTGTTCTAAGGCAGAAGTAAAAGCTAAATCCACTGAATTCATAATTATTAACTCAATTAAACTATTGATAAACAACCATTGATTCTGGTTGAAGTTTATCATTATTAAGGAAAAAACCAACAAGAATAGAGCCGAAACACTGTCACGATCAAACTTTTGTGAATATTCTTTGCTGCAATAGAGGATTGGGGGGTAAACTAGGAATATGGGATTTTAATATTTCAGCTAGAATTAATTGTTTCTATTCAAGGTCACGGGATATGACACAATCAGAGCGTCCACCTGTTCCTCGTCCGCCAGTACCAGGCGTTCCACCTCGTCCACCCGCACCCAAAGCACCTCCACCTCCAGGCGCGACCGTTGCTACGGCTCTTTCTGCACCTGCTCAGGCTACGGTGGCGACAACCAGGGTGATGGTCGCACCCAGAAACAAGGGCCCTAGCCCCGGAAATCCTACATTAGTGGATATTGTCAAACTAGCTAATGAGGAGGGAGCTTCGGACGTTCACTTAGGGGTGAATGAGCCACCGCGTTTGCGTAAACGGGGGGATATTGTACCTTTAGATTGGCCGAACACCGACTTGAATACCTTTATGAGTTGGTTGATGGAGATATTAAGCGATGAGGAAATTCAGCAATTTCAAGAAAACTTAGACTTTGACGGCGCGGCGGATTTAGGTTTTGTCCGAATTCGGATTAGCATTTTTGACGCTCTCAATGGCCCTTCATTGGTGCTGCGGTTAATTGGTTCGTCGATTTTGACTTTGGAACAGTTGAAGTTACCAGAGGTATTTAAAAAAATCTGTAACTACCACAAAGGATTAATTTTAGTTACTGGGCCGACGGGTTCGGGTAAGTCTACTACCCTAGCGGCAATGATTGACTACATGAACCGGAACTATGCCTATAATATTATTACTATTGAAGACCCGGTAGAATTTGTTCACGAAAGTAAAAAATCCCTGATTAAACACCGAGAAGTCGGACGTCATACCTTGAAGTTTTTTAATGCCCTTAAAGGAGCTTTGCGTCAAGACCCCGATGTCTTACTTGTGGGAGAAATTCGGGATAAAGAATCAATGCAAATCGCCTTAAAAGCAGCGCAAACAGGTCACTTAGTCTCTGGAACCTTACACACTAATAGTGCGGTAAAAACCATAACTCGGATTTTAGATATGTTTACCGCCGAGGAACAATCTTCGATTAAAGTCTCTATTTCCGAATCTTTGGTGGCAATTATTGCTCAATTATTATGTAAAACCACCGATGGTAAACGGGCGGCTTTTCACGATGTTCTGATCAATACCGATGTGATTAAGGAATATATCGTGAAAGACAAGTTTGAAGACATCAACCAAATTATGCTTAAAGATACCTATGAAGGGATGACGACTATGAACAAATCTCTTTATAATCTCTACCAAGAAGGACGAATTACTGAGGAGATTTGTTTAGATGTATCTCCCTTCCCCAACGAGATGAGCCAAATGTTGCGCGGGCGAGTCTAATAAGATCAGTCATCAGTCATTAGTCATCAGTTATTAGTCTATTACCGTTTACCTACAAATGGAATGATACCTTGAATTTATTTCAATCTACGGTCAATCATTCATTTAAAGCGATCGCTTTATTCACCCCTGGGGGAGATTTAGTCTATTGTATCGATCCGAATAAACAGCGTCGTTGGCATTCTGATCTTTGTATTTATTTACAAGAATTCCTGAGTTTACCTGAACCACCTCATTTTTTAATTCCTTGCTATACCGCTACCTATGATCAATGGGTCAACCCCCAAACCCAGGAGATTCAGTTTTCCGCAGAAGCCTATCCCCCAGTTCTGCAATACCAAACCTTATTAAATACCCTGTTTGATACAGGGGATTTAGTTTGGCAACCTATAAAAAATTCCGAAGAAGTTTGTAACCCTTTAATTATTGCGACTTACTATGAGCAGTTTCCCAAATTGTGGGAAAATCATGATCTAATTGTTCAGGTCAAAAAAAACAATTTGAGTCATGATTTCCCAAGTACCGAAAACCTGTCGGAACCCCAACCTTATACTGTTACACTCAATTTGTCTCCTCAACCCGAACTGAATCAAACTAAAGGCTATATTTTACGGTTATTTGTCTCCGGTCATAGTCTGGTGACAGAAAAAACCCTAAAAACCCTGCATCAACTTTTAGAAGGTTCGATTAGTCATCCTTACACTTTAAAAGTGATTGACGTTTTAAAACATCCCGACTTAGCGGAATCTGATCAAATTTCCGCTACCCCCACCTTAATTAAAGTCTGGCCTAAACCCGTCCGTCGAATTGTTGGAGAGTTAAATAATGTTGAGACTATTCTTAAATTATTAGGAAATCCTGCGGATGACTTTCCCGATGAATTTTAAGGCGTTTCTATCCTACACTTATATGAATTATAATAATAATATATAAAATTAATCCCAAGCCTAATATTATGGTAGCTACCGCACCCCCAATTCAACAATCACTTGTGGGCGAAAAGCGCGTCACCCTGCGAGGTTTGACTTGGCAAGGATATCAACAAATTCTTCACGCCTTACCCGAAAGTCGAGCCGCCCATCTGACTTATGATCATGGAATTCTTGAAATTAGTATGCCTTTAGAAAGTCATGAATTTGCCTTGCGACTGATCGAGCGTTTTATCATCATTCTCATATTTGAGATGGGTATGAAGATTAAAACTATGGGATCGACCACATTGAATCGAGAAGACTTAGATCGAGGGGCTGAACCGGATAATGCCTACTATATTCAAAATCAAGCTAAAGTAGCGGGGCGTACAGTGAATTTAGCCGAAGATCCCCCTCCTGATCTGGTGGTAGAAGTCGATATTACCCACACCGATATTGACAAAAATCGCCTGTATGCAGCCATAGATGTGCCTGAATTTTGGAGTTATAATGGTCAAGAATGGCGGATTTACCAACTACAAGAAAAGACCTATCAAGAGTGCGATCGCAGTCCTACTTTTCCTGGGGTTAAAAAAGAATATTTATATCATTTCTTAGCAAAAGCCCAACAGGATGAAATTGAAGCGGAAAAGGAATTTAGATCATTAATTCAAGAAAAAATTGCCAAAAAATCACTTTAATTTGAATCTTGTTTATAATAACAATACACAAAATTAATCCCAAGCCTAATAATATGGTAGCTACCGCACCTCAAATTCACTCCTCACCTGTGGGCGAAAAGCGCGTCACCCTGCGAGGTTTAACTTGGCAAGGATATCAACAAATTCTCGGCGCCTTACCCGAAAGTCGAGCCGCCCGTCTAACTTATGATCATGGAATTCTTGAAATTAGTATGCCTTTAGAAAGTCATGAATTTGCTAGTGAATTGATAGGTTTATTTATCCGTATTCTAGTAGGAGAAATGGGCATGAAGCTCAAATCCATGAGATCCACAACTCTAACTCGAGAAGACTTAGATCGAGGGGCTGAACCCGATAATGCTTACTATATTCAAAATCAGGCGAAAGTAGCGGGGCGTAAAGTCAATTTAGCTGAAGATCCCGCCCCGGATCTGGTGGTAGAAGTCGATATTACCCACACCGATATTGATAAAAAGTGCCTGTATGCAGCCATGGGAGTTCCTGAATTTTGGAGTTATAATGGTCAAGAATGGCGGATTTACCAACTGCAAGAAAAGACCTATCAAGAGCGCGATCGCAGTCCTACTTTTCCTGGAGTTGAAAAGGAATATTTATATCATTTCTTAGCAAAAGCCCAACAGGATGAAATTGAAGCGGAAAAGGAATTTAGATCATTAATTCAAGAAAAAATTTCAGAATAGAGTTAACTATTTTCTAGGGAAATTGCCACTTGGGAACAGAGGAATTTGAGCAACTCGACAGGATTTGTTGTGATTAATGATCTTAAAGCTACCCAACCGAGGCAATAATAGTTCGGTGACGAGGGCTATTAAAATTAACCGTAGGACGTTGAAATCCGGCATCTATAATAGCTTGTTCTATGTCTAAGGTGAAATATTCATCTAAATAGGGTTCTGTACTTTTTAACAAGGTGAAAATATAGGGGGGCATTTTCTTGAACATTTCCGATTTCGGGTTCATATCCATAATTGCCAGATGACCCCCCGGACGCAATAGCCGCCGTGCTTCTTGCAAGATTTCACGGGTGGGAGATTGGGGTAATTCGTGACAAATTAAACACAGGGAAATTAAGTCAAAAGAGCCACTAGGTAAACCCGTTGATTCGGCTTTCGCATGAACCCATTTTGGGATATATTTCAAGTTAGATTGTTTTTGTGTATTATAAGTTGCGATCGCTAAAAAATAGGGCGATAAATCAACACCTGTCATCTTCGCATCAGGATAGATTTCTTGGAGGGCAAAGGTACTCATTCCCACACTACATCCCAAATCCAAAATATCCTGGGGAGGAATAGGTAATTGAGCTTTTAAAAGATCATGATAACTCTGACGGAGTTTGGCATCCCCCTTAGCCCCGGCTTCTGGCCAGATTTTAGCATGAACCGAGTATGCAGCCACCTCCACTTCCACGGCGGCTTGCCAACTTAGATTTCCTTTCTCATAAGCGTGGAAGGAAGTCACATAATAATCAGGATATTGCAGATTGGGGTTTTGGACTTGGGTTAATTCCGCATCCCAATTCCGTGATAATAAAGTTTGGGTCTGTTGTCGCCAAGGAACTCCCATGGCTTCGGCCCGTTTAATCATCATTTGTCGGGCTTGGTGTTTAGCAAAATTACTGAGGGGTTTAATCGCTAAAATGCCATTAATGAATCGGGACATTAATTCGGGCTCTGAAGTAGTGCTGACCGTCATGGGTTTGATATCTGATGGATTAATATTCAATTTTATCGTGAAGCGGAAACGAGAAACCAGGTTGCTCAACTCAAATTAAGATTTTTATTCAGCAACCCGGTTTGTTTGATTTTTTAGGAAACCGTTGTTAACTCTACTTTCTGACGATTAATTTCTAAGGGTTGATTATGTAAGACCATAGTTGTACTTGAGTTATATTCAAACCCAATGCGTTCGTAAAATTTTTGTTGATGGGTGGTCATTAAATAAACCCGTTCAACTCGACACATTTTAGGATGACTTAAGACTGTTTGAACTAATTTTCTGCCTAATCCACTCCCTTGATATTTAGGATGAATCACCACATCCCAAATACTAGCTCGATAAATACCATCGGAGGTGGCTCTAGCAAACCCAATCATTTGTTCATAATCCCAAACTGTAACTACAGGCTCGCTATTTTCAATTGCAATTTTTAGGTCTTCTGGGCTGCGATCTTTTGCCCAAAATGCAGCAATTTTAAATAGGGTTTGAAGTTGGTTTAAATCAACCTTTGAACGACAATCATCAAAGAGAATATGATGGTTATCCGGTGAGATGTTTTTCATAGATAATAACCCTTTAAATTATTTTGAGCAACTAATAAATGCCCATGACTGTTGAGAGAATATGAAATTTTAACTAATTCAGTTGTATGAACTGAAACACTGTAATATTTAACATATTAGAGTCTGTTAATTGTGTGGCGAATTTAACAAAATCCCCAAAAATATTTTTTCTCAGATAGATAGGATTAAGCTCTGGATTTTTTAATAAAAAACGGGCTATATTAGCCCGCTTCAGAATTCAATAAAACCAGGTTTTTATTAATTAAGCTTCAACAGCCACAGGTTCAGCTTCAATCACAGGATAAACACTAATTTTTTGACGAGTTTTGCCTTTACGTTCAAAGCGAACTACACCATCAACTTTAGCGAATAAGGTATCATCGCTACCGATACCCACGTTATTACCTGGGTGGAATTTGCAACCCCGTTGACGCACTAAAATATTACCAGCGCGTACCGCTTGACCGCCAAAACGTTTGACACCCAAGCGCTGGGCGTTAGAATCGCGACCGTTACGAGTGCTACCCGTACCTTTCTTATGAGCCATTTTATTCTCCTAATTAAATGATCAGTATTTCAGATATTCAATCACAATCTAATTTTATGCTTCTGTTGTTGCAGGTTCTGCGGGTTCTTCTTCCCGCTTCGCCACCACAGACCCATTTAGACTAATAGATTCAATCATCAAACGGGTAATTTCTTGACGATGACCTTGTTTTTTGCGGGTTTTCTTTTTCGGACGCATTTTATAAACGATGATTTTGCGTCCCCGCAGATGGCGCAGTACAGTCCCTTCCACGGTAGCCCCATTCACTAAGGGCTGGCCAATTTGAACTTCACCATCATGATTGACTAACAGAACTTTATCAATGATAACGGATTCATTTTCATCGACGGGTAACAGTTCAATATCGTAGAAACGACCGGGTTCTACTTTGATTTGTTTACCGCCTGTTTCAATAATTGCGTAAGTCATGTAATTTTGGGTTAAGGTTGCCGTACAGGTAGCTCAACGGTTCCAAGTGTTTTCACTTTCCCCTAGTTTTGAGCCTTTGCCATGTCTGCACCTGTTCCGAGCAAGGTTTAGACACAATCTCCTATTATCGTTGATGAGTGGTATTTCTGTCAAGTCCCAAACCGTAGTAAGCCCTTCAGGTCTTCAAGTCCCCAATCGTAGTAAGCCCTGAAGGGCTTCCCCCAACCGTCAATAACAATTAGAGGAAATTAATTAACTTTCACTTTTACTAACAGTTGGATTCTGTATTTGTTCAGAAGATTGCTCAGTAAATAGGGTATCAATATCAATGGCTGCGTAGCCTTTTGTGGCTAATAACTTTAGCATTGAACCCAGTTGAAACCAAATTAATAATGCAGTTGGAATTACAACCACTAAACCCATAACTCCCGCAATCCAATAGACGCCGATAAAGACGGCTAAACTAGAACTGACGGAGACTAGAATTAATAGGGTCATCCCCAAATAAGCAATAATTAAATTGGGGGTTTTATAATTAATAGAAGTTGAGGGTTGCGGGCTATCACTCCAGAGATCAACCCGATATTCCAACATATCTTTAAAAATGATACCCCATAACACGGCTAAGACCGTTGAAGTAACAACAACAATATAAATCGGGGAAACGACAAGAGGTTCAGAAATCATATCAATGACAAAAATGGATGTTTTTTTACAATTCGTTACATAGTATAGCAGAAAGATGACTGATTCCCTAGGGTTTTTTAATTAAAATCCGTCCATTATTATCAATTTTTAAATAATTTTTAGGAAAGTCTTTTTCGGTAAGATTCCGAATTAAATTAACACTTTTAGCCCGCTTATCTAAATTGGGAATCCCTTGAGAATTTAACTGAACAGGAATAATTTTACCCTCAATAAAATCTCCTTGAGGATTAACTTTTGCTTCCAAAATCAAAGAATATCCTAACTCTCCACTGGTTGATAAAGTTCGATATCCCATAAAATTCCCCAGAGAATAAGCAATTAATTTCCCTTTATATAACTCCAACGCCCTCGGAACATGGGGGCCATGACCTAAGATTAAATCCGCCCCAGCATCTATCATACTATGGGCAAAAAGCACTAAATTTCCCCGATTTTCTCCATAGAAATATTCGGTTTTATTCCTGACATTTAAAGCTCCAGTTCCCTCCGCCCCACCATGAAAAGAAATAACCACAAAATCAGCATTTTTTTGAGCTTGTGCCACTAATTTTTTCCCCGCTTCAATCTCGCTTAAATTATTATGATAATCATAATTACTAAAAGCAATATAAGCTGTTTTTACCCCTTTAACTTCATCATAAACAATTTTTCCCTTTTCTCCTACAGCCTTCATCCCTAGCTTATTAATATTTTGAATAGTATCTTTAAACCCGGTTTCAAAAAAATCAAAAGAATGATTATTAGCCACACTTAAAATATTAAACCCCGCATCCTTAAGTAAAGTCGTATATTCGGGAGGAGTCCGAAAAGCAAAGACTAACCCGCGACCGATATTTTTTGCACTATTAGGATATTTAGTTAAAGTGCTTTCAAAATTTCCAAACACAATATCCCCTTTCAATTCCGATTTAACTCCCGAAAATAAAGCGGCTTTATTAGCAGGTAATTTATTAGAAGGGTAATTCGTCCCAGGAATAATATCACCGACGGCGCGAATGGTAATTCTTAAATCTGGACTAATGGGATTTTCTAGGGTTTTTAGAGCTAATTGAGATACTTGATTGAGATTTTTTAGGGTTGCGGTTGTGGAAGTTGGGTTAGGTGTGGTAATGTTTTCTGCTGAAAAAGAAAAGGCGGGAATTTGAGCTAAACTTGAAGATATTGCTTGGGGGATTTCCGTTAAAAAAGTATTAATTTTTTCTTGATTTTGATTAAATAGAATTCCCGATAAAGGCAAAACCATTAAACTAACCGAACCTACAATTAACCAAGGCTTAGAAATAGAAACTTGAGGTTTAGGAAGGGTAACTTTTAGGGCAGGAAAGGTCACTTTCGGAAAGGATAACCCTATCTGCTGATTTTTTGGAGGTTTTGGAGGTTTTGGAGGTTTTGGGATAAATTGCCGCAAGACTAGGGTTTCTGTCCAGCCGGATTTTTTTTGACCGCGACAGATTCCAGAAATAGTCACCGACCCAATTACAGGGGATTGTAACCGCATTAACCCATTTTGGACAACCCGAACACTCCCTTGAATATCAGGAAGTTGTTCAGACACCAAAACGACCTGGATATGGTGGTCTTGACGAGTCACCTTAGCGGTTACTCCCTTGGATTGTAACGCTTGATTGATTAAAATTGCGATCGCTTTGGGATCGCCAGTTTTTGCCAAGGCGATAGTCTGATAGTCACTCACTCCGCTTTCCTCACAGCCACTTTAATATCTTATGATTAACTGGTATTTTAGGGTCAATATCAACTTTATGTTTTTTGGCACAATTTCCCTTAGTCAGCCACTGCAACGAGTACAATGATCAAGAGTTTATCGGATCAGGGCTTGAAATAGAATTTTCAGTATTATTTTTATAGGCAGATATTGGGAGGATATAACCTTGGCCGTTCAGTATAGTTACGATAACACGAGCAATCGCTCACCCCATTGCATTCTGATTACGGGGGGGGCGGGGTTTATTGGCTCAAACTTTGTGCATCATTGGTTTAGTGCCTATCCCGATGACCGGATTGTGGTTTTAGATGCTTTGACCTATGCGGGAAATCTGCAAAATATTGTTAGTTTGGAACATAACCCTAATTTTCGATTTGTGCAAGGGGATATTTGCGATCGCCCTTTAATTGATAGTTTATTAAAAGAAGAACAGATCAATACTATTGCCCATTTTGCCGCAGAATCCCACGTTGATCGGTCAATTATTGGCCCCGGTGCTTTTGTACAAACCAATGTAGTCGGCACATTTACTCTTTTAGAAGCCTTCCGTCAATATTGGATAGCCCAGGGTCAACCGGAACATTATCGGTTTCTGCACGTTTCTACCGATGAAGTTTATGGAAGTCTGGGCCCGAATGATCATGCTTTTACTGAACAGACTCCTTATACTCCTAATAGTCCCTATTCTGCCTCAAAAGCGGGCAGTGATCATCTAGCCAGGGCCTATTATCATACCTATGGAATGCCGACAATTATTACTAATTGTTCTAATAATTATGGCCCCTATCATTATCCTGAAAAACTAATTCCGTTAATGTGTATTAACGCTTTATTAGGAAAACCCCTTCCAGTTTATGGCGATGGTGAAAATGTGCGAGATTGGTTGTATGTTTTAGATCATTGTCGGGCTTTAGATGCGGTAATTCATAACGGAAGAATTGGGGAAACTTATAATATTGGGGGAAATAATGAAGTTAAGAATATTGATTTAGTTAAAATGTTATGTCGGATTATGGATGAATTGGCTGTCCATTTACCCGTAAAACCTTCTAAGCAATTAATTACCTTTGTTAAAGATAGGGCTGGACATGATCGAAGATATGCCATTGATGCGACTAAAATTAAAACGGAATTAGGCTGGGCTCCGTTAGTAACTGTTGAAGAAGGGTTACGTCAAACTATTGGCTGGTATTTAACTCACCGGACTTGGTGGGAACCCTTATTATCAGAAGAATATCAAGCCTATTATCGACAGGTCTACCCGTCTTAAAGATAGGTAATGGTTAATGGGTAACGGGTAACGGGTAACGGGTAACGGGTAACGGGTAACGGGTAATGGGTAATGGGTAATAGTTCACTTATTAGCCGTCGCGCCTAACAGTTAGGACAAAGATTGATCATCAAACCTAGACGGTGAAATATCAATCCTCCTTCCTATTACCTATTACCTATTACCTATTACCTATTACCTATTACCTGTTCCCTCCTAAAAATCATTCAATTCGGCAATGATATCTAAACTATCTTTATTGGCTTTAGGAATAGGATGAATAATATTCTCTAAATACAATTTGCCCTCTTGATAAGATACATAGAGTTTCCAGTTTTCGGCATCATCAATTTTTGCACAATAAAGGGGAATTTGTGTCCCCTTAATGCGTTTGAGTTTGGTTTTATAAAACCGTTGATGGCGATAGCAAGATTCGTCTTGAAGTTCGGCTAAAACCTCCAAAAATCGACCTCGTAATTGCAAAGGAAGCAGTTTTAGAGCTTGGCGAATAATCCCGCGTTCATCAATGAGTGATGGTGGCGACTGTAACATGATTTGATTTGATCTCCGTTAAGGGTTTGGTGGGTAAGAAAGACTGATAAATTGATTCTCCAACTTGTTGATAAATTTCAGCCACAAACTGACTATCAACTACTCTAAATAAAGTAATAATTATCCGATCAAATAAAGGATCATCATCAATTGTTAAAATCACTCGTAGGTAATAATTAACAATAAAAGAATAGAGAGATGACCCATAATCCTCTAAGCCATCAAATTGATGAAACTGATGGATTCTTCTTTCTTGATCCCTTTTATCTTCTAATAATAAGGCAGAATATTCATGAAGTTGTTGTACAATAATATCATGTTCCGCTTCACTATGGTTCTTTAAATCCGCCTCAAATTGTTCCGTAGACTCAAATATAATTTCCATGACCTCAACTCCCAAACTAACATTCGGTTATCCAGAATTGTTAACAATATTATCTTAAAATAGACCGATATCGGTTTTATTTTTGTGTGCGACTGAATAACCCCGCCATCAGGTCAGAATTGAAGATTGATTGAGGAGATTAGATAATGTATAAGTTAACTTATCTCCTATCCCCGCGACCCAATTTTCATCCTGTTGGGTATAACTCCGAGGAGCATTAGCACCCAGAATTAAAACGCCGTAATTCCCAAGGGGTTGACAAATTACACCCTGGGTATTTTCGGGTAAATAATCAAATTCAATTCTACCCGGATATAAGGCTAAATTCACTAAATAAATCGGTTTCTGTTTGTCTATCACCCGTTGTAAAATTGGCCCAGGTTTAACATCAGGATTATTTCCTAATACTCCTCGCCTTAATAACACTTCCCCCTGATAATAAACTACAATAGAACGGGTGACGGTATTAGTTAATAATAAATGAGAAGCCCAGGCTAATTCCGCTTGAATTAATTCCGGTAAATTCGGTTTTAATTCAAACCCTTGTTCTCCGATTAAATCCACAGCATCCGGTGATTTTGGTTGAATTTGTTGCCACAATAACCCCGTTAAAATCAACACCGCACTTAAAATCACCCCCAAGGCATCGGAACGGGCTTGAGAGTTAAATAATTCGGGGGTCAAGAGCCGATTTATTAGGAGGAGTACCCCACCCAAACTACCCGCAAAAATAGGCAGTAATCTTAATATCTGATTTCGATCTGATTTTGCCATGATTCTATTTTAATTTTTCAAAGTATAGTCGGGAATAGGGATCGCGGATTTAAGAGAATTACGCAGATTAACACAGATTAAAATCCGTGAAATCCTTTTAAATCCGTGATCGGGAATAGGTAATTTAAAAATTAAAGTCCCCCTTTTTTAAGGGGGATTTAGGGGGAGCAGAATCCTGTTTTTAGCCGACTTCTCCCGGTTCAATAATCCGTTGGAAAAGATAGCCTGTTCCTCTTGCGGTTAAGATTAATTCGGGATTACTGGGATCATCTTCTAACTTGGCTCGTAGGCGAGAAATATGAACATCTACCACCCGGGTATCGACGTGACGTTCTGGAGTATATCCCCAAACTTCTTGTAGGATTTCAGAACGAGAAAAAGGTTCACCAGAACGACTAACTAAGAGTTCTAATAAACTAAATTCCATCCCGGTTAAACGGATGCGTTCATCTCCCTTGTAAACCTGTCGTTTGTTAGTATCAATTCTAATATTACTAACCTGAATGACACCGGAACTGGGAATACCCGAAGTTCCATTTTTATCAATGCGGCGTAATACCGAGCGAATTCTAGCTTCAAGCTCCTTAGGAGAGAAGGGTTTAACCACATAATCATCCGCCCCTAACTCTAGCCCCGTAATCCTATCCGCCACATCCCCCAATGCTGTTAACATGATAATAGGAATATCGGATTCCTTGCGTAACTCCTGACAGACGCCATACCCGTCTAATTTGGGCATCATTACATCTAAAACCACTAAATCAGGATTGGTTTTGCGGAAGGTCTCTAGGGCTTCTTCTCCATCGGCGGCGGTTACGACATCGTAACCAATCATGGAAAGGCGAGTTTCCAAAATCCGGCGGATACTAGCCTCATCATCGACAACCAAAATTTTTTCCTTATGATTTTCCAATGGATTTCAACGCTCCCTTAGTTGGATTAAGTTACAGTTTTAATAGAAATCATAATCGAACTCGCAACCAGATCAGTCATCAGTCATCACTGATGACTAATGACTGATTACTGACAACTCTTAAACTGATAACTGATAACTCTTAAACTGATAACTGATAACTGATCACTGATGACTGATCACTGATGACATGGCAAAGTCTCGTACCCTTTATGTTTGTAACGAATGTGGAGCCGAATTTCCTCAATATTTTGGCCGATGCTCCGCTTGTCATGCCTGGAATTCCCTAGAAGAACAAGTTGAACAACCCGCACCTACGCCTTCCCAACGCTTTAGTTGGAGTAACCTCACCGGAGAAAGCCCAGAGGGTCTAGCGGAAGTGACTAAACCCGGACAACCCCGTGCTTCTTTTCTATTATCCCAAATTTCCGATCAATCCCAATCTCGAATGCCATCGGGTTATGGAGAATTAGATCGGGTATTGGGGGGTGGAATTGTGCCGGGTTCTTTGGTATTAATTGGGGGAGAACCGGGAATTGGTAAGTCTACCTTGTTATTGCAAGTCGCCCATATTCTGTCCCACACCAAGCGGGTGTTATATGTGTCGGCGGAAGAATCGGGACAACAGGTAAAATTGCGATCGCAACGTTTAGAAGTTGCTGCTGATAGCGAAACCGAAACCGAAACCGAAACCGAAACCGAAACTGAACCAGAAAATGGCAATCAACAACCTCCAACCCCAACAGCAGATCCCTTTACCGAACAACTGAAAAATCGTCACCCCAAGACAGAATCTGCGACTACTGCCATCACCGAAAAAGATTTATATTTACTCCCTGAAACCGATTTAGAAGTAATTTTAAGAGAGTTAGAATCCCTAAAACCGCAGTTAGCAGTAATTGATAGTATTCAGACGGTTTTTTTCTCCAGTCTGACCTCTGCACCCGGTTCGGTGGCGCAGGTGCGTGAATGTACTTCCGCCTTAATGCAAGTAGCTAAACGGGAAAATATTACCCTATTAATTGTCGGTCATGTCACCAAAGATGGGGGCATTGCCGGGCCGCGGGTGTTAGAACATTTAGTTGATACGGTATTATATTTTGAAGGCGATCGCTTTGCTTCCCATCGCTTATTACGTTCGATGAAAAACCGTTTTGGCGCCACCCATGAAATCGGGGTGTTTGAAATGGTCGCCCATGGATTAAAAGAAGTTTCTAATCCCTCAGAATTATTTTTAGGAAATCGAGATGACTTTTCCCCTGGAACCTCAACGGTGGTAGCTTTAGAAGGAACTCGGCCGATTGTGGTGGAAATTCAAGCCTTAGTTAGTCCAGCCAGTTACGGTTCGGCGCGACGGGCGACAACTGGGGTAGATAGTGGCCGATTATTACAAATTCTAGCGGTTTTGGAAAAACGGGTAGGGATTCCCCTGTCTAAATTGGATGCTTATGTGGCGTCGGTGGGGGGTTTAAAAGTTGAAGAACCTGCGGCAGACTTAGGGATAGCGATTGCAATTGTAGCGAGTTTCCGCGACCGGGTAGTTGACCCTCGGACTATTTTAATTGGGGAAATCGGTTTAGGGGGACAGGTGCGCCCGGTGTCTCAATTGGAATTACGGTTAAGGGAGGCGGCCAAACTGGGATTTAAACGGGCGATTATCCCTAAAGGTCAGAGTCCGGCGGATTTAGGGTTACAAATTATTCCGGTAAGTAAGGTGATTGATGCGATTATTGCTTCCATCCCCGCCCAACCTCCAACCATGAATGATGAATTCTGATCGCAGGCCAATTAAATCAAGAAAAGCATCTAATTTCAAGAGTGAACTATTAGTATATATACAGAAATTAAGACTTAAGTGGTAATCAAAAATAATTCCTACCACTAATATTTATGATCAGCTTACTCACAACCAAAATGAAATTCCTTAAACGCACTCAGGTCAAAACTAGCCGATACTTAGTTATAGTTAGTTTCATAGCAGTATTTTATTGGATAGTTGGCAAGGTGACGGTTGAATATTTAATCTTGGGTTCCACCCAAGCCCTATTCTGGCCAAATGCGGGAGTCGCCCAAGGAATTATTCTGTTGTGTGGTTATCAATATTGGCCAGCAATTACCCTGGGGGCGTTTTTTTCCCTAATTGCCACTGACCAAATGCCTCTGTTTATTGGGGTATTGTCTAGTTGTGGTGTGACGTTACAAGCCTGTTTAGTTAGTAAATTACTCCATCGCATTGACTTTTCTCCCCAACTCAAACACCTCAAAGATGTTCTGGGACTAATTATTTTAGCGGGAATGATTGCTACGCTGATTAATCCCACTCTTACTATCCTCACAGCTTGTTTGAGTGGTTGGCTACCTTGGGAAGATTTTACCCAAATTTGGATTGGTGGGTGGTTAGGAAGTGCTACTGGGGTATTAGTTATCACCCCAGTATTATTAACCTGGGGTAGCGAATTTCAACGGTATTACTATCGCTATCAAACTCCTGCTTCCCCGGTCTGGTCTTTTCTCAACGCCTTATCCCAAAGTTTATCCCTGGGTACAACTAGATTACGCATTTCTGAACGCTCTCCTGGGGATTTTTGGTTACGTCAGTTAGAAGTTGGGGTTTGGTTGTCCCTGTTATTGGGCCTAAATTGGTTTGTATTTTGTTCTCGAACTCGGTCGGCGTTTATCGGTTTTCCCCTGGAATATCTGCCTTTTCCGTTTTTTGTTTGGGCTTCCTTGCGATTTGGTCAACGGGGAACGGCCATTGGTCATTTGATTACGGCTAGTTTTGCGGTTTGGGGAGTGGTGCGCGGGAGTGGCCCATTTATTAGTCGTAGTACGGATACCCCTCAAATTTTTTCTCTACAAGCCTTTATTCTGATTATGGCAATTACGGGTTTAGTTTTAGCCGCCACGGTGACAGAACGCCAACAGGCGGAAACTCGCCTCAGAAATAGTGAAACCAGTTTAGCAAATGCTCAACGGATTGCTAAGTTGGGTCATTGGGATCTGAAAATTAGCAGTTATGAATTATTTTGGTCGGATGAACTCTATCGGATTTTGGACACAACGGCTCAGTATGTCAAACCGAGTTTTCCCCAATTTTTGGAATTTGTTCACCCAGAAGACCGGAGTTATGTCCAAAATTACCTTGATCAAGCCTTATTTCAACAAAAACCTTATTGTATTGATTATCGGTTAAAATTAGCCTCCGGTGAGGAGCGGATTGTTTTTGAACAGGCGGTAATTACCGGGAGTCATATTACTAGCACAATTCAAGATATTACAGACCGGAAAAAGGCAGAAATTGCTTTACGGGCTAGTGAAGAAAGATTCTCAAAAACCTTTAGTGCTAGTCCGATTGGAATTAGTATTATGACTCTGGTAGATGAACTATTTTTAGATGTTAATGATAGTTTTTTACGTCAAATTGGTTGGGAGCGAGAGCAGGTACTAAATCACACTCCAGAACAACTGAATCTGTGGGTTGATTCTCAACAACATCTGCAACTTAAAAAACAATTAAAAAGTCAAAATCAAATTGGTAATATTGAGTTAAAAATTCGCCAAAAATCAGGAATTATTAGAAGTTGGTTGGTGTCTATTGAATTAATTGATTTAGGGGGAATTGGTTGTTTATTGATGATGGCTAATGATATTACGGAGCGTAAACAAGCGGAAGAATTAAAGATGGCGAAGGAAGCCGCCGAAACTGCTAACCATGCTAAAAGTTTATTTTTAGCTAATATGAGCCATGAATTAAGAACTCCCCTGAATGCAATTTTAGGTTATAGTGAATTATTAATAGAAGATGCCCAAGAGTTACATCAAGATGAATTGGCCGGAGATTTAAAAAATATTTATGTAGCGGGACAACATTTATTAACTTTGATTAGCGAAATTTTAGATTTCTCTAAAATTGAAGCGGGTCGGATGAATTTTCATTTAGAAACCTTTAAAATTGCTACCCTACTTTGGGAAGTGGAAACTACTGTTGCTCCTGCTGCGGATAAGAATTCTAATCAGTTTATCCTAGAGGCGGAAGAAGGTATAGACTTGATGCACACCGACTTAACTAAAGTTCGTCAATGTTTATTAAATCTTCTGAGTAATGCCTGCAAATTTACAGAACAGGGGAAAGTGATTCTGAAAGTTTGGCAAGCAGGAGGAGACGGGTCTAATCAGAATATTGATTTGATCTTAGATCCAGAATTTATCACGGTTAATGATGAAGAAATAACGAATAGTGCTTGTTGTCTTCCTGATGTTCCCAAAAGCTGTTCAACGGTGATTATTTTTCAGGTGATAGATACTGGAATTGGCATGAGTCCTAAACAGTTAGCAACGGTTTTTAGTCCCTTTACTCAAGCGGATGAAACCACAACTCGTCGTTATGGAGGTACGGGTTTAGGGTTAACTATTACTCAAAAATTATGTCAAATGATGGGAGGAGATTTATCGGTTATCAGTGAGTTGGGAAAAGGGTCTACCTTCACGATGAAACTTCCTAAAATCCTCCGTTGTTTACCCGAATAAATAGGGCTTGCTGAAAAAAGACGAAAAGCCAGAACAGACGGGAGGAGAAGACCAGAAAAAATGAATCAGGTGTAAGGGATGGGTGTAAAATAGGGCAAAAACCTTGCATGAGTCGGTAAAAATGTTGTTACCGTTGAATATATCGACCTGCTCACTGAGATTATGAGTAAACTTTATGAGCAGATCGAGCAGTGACCCTGATGCTGACAAGATTATACCCGTGAAATACTGGATTTTGTCAGTGCTCGAACAATACGATCGCTCGCCATCCTTGCACCTGATAGATTTCGTGCCGTTGGTCCCACCCGCAATGCGGCTAAACCACCCATAACAAATAGCTCACAACAAGGCCAGCGCAGGTATTCATCCACAACAGGTAATCCGTTCACAATCTCGGTGGGATAAATATCTAGAACATTTTTAAGCAAGGGATGGTTTCTCGCATCTATTTGGCTTCCGGTCGCTAACCAAATGCGATCAATATTCTGATGGTGAATGCACTCATGTATAGCTGGATGATCACAAAAAATCTGCCAGCTATCAGCATTCCATTGGGCTTTAGACACCTGACACTGCTCATAAAACACAACACGCTGATCGCGTTCTAAACGCCGTAGTTGAGTCAGCATAGCTGGAGTCATCGAGCCACCATTGCGTGCTTGCTGAATCATAGAATAGCGAATCTGTAAATTTGGTTCTGCCCAGAAATTTTTGAGGTATTTAGGGCCAAGCCAACCTGGGTCAGCATCAAACAACTTCTCGTATATGGTTCGTCGTGACATGAGTAAAACCTGTGCGCCTCGTTGAATCGCACCAACTGCTAAATGTCCACTGGTTAACCCACCTCCAATAATCAGAACTTTTTCACCCTCAAGTGTTAAGTTTCTTAAGTCAATAGCATGAGAATGCAGCAGGCGCTCAGGTGGGTAATTCTGGGGAATTTTCCCGACCCAATCTGGGATATGAGGTTTTCCACCCCCGTTAGCTATAACAACTCTACGGGCGACAATTGTTTGACCATTGGATAATTCTAGACAAAATCGGGGACGACGATGATTGTTTAACGGTTCCACCCGCACAACAGCAGCCGAATACACACAACTCTGTAACGCAGAACGACGAATCACTTCCTGACAAAAATTTTGAAACAACCGAGTTCCGGGCAAATCGTAGGGCGGAAATAATTCGTTAGGGCGGGAGGCCGCAAAGGTGCGAAGTGCATGAGGATCGGGATCGGGCTGGTGTACCGCAGGCGACCTGAGATGAGGAATTTCTAAGGCGGCAAACTGATGATTCCATTGACTCATCCAAGTGCCACTGGGGTCGAAAACTAGGAAACGTCCTCGCATCGACTTTTTCTTTTGCAGTAAGTGGGCTACCAGTGCTAGGGCATGAGGACCCGCTCCCACAATCGCAATGTCTATGAATTCTGGTAGAGAATCATTTTTCACAGCTTGTGTTATAAAATAAACGAATGATAATCATTCTCATTCTATTTGATGTTAGCACCTGAATCTCCCATATTGGAAAATCCAACTGCTACGGCTGTGTCATCCAGTCAGCCTGGTAAAATTGTTCGTCAATTATCCGTTGTAGTCGTGTCGGCGATCGCACTCGGTTTAGGAAGTTGTACAGCTAATGCCCCCTCAAATAATTCCAATGCTTCTCAAACGGCAGCAACAGCAGATGAGTTGCAGGTGGTAACAACCTTCTTGCCCATCACACAATTTACCAAAGCAGTAGCGGGCGATCGCGCACAAGTTATTCAACTACTACCGACAAATGTAGGTCCCCATGACTATCAGGCAAAGCCAGAAGATGTACAGAAACTGGCTAAAGCCGATGTTTTAGTTCAAAACGGTCTAGGGATGGAGGAATTTTTAGACAACCTGATTAAGAACGCTGAAAATGCCAACTTGAAAGTGATTGATTCCAGCCAAGGAGTACAGACGATCGCCACTGAAACTATTGAGGGACACGATCATGGACATGAATCAGGCGAGAAGCAGGAAGAAGCCAAACATACTCATGGAGAATTCAACCCTCATATCTGGATCGATCCGAAACGGGCAATTCAACAGGTAGAAAACATTCGAGATGGGCTAATTGCAGCCGATTCTAGTGGGAAAGAGATTTATACTGCTAATGCCACCGCTTATATTCAGCGCTTGCGAGACTTAGATGGGGAAACCACTAAAATGCTGCAACCCTTTGCAGGTAAGACATTTGTTGCCTACCACGACTTTGCGCCATACTTTGCTGCCAGCTACAACTTAAAAGCCAAATTTCTGGTTGATCTGCCAGAAGGAAACCCATCTCCCAATGACGTAAAACGGGTCATGGATACCGTCAAGGCGAGCAATTTAAAAACCTTGCTGACGGAACCCCAGAGTGGAAAAGATGCCTTTGCAGGATTGGCAAAAGATTTGAATGTGCGGGTTAGCACGTTTGACCCGATGGAAACTGGGGGAAACGAGGCGTTGCAACCCGATTATTACATCACCACAATGCGGAAAAATGTCAAAACTCTGGTGACGGCGTTCACTGGACAATCAACTCAATCCTTCGTGCCCATACAGACACTACAGCCTGTTGCGGTTGTGCCACAGCAAGTTTGGGTAAGGTTTTAGGAGGTTTACATGAAAGAAATTGTACTTGCAGTTGAACGCCTGACTGTTTATCGGGAAACAACCGCAGTAGTGGAGAATGTATCGTTTTCTTTGTCAGCAGGTATAGACACTGCGCTTGTCGGGCCTAATGGCGCGGGCAAAACTACGCTGGTGCAAGCCCTCCTGGGAATTTTACCTCGACAAGCAGGTAATGTATTTATACTAGGGCAACCCCTAAGTCCCAAAGGGTTTCTGCCACCCAGTATCCGTCAACAGATCGCTTATCTGCCCCAAAACTTTCTGTTCGATCGCCGCATTCCTATAACGGTAGAAGAACTGGTAGGTTTGGGGTGGGACTCTTTGAGGTTTCAATTACCTTGGGCAAACCACAGAAAACGCCGCTATGCTGTGCGAGAGGCATTAGCAAGGGTTGAGGCGGCACACCTGGGAGATCAATTAATTAGTGGACTTTCCGGCGGTGAAATGAAGCGAGTTTTACTGGCATACTGCCTCGTTCACCCGCGCCGATTGTTAATTCTTGATGAAGCCTCTGCTGGCTTAGATGTGCGCGGAGAATCAGAGTTTTATCTACTGCTGTATCAACTCAAGCAGGAGCAAGGTTGGGCTATTTTGCAAATTTCTCACGACTTGGATATGGTGCGACGACAGTGCGATCGCGTCCTCTGTCTAAATCGTACATTGCTGTGTCAGGGAACTCCAGGTGTGGCTCTGTCTCCTGACAATCTTTCTGCTGCCTACGGAACAGAATTTGTTCGATATAAACATTCTCATTAGTTTTCCATATCCATGTCTTTCCCCTCAGAAATCACTCGCGTCATTGAACTGTTTCAACTGCCCTTTATGCAACGAGCATTTATCGGCGGCATTCTTACAGGGATAATGGGTGGGCTTTTAGGAAGTTTTACGATTTTACGACAGTTATCTTTCTTCAGTGATGCACTAGGACATTCTGCCCTGTTAGGCATCAGCATCGGATTTTTATTAGGACTCAATTCCTCTGTGGTTCTACTGCCATTTTCTGTGATCTTTGCCTTAGCGGTGTCTTATCTATTGGAACGCACTCGCCTATGGACAGATGCGTTGCTCAATATTATCTATTCATCATCATTAGCGATCGCCATCATTACCCTCAGCTTTGTCGGACAATACAAAGGTGGACTAAATAATCTTTTGTTTGGTGATATTTTAGCCGTTCAAGAGCTAGATTTAGTTTTTAGTGCAGTATTGTTAATCATCTGCATTGTGTTGCTTGGATTGACGTTGCGAACACAAATGTTACTGACTTTGCATGAACCCTTAGCGATCGCTCGTGGCGTTTCAGTATCCACTCATCGCACAGTATTTATTGTGTTGTTATCGCTAGTAGTCGGAATCTCGATTAAGGCGATCGGTGTATTGCTAGTCAGTGCGTTTGTAGTAATTCCAGCTTGTGCTGCACGGCTACTAAGTCGCACATTTACAAGTTATGTATTGCTATCAGCAGCAATAGGAGCAGTGAGTGCTGTATTGGGAATGGTGGTTTCAGCCTGGTTTAATTTGCCATCTGGCCCCAGTATTGTGACAACACAATTAACTATTTTTATAGTTGCCATGACTTTACCTCGTTTTAATTCACTGGCTCACTGAATTTAGATATTTATGTCTCAACAACGTCTCTACACAAAGTTGCTGCATGGGGTCTTCAAGAGCAGCCTTGATCAAATTCCTCACATCTTGCTTTTCCGTATATAATTGAGAATGATTATTATTCTTACAAGTAGAGGTATGGCGTATGGTTGCTGCCGATATCCCAAGTTCCATCCCTGTGACTGTCCTGACTGGCTATCTGGGGGCAGGGAAAACAACACTCCTCAATCGCATTCTTACTTATGAGCATGGCAAAAAGGTTGCGGTGATCGTCAATGAGTATGGGGAAGTGGGCATCGACAATCAGTTGGTGATTGATGCTGACGAAGAAATTTTTGAAATGAATAACGGCTGCATTTGCTGTACGGTGCGCGGTGACTTAATCCGCATCATTAGCAACCTGATGAAGCGGCGCAACAAGTTCGACCATTTGGTGATTGAAACCACCGGACTAGCAGACCCCGCACCTGTGATCCAAACTTTCTTTATGGATGAAGATGTGCGATCGCAAACTAGCCTGGATGCTGTAGTCACAGTCGTAGATGCTAAACACATTCACCAACACTGGGATGCGGATGAAGCCATTGAGCAACTTGCCTTTGCGGATGTGATTTTGCTCAACAAACAGGATCTGGTTACACCTGAAGAACTGGAGGCGTTAGAACAGCGCATCCGCTCAATGAATGCAATGGCAAAGATTTACCGCACACAAGATGCTCAGGTAGAGATGGACAGCATTCTGGGGGTGGGAGCTTTTGATTTAAGCCGCGCCCTGGAGATTGACCCCAATTTCTTAGGTGAAGATGCCCACGAACACGATCAAACTGTGGGGTCAGTGGCGATCGCCTCTTCTGGGGCGCTGAATTTCAATAAGATCAATAACTGGATTGAAGAAATACTGAGGAATCAAGGAGCCGATATCTTCCGTATGAAGGGCATTCTCAACATTGAGGGTGAGAATAACCGCTTTGTATTTCAGGGTGTGCATATGCTGTTTGATGGCAGACCGGATCGCCCCTGGAAGCCAAATGAAACCCGCAAAAACGAATTGGTTTTTATTGGTCGCAATTTAGATGAAGCACAGCTAAAAGCAGGGTTTAAAGCGTGCCTGATATGAAAACAAAAACAAAACTAGAATTCAAAGAAACCTGGCGAGGTGGCTTGTCAGATTATGTCACGGCGATCGCTTGGTCGCCTGATCGTAGCAATCTGGCGGCTAGTTCTGCGGCTGGCGAAGTATCGTTATTTGCAGCCCCAACCTTTGGGGCAACTTCTCTACAAGGTGAAACTGGGCAATCTGTAGACTGCTTGGCGTTCTCGCACGATGGGCAATTTCTGGCAATTGGAGGGCAGGATGGACAGGTTAAAATCTGGTCGCTTCAGTCAGAGGTACCAGAACTAATCACTACCCTAAAAAACAAATCTGTTTGGGTTGAGTGCCTCTGCTGGAGTCAAATAACTCATCAACTTGCTTTTAGTTTAGGCAAATACGTTCAAATCTGGGATGCAGACACCTGTGAAGTGGTAACAACGCTCAACTTTGAATCCTCAACAGTGCTAGATCTAGACTGGCGCAGCGATGGCAAGTATCTCGCACTGAGTGGCTATCAAGGAGCTAGAATCTGGGATGCGACTGACTGGGACGAAGACCCAGAGGTGTTAGAAATTCCCTCTGCGACAGTGGCGATCGCTTGGTCGCCTAATAATAAATTCATCGCAGCAGGCAATTTAGATAACACGCTCGCGGTCAGAGAGTTGGATAATCCCTATCCCTGGGTTATGCGTGGCTTTCCTGGTAAAGTACGGCAACTAGCATGGTCACAGATGCCCACCAGCATTGGCGTGCCAATGTTAGCCTCCTCTAGTGGATCTGCTGTCGTAGTATGGGAACGCGATCAAGATGAGCAGATAGGTTGGGCAAGCCAGATGTTAGGGAATCATTCTTCGACAGTACAGGCGATCGCCTTTCAGCCTAACTCACTTTTATTGGCATCAGCAGCAGAAGATGGTTGGGTTGCCCTTTGGCATCGAGGGACTCGCCTGATTCAATCTCTAAAAGGAGCGCCCAATGGCTTCTCCTGCCTCACCTGGCATCCCCAAGGACATAATCTTGCCGCCGGAGGACTTAATGGTGAGTTACTCGTGTGGTCACTTCATGAGCGGGGTCAGGGTTTTGGTAGGCGATGAACACTTTTCTGTTACTTTTTCAGCAAGCCCTAAGTAGAGACGCGCGATGGCACGTCTGTACCAGTCATCAGTTCACCTCTGTAATTAGAAATTATCATTGATAACTGTACTAAATTATAGTTGCGAAAGGGAATTTCACTGCGTGACTAAATCATCCAGTTGCTGTTGCATTGCTGTTTTCACTTGTTGATAACAAATATCTACATACTCCCGGTCATTGGCTGCGTCCCGTCCATAGCGTTCAAACTCAATCGCTGGACAAATGTGAATCTTGATTTTAGCCGGAAGGGGAAAATTCGGTAAAGGCCCAATTCCTAACCCCCAAGGTAATCCCAAATAAATCGGAAATACCTCTGGGTCAAGACCTAATAACCAAGGCATTCCTAACTGATGGAGTTGTTTTACCCAGTCATAAATATCTGTTAACACAATTAGGGTATCATGGGCACCCGATGAAATCACTGGAACAATTGGGGCTTTCTCCCGCAGGGCTAACTTAATAAACCCTTTGCGACCGGCGAAATGAATTTGATTGCGTAACGCATGGGGCCGAAATACATCCTCACCGCCCCCCGGATAGACTAAAACCGTCGCATCCTGTCGCAATGCTGTCATTCCCATGCGGGGATGGGCGATAACGGCTCCACAACGCACCGCCGATGTCGCGACTTCTGGGGCCACCTGCCAGACTTTCGGGTGCATCAGTCCATAGAGTAATCTTTCAGTTCCGAACTGACGACACCAAGCGTACAACCCCATAAACATATCTGGTGCGGCTAAACCCCCATTATGGGAACCCACCAACAACATCTTATTTTGGGGCGGGAGATTCTCCCAGCCGGATGTTTGGACTTGAAAATAATGGTCATAGAACCAACCCAAAAACGGCATCAGGGATCGGATATATTCAGGATCACGATCCTGTAATGACCAACCGGTGAAACGGGGATTCTCCTTTGGGTTGGGAGATGGATTACTGTTGAAGAAGGGGTTTAAAATCACGGAACGGTAAACTTTGCCTCTGTCAAGATACTCTGGTTTTGAGGAAATTTGATCTTAATTAAACCACAAAAAAGCAGGGAATGGGCAATGGGCAAAAAGATTTTCTCTCGTAGTGAGGGCTTTAGCCCTCAGAATAGCCCTAAAGGGCTTACTACGAATTTCTTCTGTTGTATTAAAATAGAATATAACCGCTTAAATATTGTATCTAATCCGTAACGCTTATGAATTGGGCTATCGAGGTCAAAGATTCAGCTTCAATGTCTTCGTTAAACCCGGTGGTGGCAACCCAGAATTTGGGAAAATTTTATCGCACGGGTTTTTGGATGAATCAAAAGATTGAATCCTTAAAAAGCTGTACTTTAAGCATTTATGCGGGAGAAACGTTTGGTTTATTAGGACAAAATGGGGCAGGGAAAACCACATTATTAAAAACCTTATTAGGCATTGTTCGCCCAACATCAGGATCGGCTATCTTATTAGGTAAACCAATTGGCGATCGCCACATTAAACAGCGAGTAGGCTATTTACCAGAAAATCCCTATTTTTATGATCATCTCACCGGATGGGAATTTTTAGAATTTGCCGCCGGACTATTTCAAATTCCGAAATCTATTCAACGTCAACGCATTCCCCAATTATTAGATTTAGTCGGATTAGCAAAAACCGCCGCCATTAAAAAACAAATGCGCCAATATTCTAAGGGAATGTTACAACGGGTAGGAATGGCGCAAGCTTTAATTAATAATCCAGAAGTGGTATTTTTAGATGAACCGATGTCAGGACTTGACCCGATGGGACGGTATCAAATTCGGGAAATTATCTTATCTTTAAAAGCACAAAATAAAACGGTTTTTTTTAATAGTCATGTTTTATCGGATGTGGAAAAAATTTGCGATCGCATTGCTATTTTAGCAGAAGGTGAATTAATTAGCATGGGTTCTTTGGATGATTTATTGGGAACAACTCAAACCTATATTGTTAAAGGAAAAGGCGGAGATATTAATATTCTGCAAAATTGCATATCTGATTTAGAAAGGGATCAAGATTATTGGGAAGGACATTTAAAGGGTGATCCAGAAGCGTTTTTTGTGGTATTAAAAGAAATGAATGCTCAACTATTGAGTTTGAATTTATCTCGATTAACCCTAGAAGAATTTTTTATGCAGAAGTTAAAAGAAAGGGGGATTCATGCCAGTGGTTAAAGGTAATATTTCAACTATAGCAATCCTAAATCAATCGTGGTAGGGGTAATTCATGAATTACCCCTACCGTCAGGGTTAAATTTGAAAAAATCTGTTCCCCATTACCTATTCCCCATTACCTATTACCTATTACCTATTACCTATTCCCCGTTGCCTTCTAATACTTTTATTATAATATTAAGAATTGGATACGGGGTTAATTTCAGAGGAAGACTGAGAGAAAAATAATTTACTAATCCAAGTGGTTAGAATATGGGACAATAATCCTAACGGCCCGGCAAATAAACAAAAGGCTAGGGAATGGGTAGTCCAAATTCCGGTTTTTTGTCCATCCCAATAAATCCAACGTCCGACAAATAAATCCATAACCAAAAAGTGAATCCATCCCGTTGCTGCGGCGTTTTCATCGGCAAAGAAATGGGCAATATCTGATAATTTAGGATTAGATAAAGCGGCGGCATTTTCGGGAGTAATACTACTAACAAACAGGTATAAATAAACGCAGGCTAACAACACAAAGGGAAAATAGGACTCCATGACTTTTCGGGTAACTCCCCAGTTAGGCAAAATAATTATTAATGCCCAAAAGGGAAGGACGAAAATATTGGCGACGTTAAAAATTTGATCAGTTGCAATAGTCATGGTCAGAATTTCTCAGATCAAGGGTTAAAATATCCTCATTCTAAAATATAGCAGGGAACAGGGAATAGGGAACAGGCAATAGGCAATAGGCAATAGGCAATAGGCAATAGGGAGGAAAATATTTAACCGCCTAGGTTTCCTAACTCCACAGGCGTGGTTGCTATATTTTTTTAATTTAATCCGCTTTTTGAGAAATTTATGTTATGCTACGGGCAAGTTAATCTAGCTGACTTTTTGCTATGAATGCTCACGATCTTTTTCTGTTATTGATTTTATTGTTCCCAGGTTTAGCCCTATCTATTATTATTATGGGAACTTTTGCCGCCGGAGGTTAAAAGTTATTTTTGAGCCGTTATTAGGTGCGTAAGCTCTATGCAAAACGCACCATTCAGCAGTTTTTGATTTATCAGGAGCCCCCTGATGATAGCATTCTAATAAGTGTCATTGGAACGGGGGATTAAGTTTTTTTTAAAGATTTGATTTGTTGGCGAAATTGATCGATTTTATCAAATAAATCCGATTGGTTAAGGGTTGTTTCTTCTCCGGTTTTTAACCATTTTAACTTCAGAGTTTGCTGTTCGGCTTCCGCATCTCCTAATACTAAACAAGCGACAGCACCACTGCGGTCAGCCCGTTTAAACTGTTTACCGAAGGCACTTCCACTTAAATCTAGTTCTACCGCAAAGCCATTTGTCCGCAATTTTTGAGCTAGAATTAAAGCCTGAGATTCGGCTAAATTTCCCTTAGAAACGATATAAAAATCTAAGGTAGAACCAGAAATAGAGTTCAATTGTTGTAACAGAATCACTAACCTTTCTAACCCGATCGCCCAACCAACCGCCGGAGTTTCTGGCCCCCCTAATTCTTGGACTAAACCATCATAACGACCGCCTCCACAAACCGTTGCTTGGGCACCTAAATCATCAGAAATAATCTCAAACGCCGTATGGGTATAATAATCTAAACCTCGCACTAATCGAGGGTTCAAACTGTAGGGAATTTCTAACGCCGTTAATAGCTGTTTAACCTGTTCAAAATGAGCGCGGGAATCATCTCCTAAATATTCTAAAATACTCGGAGCATCCTGAACAATTTCTTGGGTGCGGGGGTGTTTACTATCTAAAATTCTTAAGGGATTTCGGGATAATCGATCCTGAGAATCGGGATCTAATTCGTCTTGATATTGGCTTAAATAATCAACTAAAGCTTGACGATAGGCTTGGCGATCGCTTGAATTTCCGACGGAATTTAAGTTAAGGTTTAAATTCTTTAATCCCAAGGTTTTTAATAAATTTGTGGCGATCGCAATCACTTCCACATCAGCCCTAGCATCCCGACTTCCTAACACCTCAACCCCAATTTGATGAAACTGTCGTTGACGTCCGGCTTGGGGGCGTTCATAGCGAAACATCGGCCCAGTATACCATAACCGTTGCGCCCCAGATGTGGCGTGGAGTTTGTTTTCAATAAAGCTGCGAACGACTCCGGCTGTTCCCTCTGGACGCAGGGTAACAGAGCGTTCACCTCGGTCAACAAAGGTATACATTTCTTTCCCGACAACATCCGTCGCTTCCCCGATACCCCGTTCAAATAAAGCCGTTTGTTCAAAAATTGGGGTGCGAATTTCTTGATAATTTGCCTTAAATAAAACATCCCTAGCAATAGATTCAACCCATTGCCAATATCCTATTTCATCAGGCAGAATATCCCGTGTTCCTCGTAATGCTTTAATTAGTTCCATTGGTTTCTCAATTAATCGTTAGTCCTGTGGCGGATCGATTGTTTCCCAGACGCCATAACGATCATTATAATACGCCAAAATTTGATCAATCTGTTCACGAATTTCTGGATTTTGGCTGTGATCATATTCAATCCATAAACTACCCACTTGACTTTGGGTATAATCAAATTCTGGCGGGATTTGATCGTGACTAATGTGAGTTGCAATTAACCCCGTGTCCACTCCTTCCACCTGTCGTAAATGGGCAGCAACTTCCCGATAAACGGTTAAGGGAAGTTTCGGACAGCGAAATTGATAGCGAAGTTTTTGTTTTTGTTTAACTGTTTGCATTCAAAATTAACCTATTTTTTTCTGCTATTCTACTGAAGAAGAAATGATCACTTCTGTTTCATCCTCAGTGGTCACAACTGGTAGAGAACAGCAATTAATATCATCCAGACAAACCTTGCCCCATTGCAAGGCCCAACGCACTAATGAAACTCGGTTATCGGTGGCAGTTTTTGTTAGAATGTTACTAATATGATTGTCAACGGTACGCTTACTAATTTCCAGTTTTTCTGAAATTTCTTGATTGGTTAATCCACTAGCCACTAACTCTACGACTTGCACTTCTCTATCTGAGAGAGAAACAGGTCTGCGAGAATTGCTTTCCGTCATATTAGCTTCCAATTTCTGCATAACTACCTATTTATTATTCTAAAGGGAACCCGTCAACAATATCCTTTATTTGATCAAACTCAGGAATTTCTAATTAACTCTGGGTTTACAAGACATAACTGGTATATGTCAAATTTAGCAGAAATGCTTATCACTTTTTTGTTAATTTTTCTTGATTTCGGCTGTACTTAACCATTGACTGTCAACTGTTACTTGTTGGTTGTTACTTGTTGGTTATTACTTCTTAGCGAGGGAGGACGCGCTACCCCTGCTCCCAGGGCTGTTTCATTTTCCATTGCCAACCCCTAAGACCTAACCCCCCACCCCCCTTCCCTAGTAGGGAAGGGGGAGTAATAAA